>NZ_JALNUR010000013.1 GCF_026540895.1 Sphingomonas sp. GM_Shp_1 | reverse complement strand
AGCATCGCAATCCGCCACGCCAGCGGATCGGCTCCCGCCCGTACGGCGAGTTCGTCGATGAAGGATTCGCGGGCAAAGACATTGGCGACATGCGCGCCGCCCCGGACATGCCCGGTCGGGATAAGCAGGTCGGCGACATGATGCTGCACCGCCAGCGCGGGGATCGCATAGGGCGGCACCGCGCCGCCCATGGCATAGGCGTCGCCCCGTCCCGCTCCCCGCATTCCCCAGCGCGCCGGTCCGCCCGGCATCACCCGCCGGGCGAGGTCGGGGCCGGTCGCGGGGGTCGCGATCCGGCTGCGCCAACCGGTGATACGCCCCTGGTCCACCCGCGCGGTCAGTCGGGCGAGAGCGGGTGCGCGAAAGGCGTCGCGGCGCAGATCGTCGGCCCGCGACCATTGCAGATTGACCGGGCGCTTCAGCTTCGCGGCGATCGTCGCCGCCTGCACCGCCGCGTCGGATTCCAGCGCGACGCCGAACGAACCGCCGATCGGCATGGGGTGGACGATCACCCGGTCCGGCGCGATCCCGACCGCCTCCGCCGCCACCGCGCGGACCTGTGCGGGGACCTGGGTCGGCACCCAGAGTTCCAGCCCGCCGTCACGCCACGCCGCCACCGCCGCGCGCGGCTCGATCGCGGCATGGACCCCGACGCCGATGCGATACCACGCCTCGACCAGCCCGCCACCCTCCAGCGCCTCGGCCACGTCCCCGCGCGCAAAGGCCAGCCGCCCCTCCTCGCCCAGCGCATGGTCGAGGCCCTGCGCGATCGCGGCGCTGTCGAAGCCCGGCCCCCGGCTCACGGCCTGCGGTGCCGCCGCGTCCAGCCCCTTCTGCGCGATCCACCAGCTCGCGGCGGCGACCGCGACCCAGTCGCCACCCTCGATGACATCGACGACGCCGGTGACCTTCATCGCGGCATCGCGGTTCAGCCGGATCGCGCGTACCTCGCCCAGCGGCGCGTGGCGGATCGCGACATGCACCATTTCGGGCAGGCGGATATCGGCGGTGAAATTGGCCGAGCCGTCGATCTTGGCGGGCGAGTCGAGCCGCGGCAGGTCCACCCCCGCCAGCCGCCCCGCGCCGCCACTGCCCAGCGGCAGGGGTTCGGGCACCGTCTCGCTCACCGCCGCTTCGGCCAGTTCGGCGAAGCGCAAACGCTGTCGTCCATGCGTGACGAAGCCGTCCTTCGCCTCGCACTCGGTCCAGTCCACGCCCCATCGGCGCGCGGCGGCCTGCGCCATCAGCGCGCGGGCGGTCGCGGCGGCGGCGCGGGCGGGCCCCTCGAACATGCGGATGGTGCTGGAGCCGCCGGTCAGCATCACCGTGTCGCGCCGCAGCCATTCGGTGCGCAAAGCCTCGGGCACCCGGTCGAAGGCGCCCTCGAACAGCGAATCGACGCCGACCGGATTGGCGTAGAGCGGGTTGATCGGGGCGGGCTCCACCGCCACCGTCCGCCAGTCCGCACCCAATTCGTCGGCAACGACCTGCGCCAGCGCGGTGACGACGCCCTGGCCATGCTCGGCCTGCGGCACCGCGACGGTGACGATCCCGTCGCGCCCGATCTTCAGCCATGCACCGAACGCCTGCTCGCCCGGATTGACGGTCAGATTGGGTCCATAAGCACGCGGCCACAGGCTCCAGGCGACCAGCAACCCGGCCCCGGCACCCCCGCCGATGAGTATGTTGCGCCTGCTGAACTCCATCACGGGCGAGCCTTAACGTCGAAGGCCGGGCAGGCAAGCCGGGGGTTTCGCTGTGTGAAAGCGAGTGGGTTGATCGTTCGAAACTTTTTGCGCGCAGAGGCGCAGAGGACGCAGAGAGGGATCGGCCGCACCGCCATCCCGCCCTCTCGATCGACAGACTTCTTCGCTCAAGACAAGCAGACCGGCCTTGCGGCCGGACCGGACCCCTCCGCGCCCTCCGCGCCTCCGCGCGAACCCAAATTCTTCGCGGCCTCGCGGCTTCGCGTGAATCCCGTCATGGCGTGGCCTTCGACTTCGCTCAGGCTGAACGGAGGTTGGGATGCACCCTACCTCCGTTCGCGCTGAGCGAAGTCGAAGCGCACGTTCCACCCCCGAACCCACGGTCTTGGTGTTGACGCGCGACCACTCTATGGAAGCCGGTCAGAGATAAGGGAAACGCGCTTGATCCTGCCCATGCTCGCGGCCGCCACCGGCCATATCCGGTTCGAGGATCTGGGGTTGCACCCGGATGTCTTCTCGATCGGCTTCTTCACGCTGCGCTGGTACAGCCTGGCCTATATCACCGGCATCCTGTTCGGCTGGTGGTATCTGGGCAAGATGCTCGACCGGCCCGGCGCGCCGATGTCGCGGGCGCATGCCGACGACCTCGTCTTCTATGCCACGCTGGGCATCATCCTGGGCGGGCGGATCGGCTATGTGATCTTCTACGCGCCCGAGATGTTCCTGCACCCGCTGCATATCGTCCGTCTGTGGGATGGCGGGATGAGCTTTCACGGCGGCGCGATCGGTACCGGGATCGGCGTCATCCTGTTCGCGCGCAAGCACAAGCTCAACTGGCTGCGTATCCTGGACTATCTGGTCTGTACCGCGCCGGTCGGGCTGTTGCTGGGCCGCCTGGCCAATTTCGTGAACGGCGAACTGTGGGGCAAGCCGTCGGACGTGCCCTGGGCGATCATCTTCCCGCGCACCGTGCCCTTCGGCCTGCCAGATCCGGCGCGCCATCCCAGCCAGCTCTACGAGGCGGGGCTGGAGGGCCTTGTCCTGTTCGCGGTGATGAGCTTCGCCTTCTGGCGGACCAAGGCGCGCTACGATCCGGGCAAGCTGTCGGGGCTGTTCCTGCTCGGCTATGGCACCGCGCGCTTCATCGTCGAGTTCTTCCGCGAACCCGATCAGCAATTGCGCGCCTTCGCGCAAATGACCGGGCTGCACATGGGCCAGTGGCTGTGCGTGCCGATGATCCTGGGCGGCCTGTACCTGATGAACTCGGCCAAGGCGCGGCGCGTGCGGGTGGAGCCGATCGCGGGGGCCGACAGCGTCGCCTGATACCCTTGCGGCGGCGGGTCGGTGACGGCAGAGCGGAGGGCATGACCAACCCGTTGATCCCCCCCGCCGATCACAAGCCCGAGCCGGAGGACGCGCTGCCCGAACGGCTCGCCCGCGCGATTGCGCTGGCCGGGCCGATCCCGGTGGCGCAGTTCATGGCCGCCGCCAATGCGCATTATTACGGCACCCGCGATCCGCTGGGCGCGGGCGGCGACTTCACGACCAGTCCCGAGATCAGCCAGATGTTCGGCGAGCTGGTCGGCCTGTGGTGCGCCGACCTGTGGGACCGTGCGGGACGGCCCGAGATGCACTGGATCGAACTCGGGCCGGGGCGCGGCACGCTGGCCGCCGATGCCGGGCGGGCCATGGCCAAGGCGGGGTTCTCGCCGTCGATTCATTTCGTCGAGACCAGCGCGACGCTCCGCACCGCCCAAAGCCAGCGCGTGGCCGAGGCGACGTGGCACGATTCGGTCGAGACGCTGCCCACCGACCGCCCGCTGATCGTCGTCGCCAATGAATTCTTCGACGCATTGCCCATCCGCCAACTGGTCCGGCGCGGGGACGGCTGGCATGAGCGGCTGGTCGCCGCGCAGGATCTGCTCTTCCTGCCGATCGCGGGGCCGCCCGTCCCGCCCGAGATCATCCCCGAACCGCTCCGCGAGGCGGAGGCCGGATTGGTGATCGAGGTGTCCCCCGCCAGCGTCGCGGTGATGCGCACGCTGTCCGCCCGGATCGCCGCACAAGGGGGCGCCGCGCTGATCGTCGACTATGGCTATGAAGGCCCCGCCATCGCGGACACGTTGCAGGCGGTGCGCGGCCATGCCTATGCCAATCCCTTCGACCGGCCGGGGGAACAGGATTTGAGCGCGCATGTCGATTTCACGACGCTGGCCGCCGCCGCGCAAGGGGCCGGGCTCGCCGCCTTCGGTCCCGTCACGCAGCGCGACCTGCTCGGCGCGCTGGGGATCGACCAGCGGACCGCCGCCCTCGCCCGCGCGCATCCGAATCGCGCCGACTCGCTGCTCGCCGATCGCAACCGGTTGATGCAGGAGATGGGCACGCTGTTCCGTGCGCTGGCGGTCACCCGGCCCGACTGGCCCGTACCGGCGGGGTATGGCGAATGATCGACTATCGCGATGCCCGGCCGGGCGATGGCGAAGCCCTGGCCGCGATGGCGGCGGCGGCGTTTACCGAAACCTTCGGCCATCTCTATCCGCCCGCCGATCTTGCCGCCTTTCTGGACGAAGCCTTCGGTCCGCAAGGCCTTCCCCGCCAGATCGGCCATCCCGATTTCACCATCCGCCTCGCGACCGAGGAGGGCGCGATCATCGGTTTCGCCAAGCTCGGTCCCGTGGGCTTCCCCGGCGAATGGCCCGAGGATGCGATCGAACTCTATCAGCTTTACGTGAAGGCCAGCCATCTGGGCGCGGGCGTTGGCCCCGCCTTGATGGACTGGGCGATCGCATCGGCCAGGTCGCAGGGGGCCAGCGCGCTCATCCTGTCGGTCTATGTCGACAATCACCGGGCCAAGGCCTTCTATGCCCGCTATGGTTTCGTCGATATCGGCCGATACGACTTCCCGGTCGGCGACACGATCGACGAGGATCGGATCATGAGGCTGTCGCTATGAGCGTCGAGGCGATTCGGACGCCGTTGCTGGCGTCGGTGCCGCATGGCTTTCTCGGGCGGCGCGGCGGCGTCTCGGTGGGGATTCATGGCGGGCTGAATGTCGGGCTGGGGTCGGAGGACGATGCCGATGCCGTGGCCGAGAACCGCCGCCTTGCGCGCGACGCCGTGCTGCCCGGTGCACGCCTCGTCACCTGCTACCAGATCCATTCGGCGGAGGCGGTGACGGTGCTGACCGCGCCCCAGGACGATAGCCGCCCGCATGGCGATGCGCTGGTGACCGACCGTCCGGGGCTGTTGCTGGGTATATTGACCGCCGATTGCGCGCCGGTGCTGTTCGCCGATGCGCAGGCCGGGGTGGTCGGGGCCGCCCATGCCGGGTGGAAGGGCGCGTTCGGCGGGATCACCGACGCGACGCTCGCCGCGATGGAGGCGCTGGGGGCGCAGCGCGACCGCATCGTCGCCACGATCGGCCCGTGCATCGCGCGCGCCAGCTATGAGGTGGATGCCGCCTTTCTCCGCCGCTTCGTCGAGGCGTCGCCCGAGAATGAGCGCTTCTTTGCCGATGGCCGACGCGCCGATCATTACCAGTTCGATCTGGAGGCCTATGTCGCCCACCGCCTGGCCGAGGCCGGGGTCGGTCGCGTCGCCGCGCTGGGCGAGGACACCTATGCGCAGGAGGACCGCTTCTTCAGCTTCCGCCGCGCCACCCATCGCGGCGAACCCTCTTATGGCCGCCAGATTTCGCTGATCGGGCTCGGCTGAGCCTCGCCAAAGTCGTTCACCGCGCTATCCTTGGGGCATAGCCGCCGACCGAGCGGCACCATGTCCCAAGGAGACCGCAATGCCGACCGAATCCAATCTGACCGGCGTTCCGCCCCGGAATCCGACCCCGACCGATCGCAGCAGCGACACGACGAGCATCGGCGACCGCAAGCTGAAGCCCTCCACCCTGATGATGGGGCATGGCTTCGACCCCGTCCTGTCGGAGGGTTCGCTCAAGCCGCCGATCTTCCTGACTTCAACCTTCGTCTTCCCCAATGCGGCGGCGGGGAAGCGCCATTTCGAGGGGGTGACCGGCAAGCGCCTCGGCGGCGCCGACGGGCTGGTCTATTCGCGCTTCAACGGCCCCAACCAGGAAATTCTGGAGGACCGCCTGGCCATCTGGGACGAGGCGGAGGATGCGCTGACCTTCTCCAGCGGCATGGCGGCGATCGCCACCCTGTTCCTGTCGATGGTGCAGCCGGGTGACGTGATCGTCCATTCGGGCCCGCTCTATGCCGCGACCGAGACGCTGATCGGACGCATCCTGGGCCGATTTGGGGTGAAGTGGCTCGACTTCCCCGCAGGTGCCACGCGCGAGGAGATCGACGCGGTGCTGCAAAAGGCCGCCGCCATGGGCCGGGTGCCGCTGATCTATCTGGAAAGCCCGGCCAATCCGACCAACGCACTGGTCGATATCGAGGCGGTGGCGGCGGCGCGCGACGCGGCCTTTGCCGATGCCGCGGAAAAGCCGCCCATCGCCATCGACAACACCTTCCTCGGGCCGCTGTGGCAGCGTCCGCTCAAGCACGGCGCCGATCTGGTCGTCTATTCGCTGACCAAATATGCGGGCGGCCATTCCGATCTGGTCGCGGGCGGCGTGCTGGGGTCGAAGGCGCATATCGCCACCATCCGGTCGATGCGCAACACGATCGGCACCATCTGCGACCCCAATACCTCCTGGATGCTGCTGCGTTCGCTGGAGACGCTGGAACTGCGGATGAGCCGCGCAGGGGAGAATGCCGCCAAGGTCTGCGCCTTTCTGCGCGATCACCCCAAGGTCGAGCGGGTCGGCTATCTCGGCTTCCTCGCGGACACGCCGGGGATGGAGCGGCAGGCGGATATCTATCGCCGCCACTGCACCGGCGGCGGGTCGACCTTCTCGCTCTATCTCAAGGGCGGCGAGGCGGAATCCTTCCGCTTCCTCGACAGCTTGCGCATCGCCAAGCTGGCGGTCAGCCTGGGCGGGACCGAGACGCTCGCCAGCCATCCGGCGGCGATGACGCATCTGTCGGTCCCCGACGAGCGCAAGGCGGCGCTGGGCATCACCGACAATCTGGTCCGCATCTCGATCGGGGTCGAGGACGCCGACGACCTGATCGCCGATTGCGAACAGGCGCTGGCGGCGATCTAGGTCGGATCGACATTCATTTCGGCTCTTTGTCCCTCTCCCCTCGATAGGGGAGAGGGAAACAATGGAACTATTGAATGTCGGCGGCGGCGAGCGCGGTATAGAGCCGCGCGGTCAGCCGCCCGAGCGTGGCGCGGAACAGTCCCGGATCGTCCAGGCCCCGCGCCAGCACGACCGCGCCCTGGATCCCGCTGACCACGTCCTGCGCCAGCACCGTCGCATGGCCCTCCGCCACGCCGCCGCGTATCAGCAGCGTCTGGAGCGCACCGATCCAGCGCCGGAAATAGTCCGCGATCGGCGCGGCAAAGGGATCGCGCGTCGCCCCAAGGCCCCAGGACCCGATCAGGCAGGCGCGCCGCCCCGATTCGAAATAGCGATCCACCGCGACCATCATCGCATCGATCCCGGCGCGCGGATCGTCCGCCGCGTCCAGAGGCGCGAAGACCGCGCCCTCGAACCACCGCGCGACATCGTCGAGCACGGCGGCGGCCATCTCCTGCTTTCCGCCGGGGAAGAAGTGGTAGAGGCTCCCCCGCCCCAGTCCGGTCGCGGTCCCGATCAGCGAGAGGCTGGCCCCGGCATAGCCATGTTCGCGAAACGCTTCGGCCAGCCCCGGCAGCGCATCGGCGCGCTCGGCGATCAACCGCGCCACCGCTAAAGCCCCAGATCGCTCAGCGAGGGATGATCGGCGGGCCGTAACCCCAGCGGCCAATGGAACAGCCGCTCATCCTGCGCGATCGGCAGGTCGTTGATCGACGCGATCCGCCGCCGCATCCGGCCGTCCTCGGCGAAATCCCAATTCTCATTGCCATAGGATCGGAACCATCGTCCGGCATCGTCATGCCATTCATAGGCGAAGCGAACCGCGATCCGCGCGCCCTCCTGCGCCCATAGCTCCTTGATCAGCCGATAATCCTGCTCCCGCGCCCATTTGCGGCGGAGGAACTGGACGATCTCCTCATGACCGGTGACGAATTCGGCCCGGTTCCGCCATCGGCAATCGGGCGTATAAGCCTGCACCACGCGCTCGGGATCGCGGCTGTTCCAGGCATCCTCCGCCGCACGGACCTTTTGCACGGCGGTATCGGGCGTGAACGGTGGTAGCGGGGGACGCATATCCCAACCCCTTCTGACAAAATCGACAACTCTGTATCGATTGGTACAATGAGAAGGGAGCGGGGACAATCGCCGTTTTCAGCCGATGCCGGTAAAATTTTTACCGCTATGCCCCCTGTCGATCTCTGCGCCCCGGGGAAGCTCATGGCATTGAGTTAGAAAGAATAACCCGGGCCGCGCGCATTACTGTCACCGCCGGTGATACATAACGTCATTAACATTTCGTTCTCACCCGTCCGCCTAATCGATCGCCATGCTCACGGCTCATCAGATCGACCTGATTCAGGACAGCTTCGCCTCGGTCCTCCCCCTCACCGACGCCGCGGCCGCCGAATTCTACCGGCGCCTTTTCGAGCTGGCACCGGACACCCGGCCCCTGTTCCGCAACGACATGGCCGAGCAGGGGCGGAAGCTTTTCCTGACCCTCGCCACGGTGGTGGACGCGTTGGACCGGCTGGATAGCATCATACCCGTGGCGCACGAACTCGCGTTGCGGCATGTCGGCTATGGCGCGAAGCCGCAGCATTATCAGGCGGTGGGATCGGCTTTGATCGAGACGTTGCGGGTCGGTCTCGGCCCCGCCTTCGATCAGGATACCGAAGCCGCCTGGACCATGGCCTATCGCATATTGGCCGAAACCATGCTGGCGGCGACGCGCTCGACCCAGCACTGATGACGGCCTCATCATCCCTCGTGGGGGCGCCGAGCCTGGATGCGCATCTGAGCAGCATTGCGGGCCGATTGATCGATATTGCGGGCTGCGTGGCGTCGGAAGCGGAAGCCGCCACGGCCAACGTCCGGGGCATGAGCAGCCAGGCCGCGCGTGTGGCGTCGCTGGCGGCCGATCTCGATTCGGCGGCGACCGTGATAGCGGAGGCGGTCGGCCAACAGGCCGAGGCGCTGGCCATGGCCGGCAAGGCGTTGATCGCCAACAAGCCGATCGTCGATGCGCTGGAACAGTCGGTGGGCCGCGTCGCCTCGATCAGCGCCGCCATCGCCACGATCGCGCAGGAAAGCCGCATTCTGAGCCTGAACGCCCGGATCGAAGCCGCCCGTGCCGAATCCGGCGGCAGTGCCTATGCCGTCGTCGCCGCCGAAATGTCGGTTCTCGCGACCCGAACGAAGGCCGCCACCGACGATATCGGCGCAACCGCGCTGGCCATCGCCGATGATATCGGTGCCGCCGGAGAGGTCGTCGCCGCCTATGAAATGCTGGTGAGCGAGCAGGACGAACTGCTCGCCCGATCGCTGGATCATGCGTCCGGTCAGCGAAGCACCGCCCGCCAACTTGCGGCGATCACGGCGGAAGCCGCCGTCGCGACGGATCACGCGGCCTCGGCGATCGGCCGGGTGGGCGCGCATGCCGTGGCGGTGAAAGTGCTGGCGCGACAGCTGGCCCGATTGAGCCGGGATGACCCCGCACGCGATCCGCGTTCGGCCGAGACGGCCGACAATACGGTCTCGCTCTAAGCCGGACCGACATTCACCTGGAATCGCCGCCCTTTTCCCCTTGCGGAGGGAAGAGCCACAGTGCCGATTGGCACCGGATCATGTCTGGGTGCGGTCGCATCACCGTCATGGCGCAGCGCGTAGCTCGTCCCGAGTCGAAATCCTCCCGCCAATCATCCTACCCCGACGGAAAGGCTCTCGACGCGGCGGCGGAATGACGGCCCCACGCGGCGTCGAATAGATGGCCCCAACACCCTCACATACGAAAAGGCCCGGCGTCGCATCGCTGCAACGCCGGGCCCTGTCGCCCGAAAAGGGATGGCTTAATCAGACGAAGGGATCAGCCTTCGTTCTGCAGGTTGACGGCCGCGTACTTGCCGCGACGATCGACCTCGATCTCGAACTGCAGGCGGTCGCCTTCGTTCAGCGAGCCCATGCCGGCGCGCTCGACGGCCGAGATGTGCACGAACGCGTCGGGCTGGCCATCGTCGCGCTGAATGAAGCCGAAGCCCTTCATCGCGTTGAAGAACTTGACCGTGCCGGTCGCCTTCTCACCGGTCAGCTGACGCTGCGGAGCGCCGCCGAAGCCGCCAGCGGCACCGCCGCGCGGACCACGGTCACGGTCGCCGCCGAAGCCGCCTTCACGCGGTTCGCGGGGAGCGCGGTCCTGGACCGGGAGCGGTTCGCCCTCGATCTTCAGCTCGGTGGCCGAAATGCGGCCACCGCGATCGACCAGGGTGAAGCCGAGCGGCTGACCCTCGGCCAGACCGGTCAGGCCCGCCTGCTCGACGGCCGAGATGTGAACGAACACGTCTTCGCCGCCGTCATCACGCACGACGAAGCCGAAACCCTTCTGCGCGTTGAAGAACTTGACGACACCGGTGCCTTCGCCAACGACCTGGGGGGGCATGCCGCCACCGCCGCCACGACCGCCGCCGAAGCCGCCACCACCGCCGCCACGGAAACCGCCGCCGCCGCCACCGAAGCCGCCGCGGTCACCACCGCCGAAGCCACCACGGTCGCCGCCGAAGCCGCCGCCGCCGCCGAAGCCGCCACCACCGAAGCGATCACCGCCGCCGAAGCCGCCGCCACCGAAATCTTCGCTGCCGCCGAAATTGTCCCGCTTGTCGCGACCACGCGTGCCGCGATTGCCCCGGCTACCTCTATCGAAACCCATAAGCCCTGTTCGTCTTCCCGGTTCGCCCGCAAATGCTATCCTCAAGAACCGTGCGCCGGACGAAGAGCGCGGGTCTTTCGGCGCCAAACCTTTTGCGCCTAATTGCCATTCATAACGCAAGAGCCGCCGCATCGCGAACGAAATCGTGCGAATGGCTCTCGCTTCGCCGCGAACGAGGCAGATTGCGTCGGAATTGTGGCCGAAACTCCACAACATCGGTGAAACCATGATGCGTCACCGACCCGGATATCGGTGATCGCGGTTGAGGCTTTGGATTCGGCCCGCTAGGGCAGAGGGCATGACCGTTCATCTGCACGAAGAAGACATTCCCGCCGATCTGTTCGCGCCCGGCGCCTCGATCGCCGTCGACACCGAGACGATGGGCCTGATCACCCCGCGCGACCGGCTGTGCGTCGTTCAGCTATCGGATGGCGGCCCCGACGAGCATCTCGTCCGCTTCGGCCCCGACAGCGACTATGCCGCGCCCAATCTGCGCGCGCTGCTCGCCGATCCGGCGCGGCTGAAGCTCTATCATTTCGGGCGGTTCGATATCGCGGCGATTCGCCATTATCTGGGCGTGGTCGCAGGGCCTGTCTATTGTACCAAGATCGCCTCGCGCCTGATCCGCACCTATACCGACCGCCATGGCCTGAAGGAACTGGTCCGCGAACTGCTGGGCATCGAGCTGTCCAAGGCGCAGCAATCCTCCGACTGGGGCGCGCCCGAACTGACCGACGCGCAGCGCGAATATGCCGCTTCCGACGTGCGCTATCTCCACCGGATGAAGGTGGAACTGGACAAGCGCCTCATCCGCGAGGGGCGGATGGAACTGGCCCAGGCCTGTTTCGACTTCCTGCCCGCCCGCGCCGAGCTGGATCTCGCCGGCTGGCCCGAGGTCGATATCTTCGCCCACGCCTGATCCGCGCCCATAGGGAAGACGCCAGCATGTCCGAAATCGCCGATCGCGTCCGCACCCAGCGCCAGATCTGGGCCGCGCCGGGCAGCCGCCACGACCGGTTCGTGACGCTCGCCCGCTGGATGCTGCCCAGCGCGATCGGCGTGCTGACCGCCTTTCTGGTGATGGCGCCGGTCTATTCGTCGAGCGAGGTGTCCTTCGTCCTCGACAAGAAGAAGGTCGAGGTCGCCAAGGAGCGGTTGAAGATCCAGGCCGCGCAATATCGCGGCGTCGACGACAAGGGGCAGCCCTTCTCGCTCGACGCGGGCTCGGCGATCCAGCGCAGTTCGGCCGAACCGGTGGTGCAGCTCAACAAGCTGGCCGCCGCGATCCGCCTGTCGGACGGCCCCGCCACGGTCAGCGCCGATTCGGGCCGCTACGACATGCGGACCGAACAGGTGAAGCTGGACGGGCCGCTCGATTTCAAATCGGCGGGCGGATACGACCTCCAGACGCATGACGCGACGATCGATCTTCAGCAGCGGACGCTGGAATCGGGCGGCGCGGTGACGGGCCGCGTGCCGCAGGGGACGTTCAGCGCCAACAAGCTGCGCGCCAACCTGGAGGATCGCACCGTCCGGCTGGAAGGCAACGCGCGCTTGCGCATCGTACCGTAAAGCACGAAATAGCCGATCATGCACAAGCTCTTCGCCGCGACGGCTCCAGCCCTTCTTGTTTTGGCAGCCTCCGCCGCGGCGCAGACCCGGCATGACAGCCGCGCCCCCGTCGATTTCGGCGCGGACGTCATCGAGTTGCAGGACAAGGCGAATCGCGGCGTCCTGTCGGGCAATGTCGTGCTGCGCCAGGCGGAGATGACGCTGACCGCCGCGCGGATGGTCATCCACTATACCGGGCAGGTGATCGGCGGAAAGCCGCAGGTGTCGCGGTTCGAGGCGTCGGGCAATGTCGTCGTCAAGCGGCCCAACCAGACCGCGCGGGCCAATTACGGCATTTACGACCTCAACCGCCGGGTCATCACCATGCTGGGCAACGTCACGCTGACCCAGGACGGCAACACCGTGAACGGCGGTCGGCTGACGCTGAACCTCGACACCGGTCGCGCGGTGATCGACGGATCGTCGGTGGCGGGCGGCGCGTCCTCGGGCAATGGCGGCACGGTCACCCGCGCGCCGTCGGGCCGGGTCACGGGCACCTTCTCGGTCCCCGATCGCAACTGAGGCGTGACGCGCGGAGCCTCTCCGCGCTAACGTGACTGCGCCAGGCAAGGAAAGAAACAGGCCGATGGACATGGAAACCCCGATTCGCGAGGCAGATCAGCGCCCGGGCCATCGCACTGCCCCCGTGTCGGAGCCCCCCGTCGCCAATGGCCTTCAGGTCGTGTCGATCGCCAAAAGCTATGACAAGCGCACCGTCCTGACCGACGTGTCCGTCTCGGTCGGGCGCGGCGAGGTGATCGGGCTGCTCGGCCCCAATGGCGCGGGCAAGACGACCTGCTTTTATTCGGTCATGGGTCTGGTGAAGCCCGATTCGGGCCGCATCATGCTGGACGGCGAGGATATCACCGGGCTGCCCATGTATCGCCGCGCGATATTGGGCCTGGGCTATCTGCCGCAGGAAACCTCGATCTTTCGCGGACTGTCGATCGAGAAGAATATCCTGACCGTGCTGGAACTGGCCGAGCCCGATCCCGCCGAGCAGGCGCGCAAGCTCGACAAGCTGCTGGAGGAATTCGGCCTGACCCGGTTGCGCGCCGCGCCCGCCATGGCGCTGTCGGGCGGTGAGCGTCGCCGGGCCGAGATCGCCCGCGCGCTGGCCGCCGATCCGTCGATCATGCTGCTGGACGAACCGTTCGCAGGGATCGACCCCATCTCGATCGCCGATATCCGCGACCTGGTGAAGGACCTGAAGCGGCGCGACATCGGGGTGCTGATCACCGACCATAATGTCCGCGAGACGCTGGACATCGTCGACCGCGCCTACATCATCTATGACGGTCGCGTGCTGTTCAGCGGCTCGCCCGAGGAGCTGGTCGCCGACGCCAATGTCCGTCGCCTTTATCTGGGCGAGGGCTTTTCGCTCTGATCCGATGACCGCGCGCCGCCGCTCCATTTTTCTCGATGGTCCCGGCGCGAACCGGAGCGCGGCGGCATGAGCCTGTCCCCGCGCCTCGACATTCGCCAGTCCCAGTCGCTGGTGATGACGCCGCAGTTGCAGCAGGCGATCAAGCTGCTGACGCTGTCCAATCTGGAGATCGAGGCGTTCATCGCCGAGGAGGTGGAAAAGAACCCCCTGCTCGATGCGACCGCCGTCCGCGAGGTGGCGACCCCCGAGCGTCCCGAACGTGAGGCTCCGGCAGGCGCCGACGAACTGGTCACCGGCACCGCGCCCGCCGAGGATCGCGGTCTGGACCTCGACTATGCGACCGAAAGCCATCAGCAGGACAGCATCGCCGATGGCGGCACCGGCCCGGATGGCGGCCTGTCGCTGAACGGCGGATCGGGCGGCGCCGGGCTGGGCGGCGAGGACGGACCCGACTGGGACGCGCTGCCCGACGACGCGCCCAGCCTGGCCGAGCATCTGGAGGCACAGGTCGCGCTGATCCTGTCCGGGGTCGAACTGACCATCGCCGCGCACATCATCGACCAGTTGGACGAGGCGGGCTATCTGACCGTGCCGCTAAGCGAGATCGCCGAGCGGCTGGGCGTACCGCTGCCCCGCGTCGAATCGGTGCTGACCGTCGTGCAGAGCCTGGACCCCACCGGGGTCGGCGCGCGTGATCTGGCCGAATGCCTGGCGCTTCAGGCCAGGGAGGTCGATCGCTACGATCCCTGCATGGCGCGGCTGATCGCCAATCTCGACCTGCTGGCGCGGGGCGACCTGATCCGGCTGAAGCGCATCTGCGGGGTCGATGACGAGGACATGGCGGACATGATCCGCGAGCTGCGCGGCTATGACCCCAAGCCGGGCTGTCGCTATGGCGGCGAACCGAGCCAAGCGGTGGTGCCCGACCTGTTCGTCACGCGGATCAAGTCCGGCTGGGGAATCGAGCTCAACACCGCCACCCTGCCCCGCGTGCTGGTCAACCGCCGCTATTATCAGGAACTGCGCCACGGTCCGCAGGACAAGGGGTCGAAGGCGTGGCTGGCCGATTGCCTGGCCAGCGCCAACTGGCTGATGAAGGCGCTCGACCAGAGGCAGCGGACGATCATCCGCGTCGCGACCGAGATCGTGAAGCAGCAGGAGGCGTTCTTCCTCCACGGCGTCGCGCATCTCAAACCCCTGACCCTCGCCCGTGTGGCGGAGGCGATCGGGATGCACGAATCCACGGTCAGCCGCGTGACCAGCAACAAATATCTGAGCTGCGCGCGCGGGCTGTACGAGCTGAAATATTTCTTCACCAGCGGCATCGCGGCGGCGGACGGCGGCGATGCGGTGTCGGCGGAAGCAGTGAAGAGCGCGATCCGGACGCTGATCGCGGGAGAGGGCGCGAAGATCCTGTCCGACGACACGCTGGTCGAACTGCTCCAGGCCAAGGGCTTCGACATCGCCAGGCGCACGGTCGCCAAATATCGCGAGTCGCTGGGCATCGGCAGTTCGGTTCAGCGACGCCGCGCCCGCGCCTTGAGCGGTTGACCACGCCCCACCCTTGTCGCGCCGCCAAGGTGTATTATATTAAGAATACACCATTTTCGGAGGTGCCGTTCGATGGGCAAGAAGAAGCAGAAGAAAAAGCAGAAAAAGGCCAAGCAAGAAGAGCAGGCGGCCCCTCAGGCGACATCGTCCCTGCACCGTGTGGGCCAGCTTCTGCTCGATCAGGCGCGCAGTCCGATGGGGCGGCAGTTGATCGCCTCCGGCCTGGTGGTCGCGGCCGCCGCGCTGGCACGCGAGACGACACGCTCGACACCGGAGGAAGCACCACGGCCCGAGCCGCAGGACGGCCTTCCCCGTGATCCCGCGCCATCCACGCCGGATATCGGCGCGTTCGCGGGTCTCGCTTTGTCCGCGCTCGACCAGTTCATCCGCCGCAAGACCCCGGAGGACAAGGCGTAAACACTCCTCTTGGAGCCAGGACATCATATTTCCCAGATGCCGTATCGGTCGATGCCAATGGCGATAACGAAGAAGCGGGCGGTCGCGCACGACTGACTATTGCCGATGATCGAACGCAGGCCGATCGGCCATGGCGGTAAACGGGGGGAGCGAAGTGATCGCTCAACCCCCGGCACCGACGCGCGATGCCGGTCTTTCCGGCGGCTTCCACTCCTGCTTATCTTTTATTGAAGCGCGGCGATGAGGCAGCCTAGGCCCAGTCGCACCGGATGCATAGCAAAAAAAAGGCTGGTCCGAAGACCAGCCGTGAAAGTTTTTAGGAGAGGATGCCTGAAAGGCCCGTCCTCTTTGGCGGATGCCGACGATTAACACAAATGCAAGCTCATCAATTTTTGTTGCATTTTTTGCATCTGGACCACGGCATCGCGGCCTTGCCGTCAGTGCGTGGCATCAAAATGCTCATAAATGAATTAACTTTCATATAGTACTAACATGGATAAGATTTTCGTCGCGTTCGACCATATAGTTCCGCCTGTATCGTTCTGACCGATTTGGCTTTATTCCAAGTTGTCCACTGTCCAAAATCTTCATGAAACGAGTTTCAAAAAGAGAATTTACTGTCGTTTTGGATAGTTTTTGGACGATCGGCCCAATCTGGCGGTTGACGTCTCGTATTTGACGGTTAGGTCAAGCGGAAAATAACAGGAGCGTATCATGGCCGACGACCCTATCGATGTGAATGCCGTAGAACTGGCGACCGAGTTGACGATCGCATGGTTGGGTAATCCCAACACCCGAACGTCTTCCGAAGAGGTTCCGGCGTTCCTGAACAAGATGCACGAAACCGTGTCTTCGCTTCTGGGCAGCACGCCGCAGACGACCGATGTCGAAGCCCCGACGGAATATGTTCCCGCGGTTTCGGTTCGCAAGTCGCTGGCTTCGAAAGATCACATCGTCTCGATGATCGACGGCAAGCCCTACAAGACCCTGCGCCGTCATCTGGCGACCCATGGTCTGACGCCGGAAGAATATCGCGAACGCTATGGCCTGAAGCCGGATTATCCGATGGTCGCCGAAAGCTATTCGGAAAGCCGTCGCGCGATGGCCAAGAAGATCGGCCTGGGCCGCAAGCCGGGTCCGCGCACCGCCGGTGCCGCGCGCAAGCCGCGCAAGGGCGAAGGCGCCGCCGACGCCGAATAAGCGCGCGGCGATCACCCGATCGCAAAAAGGCCCCGCCGACAGTCGTCGCCCTTCTCCCAAGGTGACGACGATCGGCGGGGCCTTTTTTTCTTTGCGTTACAAGACCATGATAGGCGTGGCACAGCGCTCCTTATTTGAGGGTGTTGAGTGCGGGCCCGCGCTTGCCTAACCGGGGACATTCCCACGGCCGTCGATCCCGGTGTTGCGATCGTCCCGGCCGCTCGGGAACACGGGGGACAAGCGGGCATGAAACGATTTTTGGGATGGGCAGCGGCATCCGCTCTGGCGGCTTGCGGCGATGGCGGCGGCGGTGGCTCCGCTCCGATCGTGCTCCCGGCTCCCACCCCGACATCCGCCCCCTCGGCCAGTTGGAATTATCCCAGCTATAACGATCTGACGCGCAGCTATACCGCCTTCTCGGATGTCGGGTTCGACGTTCGCCGGGGCCTGATCACCCAAGACGTGGCGGGCCAGCCCTCCGCAACGATAGTGGTGTCCAACCTCTATCTCGACGCCCAATTGTTTCCGACCGATCTGCGCGCGACCTGGAATCATTCGGGCGATGCGGACACCGTGCGCTTCGACTATGGCCGGGTCGGCAGTCCCCTCTTCACCGCCGCCGACCGGAAGGATGTCGACGGATACCGGGTCTACGGCAAGTCCGATCCGACCGCCGACCGCATCCTGGTCGGCCTGCCCCCGTCGATGCAGCAGAAATATGTCACGCGGGTCGCCTGGGAGCGTATGGTGGGCCAGAGCAGCGTCGACGGCAGGCCCGCGCGCGTCATGCAATATTCCTCGGCCTTTTTCGGGGCGACATCGAACAGCGAGGATCTGCTCGACCGCAAGGCGCGCGCGATGCGGGCGGCGACCTTCGCCCTGAACCCCAGCTATGAGGGGGTCGGCACCATCTGGTATCCCAGCGCTCCCAACCCCGGCTTTACCCCGGAAGGGGGCAGCGTGATCATCCAGACATCCAATTTCGGGATCTTTCAGGTGATCGAGGCCAATGACACGGTGCAGGCGACCGTCAACTTCAACGGCTTTCGCGGTGGCTCGACCCCGCGCACGTTCAAGATGGTCGGCAAGCTCGACCGGACGACGGGTATCTTCACCGCCGACGTCACCGACCAGACCGATTACAAGGGCCGCATGCGCGGGCGGCTCTATGGACCGGAAGGGCGTGAGGCGGCCTTCGTGTTCCAGGCGACCAGCGTGGTCGATAACGTGACGGTCACCGGCGATTATGTCGGCCACTGGACCTACTGACCGCCGGTGCCACGCTCTTACTGCCCGAAACTGCCCTTGCGATAGAGCAGGGTGATCGCCACGCGGCGATTGCGCGGGTCGGCGGGGTTGTCCGCGATCATCGGCTCGCGATCGGCGACGCCCTCGATCCGCTCGAACCGCGACTCGGGGATGCCCCCGGCGGCCAGACGGCGGCGGGTGGTCTCGGCGCGGCTGGAGGAGAGCATCCAGTTGTTCATCGCGCGCGGATCGCCATAGGGCACGGCATCGGTGTGCCCGCGGATCATGATCGTGTTGGGCAGGCCGGAGATCGACCGCGCGATGGTGCCGATCAGCGCCGAGGCCTCGGGCTCCAGCTGCGTCGTGCCGCTGGCGAACATCGAATAATCGGCATTGTCGACCAGATCGATGCGCAGCCCGTCCTGGGTCGGGATGAAGCGGACCTGCCGCGCCAGCTTCTTCAGGCCCGGCGTCGTTTCCATCTTCCGCTGAACCGCCTTTTGCAGTTCGGCGAAGCTCTTGCGATCCTGCGCCAGCGCGTTGGGATTGCGCAGCGAACCCTTGTCGCCGGTCCCGGCCCTCGTGCCGCCCTCGCCGGTGATCTTGGGGACGATGAGCTGGACGATGCCGTTGTTGCCGCTCTGCTTCTCGCCCGCACCCGGCCCGCCGTTCAGCACGCCCCCGCCGATCCCCTGAGACCGGGTGTCGAGCAGGGTCGGCGCGAAATAATCGGCAATGCCCTTGCGCTGCTTCTCGGTCGTCGCACCCAGCAGCCAGAGCAGCAGGAAAAACGCCATCATCGCGGTCACAAAGTCGGCATAGGCAACCTTCCACGCGCCGCCATGATGTCCGCCATGACCATCGACGATGATCTTCTTGACGATGACGATCTTGGGCGGCTCGTTCTTGCCATGCGGTGCGCGCGCCATGGCTTACTTGCCCCGCAAGCCGTCGAAGACCTCGGCGAAGCCGGGCTGATCCTTGTGCTTGATGCCCGAACGCGCCGCTTCGATCACCAAAGGCTGCGGATGGCCGTGGAGCGAGGCGATGATGATCTGCTTGACCACGTGATAGATGGCGGCGTCGGCGTCGATCACCTGCTTCAGGCGACCCGCGAACGGATTGACGATGCCATAAGCGAGCAGCACGCCCATGAAGGTGCCGACCAGCGCCGATCCGATCATCCCGCCCAGCACGCTCGGCGGCTTGTCGATCGACCCCATGGTCTTCACGATGCCCAGCACCGCCGCGACGATGCCGAGCGCGGGCAGCGAGTCGGCCAGGCTCTGAAGCGTGCCCTGCGGCCCCTCCACCTCGTGATGGTGGGTCTTGATGGCGTTGTCCATCACCTCCTCGACCGCATGCACGTCGAGCGTGCCGCTGGACACCACGACCAGGCGCAGCGTGTCGGCGATCAGATTGACCAGCGTATGGTCGGCGACGAGGCGGGGATATTCGGCGAAGACCGAGGAGGACTTGGGGTCCTCGACATGCGGCTCCAGCGCGATCGGTCCTTCGGTACGCAGCATCTTCATCAGCTTCGAGACGAGGAAGATGACGTCCAGATAGTCCTGCTTCTTGTATTTGGGCCCCTTGAAGATCTTGCCCATCGCGCCGCCCAGCGCCTTCAGCTCGGCGCCGGAATTGCCGATGACGAGCGCGCCGACGGCGGCACCGCCGATGATGAGCATCTCATGGGGAATCGCCTCGAACACGGGCCCCAGCGCGCCGCCGGTGATGGCGAAGCCGCCGAAGACCATGCCGAGCAGGATGACAAGGCCAATGGCAGGAAACATGGTGAACCGATTCTCCAGCAGGGACCGGCGCGAAGGCCGTCAGGTGTCTGGATTAACCGGATTTGGTCACCATAGGGTTACCGCGCCGGAAAGGACGGGACGACGGAAGCGATTATTTCAGATAGTCGAACAGCGACAGGCCCGACAGCTTGGTGAAGCTGGCCTGAGTCGCCTGAAGCACGGTCATCGTCTGTTGCAGCTGCGCGATATTGGTCGTGATGTCGGCATCCTCGACATTCGATCGCAGCGCGGCGCGATCGGTACTGGCGGTCTCCAGCATCGTCTGTTGCAACTCGACCCGCGTCCCCCGCGCGCCGACCGAGGCCTGCACCGCGCCGACATTGTCGTTGGCGGTGTTGAGCTGGTCGATCGAATTGCGGATATCGGCGCTCGATCCCCCCGGCGTCTTCAGCGCGGTGATCAGGTTGTTGAGTACCGAGAAGGTGTCGTTGCTGCCCGACTTGAACACGCGCTCCGCCCCGACCGTGATCTCGACCGTCTGGTCGCGGTCGATCGGTACGGCGGAGGTCTTGGGCTCGGTATAGCTATAGCTGCCGTTGACGTTCCGCACCGGATCGGTGCCGTCGACCGTGCCGAACAGCGGCTGGCCGCGCACGTCGCGGGTGTTGCCCAGCGTTACGAGCTGGTCGCGGATCGCGCTCAACTGGTCGCCGATCACCGATCGGTCGTAATCGTTGAGCGTGCCGTTGGCGGCCTTGGTCGCCAGTTCGATGGCGGACTGCAACTGGCTGCCAATCGCACCCAGGGTGGTGTCGACCTGCTGGAGCACCGTTTTGGCGAGCGACAAATTGCTCTTGTAGACGGCGGCATCCGCATCGGCGCGATTGAGCTGCGCGACCTGCGCCGAAGCGGCGGCATCGTCGGACGGCTTGAGCAGTTTCTTGCCCGTCGCGTTCTGCGTCATCAGCTCGTTGGCCTTGCTCTGCAAAGCCGTCATGCGCCGCGTCGCGCTTTCATACAGGGTGGAGGTCGAAATCTGCATCGCCATCACCGTATCTCAAGAATGGATTGGAAGGTCTCGCGCGCGATCTGGATGACGCGGCTGGACGCGGAATAGGCTTGTTGAAAACGCATCAGCGACACCGCCTCATTGTCGAGCGTGACACCGGTCGATCCGGTCAGTGCGGCATTGGCCCCGTCGCGGATCGCGGTCTGTGCATCGGCGATGGTCTGCCGCTGCTTCAGGGCGGAGGCGTTTTCGGTGATGACCTGGGTGATGCGGGTTTCGAACTGACCGCTGTACCGCGCCGATTCCAGCGCCGCCAGATTGTCGGTGTTGCGCGGCCCCTGCCCGGCCGCCGCCGCCGCGATCTTCGATCCGTCGGTCAGCACGACGGTCATCGACGCGGTGCCCGCCGTCAGGGCGAACAGCGCGGTGCCGGTCGTGCCATTGCCGTCCTGCCCCTGGCTCTGAATCGTGTTGACCGTGTCGGTGAAATCCTTGGCGACCGCATCGAAGCTGTCGCGCATCGCCGCGATCCGCTCCGCCCCGTCGAGCATCCCGCCGATCGTCCCGCCGGAGGGGACGACTTCGGTCGCCTTGCCCTGCGACACGACGGTGAAGCCGACGCCGCCGCCCGTCTTGCGAGTATAGCTGACCGCGCCCAGCGTATCGGGCGAGGCCAGGATCGGTCCGGCACGATCGCCGATCCGCACCGTCGCGCGGCCCAGCTCGTCGGTCGTCACGTTGATGTCGGACAGCTCGCTCATCTGCGACAGGATCTGGTCGCGCTGGTCGGCCAGCTGCGCCGAGGCGGAGGTGCCCGCCTGGGTCCGGGTCAGGCCGTCATTGACCTTGCTCAGCGACAGCGCGAGCGAGGAAAGCCCCTGCGCGGCATCGCGGGCCTGGCCGTCGAAATCGGCCTCCATCGCATCGAACGCCTTGTCGGTCGCGGTAAAGGCGAAAGCCGCCGAATTGGCGGCTTCGAGCATCGTGGTGCGCAGCGCGGTGGAGGTCGGGTCCGCCGCCAGCGCGCGGGAGGCGGTGAAGAATCCGGTCAACCGGCTCGACACCTCGTCCCCGGTCATCACGTCCTGGATACGGTTGAGCCAGACTTCGCCGGTTTCGGTCCGCTTCAAATCCGCCGTCGCCGACCGCACCGCCCCCGAGGCATAGGTGTCGGTCGCGCGGACGATCCCGGTGACGGTCACGCCCGCCCCGGCGGACAGCCTGCTGCTGGTCACCCCGCCCGAGCTCGTGATCTCGCGCAGGCCGACCGAGCGACGCGAATAGCCGTCGGTACCGGTGTTGGCGATATTCTCGCCAACCGCCGTCAACGCGGTCTGATATGCGCGTACGCCCGAAGCGCCGATGGAGAGCAAGTCGCTCATACGACTCAGAATAGGTTATGCGTGGTTAAGATCGGGTTTCGATCTGGCGAGAAATGTCGTGACCGCCTTGCCGATTCCCATCGGGGCATGTTCGGCCATGGTCTGCGCGACCTGCTGGTCCTGCATGTCGCGGAACGTGTCGAGCGCCTTGGACTCGAACAGCGTGTCGCCCAGCTTGGTCTGGCGCATCGCCTTCAGCATCATGCCGTTGAAGATCGCCTCGAACTGGGTGCCCGCCTTGTCCAGATTGGCACCGCTGGCCAGCCGCTTGGTATCGGTGGAAACCGATCCGGTGATCGGCGAAGTCGCCGGGGTGGATGCAATGCTCTGGGTCACAGGACGATCAGCTCCGCCTTGAGGGCACCGGCTTCCTTAAGGGCTTCGAGGATGGCGACCAGGTCGGACGGGGCCGCACCGATCGCGTTCACCGCCTTCACCACATCGGCCAGCTTCGGACCCGGATTCAGCAGGAACATCGGGCGACGCTCCTCCTCGACCGAGACACCCGATTTCTGGGTGATCGCGGTCTGGCCGCCGCTGAGCGGGCCGGGTTGGCTGACGCGCTGGTTCTCGTCGATCTTGACGGTCAGCTTGCCGTGCGTGACGGCGGCGGGGCCGACGCGGACCGCCGAGTTGATCACCACGGTGCCGGTGCGCGCGTTGACGATGACCTTGGCCGAGGGTTCGGCGGAGGCGACGTTGAGATTCTCGATCTCCGACATCAGCATGGCGCGAACATCGGCCCCCATCGGCGCGCGGACCGCGACCGACACGGCGTCGATCGCCTGCGCGGTGCCCATGCCCAGGCGGGCATTGATCGCCTGCGCGACATTCTGCGCGGTGGTGAAGTCGGCGCGCGCCAGGTTGAAGGTCAGCGAGGGGGCGGTGTCGAACCCGGTGGCGACGGCGCGCTCGACGGTCGCGCCTTCGGGAATGCGGCCCGTCGAGGGGACGTTGACCACGATCTTCGACCCGTCCGCGCCCTCGGCGCCCAGCCCGCCGACCGCGAGGTTGCCCTGCGCCATCGCATAGATCTGGCCATCGGCACCCTGAAGCGGGGTGAGGATCAGCGCGCCGCCGCGAAGCGACTTGGCCTTGCCCATCGAGGAGACGGTGATGTCCAGCTTCTGCCCCGGCTTGGCGAAGGGCGGCAGTTCGGCGGTGACCATCACCACCGCGGCGTTCTTCATGCCCGGATTGGCATTGGGCGGCAGTTGCAGCCCGAAGCGCGAAACCACGGCCTTCAGCGACTGGACGGTATATTCCAGATTGTCGTCGCCCGTCCCCGGAAGACCGACGACGATGCCGTAACCGGTCAACTGGTTGGTGCGAATGCCCTGGAACCCGCCCAGATCCTTGATCCGGTCGGCGGAGGCCGGGGCCGCGATCGAAAGGGCGGCGAGGAGCGCGAGGAGGAAGCGGATCATGGTCAAATGCCTCAGAACGGACTGACGGCCTGGAAGAAGCGGCTGAGCCAGCCCTGGCGGCTGGCACGGGCGACGTCGCCCTTGCCGGTATAGGCGATCTGCGCATCGGCGACGCGGGTCGACAGGACACGGTTGTCGATGCCGATATCGGCCATGCGGACCAGCCCCTTGATCTGGATGAACTCGTCACCCCGATTGAGCGTCACGCGCTTCTGCCCCTGGACCAGCATGGTGCCGTTGGGGAAGACCTGCGCCACGGTCACGCTGATCTCGCCCGACAGCGAGTTGGACTGGTCGGCGGCGCCCGAACCGGTGAAGTTGCGGCTGCCGCTCATGCCCACATCGGTCGACTTGAGCAGCGATCCCAGCGGCCCCGTGGTGGGCGGGGTCAGGCCGAGATCGCCCTTGGAGCCCAGCTTCGATCCCGCCGACTTGGACGCGGCGGTCCGCTCGACCAGGATGATGGTCAGCGGATCGCCGACCCGACGGGCGCGCCAGCCCTCGTACAGCGCGGCATAGCCGTCCGACGCCTGGAAGATCGAGCCGGTGGGCTGCGCCACCGGCTGCACGGCGACGGCGTCGGGACGGACGGTGGTGAAGTCCTCGACCGGCTTCTTCTTGCCGAACAGGCTGGCATGGGCGGGCATCGGCGCCAGCGCGGCGGCGACCAGCGTACCGGCGGCGACCGACAGCGCCAGCTCGACCCCATAGCCCGAAAGGAAGGAAGGAAGGCGCATCATCACAGATTCTGGTTCGCGTATTGAAGCATCTCGTCGGTCGACTTGATCATCTTCGAGTTGACCTCATAGGCGCGCTGCGTCTCGATCATGTCGACCAGTTCCTCGACGACATTGACGTTCGAGCCTTCCAGCATCCCCTGGCGGATCTGGCCGCGCCCTTCGAGCCCGGCGACACCCATATTGGCGACACCCGACGCGGCGGTTTCGGTCAGGTAATTGTCGCCCTTGGCCTGGAGCCCGGCGGGGTTGGGGAAGTTGGCGATCTGGATCTGGCCGATCTCGGCGGGCGCGGCCTGGTTCGGCAGGGTCGCCGAGACGGTGCCGTCGGTGCCGATGGTGATCTGGGTCGTGCCCTCGGGAATGGTGATACCCGGCATCACCTGATAGCCCTCGGAGGTGACCAGCAACCCTTCGGCCGAGCGCGAGAAGTTGCCCGCGCGGGTATAGCCGAGCTGGCCGCCCGGCATCTGCACCTGGAAATAGCCCTCTCCGTCGAGCGCGAGGTCGAGGCTGTTGTTGGTGGTCTGCATCGCGCCTTGCGTATTGATACGCGCGGTGCCCTGGACGCGGACGCCGGTGCCCAGGTTCAGGCCGGTCGCATATTTGCTCTCGGTCGAGCTGGCCGCGCCCGGCGCGGTGACGACCTGATAGGCGAGCGTCTCGAACGCGGCGCGGTCGCGCTTGAACGCGGTCGTGTTGACGTTGGCCAGGTTGTTCGAGATGACCCGCATGCGCATATCCTGGGCATCGAGCCCGGTGCGCGCGACGTGCATGGCGGCGGAAGACATAACTCTCTAATCCTCAGCTCGGCAGCCGCATCAGCGATGCGCTGTTCTCGTCCATCGACTTGGCCTCTTTCATGAGGTTGGCCTGCACCTCGTAACTGCGCTGGTTCTCGATCATGTCGACCAGCGTCTGGGTCATGTTGACGTTGGAGCCTTCCAGCGCGCCGGACTGGACGGTGGCGTCCATGTCCTGCGGCAGGGCCCCGCCGCCCTTCACCCGCAACAGATTGTCCAGCCCCTTGACCGTGGTCGAGCCGCGCGTGTCGGCCAGCTTCAGCCGGTCGATCACCTGGGGCTGGGTGTCCGGCCCCGCGCCCAGCGGCACGATCGAGACGGTGCCGTCGGGGGCGATGGTCAGCGAATTGTAGGGCGGCACCGTCATCGGACCGTTCTGGCCGATCACCGGATAGCCGTCGCCGGTCTGGAGCACGCCGGAGGCGGTCACCTCCAGGTCGCCGCGCCGGGTATAGGCCTCGGACCCGTCGGGGGCCTGCACCGCCAGCCAGGCGGTGCCGGTGGCGATGGCGACGTCGAGCGGATGGCCGGTCTGCTGGACCGTGCCGGGCGCGCGATCGGCGTCGGTCACTTCCTCGGCGGTCGGCATCCGCGCCTCGAACGCCGCGCCGCCGCCCTTCAGGTCGATGCGGTCGAACACGACCCGGTCCGAGCGGAAGCCGATCGTCGAGGCGTTGGCCATGTTGTTGGCGATCGCGGTCTGCGCCGCCATATGCGCGCGCAGGCCCGTCGCCGCCGTATAGACCAGCTTGTCCATCGCTGTTCCCCGTTACCCCCGTGCCGCGACTTAGCTGCGGATGTTGAAGATGGTCTGCGAGATCTGGCTGGACGTATCGAGCGCCTTGGCATTCGCCTGGAAATTGCGCTGCGCCGCGATCAGGTTGACCAGTTCCTCGGTGATGTCGACGTTGGAGCCTTCCAGCGTGCTCGACTTGATCGCGCCGTACGTGCCTTCGCCCGCCGAACCGATGACCGGATTGCCCGACAGGCCGGTCGCCTGCCAATAGCTGTCGCCTGCCTGGCGCAGGCCCGGCATGTTGACGAAGTCGGCCAGCGCGACCTTGCCCAGCTTGGCCGTCTCGCCATTGGAGAAGGAGGCGGTGACCAGGCCGTCGTCGCCGACCGACACACCCGACAGGATGCCGATCGCCTTGCCGTCCTGCGAACGCGAGGCGACCGAGAAGACCGAACCCGCCTGGGACGAACCCGTATAGTCGATCGACAGCGGCTGCGCCGTGGTCGTGCTGTGCGAGGTGAAGGGGTCGAAATCGATCGCCTTGGTCGGCACGGTCATGTTGCCGTTCTTGTCGAAGGTCATCTCGACGGGATCGGTCGAACCCCCGACCTTCAACTGCTGATCGTCGACGAAGCTGTATACCTGCCAGCTGCTGCTGCCGTCCGCGGGCTGGATTTCCTTGCCGTTGGCGTCGAGGGGCAGCGGCTTGCGGACATAATAGTTGGTCAGCGTCATGGCGTTGCCCGCCGTGTCGTAGATCTTGGTCTGGGTGGTGTTGTTGTAGGTGCCCATGTTCGACCGGTTGAACGCCACGGTCGGCGCGACCGACGATCCCGACAGGTTCAGGTCCATCGTCACCTTCTTGGTGGGAAGCGGCAGGCCGCTGGTCGCGGGAAGCTGAAGGCCGGTCAGACCGTCGACGCCCGTCGCGGTGACGTTGCCTTCGCTGTCGACCGGCAGCACCTGCAGGCGACCGCCATTGGCGTCGGTCACGTAATTCTGCTGATCGACCTGGAACGCGCCGTTGCGGGTATATTGCAGCGGCCCCTTGCCTGGCGTCTGTACCGCGAAGAAGCCGTCGCCCGAGATGGCGAGGTCGAGCGCGTTGGCCGAACTGTTGTAATTGCCTTCCTTGAACTCCTGCCGGTTCGACTTGACCACCGTGCCGGAGCCGACCTGCTTGGTCGGGTCGGTCGCGAAGTTCGACGCCATCACGTCGGCGAACTGGGCATGGCTCTTCTTGAAGCCGTTGGTCCCGACATTGGCGATGTTGTGCGAGATCACGGACAGGTCGGTCTGCGAAGCCTGAAGACCGCTGAGCGAGGTATAGAAGGACATGGGCGGAGTACCTTGGTGAGGATGGGGGTCAGCCGACCGAGCGGACGGCGGCGAGGTTGATCTGGCCGAGGCCGGCGACGGTCAGGACGGGATCGCCGCTGGCGGGCATCGACACCGACTGGACGGGTGCCCAGACCAGCGGGCGGCCCGACACCGCGGCGACGCCGTCATTGGCGTTGAGCGTGACGGTGAAGGGGCCGCTGCCCGCATCCTCGCCGCTCTCGGTCTTGCCGTTCCAGTCGAAGCTGGCGGTGCCCGCCTTCTGCGCGCCCAGCGACAGCGTCTTGAGCGGGTTGCCCTGCGCGTCCGCGATCGTGACCGACACGCTCGCGGCGGCCTGGTCCAGCTCGACCGCGCCCGCGATACCGCCGCTGGTCCGGCCATAGGCGACCGATCCGGGGGTCAGCACCGTCTTGCCGACATAGCTCATCGCATCGGCCTTGGTCGTGCCGTTCATCTTGGCGGCCATCGCCGACAGGGTGGTGTTCATCTCGGAGATGCCCGCCACGCTGGAGAATTGTGCCATCTGGGCCACCATCTGGGTGTTGTCCATCGGCGAGAAGGGGTCCTGATTCTGCAACTGCGCGGTCAGCAGCTTCAGGAAGGAGGACTGGTCGAGCGTGTCGGACTTCTTGGCGGTGGTCGTGGTGGACGACGCACCGCTGGCGGCCCCGGAGCGGCGGACGCCCAGCGCGTCGAGCGTGGAGTCCATGGTGGTGGAGATCGTCATGATCAGCGGCCCAGCTTGAGGGTGTCGAGGATCAGCGACTTGGCCGTCTGCATCACCTCGACATTGTTCTGATAGGTGCGCGCCGTCTCCATCATGTCGACCAGCTCGCGGGTCTCGTCGACGGCGGCTTCGTAGATATTGCCGTCCTTGTCGGCCAAGGGGTTGTTCGGGTCGTGGCGCACGGTCGGGTTCTCGCCCGCCGTCACGATCTTCTCGACATCGACGGTGGACAGGCCGGTCGCGGCGTCGAAGCTGGTGCGGAACACCGGCTTCATCGTGCGGTACGCGGTATCGGCCGAACCGGTGACGTCCCCGGCATTGGCCAGGTTCGACGCGGTGGTGTTCATCCGCACCAGCTGCGCCGACATGGCGCGACCGGCGACCTGGAAGATGGAAAGGGGTGCGTCCGCCATGGATTATTCGCCCTTCAGCGCGCGGGTGATGGTGGCGATGCGGCCGTTCAGGAACGACAGGGTCGTCTGATACTGGACGGCATTCTCGGCAAAGGCGGTCTGCTCTTGGTTCAGCTCCACCGTATTGCCGTCGAGCGAGGTCTGGATCGGCACGCGATATTTCATCGCCGCGCCGATGCCCCGGCCCTGATCCTGTTCGCCCTCGACCGCGGCCAGCGCGGCCTTGAAATCGATGTCGCGCGCCTTGAAGCCGGGGGTGGAGGCATTGGCGATGTTGGACGCCAGCACACCCATGCGCTGTGCCCGTACCTCCAGCGCTGCTCCATGCACGCCGAACAGTGTTTCATTGGCCATCGTCGATCCTCCTTTCCGGCGCGAAACGTCACGCCAGCGGGGATACGCAACCTCCGTGCCAATTCGCCCGCCACGAAGGGAAGGGACGTGGCGGCAAGGACCGGCAAGCCGGCATCCGGCAACGCCTTGCCGCCGCCGTTGCCGGGTGGCGGCAACAGGCGGCAAAAGGGCCTGTCGCCCAGTCCTTTATGAAGAGAAGCACCGAAACTGGCCCGGTGCTTGCAGAGTACGGGCGCATGAACGGATTGCCGCCCCTTTCCCAGTTCCTCGACCCCGCCGCGCTCGCCATCGTGCTAGGCGGGACGCTGGTCGCGACCCTGCTCCGCACGCCGTGGCGGGATGCCCGGCGCAGCGTGCGCGCGCTGGGCGTGCTGGTCCGCGCGCCCTATTCCGCCGAGCCGCTGCTGGAGCAGATCACCCATCTGGCCCGGATCGCGCAGCGCCACGGCGTGGTCACGCTCGACCGTTCGGTCATCACCGATCCCGATCTGGCCGAGGCGATCGGCGCGATCGTCGATGGCGAGCGGCCCGAGACCGTCCTCACCCGCACCCGTCAGGCCCGCCTGGCGCGGGTCGAACGGCATCTGGCGGTCGTCGATATCTGGGCGGGCGCGGCGGAGGCGGCCCCCGCCATGGGCATGGTCGGCACGCTGATCGGGCTGGCGGCGATGTTCGCGACGATGAACGATCCGCAGCGGATCGGCGGCGCGATGGCGATCGCGCTGCTCGCCACCCTGTATGGCGCGCTGTTCGCCAATCTGGTCGCACAGCCCATCGCCGCCCGCCTGCGCCGCGCCGCCCGGATCGAGGCGTTCGAGCGCGCGCGGATCGAACTGCCCATCGCCGCGCTCGCCGCGCGCGAGGCCCCGGTCGCCGCCGTCCGCCCGCCGACGCCGCCGCGCCGCCCGCTGGCGACCGTCGCATGACCGAGTTCGACTTCCCCGCCCCTGCCGCGTCGCGCCCGCTCTGGCTGATCACCCTGGCCGATCTGGCGCTGCTGCTGGTCGGCTTTCTGGTGCTGGTGCAGGCGATGGGCGCCGAGCGGCGCCCCGCGCTGGTCGATTCCCTGCGCGCCGAGTTCGGGGCGGCCACGCCGCTTGCCCGTGCCGCTCCCGTCCCGGCGCCATCGCCGATCATGCCGGTCGCCGCCGCCGCGCTCCGTTTCGCCCCCGGTTCGGCCCAGCCGATCGACCCCGATCCCGATCTGGCGCGCTGGGCGAAGGCAGCGCTGGCCGATCCGCGCGTGCGCCTGTCGATCCAGGCCGCGACCGACGGCAGCGCCGCCGATGTCGACCCCGTGACCCATAGCCCGGTGGTGCTGGCCGCCGATCGCGCGCGCGCCGCCGCCGCGCTGATCGGCCCGACCGCCGCCGATCGCCTGACCCTGTCGACCGCCACGGCCTCCGGCCAGCGACGCGCGGTGGTCACCCTCGTCTTTTCCGGTGAACCCCGAAGGAAGTCCCCATGATCCTGTCCCTGTTGCTGGCCGGCGCCGCCGGTTTTCAGGATGTCGCCGCGCTGGATGCGGCGGTCACCGCCTTCACCGGCCGCCCGGTCGGGGTGGAGGGCGGCGCGCGTTCGCCCGTGGACGCGCGGCTGAAGCTCGCCCAATGCCCCACCGTCGCGCTGTCCTGGCGGACCGAGGCGCATGACGCGGTGGTCATCGCCTGTTCCAGTCCGCAATGGCGCATCTTCGTACCGGTGCTGGCCGCCCCTCGCCCGGTGGCCGCCGCCGTGGCGGCGATTCCCACCGTTCCGGTCCGCCAGGAACCGGTGATCCGGCGCGGCGATCCGGTGACGGTGGAGGCGGGATCGGACGGATTTTCGATCACCCGCGACGGAATCGCGATGGCCGATGCCGCGCCGGGCGCACATTTTCCGGTGAAGATCGACGCAGCTCGCCAACCTATTCAAGCAGTTGCCCTGTCCAGCGGTCGCGCCACCCTGCCCGGCTGGACCGATTGACGGCGTCCCGCAGGGGCGGGGCTGAAATTCCGACTAAAAGAATGCACGAAACTGCCGTTTCCATGGATGTCAGCGAAACCGATAGGTGCGGGCATGGTGGAAATATCGACTTCAAGGCTGAATGCCGGAGACACGAGGGTCGCGCGGATCGCGGCGGCCCGCGTGGCGGCGACTCCCGAGGCAGGGCCTGCCCCGGCGAAGCCCGCGACCGGCGACACGAGCGCGCTGAGCGGCCTGTCCGCTTCGATGGCCTCGCAGCCTCCGATCAATCAGGAGCGCATCGCCCAGATCAAGAAGGCGATCGCGGACGGCAATTTTCCGATCCTGCCGGCGACCATCGCCGACCAGATGATCGCCCTGAAGCTGAGCTGGAGCAACAATGACGCGGCGTGACGCCCTGATCCGGGTCATCGAGGCCCTTCATCGCGAGATCGCGGCCCTGAAGGTCAACGACGTCGCCGGCCTGGAGCGCGCGACCACCGAAAAGCTGGCCGCGATCGAGGATGTCGCCGCGCTGGGCACCGGCCCCGCCGGACCCGAGCTGCGCGAACTGGCCGACGAGGCCAATCGCCTGAACGAGACGTGCCGCATCTATGTCAACCTGATGGCCGCCAATGTCCGCCGCCGGTTGCAGACCCTGACCGGCGATGCCGGGGCGGGTTATCGCCCGATGATGCGCGCCTTCGCCTGATTGCCGCCTTGCCGGCGGCAAGCGCTTGCCGCTTTGCCGCACCGACCTCTGCCGTGACCCGACCCACCACCGCCCCGCACATGGTCACGGCGCCAGCAATGTGAAGCAAAGCCCGGTTTTTCCGGGCTTTTTTATTGCCGCCATCGCTTTTGAACGGGTCGATCCGTGGCGGCGATCGGGATTGGCACGCCCCTTGCTAATCGAAGCCCAAACCAGGGCTTTAACCACATAGCATGACCGTCCAACCCGTTTCCCACGCCAGAATCCAATCGGCCATCGCGCTGGCGTCCAGCCGCACGGGGGTCGATTTCGGCTATCTGCTCGGCCAGGCGAAGCTGGAATCCGGGCTGAACGCCAATGCCCGTGCGGGCACCTCCTCGGCCTCGGGGCTCTATCAGTTCGTCGAGCAGAGCTGGCTTGCCGTGCTCAAGAAGCATGGCGCCGAACATGGGCTGGGCTGGGCGGCGGATTCGATCGGCCAGTCGGGCGGGCGCTATTATGTGACCGGCAATGCGCGCTCGGCGATCATGGGCCTGCGCAACGATCCGACCGCCGCCTCGCTGATGGCCGCCGAACATGCCTCGGACAACAAGGCCGCGCTGGAATCGACGCTGGGCCGCGAGGCGAACGGCACCGACCTGTATATGGCGCATTTCCTGGGCCTGGGCGGCGCGACCAAGTTTCTGGGCACGCTGGCCAGCAACCCGCAGGCCAGCGGCGCATCGCTCTTCCCCGCCGCCGCGCGGGCCAATCGTTCGGTCTTCTATGCGTCGAACGGCCAGCCGCGCTCGCTGTCCGACATCTATGACCGGTTCGCGAACAAGCTGGCGGGCAGCAGCGCCGACAGCGACGCGACCCGCTCCGCCAATCTCCAGTTCGCGGCGCAGGCGCTCGCGCTCCAGGGGATGAACGGCGATGCCACCGTGGTCACCGGCAACAACGAAAGCGCCGCCGACGCCATCGCCTGGGCGACCAGCACGATGAACCAGCTCGGCATGCGCAGCGCGACGGCGAACGGCGACAGCGTGCTGCGCCCCAAGCCCGATCATGCGCGGCTGGCGTACATGATGCTCGCGAGCATGGGGGGCTAAGGCATGGGCAAGCTTCTCGCCAATGGCCGCACCATGGCCCTGCCCGCCGCGATCCTGCTGCTGGTCCTCGTCATGGTCGTGCCGATCCCGCCGGCTTTGCTCGACGTCTTCTTCGTCGCGAACATCGCGATCAGCCTGGCCGTGCTGATGGTCTCGCTGAACGCCGAAAAGCCGCTCGACTTCTCGGCCTTCCCGACCGTCCTGCTCTTCGCCACGCTGTTCCGCCTGGGCCTCAACGTCGCCTCGACTCGCATCGTGCTGGTCCATGGCCATGAGGGCGAAGCGGCGGCGGGCCATGTCATCGAGGCGTTCGGCACCTTCCTGATCGGCGGCGACTATGTCGTCGGCCTCTTCGTCTTCGCGATCCTGATGATCATCAACCTGATCGTCGTGACCAAGGGCGCGGGCCGCGTGTCGGAAGTGTCCGCGCGCTTCACCCTGGACGCGCTGCCCGGCAAGCAGATGGCGATCGACGCCGACCTGAACGCCGGGCTCATCACGCCCGACCAGGCCAAGGCGCGCCGCGTCGAGGTGTCGACCGAGGCCGATTTCTACGGCTCGATGGACGGCTCGTCCAAGTTCGTGAAGGGCGACGCGGTCGCCGCGATGCTGATCCTGGCGGCCAACATCATCGGTGGCCTGATCCTGGGTCCGGTCAGCCACGGCATGGGCGTGGCCGACGCCGCCAAGACCTATATCCTGCTCGCCATCGGCGACGCGCTGGTCGCGCAGTTGCCCAGCCTGATGCTGTCGATCGCTGCCGCCGCCATCGTGACGCGCGTTTCGTCCGACAAGGATCTGGCGGGCCAGATCGGGTCACAGTTCGGCGCGTCCAAGACCTGGCTGCCGGTCGCGGTCATCCTGGGCCTGCTGGGCGTGCTGCCCGGCATGCCGCACCTGATCCTGCTGCCCGCCGCCGCCATCGCCGGTTTCACCGCGTGGAAGCTGCGCCAGATCGAGAAGCGCCCCGTCATCGTCGCCGCCCCGCCCGCAGCCGAACCGGTCGACCCCTCGCGCATCGCGTGGGAAGACGTGACCGACGGGATGCAGGTGCATATCGACATCGGTTACGGCCTGGTGCCGCTGGTCGACGAGCGTCGCGGCGCCCCCCTGATGGCGCGCATCACCGGCGTCCGCCGCCAACTGTCCAAGGATTTGGGCTTCGTCGTGCCGCAGGCGCGGGTCCGCGACGATATCAGCCTGGCGCCCTATAGCTATCGCATCCTCATCAACGGCGTGGTCGCCGCCGAGGACCAGGTCTCGCCCGACGAGATGCTGGCGCTCGACACCGGCCAGGCGTTCGGCACGCTGAACGGCAAGCCGGTCAAGGACCCGACCTTCGGCCTGCCCGCCACCTGGATCCTGAAGGGCGATGCCGATGCCGCGACCGGCATGGGCTATCTGGTGGTCGATCCGGGCACCGTCATGGCGACCCATCTGAACCATATCCTGGGCTCGAACGCCGCCGAACTGCTTGGCCCCGACGAGGTGCAGGCGCTGCTCGACGGGTTGAAGGAGCACGCGACGCAACTGGCCGCCTCGCTCTGCCCGACGCCGCTGCCGCTGACCACGCTGACCCAGGTGCTCAAGGGCCTGCTGGCCGAGAATATCTCGCTCAAGGAATTCCGCCGGATCGCCAGCGCCATCGCGGTCGCCGCGCAGCGGACGACCGATGCCGAAGAGATCATCGAGACGATCCGCCCCAGCCTGGGCGCGCTGATCGTCCAGAAGCTGTGCGGCGTGCGCGAACCGCTTCGCGTCATGACGCTGGACGGTCAGCTCGAAGGGCTGCTGGGCCAGGCGATGCGCGCCGACGTGTCGCGCCGCCATGTCATCGAACCCGATCTGGGCCAGCGGATCACCACCGCGCTGACCCAGGCGGCCGAACCGCTGATCGCCGAGGCCAAGCCCTTTGCCCTCGTCGTCCAGCCCGGCGTCCGTCTGGCGATGCGCAAGCTGCTGCGCACCTGCCTGCCCGACGTGCCCGTCCTCTCCTTCTTCGAAGTGCCGGAAGACAAGCCGGTCGAAGTCGTCGCCGTCATCGGCGCCCCCCATCACTCCCAGCAACAGGCGATTGCTGCATGACCTCGCACCCTTTCAGCGGCGCATTCATGAATGCCCAGCCGGTCAACCCGGCGAGCTTCGACCCCGCGCTGGTCAATCCGACGATCGCGGACCAGCCGCTCACCTATCGCCCCGCCCCGCGCGGGGCCACGGGCGACAGCAGTGCGCTGATCCGCCAGCATCTGCCGATGGTCCGCCGCATCGCGTGGCACGTCCATGGGTCGATGTCGAACCTGGTCGAGATCGAAGACCTGGTCCAGGTCGGCCTGGTCGCGCTGGTCGAGGCCGCCGCCTCGTTCGAGGAGCGCGGGGTCGAGTTCGGCCATTATCTGAAGGCCCGCCTGCGCGGCTCGATGATCGACGAACTGCGGCGCCAGGCGACGACGACGCGCGGGGCGATGCGCCGCCGCCGCGACTATGCCAAGGCGGTGTCCGCCCTGACCGAGCCCGACGGCCAGGCCCCGACCGACGAGGCGGTGGCGCAAAAGCTGGGCGTGCCGGTCGAACGGCTTCGCGCGGAATACAAGACGGCGGAGGCGGTGCGGATGGATTCGATCGACGATGTCTATTCGGACGATCTGCCTTGGTTCGCCGACGACACCCCCGACGCCTTCGAGCAACTGGCCGAAAGCGACCTGCGCGACGCCCTGATCGCGGCCATCTCCGCCCTGCCCGAGCGGGAGGCGATGGTGATCCAGCTTTACTATGTCGAGGAACTCAATCTGGAGGAAATCGGCCAGGTGCTGAATGTCGGCGCCGCCCGCGTCTGCCAGATCAAGAGCGCCGCCCATGCCAAGCTGAAAAAGGCGCTGGCCGGGCAGGCATAACGACACCGATCGTCCGCCGCGGCATTCGCCGGGATGGTCTTGGCGGTTTCGCCATGATTCCCCGCCGGGGGGAGAAATCGTGTTCATTTGACCGGTCCTTGCGCCTAAGCCTTTCCCCCGCATCCGGGGAAAGAGCATGTTGGCCCGTCACGAACGTCACCTGATCGCGCGCTATCTGTGGCCTGGTGCGGGGGGACGGCTGGTCCTGCTGGTCGGCGCGATCGGCTGTATCGGGGTGGCGATCGGCGTCGCCTCGCTCGTGCTGGTCCTGGCCGTGATGAACGGCGCGACCGCCAAGCTGGCCAGCAGCGTCGCGCCGGTCGACGGACATCTCAGCATCACCGCCGCCGCCCACCAATTGATGGACGAGGCGCAGGTTGCCGCGGCGATCGCCCGGCTGCCCGGTGTCGCGCGCGCCGAACCGTTGCGCGAAATCACCGCCGCGCTCAGCATCGACGGGCGGATGAGCCCGATCCGCTTGCAGGGACTCTACCCCGACGGGCTGGCGCGCCACCCCGCCTTGTCGCGCATGGCCATGGGCCGCCGCCCCGATTCCCCCGACAGTATCGCGGTCGGCGAGAATGCCGCGCTGCAACTGGGGCTGTTGCCGGGGATGCCGGTCGCGCTGGGCCGGGTCGAGGTCGCCCCCGACCGGGCGGTGTCGCTGAAGCTGTTCGATGCGCGGGTCGCCGGGCTTTACCATGACGACGAAGCCGATGGCGGACAGTCGCCCGTCGTGATCGGCCCGGTGACGGGCCTGCCGATCCTGGACGACACGGCGGCGGTGACGCGCCGGGTCGCGGTGACGCTGACGAAACCCGCCGACGAAGCGATGGTGACCGGTGAAATCCGCCGCCGCCTCGGCCCCGGCTATCGCATCGCGAGTTGGACCCAGACCAACCGCACGCTGCTCGCCGCGCTGGCGACCGAGAAGATCGGCATGACCATCGCGGTCGGACTGGTGACGGTTATCGCGCTGTTCAACATCCTGTCCTCGATGACCCTACTCGCCCGCTCCAAGCGACGCGAGATCGCGGTGTTGCGCAGCATGGGCATGTCCGCGCGCGGTATCGCGCGGGTGTTCACGGCGGTGGGCAGCGTCATCGCCGGGGTCGGCGCGGTGGCGGGCCTGACGCTGGCGAGCGGCCTGTTGACCCAGCGCGAGCGGATCGCGGCGTTCGCCCTGTCGCTGGCCCCGACGCGCGAGCGCGAACTGGACGTCTTCCTGTCGCTGCCCATCGGGATTTCGCCGCATGAGGTGGCGATCATCGGCGTCTGCGTGCTGGCGGGTGCGGTGCTGGCCAGCCTCTATCCCGCCTGGCAGGCGGCGCGCGTGTCGCCCGCGCTGGTGCTGCGCGGCGAATAGAAACGCGTAAACCCCGGCGACCCGAAGGCCGCCGGGGTTTTTCCTGCGAACCGTACCGCGCGCTCGGGCGCGGTCGGTCGGCCCCGGCACCCGAGTGGGGGCGCGGTGCCGGGGCGCTCAGGATCCGGTATTACTGACCGAGCAGCTTGAGCACGCCCTGCTGCGACTGGTTCGCCTGGCTCAGCATCGCAGTCGAGGCCTGGGACAGGATCTGCGCCTTGGCGAGCGCGGTGGTTTCCGACGAGAAATCGGTATCCTCGATGCGGCTGCGCGCGGCTGAAAGATTGGTGGCGTTCGATGTCAGGTTGTTGATCGCCGACTGAAGCCGGTTCTGCACCGCACCCAGACCCGAGCGGAAATTCGACACCTTCGCGATCGCGTCGTCGAAATCCTGGAATACCGGGGCCGGCGACGTCTTCAACTTCTGGGTGGCAAAGTCGATGACCTTGACCAGGGTCGTGTCAGCCTTCAGATTACCGAACGTCATGGTCAGCGCATCGCTGGAATAGGCACCCGCCTGGATCTGCACCGAACCGTCACCGTTAAGGCCCGCCGTACCATCGAACAGCTTCTGGCCGTTGAAGGTGGTATTGGTCAGGATGGTCGTGATCTGCGCCGATAAGGCGTCCTGCTCGACGGTGATGCTGCCGATGTCCTGCGTGGAATAGGTCGCGTTGGCCTTCTGCACCGCCAGTTCGCGCATCCGCTGCAGCATGTTGCTGACTTCCTGGAGCGCGCCTTCGGCGGTCTGCGCCATCGAGATGCCGTCATTGGCGTTGCGAACGCCCTGATTCATGCCTCGCACCTGCGCGGTCATCGAGGAGGTGATGGCCAGACCGGCCGCATCGTCCATCGCGGAGTTGATTCGCTTACCCGTCGAAAGGCGGTTCATCGAAACGTCCAGCCCGTTCTGGGCAGAGATCGATGCATTGGCGGCGCGTAAGGCCGAGATATTGGTGGCGATCACCGTCATGGTTGTTCTCCAAAGCTGGAGCTCTCCGCCGCCCCCAAGGCGAAGGTCGAGCTGCCACAACGGAAAACGGTCGCCTGTCGCCGCACTTTAGAAAAAAAGTGCAGCGGGCGACGAATTATTTTGGCTGTCCCCCGCCATCTCATTGAAATGACGGGGGAACAGTTATCGGGGGTTCAGGGGAAAGACCCCCGATCCGGGGATTAGCCGAGCAGCTTGAGCACGCCCTGCTGCGACTGGTTGGCCTGGCTCAGCATCGCGGTCGATGCCTGGCTCAGGATCTGCGCCTTGGCGAGCGCGGTGGTTTCCGCCGAGAAGTCCGTGTCCTCGATGCGGCTGCGGGCTTCGGACAGGTTGGTCATGGTCGAGGTCGTGTTGTTGACCGCCGACTGGATCTGGTTCTGCGTCGCGCCCAGTCCGGCCCGCGCCGTCGCCACCGCCTTGATCGCGTCGTCATACTGGGCGAGGGTCGCACCCGCCGAGATCGTCGCGGCGTTTGCCGCCGATTCACCGCCGCCGCCGGTCACGGCGACCAGGGCTGCCGAACCGGTCGCCTTCGTGAAGTCGGTCGACTTCAGCGTGATGGTATCGTTGACACCGGCGCCGGTCTGAATGGTGAAACCGGTTGCGGCGGCGGCGTTGAACAAGGCCTTGCCGTTGAAGGTCGTGTTGGACACCACGCTGTTGATCTGGACCGCCAGCGCGGCCTGCTCGTTGTTGAGGTTGGTGACGTCGCTGGCCTGATAGGTGCCGTTCGTCGACTGGACCTTCAGTTCACGCATGCGCTGCAGCATGTTGCTCACCTCGTCCAGCGCGCCTTCGGCGGTCTGCGCCATCGAGATGCCGTCATTGGCGTTGCGGATGCCCTGCGCCATGCCGCGAATCTGCGACGTCATGGAGGCCGAAATTGCGAGGCCCGCCGAGTCGTCGGCTGCCGAGTTGATACGCTTGCCGCTCGACAGGCGCTGCATCGAGGTGCTCAGCGCGTTCTGGGCGAGGTTGCCGGCGGCAGTGGCGCGCATCGCATTCACGTTGGTCGCAATAACAGTCATCGTTCATCCTCCGAAAAGCTCGACGGGTCCCTCGCTGTCCCCTGGGACCGTCGAGCCGTCGAAGTGGAGAACGGCCGCATTCCGGCAGGATTTAGCCGCCAACCGGCAAAAACCTGCCCTTAAGTTTTGCCGAAATTGCCGTTTCACGGGCGGGCGGACGCGTGCGCCCGCCCCCGCGCGGTGGCGCGGGCGCATGCCCGCGTGCGCCCGGAAAAATATTGCCGCCATTCTTGCCGCATTAACCGCGGTTTTACCAAAGAAGCGGCAATGGGGAGTCACGAAAGGACTTCCCCGCCGATGCCGTCGATTCTTCCCTCTCCCGCCCTGATCAAGCAGAAATATGCGCTGATCTCCGCATTGCGCGCTCAGGGTCTGGCGATTGCCGAACCGGGTGCCGCGCCACAGGCGGGGGACATGTTCCTGCTGACCCCGGACGACGTCGTAACCCATCCGACGCGCACCGTGATCGTCGGCGACGGGGCCGAGCCCGCCATCATCCCGGCAAGCCATGGCCGACCGACGACGGTGATCTATCCGGCAAGCGAGGCCGGTGTCGGCAACAGCTTCGTCCGCGCGCTGGTCGCCGGGCCGGACATGCCGACCGCCGCCGATCCGGAGAGCCTGGCGCTGTTCACCCTGGCCGAGCGGGTCGCCCAGTCGGACATCACCGTCCTGATCAACGGCCCGACCGGCACCGGCAAGGAAGTGGTGGCCCGCGCGATCCACGCCCAGTCCGCCCGCGCGTCCAAGCCGTTCGTCGCGATCAACTGCGCGGCACTGCCCGAATCGATGCTGGAGGCGCTGCTCTTCGGTCACCAGAAGGGCGCCTTCACCGGCGCGGCCCAGGCGGGCGAAGGTTTCTTCCGCGCGGCGGACGGCGGCACCCTGCTGCTCGACGAGATCGCCGAGATGCCGCTCCAGCTTCAGGCCAAGCTGCTCCGCGTGCTCCAGGAGCGCGAGGTGATCCCGCTCGGCGCGTCGATGCCGCAGTCGGTCGACGTCCGCATCATCGCCTGCGCCAATCGCGACCTTCAGGCCGAAGTGGCGGCGGGCCGGTTCCGCGCCGACCTTTACTACCGCCTGTCGGTCTTCCCGCTGACCACCAAGGCGCTGTCCGAGCGGCGGTTGGACATCCCCGCGCTCGCCGCGACGATGATCCTGCGCCACGCCGCGGGCCGCGCCGTCATGCCCTGGCCCAGCGTCGCGGCGATCGAGAAGCTGGCCATGCACAATTGGCCGGGCAATGTCCGCGAGATGGAAAACGTCATCCAACGCGCCCTGCTCTTCGCGGGCGGCGCGACCATCGAGCCCGAGCATATCGTGTTCGACCGCCCGATGGTCGCCAACGACACCGACGACATGCCGCTGACCGTGACGACCGCCGAAGCCACGCTGGGCAAGGTCGTGCAGATGAGCGAATTCGCCGCGATCCGCGAGATGCTGGCCGCGTGCGGCGGCAACCGGGTCGAGACCGCCAAGCGCCTGGGCATTTCGGAGCGCACGCTGCGCTACCGCCTCGCCAAGGCGCGCGAGCAGGGCGAGGAGATCATCCGCCCCTCTAGCCGGGCCATGATGGCATGAGCGTCGGCGGTGTCGGCGGCGCGATGAGCGTCGACCGGGTGATGGCGCTTCGTGCGCAGATCCTGGAACGCAATCAGGCGCTCAAGGCGGCAAGCCAGGCCGGTGCCAACCAGGCGGCACAGGCCGCCCAGACTCAAGCCCCGGCGGCTCCGGCGAATTTCGCCGACACGCTGGAAACCGCGCTGAAGGGCGTGAACGAAGGCCAGCAACAGGCCGCCCGCCTGTCCGAATCCTATGAACGCGGCGAAACCGTCGACATCGCCAAGGTGATGATGGCGCGCCAGCAGGCCTCGGTCGGCTTCGAAGCGACGTTGCAGGTCCGTAACAAACTCCTGTCCGCCTATAAGGACATCATGAGCATGCCGGTGTAAGATGAGCACTGCCCTCACCCCCGCATCGACCAATCCCGCACCGGCCCTGCCGCCGTTGCCGGAAAAGTTCGCCAACCCGCTGCGCCAGATCAAATCGGTGATGGCGCAGCCCGCCGTGCGCCGTTCCGCGCCGATGGCGATGCTGATCGGACTGATCGCCGCCGCCGCGCTCGCCTGGATGGCGCTGTCCAGCCCGCCGCAGAAGACGCTGTTCGAGAATCTCTCGGACGCGGACAAGCAGGCGGTGACGACCGCGCTGTCGGCCGCGAACATCAAGAGCAAGATCAACGACGGCACCGGCGCACTGACCGTCAACGAGGAGGATTATTCCAGGGCGCGGATGCTGCTGGCGGGCCAGGGGCTCCCCAAGCAGGCGCCCGGCGGCTACGCGATCCTCGACCAGCTGCCGATGGGCGTCAGCCGCGCGGTCGAGGGCGAACGGCTTCGCCAGGCGCGCGAGAGCGAACTGGCCCGCTCGATCCAGGAGATCGACGCGGTGGCCGAGGCGCGCGTCCACCTCGCCATGCCGGAGGCGTCGGTCTTCGTGCGCGACCATGCCTCGCCCTCCGCATCGGTGGTGCTGAAGCTGAATGCCGGGCGCTCGCTGTCGGAATCGCAGGTCCAGTCGATCGTCAATCTCGTCGCCTCGTCGGTGCCGGGGATGAAGCCGGAGGACGTGACCATCGTCGACCAGATGGGCGGCCTGCTGTCCAAAAAGGGCGCCGAGGGTGCCAATGGCGACGATCGCCGCATCGATTTCCAGCGCCGCATGGAAGAGAAATACCGGACCCAGCTGATCCAGCTGCTGACCCCCCTGGTCGGCGCGGGCAACTTCACCGCCGAGGTGCAGGCCGAGGTCAATCTGGACGAGACCAGCGCGACCCGCGAATCCTATGACAAGGAAGGCGTGCTGCGCGCCGAAACCGGCAACTGGACCGGCAACCAGAAGGACCCGACCACCCCGGGCGGCATTCCGGGCGCGCTGTCCAACACCCCGCCGCCCGCCAGCACGCTGCAACAGCCGCAGGCCGCCAATGGCGCGCCGGGCACGCCGCCCGCCGACCAGAAGCCGGTCGCCGGTGGTCCGGGCGTGAACCCCGAAAAACAGTCCGACAGCTTCCAGCGCGCCTATGACCTGGGCAAGGAAGTCTCGGTGACGCGCGCCGCGCCGGGTTCGATCAAGCGGCTGACCGTCGCCGTCCTGCTGCGCGATCCCGCCACGGGCAAGCGCAGCCAGATGGAGATCGGCCAGATTTCCGATCTGGTGAAGTCGGCGGTTGGCTTCGATCAGCAGCGCAACGACAATGTGACCGTCATCAGCCGCAAGTTCGCCGATGCGAGCACCGATCAGGGTCCGGCCTGGTACGACAATAGCTGGCTGCCCGTGCTGGCGCGCAATGCGACCGCGCTGATCATCGCGCTGCTCGTCCTGCTGCTCGGCGTGCGTCCGCTCGTCAAGGCGATGACGAAGAAGAAGGACGAGGCGGCGACCAAGGCGCTGCCGATGGGGGCCGCCGACGGCGCAGATGGCGTGGAGGAGGCCGACGGCGATCCCGCGCTGGCCAGTCAGGTCCGGCCCGATCAGATCGCGGTCCAGCCGCCCGTGACGCTCGACGATATCGAGGATTCGACCGTGCTCGACGAACGGATCGGCAAGGTGCGCGGCTTCACCCGCGACAATCCGGCCCGCGCCGCCCTCGCCATCCGCGACATGATCCGCATGCCGGAGCCGCAGGCATGAGCGCGGTTGCGGAGGCCCCCCGCGCCTATAGCGGGGTGGAGCGTGCGGCGGTCCTGATGATGCTGGTCGGCGAGGAGGAAGCCGCCGCCATCCTGCAAAAGCTGGACCCCGACGAGGTGCGCGAACTGGGCAAGGCGATGTATTCGATCGCGGATGTCAGCGAGAGCGACGTCGACGAGGTGCTCGACAATTTCGTCGGCTGTGCGCGGGCGCGGACCTCGATCGCGTTCGAGCCCAAGCCGCTGGTCGAAAATCTGATGAACCGGGCGCTCGGGCCCGAACGCGCCGATAGCGTGCTGTCGCGCATCGTGCCGCCCGAGGCGCAGTGCGAGATCGAGATGCTCCACTGGCTCGACGCGACCGACATCGCCAAGATCGTCGAGAAGGAACATCCGCAGATCGGCGCGGTGCTGATCGCCAATTGCGATCCGGCGGTGGCGGGCCAGGTGCTCGAACTGCTGCCCGAGACGATGCAGCCCGACATCCTGCACCGCGTCGCGCGGCTGGGGCCGGTGACGCCGCAGGCGATCGAGACGCTGAACGCGATCCTGTCGCGTCGCACGAGCGGCGGCAATGGCGGCGGCGGGGCGGGCAACGGCCTGACCATGGGCGGCTCGCGCGAGGCGGCCAAGATCCTGTCGAGCGCGCGCAAGGCGACCGAGCAGCGGGTCATGCCCAAGCTGTTCAAGATCGACCGCGACGTCGCCAAGCAGATCGAAGAGGCGCTGTTCATCTTCGAGAACCTGCTGGAGATGGACGACAAGAATCTGGGCGCGCTCATCCGCAACGTCGATGGCGAAGTGCTGATCCGCTCGCTCAAGGGCGCGGACGAGGCGGCGCGCGAACGCTTCCTGGCGTGCATGTCGGCGCGGGCGGCGGCGGGTATCCGCGACGAGATCGACTCGCGCGGGCCCATGAAGCTGTCCGAAGTGCTGGAGGCGCAGAAGGCGATGATCGCGGTGGCCCGCAACCTGGCCAAGGAAGGCACCATCATGATGGGCGGCGGCGAGGACGATTATGTCTGATTTCGTCGCGGGTTTCTCCGCGCGGCAGAATGCGGCGGCGGCGGCGCTGCAACAGGCGTTCGCGCCGCCGGGCGGCTTCGCCCGGTCGGACCTGCCCGGCATGGGTGCCGGGTCGGTTGCCGGCGCCGGTGCCGATATGGGCATGGGCTTCGATCTGGGCGCGGGCCCGGTGTCGTTCCGCCCCCGCTCGCCGGTGCCGGGTGCCGATCCCGCCCCGGAAGCGGACGGACAGGCGCGGCCCCGCCACTTCCACCCGGCCAACCGGACCGAAGACCCCACCCAGGGCTGGGATCCGTTCGCCGCGTGCGAGGAAGGCGAGGAGCCTGCGGTCGATCCGATCGCGGCGGCCCGCGCCGCCGCCCATGCCGAGGGCTATGCCCAGGGCGTCGAGGACGCGACCCGCGAATTCCAGGCCCTGTCCGAAGCGCAGGCACGCGACGCCGAGCTGATCGGCGGCATCTCCCACGCGCTGTCATCGCGGATCGACCGCGACATGATGGCGAACCAGTTGCGGCACACCGTCATGGCGCTGGTCACCCGGCTGGTCGGTGAGACCGGCATCGACGCCGCCCGGCTGACCGCGCGGATCGAGGGCGCGATCGACCTGCTGGCCGAGGCGCATGAGTCCGCGATGCTGCGCGTCCATCCCGACGATGTCGCCGCCCTGGAAGGGCGACTGCCGCAGACGATCTTCCCGGTCGGCGATCCCAGTGTCGAGCGCGGCGGCTTCGTGCTGGAAAGCGCCTCCACCATCATCGAGGACGGACCGCGCCTATGGCTCGATCAGCTGGCGGCGGTCATGGACAAGGTGCCGGTCCCGTCATGCTGAACCGGTTCACCGCCGACTATCTGGAAACGCTGGCCCAGGCCGATTTCGCGCCGCGCGTCAGCGTGTCGGGGCGGCTGTCCTCCTATGACGGGCTGTTGATGGAGGCGGTCGGCCTGTCGCTGCCGGTGGGCACCGTCTGCGCGATCGGCGATGCGGAGAGCGAGCGGGTGGAGGCCGAGGTGATCGGTTTCCGCAACGGTCGCACGCTCCTGATGAATCTGGGCGGTCCCGCACCGCTGCTGCCGCGCGCGCCGGTGCGCCCGCTCGGTCCTCCGGGCGAGGCGGAAGTGGGCGCGGCGATGCTGGGCCGCGTGGTCGACGGGTCGGGCAAGCCGATCGACGGACTGGGCCCCATTCGCGGCGCGGGCCGCTGGCCGCTGGCGGGCAAGATGCAGTCGCCGCTCGATCGCGGCCGGGTGCGCGAGCCGCTGGACGTGGGCGTGCGCGCGATCAACGGGCTGCTGACCATCGGCCAGGGCCAGCGCGTCGGCATCATGGCGGGTTCGGGCGTCGGCAAGTCGGTGCTGCTGGGCATGATGGTCCGCGCCGCCCGCGCCGATGTGATCGTCATCGGCCTGATCGGCGAGCGCAGCCGCGAGGTCGCCGACTTTCTGGAAACCAAGGTGGCGGGCGAGGCGCGGGCGCGCTCGGTCGTGGTCGCGGTGCCCGCCAACCATTCGCCGGTGCTGCGCATTCGCGGGGCCCTGCGCGCCACCGCCATTGCCGAGGCGTTCCGCGCCGAGGGCAAGAAGGTGCTGCTGATCATGGATTCGCTGACCCGCGTCGCCCATGCCGGGCGCGAGATCGGGCTGGCGCTGGGCGAGCCCGCCTCGGCGCGCGGCTATCCGCCGTCCGCCATCGCGATGCTGCCCAATCTGATCGAGCGCGCCGGGGCCGATGCGCATGGGCCGGGGTCGATCACCGCCATCTACACCGTGCTGGCGGACGGCGACGACGGCAACGACCCGGTGGTCGACTCGGCGCGTTCGATCCTGGACGGCCATATCGTGCTCAACCGCCATCTGGCCGAGCGCGGTGTCTATCCCGCGATCGATATCGGCCCCTCGGTCAGCCGCGTGATGACCGATATCGTCGGCAAGCCGCATGCCATGGCCGCGCGGACGCTGCGCCGCCACCTGGCGACCTATGAGGAAAATCGCGACCTGGTGCTGATGGGCGCCTATCGCGCCGGGGCCGACCCGGCGATCGACGCCGCCATCGCCTGCCACCCGGCGGTGATGGAATATATCCGCCAGGACGCCGATGAGATCGTGCCGCTCGACCATGCGGTCGAGGAACTGGTCGGCGTGTTCGGCCAGCCCGGCGCCTGACCGAAGGACAGACCATGCCCAACCGGCAACAGGCGATGTTGAACCGGCTCCACCGGGTCCGCACGCTGCAACTCAACCTGACCATGGCCGAGGAATCGCGCGCGCAGCAGCGGGTCGCGACCGAACGCCAGTTGTCGGATCGCATCGCCCAACTGGCCCAGGCGGTCGCTCCCACCCCGGCCCCGCCGACCTCGGCGGTGGCGCTGATGGCGCGGGCGCATTTCCGCAACCGGTTGAACGAATCCTCCGACGCCGCCGCCGGTCGCGTCGCCGCCGCCGAGCGCCAGGCGGACCGCGCCGCCGAGCAGACCCGCGATGCCAAGCGCGATCAGACGGCGGTCGAAAAGCTGCTCGAACGCGCCCGCGCCGCCGCGATCCGCGCCGAAATGCGCGCGCTGGAGGACATGCCCGCCGCCGCGCCGCGCCGCTCGCAAAATCGGCACGATCCTTGCTGACGGGTATTATGCCATGTCAGCCATTCCCTCCTTCCTCATGCTGGATGTCCTGCATCCCGGTCGCAGCCTGTCCGCCAAGCCGGGCGGCACGATCCCGGCAGGCGACGGAAATCCGGAGAAATTTTCCGATCTCCTCGCGATAGCGTCGCCCGTCGCAGACACGGGCGGGCTTTCGCTCGTCACCGAGGACGATGATTCCTCGCCCGAGACGAGCGACAAGGCGGCAGCGGACCCCGGCAATCCCTTGCCGGGCATTTTGCCGATGGTCCTGCCGGTCTTCGCCGACGTGCCGCCGCCGACCCAATATGCGGCGCCGGTCGCCAGCGGTGAGGCCGCCGCGACCGACCCGGGCGTCACCGATCGAACCGTCACCAGCCCGCTCGCCATCGCGATCGCGACGACCCCGATGATCGTCCCACAGGATGGGCCGCCAAGCATCGATAGCGACACGATTAAGGCGACGCGTCCGGCACCGGTCGGGAATGCGAGCTCGTTGCTCCAGCCCGCCCTTCCCGACGCCGCCGCCCCCAATGCCCCGCGCCCCGACGCTGCAACGCCCCTGATCCGACCGAGCGACGCCGCGATGCTCGATGCGCTGGCGCCCGCCACAGGCCCGGTCGCCGACATGCCGCCCCCGGCGGCCCGGGCCACCGGCTTTCGCCTGGTCGCCGCCCAGCCCCGTGTCGAGACGAACACCGAAACGCTCGCCCCGTCCCCCGCTCTGCCCAGCGGTCCGCTGAGCGTGCTGCAACCCGCGCAAGGCGCGCCGGTGATCGGCCTGCTGGCGGAAACACTGCGCCATTTGTCCACAGCCCCCGAGGATCGCGATGAAGCGTCCGATCGCGCGACGCTGACCGTGGCGGGCGCGGCCGCCGATCCCGTCGCGCTGGCGGCGACCGATGGCGCGCGTCCCGTGGTCGCGGCGACCGCGACCGCCGATCACGCCCCGCTCGACATGACGCAGCATCACTGGCCGCAGGCGATGATCGACCGGATCGACCGCATGCGCGAGGACGCCGCGACCGCCGACACCCGGATTCAGCTCTCACCCGACGCGCTGGGCGGGATCGCCGTCGCGATCCGGCGCGACGACGACCGGACGCATATCCACTTCACCGCCGAGCAGGCGCACACCGCGACGATCCTGGCGGACGCGCATGCGACGCTCGCCCAGCTGGCCGAGGACAAGGGGATGCGGCTGGGCAGCATGGCGGTGCAGGCGGGGGCGACCGGCGGCTCCGACCTGGGCCAGTCGGCGCGCGACCAGCGTCCGGCGACCCCGCCCGCCCCCATCGTTCCGGCACGCCCGCGCGCGCCCGAGACCGACCCATTCCGCGAGAGCGCGTCGGGCGACCCCGCCGCCGCCATCGCCACCACCCGAATCGCCTGAGGAACTGAGACATGAGCGACGCGAAAGACACGCCCGAAACCGAGGGCAAGCCCAAGAAGAAGGGCAAGATCGGCAAGATCCTCGTCATGGCCACCGGGGTCGTCGTCCTTTTGGGCGGTGGCGTCGGGGCCGGGCTCTACGCCGCCAATTCGGGGCTGGTCGGCGGCCATTCGACCAAGGACAAGGCCGCCGCCGAAGAGGCCGAGGCCGATGCCAGCCATCCCGGCCCCAAGCTGGTCCCCAAGGCCGAGCAGAAGCGCGCCGGTGAGGGCGGCGAAGGCGAAGAAGGCGGCGGCCATGGCGGCGGCGGCGAAGGAGGAGAGGGCGGCGAAGGCGGCGGCCACGAAAATGTCGGCATGAAGACGCCGATCGGCGACGGCGGCGAACGCTATGCCAGCAACTATTACCAGTTGCCCAAGGACTTCACGTCCAACATGCGCGACTCGGTGCATATCATCCAGGTCGGGCTGGCGGTATCGACGCCCTATGACGATACGGTCATCAACAATCTGAAGACCAACGACCTGGCGGTCCGCTCGGCCATCCTGATGACGCTGGGCGACGCCAATGAGGAAGCGGTGTTCTCCAGCGAGGGCAAGCGCCAGCTACAACGCAAGCTGGTCGACGCGATCAACGAGATTCTTCGGCAGAAAGAGGGATTCGGGGGTATCGCTAACGTCTACTTTACCAATTTCGTTGTTCAGTGAGGCATGGTTAACGCCACCCCTCAGGCCGAACGACGCGAGCGCAATCGGGAACAGCCCACCGCCGACCACGGCGTGCTGGGTTCGACCAAGCTCAACCCGTTCGGCGATCTGCACACGATGCAGCATCTGTCCGCGCGTCTGGCGCGGACACTGCGGGGGCTGTTCGAATCGCTGCTTCGCGAGGAACTGCGCTGCTGGGCGGAGCCGCTGGTCGTCCAGCGTTTCGCCGATTACCGGGCGGAGCGCGGCGAGGGGCTGAGCGCGTGGCTGCCGATGACGATGAGCGCGCCCGGCGGGTCGCCCCCCGATTCGCAGGCGCTGATCGTCATCGATGGCGGGTTCGGCCTGTCGTTGATCGACCTGCTCTTCGGCGGCACCGGCAATGTGCCCGATCCCCTGCCCGCCGAATTCTCGCACGGGGCCGAGACGATGGTGACGCAGCTGGGCGACATGATGGCGATCCCGCTGCGCAATGCCTGGGAATCGCTGGCCCGGCTGGACTTCCGCGCCGGTCGTCCCGAATCCTCACCCGCCATGCTGTCGGGGATCGAGGGCGAGGACGCGATGATCGTCACCCGTTTCGGCATCGCCGGACAGACTCGTCGCCCGACCATGCTCGACATCCTTTATCCCGTCAGCGCGTTGAAGCCGCACGGCTCCGCCCTGACCGGCAAGGTGGTCGACAAGCAGGCCGCCGCCGATCCCACCTGGCGCGGCGACCTGACCCGCGCGGTGATGACGGTGCGTTTCCCGGTCCGCTCGGTCCTGGCCGAACCCGTCGTTCCGCTCAGCCGCCTGATGGACCTGAAGATCGGCGACGTGATCCCGATCAGTTTCGGCCCGGAAGTGCCGGTGATGGTCGGCGGCGACCTGCTCGGCATGGGCACGGTCGGCACCGCCAATGGCCGCGCCGCCGTCCAGCTTACCACGCTCAACCGGTCCATCGAGGGACTGGCCCGCGCTCACGAAGGACACGAAGAATGAACGATATGGCCGGGGGTTTCCCCGTCGACACGTCGGTCGCGGCCAATTTCCGGCTGCTCCAGGATGTCGACGTCAAGCTGACCGTGGAGATCGGCTCGACCCAGCTGTCGCTGCGCGAGCTGCTGGCGCTGTCCGAATCGAGCGTGATCGAACTGGACCGTCAGGCCAACGAACTGCTCGACGTGCTGGTCAACGGCACGCTGATCGGGCGGGGCGAGGTGGTGACGGTCGGCGACCGCTTCGGCGTACGCATGACCGAGCTGGTCAACCCCGACAAGCGCGGCTGACCCACCCGATGCTCTGGTCCTATATCCTGAAGCTGGTCGTCCTGCTGCCGCTGATCTGCGGGTTGATGATCGGGTGCCTGTATCTGTGGCGGCGGCTGGAAAGCCGGATGCCCGGGCGCCCCGCGACGCGGCTGATTCATGTGCGCGAGACGATGATGATCTCGCCCGGCCTGCGGCTGGCGGTCATCGAGTTCGAGGGGCGCAACCTGCTCGTCTCGGTCGGGCGCGGCGGCGTGCAGCTGGTCGACAAGGTCGAGGGCAAGGGCCCCGCGACGCCGGTGACGCCGACGCCGATGGAACCGACGACCCCACGCGGTCGCGACTTCGTGTCCCGCTTCGCGCCGAAGAAGTTCGACCAATGAGCATTTCCGTGACCCGCCGGGGCACCGGCCCCGCGCTGATCCGGACGCATGGGCGGTCGGCACCGGGCCGCAGCCTGAAGCCGCTATGGATTCTGCTGGCCCTGTTGCTGGCGCTGGTCATCGCGATGCCCGCCTTCGCCCAGGCGGCCCCCGCCGCCGCCCCGGCCGCCGCGCCCGCGCCGGGTGTCGGCGACGCGGTGGACCGCGCGATCGGCCAGCTCGGCGGCGGCGGCAATGGCAGCTCGGGCTCGCTGAGCCTGTCGCTCCAGGTCCTGATCATCATGGGCCTGCTGACGATCCTGCCGGGCATCATCCTGATGATGACCAGCTTCACCCGGATCGTCATCGTGCTCGCCATCCTGCGCCAGGCGCTGGGCCTGCAACAGACCCCGCCCAACCAGGTGCTGATCGGCCTGTCGGTCTTCCTGTCGCTGTTCATCATGGCGCCCACCATCAGCCAGATGAACGCGAACGCGATCCAGCCCTATGCCGAGGGTCGCCTGCCCGGCACCGAGATGATCAAGGCGGCGGGCGCGCCGCTCCACGCCTTCATGGCCAAGCAGACCCGCATCAAGGACGTGACGATGTTCGCCGAAATGGCGAAGTCGGGCCCCTATGCCAGCCCCAACGACATTCCCTATTCAGTGCTGCTGCCCGCCTTCGTCACCTCGGAGCTGAAGACCGCGTTCCAGATCGGCTTCCTGATCTTCCTGCCCTTCATCGTCATCGACCTGGTCGTCGCCACCGTGCTGATGGCGCTGGGCATGATGATGCTCTCGCCCTCGATCATCTCGCTGCCGTTCAAGCTGCTGCTGTTCGTGCTGGTCGACGGATGGGCGCTGACCATGGGCAGTCTGGCCAATAGTTTCGCGACGTAAGGGCGGGGCCTGGGCTTCGACTTCGCTCAGCCTGAACGGCTGTAGGGAATAGACCCACCCCATATCGCCCCGAATACCAACCTCCGTTCCGCCTGAGCGAAGTCGAAGGCCACGCCCCACCCACCCACACGGGACAAAGACCGCATCATGGACGCCGATTATTTCCTGACGCTGGCCAACCAGACCATGTGGGTGCTGGCGCTCGCCGCCGCGCCGATCCTGTTGCCCGTGCTGGTGTCGGGACTGGTCATCGGCATGGTGCAGGCCGCGACTTCGATCAACGAGCAGACCCTGTCCTTCGTGCCGAAGCTGATCGTCGTCGCCCTCTCGATCCTGATCTTCGGCAGCCTCATCATGGGCCTGCTGAGCGACTTCACGATCAGCATGTTCGAGCGCATCCCGGATCTCGTGAAATAGCATGCTCGGCTTCGGCCTCTCGATCGAGCCGCAGGCCTGGGCGATCCTGTTCATCATGGTCCGGGTCGGGGCGGCGTTCATCACCGCGCCGGTGTTCGGCGCGGTGTCGATCCCCCTACCCGTGCGGGTCAGCCTGGCCGGAGCCATCGCCTTTCTGGTCAACATGGCGCACCCGGTGGTGCCGCCGCCCGTCATCTTCGCCCTGCCCACCATCATGTCGGTGGCGGCGGAGGCGATCGTCGGGCTGGCGCTGGGGCTGATCCTGCAGGTCGCCTTTTCGGCACCCCTGGTCGCCAGCGAGCTGATCGGCGGATCGATGGGCATCAACTTCGCCGCCACCATCGATCCGCTCAACGGCCGCTCGACCCAGGCGCTGGGCCAGTTCTTCACCGTGATGCTGACCCTGCTCTTCCTGTCGGTCGACGGGCACCTGATCCTGGTCGACACGATCGTGAAGAGCTATGACGCGCTGCCCCCCGGACAGGCCTGGATGGCCCCGGCGCAGTTCCGCGCGATCGCGCTGTTCGGCGGCTATGCGTTCCTGGCCGGATTGCTGCTGGCGCTGCCGGTCGGTTTCCTGCTGCTCTGCCTCAACCTCGTCATGGGGATGATGAGCCGCGCCGCGCCCTCGCTCAACCTCTTCTCGGTGGGCCTGCCCGCCGCGCTGTTCCTCGGCGTCATCGCCATCGCCATCGCCTTCCCCGCCATGGGCGACTATATGCTCGTCATCCTGCGCGAAGGCCTCGCCGCCACCCAGACGCTGGTGCTCGGCTGATGTCGGAGGGCGGCGAAAAGACGGAAGCCCCAACCCAGAAGCGTCGCGAAAAGGCGCGCGACGACGGGCAGATCCTGCGCAGCCGCGATCTGGCGGCGGCCCTGGTGATGATGGCGGGTATCGCCTGGCTGATCTTCGCAGGGCCCACCCTGCTCGGCGCATGCAAGGCGGTGATGGCCGCCAGCTTCCAGTTCAGCCATGCCGATGTCGAGGATTTCGAGCCCTTCCGCCCGCTGATGGAGGCGGGATGGAAGCTGGCCCCCTCGCTCGCCTCGCTGTTCGCGGTCACCATCGTCGCGACCATCGCGTCGCAGGCCGGGTTGGGCTCGCTCCACTTCAATCCCAAGGCGATCGCGCCCAAGCCGTCCAAGCTCAACCCCGCCTCGGGCCTGAAGCGCATCTTCGGCATGCAGGGCTGGACCGAGCTGGGCAAGTCGCTTCTCAAGGTCGTGCTGCTCGGCGCGATCGGCGCGTACATGTTGTGGAAGTCGTCGCGCACCACCATGGGGCTGGCGCAGACCGACCTGAACACCGCGCTCGGCTCGCTGGGCGGGACCTTCATCTCGGTGCTGCTGGTGATGGGCATGGGGCTGGTGCTGATCGCGGGCTTTGACGTGCCGCTCCAGATCTTCCAGCTCTTCTCCAAGCTCAAGATGACCAAGCAGGAGGTCAAGGACGAGCATAAGGAAGCCGAGGGCAATCCCGAGGCCAAGGCGCATATCCGCGCCAAGCAGCGCGAGATGTCGCATCGTGCGGTGCGCGCGGCGGTGCAGGAGGCGCATGTCATCCTGACCAACCCGACCCATTTCGCGGTCGCGCTGCGCTACGAGCGGGGCCAGGACGAGGTGCCGGTGGTCGTCGCCAAGGGGCGCGGGGCCACCGCGCTGGCGATCCGCGAGATGGCGGGCGAATATGCCAAGCCCGTGCTGGAATATCCCCAGCTCGCCCGCGCCGTCTATTACACCAGCCGCGAGGGGCAGGAGGTTCGCGCCGACCTGTATCAGGCGATCGCGGTCGTCCTCGCCTTCGTCTTCGGCCTCAACGCCGGCGCGGGTGGCACGGCGCAGCCGCCGGTCGAGGTGCCGGTCGACGCCCGCTTCGACGAGAACGGCCAGCCCCAGCCATGAACCGGCACGCCATGAACCGTTCGTCGCAAATCCCTAAAGAAACCATCGCGATGGTCGTTCACGAAGGCGAACGCGTGCCGGAGTCCCGTCGATGACGACCATTTCCTCGACCTCATCGTCGTCCGCGGTGACCAGCACCACGGCGACCCAGTCGACCACCGACGCGACCAAATCCGCCGCGCAGGCGCTGTTCACCTCGCTCCAGACCGGTTCGGGCATCGATCTGTCCTCGCTGGTCCCCTCGCTGGTCCAGGCGCAGTTCGCCGCGCGCAACGCCGCGCTGAAGGCGAAGGCCGATACGCTGACCTCTCAGATTTCGGCGACGTCGACGATCATGAGCTCGATCACCGATTTCGCCAGCTCGCTCGCCACGCTCGCCAAGGGCGGGACGCTAGCGACCCAGGCGAGCAGCAGCAATTCGGCGGTGTTCAGCGTGACGACGGCGGCGGGCGCGAAGCTGGCAGGGCTGTCCAAGTCGATCACCGTCAACGCGCTCGCCACCCCGCAGACCAGCGTGACGCGCACCAGCTATGACCGGACCGCCTCGATGGGCACCGGCAGCCTGTCGATCCAGGTCGGCTCCAACGCCGCCGTCACGGTCAGCTTCGACGACGGCACCAGCCCGACGATCGACGATGTCGCGACCAAGATCAACGCGGCGAAGACCGGCGTCACCGCCTCGGTCATCACCGACGCCGACGGCAAGGCCTATCTGTCCTTCACCGGCACGACGGGAGCGGCGAACAGCTTCACCGTGACCGCCAGCGAGGGGGCGACGGCGGGTCTGTCGCGGCTCAACGTCGGCGGCGGCGCGACGGGCACGCGCGACACCTCCACGGCGACCAATGCCCAGTTGACGGTCGACGGCGTCACGGTGGAGCGCGCCAGCAACACCGTCAGCGATCTGGTAAGCGGCGTGACGATGACGCTGAACGCGGTCTCGACCACCCCGGTCTCGCTGACCGGCACGCGCCCGACCGCTGCGCTGACCTCGGTCGTGTCGGACTTCGTTGCGACCTTCAACGACAAGATCACCGAGCTGAACAAGGAACTGAACCCCCAGACGGGCGACCTGCGAAGCAACCTCGCGGCGCGCACGCTGTCCCAGTCGCTGGGGCGGTTGACCACGTCGAAGATCGTGCCGGGCGACGCCAGCACGCCCGGCCCCAAGACGCTGGCCGATCTGGGCGTCGGCACCAACAAGGACGGGACGCTAAAGGTCGATACGGCCCGGCTGGCGCAGGTGATGGCGCAATATCCGGATGCGGTCGAACAGATGTTCCAGTCGAGCGGCGACAATCTGGTCGGCCTGTCGGCGCAGTTGAACAGCATCCAGTTGGCGGCGACCAGCACCCTGTACGGGCTGGGCGCGACCGCCCAGCAGTTGAGCAGGGACCAGAGCGCCAATGCGCTGGCCCAGAGCGATCTGGCGGACGACCAGAGCGCGACGCAGGACCGGATGACGGCGCAGTTCTCCGCGATGAACGCGCGCGTCTCCAGCTACAAATCGGTGCAGAATTTCATGGACCAGCAGGTCAAGATGTGGACGAAGAGCGACTGATATGGCCTATGCAACCGGACTGTTGGCCGATCCCGCCGCGACCTATCGCCAGATCGACGTCGTCGGGCGCACCGCGATGGCGGACGGCCCTGCGCTCGTCCAGCTTCTCTATGAGGAACTCATCTCCGCGCTCCGCTCGGCGGCCTGGGCGACCGAACATGGCCAGCTCGCGCGCAAGAGCGAGCGGGTGACGCGCGCCACCGCCATCCTGTTCGCGCTGGAGGCAGGGCTCGACTTCGAGAATGGCCGCGACATGTCGATCACGTTCGCCAAACTCTATGCGGGTGCACGGCGGCAGATCGTCGACGGCTCGCTCGACCAGAATCCGCAGGTGTTCCGCGACGTGGCGACCAACATCGCCGATATCGCCGAGGCGTGGGAAACGGTGCGCCAGATGAACAAGAAGAATTAAGAGGGCGGAAGGGGGCCGCTCCCCACCCTCCGTTCAGCCTGAGCGAAGTCGAAGGCCAAGGGAATCCCTCCGCCAAGCCGCCAGCGCGGAACGTGCGCTTCGACTTCGCTCAGCGCGAACGGAGGGCCGGGCGGGGATAAGGATTACCGCCGGAACCAGTGCCGCTGCACGAAATAGATGACGATCCCCGCCGCGATCACCGTGCACGCCCCCAATATCGCATCGAACGCCCAGGGCTCCTCGGCATAGGGCAGGTTTTTGACGTTCATCCCGTACAGCCCGGTGATGAAGGTCAGCGGCAGGAACACCATCGCCACGATCGAGATGACCAGCGCGCGATTGTCGATCTGCTCGGCGCGCAGGTCGGTCAGCGTCTCGTGGATCAGCGCCGAGCGCTCGCGGATCGACTCCAGTTCCTCGGCCATGCGCGCGGCGCGGTCAGCGGCGGCGGACAGATGCAGCCGGTCGTCATCGGCCAGCCAGTCGCCGGGCAGCGCCGCGAGTTTCTCCAGCGCCGCCCGCTGCGGGTTGAGGAAGCGGCGATAACCGATCGCGGCGACCCGCACCCGGCTGACCGTACGGCGCAGCTGGAAGACGCGGTGTTCGTCCAGCTGCTCCTCGCAACTGTCGAGTTCGTCGCCCAGTCCCGCCACATCGGGGTCCAGGTCGCTGGTGATCGCGGTGGCGAAGGCGGTGATCAGGTCGCCCGGATCGGCGATGGCGCCGCCCTCCACCTCCTTGCGCACCGTGTCGATCGCCAGGAGCGGGCGGCGCGTCACCGAATAGACCTTGCCCTTCACCGCCCAGATCCGAACCGAGGCGAGCATGTCCGACCCGTCGAGCGGCTCGCTGCTCCGCCCGCGCAGGTTGAGGAACGCCCCCTCCCCCACCGCCTCGCAGCGGGGGCGCGTCTCGGTCGCGGTCAGCGCGTCGACGACATAATCCTCCAGATGCGCCGATTCGCGCAGCCAGCGTTGCGCCACCGCGTCATTGGTCTCCAGATGCACCCAGACCAGCCGGGCTTCCGCCTCCACCGCCTCGCGGATCGGGATGGCGGCCGCTTTGCCCCCGTCGATGCGATAGGCGAAGCCCGTCATGCGCTGGGTGCCATGGTGAGATCGACGATCTGCCCCTCACCCGATTCCGCAGGCAGCGTCTCGCTTTCGATCCGAACCGCATCGGCGCGCGCGCGGTCGAGGATGGCGGGCGGCACGTCGCGGCGGTGATAGACCCGGTCGGCGGCGGCCAGCGCACGGGCCTGGCGCAGGGTCAGGTCGTCCGGGTCGGGCGAGGTGAGGACGAACGCGGCAACCGTCGCCGCCGGACGCTCGACGCCCGCCAACCAGGTTTCGACATCGGTTTCGCCCGCCAGCGGGTCGAGCGCGCCACCCGGCGACAGCGCCGCCCCGATCGCACGCCGCCGCTCCGCGCCGTCCGGGAAGCGCGCGCGCAAGGCCGCGCGGGCGGCGTACAACCCCTCGGCCAGCTTTCCCAATCCGGCGGGCAGCAACGTCTCCAGCCGCTGGCGAAGCGCCGCCGCGAGTCCCGCCGACACGCCGCCGGTGCCGATGGCGACGATCACCGGCCCGCGCTCGACAATGGCGGGCAGGGTGAAATCGCACGCCGCCGGGCGGTCGACGGCGTTGATCAGCACCCCCCGCGCCTTCAGCCGGGCGATGGCGGTTTGCGCTTCGTCCTCATCCTCGATGGCGACGATGGCGAGGGCGGCTTTGGCGTCCTCCCCCACGACCAGCGCACCGGCGCGGTCGAGCAGACGCCGCTTCGCCTCGGCGGGTTCGCCTTCGCCGAGCAGGATGACCGGACGCCCGCCCAGCCGGACGAATAGGGGCAGACTGGCGAGACTCACCCATTCCTCCCCAAGCCATGCTTGGGGAGGGGGACCATCGCGAAGCGATGGTGGAGGGGCAAATGTCCCCGGCCCCTCCACCACGCCCTGCGGGCGCGGTCCCCCTCCCCATCAGAGATGGGGAGGAATGGGGCGGCGATCGTCACTTCTTCAGCCACTCCGGCACACGCTCGGCGGCGATGATCGTCTCGGCGGCGATGCGGTCGGCAACGACGGCATAGCGGTCGCCCTCGACCATCACCTCGGGCACGAGCGGGCGGCTGTTATAGGTCGACGCCATGGTCGCGCCGTAAGCCCCGGCGGTGCGGAACACGGCCAGGTCGCCCGACTTCACCGCGTCGATCTCGCGATTCATGGCGAAGGTATCGCCGGTCTCGCACACCGGCCCGGCAATATTCGCCATCATCCGCTCGCCGGTCGGCTTCACCGCGACGAAGTCATGATACGCATCGTAGAGCGCAGGGCGCGCGAGGTCGTTCATCGCCGCATCGACGATGACATACGGATTGGCGACGCCGGGCTTCACCCAGACCACTTCGGTCGCCAGCACGCCCGCATTGCCCGCGATCACCCGACCGGGCTCGAACATCAGCTCGACGTCCCATTCCCTGGTCACGCGCGCCACCATCTCGCCATAAGCGGCGGGGGCGGGCATGACGTCGCCGGGCTTGTAGGGGACGCCCAGCCCGCCGCCCAGATCGACGCGAGTGATGCGGTGCCCCGCCCCGCGCAGCTCGGCGACCAACTCGCCGACGCGCTTATAGGCGGCCTCCAGCGGCGCGAGGTCGCCCAACTGGCTGCCGATGTGGCAGGCGACACCCTTCAGGTCGATACCCGGCAGCCCCGCCAGACGGTCGAACATGCCGAGCGCCTGGTCGATCGGCACGCCGAACTTGTTCTCCTTGCGGCCGGTTGAGATCTTGGCATGGGTGCCCGCATCCACGTCCGGGTTCACCCGCAGCGTGGCGGGGGCGACGAGGCCGCGCTCATGGGCCAGCTCGGCGAGGACCGCGCTCTCTTCTTCCAGTTCCAGGTTGAACTGGCCGATCCCGGCCTCCAGCGCGGCGATCAGTTCTGCACGGGTCTTGCCCACGCCGGAGAAGACGATGTCCTCCGCCTTCATCCCCGCCGCCAGTGCGCGGCGCATCTCGCCGACCGAGACGACGTCCGCGCCGTACCCCTCGTCCGCCAGCACGCGGAGCACGGCAAGATTGGGGTTCGCCTTGATCGCATAGGCCAGGTGCACGCGCGGCAGGGCGCTCAGCCCCTCGCGGAACACCTGCGCGTGACGGCGGAAGGTGGAGGCGGAATAGATATAGACCGGCGTGCCGACGTCCGCGGCAATCCGGGATACGGGCACGTCCTCCACATGGAGTTCGCCGTTCTGAAAATGAAAATGGTCCATCAGCGGGGGGGCAAATCAAATTCGTCCGAACGCCGATCCTGCGACTGGGTCATCAGTTCGTCGGAGCGTTGCGGGCGTTGTTGGGGGGTGGCCGTCAGCAATTGCTGCGGCGTCGGAGTCGCGGTGGCGCCGCGTGGCGCGACGGGCAGGTTCTCGCCCTTGGCGGGTTGCAGCCGGTTGGCGGCGCCACAGCCGGTCAGGCCCAGCGCGACCAGCATGGCGAGCGCGCGCTTCATGCGCGCAGGCCCCGTGCGGTCGCGATGGCCGAGCGGACATTGGCGGGCGCGGTGCCGCCGAAGCTGACCCGGCTGGCGACCGAGGCATCGACCGACAGCACGTCATAGATGCTGTCGTTGATTCGCACGTCGATGCCGGTCAGATCGTCGATCGACAGTTGATGCAGCATCACGCCCTTCTCCTCGGCGAGTTTGACCGCGCGACCGGTGATGTGATGCGCCTCGCGGAAAGGAATGCCGCCGACGCGCACCAGCCAGTCGGCCAGATCGGTCGCGGTCGAGAAGCCCGCCTCCGCCACCGCGCGCATCCGCTCCGTGCGGAAGGTCGCGCTCTGGATCATGCCGGTCATCGCCGCGATCGACAGGGCCAGCAGGTCGTGCGCCTCGAACACCGGCGGCTTGTCGTCCTGCATGTCCTTGGAATAGGCCAGCGGCAGGCCCTTCATCGTGACCATCAGGCTGGTCATGCAGCCCATGATGCGCCCCGCATGGCCGCGCACCAGTTCGGCGGCGTCGGGGTTGCGCTTCTGCGGCATGATCGAGCTGCCCGTCGACCATTGGTCGCTGAGCGCCACGAAGCCGAAGGGCTGCGACGCCCAGAGCACGAATTCCTCGGCCAGTCGCGACAGATGCAGCGAGCAGTTGGTCGCCGCCTGGAGATAGTCGATGGCGAAATCCCGGTCGCTCACCGCATCCAGCGAGTTGCGGGTCGGCGCATCGAAGCCGAGCGCCGCCGCCGTCATGTGCCGATCGACCGGAAACCCCGTCCCCGCCAGCGCCGCCGAACCGAGCGGACACTGGTTCATCCGCGCCCGCGCGTCCGCAAATCGGCTGGCATCGCGCACGATCATCTCGTGATAGGCCATCAGGTGATGGCCGAGCGTCACCGGCTGCGCGGACTGAAGATGCGTGAAGCCCGGCATCACGCTGTCGGCATGCTCTTCCGCCCGGGTCAGCAGCGCTTCCCGCAAAGCCCCCAGCGCCACCAGCGTCTCGTCGATCGCATCGCGCACCCACAGGCGGAAATCGGTCGCCACCTGGTCGTTGCGTGACCGCGCGGTATGCAGACGCCCCGCGACCGGGCCGATCAGCGCGGCCAGCTTCGCCTCGGTCTGCATATGGATGTCTTCGAGGGTCAGATCCTCGGCCACACCGTTCGCCGCATAATCCTCGGCGACCTGATGCAGCCCGGCGGCGATCGTCGCGGCGTCCTCGGCCGAGACGATGCCCTGTTTGCCCAGCATGGCGACATGCGCTTTCGACCCGGCGATATCCTGTTTCCACAGTCGCTTGTCGAAGGGGATGGACGCGTTTATCTCGCGCATCACCGCGGCGGGACCTTCTGCGAAGCGCCCGCCCCACATTGCATTGGAGCCGCCCATGTCGTCGCGTACCGTGATCGCCTGTCTCCTGGGGCTGATGGTCGCCGGGTGCGATAAGCAAAGCCCCGCCCCGGAGCAAGCGAACAACAGCTCTACGGGGGAAGTTTCCAGCGGTGAAGTCACCGGCGGCGAGGTCGCTTCGTCGGCGCCCGAGGCCCCCAAAGCCGCCGGCGCGGTCGACCGTGCCCACAAGGGCGAAGCCGCGCCGAGCCTGGGCTTCACCACGCTGGACGGCAAGTCGATGACCTTAGCCGATTTCCGGGGCAAGCCGGTGCTGATGAACCTGTGGGCGACCTGGTGCGGGCCGTGCGTGGCGGAAATGCCGACGCTGGCCGTCACGGCGGATCGCCTGAAGGGCAAGGTCGCGGTGATCGCGGTGGCGCAGGACGATGCGGCCAAGGTGAAGCCGTTCCTGGCGGGCCGGAAACTGGACGCACTGCCCATCTATCTCGACCCAAAATTGTCCCTGAGCGTCCATTACAAGGCGAACCTGCCGACGACGATCCTGTACGGCGCGGACGGCAAGGAGGTCTGGCGGGTGACCGGCGGCTTCGACTGGGCGGGCGCGGAGGCGCAGAAGCTATTGGCCGAGACGGCGTAACTACACCTCCACCGCCCCGGCGAAAGCCGGGGCCCAGAGTCGGCACGGAACGCGGCTCGGCAACTGGACCCCGGCGTTCGCCGGGGTGGACAACGAGGTGAGCGAGAGGCTTCCGATCGCCGTCTCGGCCGCCCCCCCAGAAAAATCCCCGCCCGGTGTGAACCGGACGGGGCAGGCTGGGGTAAAACGCGTTGTCGGGATCGGGGGCGCTGCCGCCCCCTCTCCGTCAGAATTCCGCCGTCAGGCCGATGAACACCGAGCGGCCGACCACGTCGTACATGCCGGGATAGGTGTTGCCGTTGCCGAACGAGGACAGCAGCCCCTGCGCGATGATCGGCGGGTCCTTGTCGAGCAGGTTGTTGACGCCCGCACGGAAGGTGACGCCGTCCTGCACCTTGGCGGTCGCGGCCAGATCGAAATAGCTGTACGCCTTGATCCGGCTGTTGAAGAGCGACGGCGTACCGGTCAGGTTCGGGTCGGTGGAATTGTTGGTCAGGTTGGTCGCGCCGATATAGCGCCAGTTGAGCGAGATCGTCCCCACCTTCGACGCATCGGTCCAGGTGAAGCGCGACTGGTGACGCCATTCGGGCGTCGGCTGGCCGCAAACGGGGCCGAAGAAGCCGACACAGTCATAAGAACCCAGGCCCGGCACCGGCTCGTTCACCAGCTTGCGGTTCCAAGTGCCCTGGAAGTCGATCGCCAGCGATCCCACGCCGCCCAGCGGCTGGAGATAGGCCAGGCCGAAGTCCACGCCCGAGGTGCGCAGCGAACCCGTATTCTGCGTCGTCGAGACGATATAGCCCTGGTCGCCGAAGATGATGCCGCCGCGCGGATCACGCTTGAACAGGTTGCAGAAGAAGGGGTTGCCGGTCGCGATGCACTGGCTGATCGTCTGGTTGACTGAAATCGAACCGATATAGTCGCGCACCTTGATGTCGAAATAATCGACCGAGAAGGACAGCCGCTTCAGGAAGGTCGGCGTCAGGACCAGACCGGCGGTGAAGGTGTCGGCGGTTTCGGGCTTCAGCGCCGGATTGCCGCCGAACTGCGCGGTGCAGGTTTCCGCCGGGCAGTCGGTGATGCGGCCATATTGCGCCTGGGTCACGCCGGTACGGGCGCACTGGGCGAAGGTCGCGGTCGGCGTCGCGGTGGCGCAGGGGTCCTGCGCGCTGACATTGCCGTTGAACTGCGGGCCGAACAATTCCGAGACGTTGGCGGCACGGATCGCGCGGTTATAGCTGCCGCGCAGGCGGATATCGCTGCTCGGTGCCCAGGACAGCTCGGCCTTGTAGGTCGAGACGATCTTGGACAGGTTGCTATAGTCCGATCCGCGATAGCCCGCGTTCAGCGACAGGTCCTTGAAGAAGGGACGATTCTGGACCAGCGGCACTTCGATTTCGGCGAAGATCTCGTTCACGTCGAAGCGGCCCTGGGTCTCCTTGGTCCCCTTTTGCAGCGCCAGCGCGTCGGCCTTGAACTCCAGGCTTTCATAGCGATGCTCGAAGCCGAGCACGACGCCGATACCGTCGCTCGCGAAGGGCGAGGTCACGCCGTATGTGCCCAGGTCCGCACTGATATTGCCGCTGAGCACGGTTTCCTTGTCGACACCCCGGGTCGAGGTCGGCGCATAGATATAGCCGAACGCCGCGTCCGAAATGCCGTTGTAGCGGAAGATGTCGAGCGGAACGCACTGCGGATCGCTGCCGTCGACCACCGACTTACAGGTCGGGGTGCCGTTGACGTTGACCACCTGGATACCGCGATTGGCGCGCGTGGGGTCGATGTCGTTCTCATAGGTCTCGTTATAGAGGACCGTCGAGAACAGCGCGTTGGCGTCATAGCGGATGCCGGGCGCGATCTCGCCGCGCACGCCGCCCGAGAAGCGATAGTCGGTATGGCGCAGGTCGTCGCGACGCGGACGGGCGTTGCCCGCCACCGGGCGATAGCCGATGTAGAGCTGCTGCGTCGCGTTGGTGCCATAGGCCGAGCCGCACAGGATATTGCCCTGCTGCGCGCTGAGCAGCGGATTGTCGCAATTGACCGAGTAGGTATAGCCCTGGAACAGCGCGGACGGGGCGACCTGCGAATTGGTGTGGTCGTCCATGAACATCACGCTGCCATAGGCTTCGACCGACGGCGTGATCTCGTACCGGGCAAAGGCGCCGGCGGTGTAGCGGGTGTCGTTGCGCTGGAAATAGTTCAGCGGCGCGTAATTGTAGCGGAAGCTGGAATCATACGGCACCCAGGTGCGGTTGCCATCGCGCGTGTTGTTGAACCGGCCGGTATCGGCGTTCGGGCCCGTGATCGGGTCGAACAGGCCATATTGGTTGTTGCTCGACCCGCCGCAGATCAGCGTCGAATTGCCCACGCCGTCGGGATCGAACGCGCAGGACGAGACGTCGCGATTGCCCTGAAGGATCGGCTTGGTATCGCGATAGCCGAAATAGGCGGTCACATTGCCGCGATTGTCGGGGAAGTTGGTGCCGAAGGCGACGTTGACGTCCAGCTTCTGCCCGTCGAGCACATTGCGGTTGGCGAGGCGGTAATTGGCCTGGCTCTGGATACGGCGGGCGAACGCATTGTCGTTCTGATGCTGGGCGAAGCCGTACTGGATGTCGGTCCGAATGCCTTCCAGATCGTCGCGCAGGATGAAGTTGACCACGCCCGAAATCGCGTCCGACCCGTACACGGCCGAAGCGCCGCCGGTCACCACGTCGATCCGCTTGACCAGCGCGGAGGGGATGAAGTTCAGGTCGTTGGCCTGCACCGGCAGCATGCGCTGGCCGTTGATCAGCACCAGGTTCCGGTTGCTGCCCAGATTGCGCAGGTTGACGCGCGCGGTGCCGTCCGATCCGTTCGAGGCATTCTCGTTCGCGTCCGGCGTCACCTGCGGCAGGCGGTTGAGCACATTCTCGACCTGCACCGCGCCCTGATAGCGGATTTCGGTATCGTCCACGACCGTCAGCGGGCTGTTGCTGGTCAGGCTGGGGCGCTGAAGCCGGGTGCCGGTGACGACGATCGCCTCGCCCGCCGACCCGTTGGCGCTGTCGGGCAGCGCGGCGGCGTTCGACGGACAGGGCCGGTCGGGTGCGGGCACGCAATCCGTCGCATCATCGCTGGTCGCCCCCTGAGCGGTCTGCGCGCTGGCCGGCGAAACCGAAAGCAGCGCGATCGCAATGGCCCCGACCGAACATGCCAACCTCATGTAATTTCCATTCACGTATGAGCCCCCTAATTGGTTTATTTGGTTAATTTTAACCGAAACCATTAAGGAGTCAAATATATTATACCGTATGCTGCAATCATCTGGTGGCGCGGGAGCAACCGATCGTCGCGTGTTGCGTTGCACAAACGGCCAAGCTCACGCAGCCGGGAGCCGTTCGTCCGTCGCAGGAGATGCTGGAGCCGATGATCCGAGCCAATCGTCGAGAGTTGATCGCGGCGTTCGCCGCCCTGGGGCTGTCACCCGCATGGGCTGGCCGCGCCGCCGCGCAAGCCACGCCTTCGGGTGTCAAGATGGGCCCACCCAAGCCCTTTTCCTGGGCCGCGCTTCAATCGCAGGCCGAGGCCCTGGCCCGGCAACCCTACCGCCCACAGGCCAAGGTGGAGGCCGCCGCCGCCATCGATTACGACGCGGTCGGCACAATCCGGTATCGCGACGACAAGACGCTGGCGGGCGGAATCCGACTGTTCCCGCTGGGCCGCTATGCGCCCAACCCGGTCGGCATCCACATCGTCGAGAACGGCCAGGCGCGCAGCCTTCCCTTCTCCCCCTCGCTCTTCACGGCGGAAGCGGGCCATGCGCCGCCGCTGGGCATCGCCGGGTTCCGCGCGATGACGGCGGACGGCAAGAGCGACTGGCTGGCCTTTCAGGGCGCTTCCTATTTCCGGACCGCAGGCGCGCAGGATCAATATGGCCTGTCGGCGCGCGGGATCGCGATCGATACCGGCATCGACGGACGCGAGGAATTTCCCGCCTTCACCGATTTCTGGATCGAGCGGACGGGTGCGCAGGGCTATTCCGTCCACGCCTTGCTCGACGGGCCGAGCGTGACGGGCGCCTACCGGATCGAGTCGGTGAAGGGCGCGGCCGGGGTCGAACAGCGCGTCTCCGCCGTCCTGTTCTTCCGCCGCGATGCCGAACGCCTGGGCATCGCGCCTGCGACCAGCATGTTCTGGTATGGCGAGGGCAACCGCGCGGCGGGCAGCGACTGGCGACCCGAGATCCACGATTCGGACGGTCTCGCGCTGCTGACCGGCGCGGGGGAGAGGCTGTGGCGACCTTTGGTCAACCCGCCGCGCCCGACGCTGGACAGCTTCGCCGACACCAATCCGCGCGGCTTCGGCCTGCTTCAGCGCGACCGGGATTTCGATCACTATCAGGATGACGGCGCCTTTTACGATCGACGCGCCAATCTGTGGGTCCAGCCGCAGGGGGATTGGGGCCGGGGGCAGGTGATGCTCTATGCCTTCCCCACCAATTCGGAGACGGTCGACAATATCGTCGCCTTCTGGAATCCCGCCGACGCGCCCAAGGCGGGGCAGAAGCGGCAGTTCGACTATCGCCTGAGCTGGGGCTCGACCGACCCGACCGTGGTGCCCGCCATCGCGCACGCCGTCGACCAGTGGACCGGCGCGGCGGGGCGTCCCGGTGCCGAGCCGACACCGGGCGCGCGCAAGCTGGTGGTGGATTTCGTCGGCCCGGCGCTGGCGGGGCTGGACCGGCAGAGCAACGTGACCGCCGATATCGGCGTGTCGCGCGGCAAGCTGCTGAACCAGGCCGCCTATCCGGTCGTCGGCCAGCCCAACCGCTGGCGCGTGACCGCCGATATCGCGCCCGAGGGGCAGGGCCCGGCCGATGTCCGCCTGTTCCTGAAGCGTGGGAACAAGGCGCTGACCGAGACGGTGCTGGCCCCCGTCTTCCTGCCATGACCGACGCCTGGACCGCCCCCAGGGCGATCATGCCGGAGCCCGCGCCGCTGACCATGCCGGTCCAGCGGTTCGACGGCCCCCCGCCCCCGCACGACGCGCCCGAGCCGCGCGCCGGGGTCAATCTGGCACCCGACGATATCCTGACGCGGCGGTTGCTGCTGGTATTGCTGACCGGCCTGCTCGCCACCGCCGCGTCCGCCTCGGTCAAGGAGGCGTTGCTCAGCGACGGGTTCAACCTGCTCGACGGGTTGCTGTTGCTGCTGTTCTTCCCGCTCTTCGCCTGGATCTCGTTCGGCTTCGTCACGGCGGCGATCGGCTTCATCCTGCTGATTTCCGGCGCGCATCCCGGCATCACCCCCGCACCCCGGGGCGCGGCCCCCCTGACCGCGCGGACCGCCGTGCTGGTGCCGGTGCATAATGAGGATGTGGAGGCGGTGTTCGACCGGATCGCGCGGATGGCGACGATGATCGACCGCGCGGGCGCCGCGGAGCGCTTCGCCTTTTTTGTCCTGTCCGACTCGAGCGAAGCGGCGGAGGCGGAGGAGCGCGCCGCCTGGGCCCGGCTCGCCCCCTGGCTGAAGGTGCCGCTTTATTATCGCCGCCGGACCGAGAATATCGGGCGCAAACCGGGCAATGTCGCCGAATGGGTGCGCAACTACGGCGCGGCCTATGACTTCATGCTGATGCTCGACGCCGACAGCCTGATGGGCGGCGACACGATGGTCGGCATGGCCCAGATCATGGAGCAGCGCCCCTCCATCGCGCTGCTCCAGACCGTGCCGATGATCATCGGCGCGACGACCTTCTTCCAGCGCTGGATGCAGTTCGCCAGCCGCTTCTACGGGCCGATCTCGACGGCCGGGCTGGTCTGGTGGTCGGGGTCGGAATCGACCTTCTGGGGGCATAACGCGCTGATCCGAATCCGGGCGTTCGCCGAAAGCTGCGGCCTGCCCGACCTGCCCGGGCGGCCTCCGTTCGGCGGCACGATCATGAGCCATGACATGGTCGAGGCGGCGCTGCTGCGGCGGCGCGGCTGGCGGCTGCACATGCTGATGGTCGAGGACAGTTTCGAGGAATTCCCGCCGACCCTGATCGACCAGGCGGTGCGCGACCGCCGCTGGGCACAGGGCAATACCCAACATCTCAAGCTGCTGGGATCGAGCGGTTTTCACTGGATCAGCCGATTGCAATTGTTCATCGGCGCGCTGGCCTATCTGATGTCGCCCGCCTGGCTGATCCTGATCGCCACCTCGATCGCGCAGAGCCTGTCCGACGATGCCGCGACGGTGCGCGCGGTCACCTCGACCCAGGTGCTAGTCGTGACGTTGATTCTGCTGTTCGGGCCCAAGCTGCTGAGCATCATCTGGGCGATGGCCGACCGGAACCGGCGGGCGAGTTACGGCGGCGCGCGGGGAATCCTGGCATCGGTGGCGCTCGACGTGCCCTTGTCGATCCTGACCGCGCCGGTGATCGCGCTGACCCAGACCATCGACCTGATCAACATCGTGCGCGGTAAGCCGTCGGGCTGGAACCCGCAGAGCCGGGTGCGCGACGGGCTGGCGGCGGCGGATGCCATGCCGCGCTATTACTGGCATCTGGGGGTGGGAGTGGTGCTGCTCGGCGTGTCGTTCCTGAACCCGATGCTGGGGGCGTGGCTGTCGCCGGTGACCTTGGGGCTGTTGCTTGCGCCCTGGCTGGCGATGCAGACGGCGAAGGTGCGGCCGGGCGAAAGGCTGGCAAAGAAGGGCGTGTTCGCGGTGCCGGGATCGGAGGTGGCGGAACCGGCCCGGCCTTTGGCGATGGTATAACGAGTCGTCGCCCCAGCGAAGGCTGAGGCCTCTATCGATCGGAAGTCCGAGTTGCCAAAGATCCCAGCCTGCGCTGGGATGACGGTGGGGTATCAATCATCCTCATCCTCGAACCCCACCAGCGCCAGGGCCCGCGCCTTCATCTGCCGCGTCTCGCACCAATGAACCAACGCCTCCTCGCGACCATGCGTCACCCATACCTCGCGCGGGGCGATCTCGGTCAGGGTTTGGGTGAGTTCGTCCCAATCGGCATGGTCGGACAGGATCAGCGGCAGCTCGACATTCTTCTGCCGCGCGCGCTGGCGCACCCGCATCCAGCCGCTGGCCATCGCGGTGATCGGCTCCGGCAGCCGCCGCGACCAGCGATCGTTGAGCGCGCCGGGCGGACACATCACGACATGCCCCGCAATCTCGGCCTTGGGCGTATCCGCGACCATGCGCAACTCGCCCAGGTCGACGCCCAGTTCCTCATAGAGCGTACATAGCCGCGCCAGCGCGCCGTGGAGATAGATGGGTGCCTCATGCCCCCGCACCCGCAACTCCGCGATCACCCGTTGCGCCTTGCCCAACGCATAGGCGCCGACCAGCACGCAGCGGGTCGGATTGGCGTGGAGCCGCGCGATCAGCTTGTCGATCTCATCGCCGGTTTCGGGGTGGCGGAAGACGGGAAGCGCAAAGGTCGCCTCCGTGACGAACACGTCGCATTTCACCGGCTCGAAGGGCGCGCAGGTCGGGTCGGCGCGACGTTTGTAATCGCCCGAGACCACCACCCGCTCTCCGCGATAATCGAGCACGATCTGCGCCGATCCTAGCACATGCCCGGCGGGGACGAAGCTCACATCCACCTCGCCCAGCCGAATCGTCTCGCCATAACCGACCGCGATGCCGGTCTGGGGGCCGTAACGCGCCTCCATGATCGCCAGCGTCTCCGGCGTCGCCCAGACCGTGCCATGGCCACCGCGCGCATGATCGGCATGGCCGTGCGTCACCAGCGCCCTGGCCTCCGGCTCGGACGGATCGACCCACACATCGGCGGGGGCCACGTAAATCCCGTGTTTATGGGGCTGTATCCAGTCGCCGAGCTTGGCCATGATACCTATATCGTTGGACATGCCCCCCGGTTCCCTTCCGCCCGCCCTGACCGACTGGTTCGCCGCCAAGGGCTGGCAACCGCGCACGCACCAGTTGGCGATACTGGACGAAGCCCGTGCCGGGCGTCACGCTCTGCTGGTGGCGACGACGGGCGCGGGCAAGACGCTGGCGGGGTTCCTGCCGACGCTGACCGAGTTGATCGAGGAACCGACCGAGGGCTTGCACACCCTCTATGTCTCGCCATTGAAGGCGCTGGCGGTCGATATCCGCCGCAACCTCGTCACGCCGATCGAGGAGATGGGCCTCGACATCCGGGTCGAAACCCGGACGGGCGACACCTCGTCGGACAAGAAGGCGCGGCAACGGATCAAGCCGCCGCACATCCTGCTGACCACGCCCGAATCGCTGTCGCTGCTGCTCAGCTATCCCGATGCAGAGACGATGTTTGCCGGACTGAGGACCATCGTGGTGGACGAAGTCCACGCCTTCGCCACCGGCAAGCGCGGCGACCTTCTGTCCCTGTGCATGGCGCGGTTGCAGCGCCTGTCCCCGTCCTTACGCCGTGTCGCTCTGTCGGCGACGGTGGCGGACCCGGACGGCTATCGCGCCTGGCTCGCCCCCGATGGCGATATCGACGCGGTCGGCCTGGTCACCGGTCAGCCCGGTGCGCCGCCCGACATCTCCATCCTGCTGCCCGAGGACCGCATTCCCTGGGCGGGCCATTCGGGCCGTTACGCCGCCGCACAGGTCATGCGGGTGATCGAGGCGAACCGGACCACCATCCTGTTCTGCAACACGCGAAGCCTGGCCGAACTCATCTTTCAGGATTTGTGGAAGGCCAATGACAAGAGCCTGCCGATCGGCGTTCATCACGGCTCGCTCTCATTGGAAGCGCGCCAGAAGGTGGAGGGCGCGATGGCGGACGGCCAGTTGCGCGCACTGGTCGCGACCGCCAGCCTGGACCTGGGCGTCGACTGGGGCGATGTCGATTGCGTGATCCAGATGGGCGCGCCCAAGGGTTCGTCGCGGCTCCTGCAACGCATCGGCCGCGCCAATCACCGGCTGGACGAATCGAGCCGCGCCATCCTGGTCCCCGGCAACCGCTTCGAATATCTGGAGGCCCGCGCCGCGCTCGACGCGGTGGAGGCGGGCGAGCTGGACCCCGACCTGTTCCGGCAGGGGGCGCTCGACGTGCTGGCCCAGCATGTCATGGCCTGCGCCTGCGCCGCGCCGTTCGAGCAGGGCGCGTTACTCGACGAGATCCGCTCGGCCATGCCCTATTCGGCGCTGGACGATACGACCTTCGACCGGGTGCTGCACTTCATCGCGGACGGCGGCTATGCGCTGCGTGCCTATGACAAGTTCAAGCGGCTGGTGCAGCAACCCGACGGCCTGTGGCGTGTCACCCACCCGCAGTTCGTGGCGCAGCATCGCCTGAACGCCGGGATCATCGTCGAGGCGACGATGTTGAAGGTGCGCTTTCGCAACGGCCGCCAATTGGGCCGGGTCGAGGAGGGATTCGCCGCCACCCTCGCCCCCGGCGACACCTTCTTCTTCGCCGGGCTCAGCCTGGAGGTCGAATCGATCGACGGCGAGGACCTGATCGTCCGCGCCACTTCGCGCCCGGCGCGTATCCCGACCTATGGCGGCAGTCGAATGCCGCTGTCGACCAGCTTGGCCGACCGGGTGCGCGGGTTCCTCGCCGACCGGAACGAATGGGATCGCTTTCCCGCAGACGTGCATGACTGGCTGGAGATGCAGGACCGCCGCTCCGTCCTGCCCCGCCCCGGCCAGTTGCTGGTCGAGACCTTCCCGCGCGAGGGGCGGCATTACATGGTCGCCTATAGCTTCGAGGGGTGGAATGCGCACCAGTCGCTGGGGATGCTGATCACCCGGCGGATGGAGGCGCAGGGGCTGAAGCCCTTGGGCTTCGTCGCCAGCGACTATGCGCTGGCCTGTTACGGGCTGGAGAAGGTGACCGACCCGGCCAGCCTCTTCTCGCCCGATATCCTGGAAAACGAGTTCGTCGACTGGGTGCAGCAATCGCACCTGCTCAAGCGCGCCTTTCGCGAGGTGGCGGTGATCGGCGGGCTGGTCGAACGCCAGCATCCCGGCAAGCGCAAGACCGGGCGGCAGGTGACCTTCTCGACCGACCTGATCTACGACGTGCTACGCAAATACGAGCCCGGCCATCTGCTGCTCCAGGCGGCGTGGGACGATGCACGGCAGCGGATGACCGATGTGGGGCGGCTGGCGAATCTGCTCGACCGGGCGGGGGGCACGATGCTGCATGTCGATCTGGAGCGGGTGAGTCCGCTGGCGGTCCCGGTGCTGGTGTTGATCGGGCGGGAGAAGGTGGCGACGGGGAGTGCGGACGACGACCTGCTGATCGAGGCGGAGGCCCTGGCGGCGGAAGCGATGGGGGAGTGATTCCCGTGGCCTTCGACTTCGCTCAGGCTGAACGGAGGTTGGGTATGGGAAACTCCAACGTCTTGCCGCTCCCCTCCCGCAGGCGGGAGGGGATGGGGGAGGGCACGGGGTCTCACCGAGACCGGCCCCCATGGCCCTTGCCCCTCCCCAACCCCTCCCCCTGCCGGGAGAGGGGCTTTAGAAGATCACCCGATCACCCTGATCGCATCAAAAATGTTGCAATGGTCATCCCTACCACGCACATCTGATATCGTGCTCCGCCAGTATGAACTTGTCGACCGCGTGCTCGACTACGACCCCCAGGCCGATGAGGCGCTCCTCAACCGCGCCTATGTCTTCTCGATGAAGGCGCATGGCAGCCAGAAGCGGGCCTCGGGCGATCCCTATTTCAGCCATCCGATCGAGGTCGCCGGCATCCTGACCGACCTGCATCTGGATGACGAGACGATCGCGACCGCCATCCTGCACGACACGATCGAGGATACCGTCGCCACCTATGACGAGCTCGAGCGACTGTTCGGGCCGAACGTCGCGCGGCTGGTCGACGGCGTCACCAAGCTGTCCAAGATCGAGGCGCAGACCGAGAGCGAGCGCGCCGCCGAGAATCTGCGCAAGTTCCTGCTCGCCATGTCGGACGATATCCGCGTCCTGCTGGTCAAGCTGGCCGACCGGCTGCACAATATGCGCACCCTCCATCACATCGCGAAGCCGGAGAAGCGCCGCCGCATCGCGAAGGAGACGATGGACATCTATGCCCCGCTCGCCGAGCGGATCGGCATGTACGAGTTCATGAAGGAGATGCAGATGCTCGCCTTCCAGCAACTCGAACCCGAAGCCTATGAGTCGATCACGCTGCGCCTGGCGCAGATGAAGGAAGGCGGCGGCGACCGGATTTCCAAGATCGCCTCGGGGCTCAAGCTGCTGCTGTCGCGCGGCGGGGTGGAGGCGGACGTGACGGGCCGCGAAAAGTCCGCCTTTTCGATCTTCCGCAAGATGAACGAGCGGCATATCAGCTTCGAGCAACTGTCCGACGTCATGGCCTTCCGCGCGATCGTGCCGGCGGAAGAGGATTGCTACCGTGCATTGGGGCTGATCCATCGCCGCTGGCCGATGGTGCCGGGGCGGTTCAAGGACTATATCTCGACCCCCAAGCGCAACGGATACCGCTCGCTCCACACGAGCGTGATCCATGCCGACAACGCCCGCATCGAGATTCAGATTCGCACCCCCGAAATGCACGCCGAGGCCGATTTCGGCCTGGCTGCGCACTGGACCTACAAGCAGGCGACGCGCCACGACGCGCAGGTCAGCTGGATTCGCGACCTGGTCGAAATCCTCGATACCTCGGACAGCCCCGAAGAGCTGATCGAGCATACGAAGATGGCGATGTATCAGGATCGCATCTTCGCCTTCACCCCCAAGGGCGAACTGATCCAGCTGCCGAAGGGCGCGACGCCGATCGACTTCGCCTATGCCGTGCACACCGATCTGGGCGACCAGGCGGTGGGCGCGAAGCTGAACGGCCGCGTCGTGCCGCTATCGACCGTCATCTCGAACGGCGACCAGGTGCAGATATTGCGCTCGGCCGGACAGACGCCGCAGGCCAATTGGCTGAACCTGGCGATCACCGGCAAGGCGCTGGCCGCGATCCGCCGCCATCTGCGCCAGGCCGAGCGCGCCGAGCAGGTGACTTTGGGCACCAAGCTCTACGAGGACATCGTCCGCCGCCTGCCCGCCCAGATCGGGTCCGACGCGCTGACCCATGCACTGCAACGGCTGAAGATGCCCGACGAGGCGCATCTGATGATCGCCATCGCCCGGCGCACGGTATCGGATGCGGCCGTGATGGAGGCGCTGATGCCCGGATCGGCGGGCGCGGATGTCGCGGCTCTCCCGCCCCAGTCCAGCGCCATCTCGATCAAGGGGCTGACGCCGGGCGTCGCCTATGACCTCGCGCAATGCTGTCACCCGGTGCCGGGCGACCGGATCGTCGGGCTTCGCCGCCCGGATGCGGGGATCGAGGTCCATGCGATCCAGTGTCCGGTGCTCGCCGAACTGGCCGACCGGACCGACGAGGAAACCGACTGGGTCGACGTCTCCTGGGGCGACGAGAGCGAGGGCGCGACCGCGCGCATCTCGGTGATGGTCAAGAACGAACCCGGCGCGCTCGGCATTCTCGCGACGATCATCGGCCAGCATAAGGCGAACATCATTAACGTCCGGCTGGATACGCGCGACACGCGCTTCCACACCAACCTGATCGACGTCGAGGTGCACGACCTGCAACATCTGATGCGCCTGATCGCGGCATTGCGCGCGGCGGATGTGGTGAGTTCGGTCGAGCGGGTCTGAGGTTCGCGCGGAGACGCGGAGGCGCGGAGATGTCCGGCTCCGCCGATCCGACATGCGCGCTCTCGACCGGAAGACGATGTCGCATGGTTGGGAATGGATGCGGCCCACGCTGGGCGAGGCCCCTCCGCGTCTCCGCGCCTCCGCGCGAACCAAATCCTCTCTGTTCCCCGGCGAAGGCCGGGGCCCAGTTGCGGTGCATGATCGAAGGTGCCGGGCGGATGCCTCCCCCGCATCGTTTCGTGCCTCCTAAGCCGCCAAGAAACTGGACCCCGGCCTTCGCCGGGGAACAATTTTCCTGACACCCGAATGACGCCCCCGTAACAAAAGGCTGGAACCCGCGCCGCGCCTGCGCTTTGGAAACCCCGAACAGGGGAGCCTTAACATGCGTTTCATCACCGCCGCCGCCATGCTCGCGCTTGTCACCGCACCCGTCGCCGCGCAGCAGGCACGCTCCATCTCCGCCTCGGACAAGGCGCAAGGGGCGCAGGCCAATCCGCAGCTCGTGGCGCAATATGGCGGCCGCTACACCGGCCCGCAGGCGGCGTTCGTGGAACGCGTCGGCAAGCGCGTCGCGGTTCAGTCCGGCCTGTCCAATGCACAGGGCGACTTCACCGTCACCACGCTCAACTCGCCGGTGGAGAACGCCTTCGCCATCCCGGGCGGCTATGTCTATGTCACCCGCCAGTTGCTCGCACTGATGAACTCGGAGGCCGAACTCGCCTCGGTGCTCGGGCACGAAGTCGGCCATGTCGCCGCCCGCCATTCGCAGAGCCGCAACACCCGCTCGACCATCGGGTCGATCCTGGCGGCGGGCGCGGGACTGTTGACCGGCAGCAATGTCGCAAGCCAGTTGGTCGGCACGGGCGCGCAACTCTACACGCTGAAATATGGCCGGGATCAGGAATATCAGGCCGATGGCCTCGGCATCCGCTACATGGCCGCCGCCGGGTACGACCCTTATGCCTCGGCCGATATGCTCGCCTCGCTGGCGGCGTCGAGCAATCTCGCCGCGCGGACGGCGGGCAAGGAGGCGAACGCGATCCCGACCTGGGCCTCGACCCATCCCAACAGCGCCGACCGGGTGCGCCGCGCCGCCGCGCTGGCGCAAGCGACCGGTCGCCCCGAAACCACCCCGCCACAGGATGTCGCCTTTCTGCGGATGCTCGACGGGCTTCCCTATGACGACGATCCCAAGGAAGGCGTGGTCGATGGCCGGAATTTCCGCCATCCCGGCCTGAAGCTGAAATTCACCGCCCCCAGCGGCTATACCATCGCCAATGGCAGCGACGCGGTCAGCATCGTCGGCCAGGGCGGGCAGGCGCAGATGCGGCTCGCCCAGGGCAGCGACCTGTCCCAGGCGATCACCCAGCGCTTCGGCCAGCTCGGCACCGGCACCCCCTCGGGCCAGCTTCAGAACGGGACGGCCAACGGCATCCCCTATGCCTGGGTGACGACCCGTGCATCCGCCAGCAATCGCGCGGTGGATGCGACGGTGGTCGCCTATCGCTTCCCCTCGGCGACCTATACCTTCACGCTGGTGACGCCCGCAGGGTCGGGCATCGGGCCGTTCCAGCCGCTGCTCGCCTCGGTCGCGCCGGTCTCCACGGCGGAGGCGAACGCCATTCGTGGCAAGCGGATCAGCATCGTGACGGTGAAGGCCGGCGACACGATCGACAGCCTGTCGGCGCGCATGGCCTATCCCGATTACAAGCGCGAGCGGTTCGTGACGCTGAACGGGCTCGACCCGGAACAAGCGCTGACGCCGGGCCGTTTGGTCAAGTTGGTCGTGAACGGGTGACGGACGGCTTCGACGCCGCTAAACCGGCGGCGTCATGAAGCGCCCTGCCCTGTCCGTCGTCGTCCCCTGCTATAACGAAGCCGCCTGCCTGGACGTGTTGCACGCGCGCATTTCGGGCGCGGCGCGCGCGGCGGTGGGCGAGGATTATGAGATCGTCCTGATCAACGACGGCTCGAAGGACGATAGCTGGCCGGTGATGCAGCGCCTCGCCGCCGCCGATCCGCATCTGGTGGCGATCAACCTGTCGCGCAACCATGGCCACCAACTGGCGCTAACCGCGGGCCTCGACCTGTGCGCGGGCGAGCAGATCCTGATCATCGACGCCGATCTTCAAGACCCGCCCGAGCTGTTGACCGACATGCGCGAGACGATGATCGCGCAAGGCGCCGACGTGGTCTATGCCGTCCGCCGCAAGCGCGCGGGCGAGACCTTGTTCAAGAAGGCGACGGCGGCACTCTTCTACCGGATGCTCGACCGGCTGACCGACACGCCGATCCCGCTCGATACCGGCGATTTCCGCCTGATGAGCCGCCGCGCGCTCGATGCGCTGCAATCCCTGCCCGAACAGGCGCGCTTCATTCGCGGCATGGTCGCCTGGGTCGGCTTCCGCCAGGTTCCCTTCGCCTATGACCGTGCCGAGCGTCATGCGGGCGAGACCCATTATCCGCTGGGCAAGATGATCGCGCTCGCCTTCGACGCGGTGACGGGGTTCTCGACTGCGCCCCTGCGCTGGGCCAGCCATATCGGGCTGGCGCTGACCGCCGCCTCGTTGCTGCTGCTGGTCTATATCGCGATCGGCTGGCTGACCGGGTCGGCGGTGCAGGGATGGACCTCGACCATGCTGGTCACGGTCGTGCTGGGCGCGGTGCAGATGTTCGTGCTGGGCATGATCGGCGAATATCTCGGGCGGCTGTACATCGAATCGAAGCGGCGGCCGCTTTACTTGGTCGCGGACGTGGCGGGGCCGGTGCAGGGCCATGCGCGGCTCGGGTACAGCGCGCATGAGGGGGCGAAAGACCCGGCGTAACTTCTATTCCTCCCCTGCAAGGGGAGGTGGCAGGCCGTCAGGCCCGACGGAGGGGTGTCCCCACCATCGAGAGCGCGACACCCCTCCACCATGCTTCGCATGGTCCCCCTCCCCTTGCAGGGAGGAATTACCGCGATGGCCAGACCCAGCGCGGGCGTTCGACATCCTCGACCAGCGTCTCGCCCAGTTCCTTGTACAGGCGGATCGACCGCGCCTCGGCATTGCGGTCCAGCGTATCGACCAGCGCGGCGGCATGCGACACGACGATCACCTGGCACCGCGCCGAAGCCTTCACGATCAACCGGGCAAGCGGCGCCAGCAGGTCGGGATGCAGGCTCGCCTCGGGCTCGTTGAGGATCATCAGTTCGGGCGGGCGCGGCGACAACAAGGCGGCGGCAAGTAATATGTAGCGCAGCGTCCCGTCGGACAGCTCGGCCACCGAGAGCGGGCGGAGCAGGCCGTGCTGGCGCATCTCCACCTCGAACCGATCGCCGACCTGGAGGGTCGCGCCGTCAAAGGCATCGGCGATGGTATCGGCCAGCGCCTCACCCTCGCCGATCTCGAAGATGGTCTGGATCGCCGCCCCGACATCGCCGCCATCGCCCGACAGGACGGGCGTGAATGTCCCCACCTGCGGACGGCGCGCAGGCGCGTCGCGGTCGGTGCGCAGATCGTCATAGAAGCGCCAGCCGCGTAAGCGCTCGCGCAGTTGCAGCAGTTCCAGCCCGTCGCGACTGTCGGCACAGTGGGTCACCATCGAATCGACCGCAGGAATCGACCGCGCCCCATCGCGCCAGCCGCCGCTATCGGCCTCGCGCAGCCGGACGAAATCGCCGCGTCGTTCGGCGATCAGGTTGGACCGCCCCGCCATCGGACCGACCCAGAGCGCCTCCAGCTTGATCTCCGGGTCATGGGCGAAGCGGGTGATGCTGGGGATGGGCAGGCCCAGGTCGATGGCATAGCCATAGTCGGCGGACGAAAAACCGAGTTTCAGGCTGACCGGCCCATCGCGCACCGTCCCCTGCACCGGGGTGTCGCCGCGCTTCATCCCCCGGCTGAACTTTTCCGGTCCCGCCCAGAGGGTGGAGGACAGCCCGCCCTCGGCCGCCAGCGAGGCGATCACCCGGCCTTGCGCGACATCCGACAACAGGCGCAGCGCACGGTAGAGGCTCGACTTGCCGCTGCCGTTCGCGCCGGTGACGATGGTCAGCGGCGCGAGTGGCACCACCACGTCGCGCAGCGAACGATATCCGGAAATGGCCAGGGTTTCGATCATGCCGCCCGCCTTTGTGGAGTGGCGAGGGTAAGGCCGGTCGGGCCGGCGTGTCCACCGATGGTGAGGTCTGGGCGTGAGGCTCCCACGAAAAAGGGCCCGGGGTTTCCCCCGAGCCCTTTTCCTTTCACCCGAGGGCGAAGGATCAGTCGCGATCGCCGGTCAGGAAGGCCGGAGCGGCGAATTCGGGCGAGCCGCCCTGCTCGCCGCCTTCGCGACGGGGACGGTCGCCACGGTCGCGACGCGGACCGCTGCGGCCTTCGCCTCCGCGATCACCGCCCCGCTCACCGCCACGATCCCCGGCGTCACGACGCGGACCACGACCGCCTTCGCGCGGGCCACGGTCGCCGCGCGGTTCACGCGGTTCGCGGGCCGGACGATTGTCCTCCAGCTCGGCACCGGTTTCCTGGTCGACGACGCGCATCGACAGGCGGACCTTGCCGCGCGGGTCGATCTCGAGGACCTTCACCTTGACGTCCTGGCCTTCGGTCAGGACGTCCGAGACCTTCTCGACACGCTCGTTCTTGATCTCCGAGACGTGGACGAGACCGTCCTTGCCGCCCATGAAGTTCACGAACGCGCCGAAATCGACCAGGTTGACGACCTTGCCGTTGTAGATCTTGCCGACCTCGGCCTCTTCGACGATGCCCTTGATCCAGTTCATCGCGGCTTCGATCTGCGCACCGTCCGACGAGCTGATCTTGATCACGCCCTCGTCATCGATGTCGACCTTCGCGCCGGTGGTGGCGACGATCTCGCGGATCACCTTGCCGCCGGTGCCGATCACGTCGCGGATCTTCGACTTGTCGATCGTCATCGTCTCGATGCGCGGCGCGTGCGCCGACAGCTCGGTCCGGGTCGAGGACAGCGCCTTGTTCATCTCGTTCAGGATGTGCGCGCGGCCTTCCTTGGCCTGCGCCAGCGCGACCTTCATGATCTCCTCGGTGATACCGGCGATCTTGATGTCCATCTGGAGCGAGGTGATGCCCTCGGAGGTGCCCGCCACCTTGAAGTCCATGTCGCCCAGGTGATCCTCGTCACCCAGGATGTCGGACAGGACGGCGAAGTCCTTACCTTCCAAGATCAGGCCCATGGCGATGCCCGAGACCGGACGCTTCAGCGGAACGCCCGCATCCATCAGCGACAGCGAGCCGCCGCAGACGGTGGCCATCGACGACGAGCCGTTCGACTCGGTGATGTCGCTGGTCACGCGGATGGTGTAGGGGAATTCCTCCTTCGACGGCAGCACCGGGTGCAGCGCGCGCCAGGCCAGCTTGCCATGGCCGATCTCGCGACGACCCGGCGCGCCGAAGCGGCCCACTTCGCCGACCGAATAGGGCGGGAAGTTATAGTGCAGCATGAAGTGCTGGTACGACAGGCCGTTCAGGCCGTCGATCATCTGCTCCGCATCGCGGGTGCCCAGCGTCGTGGTCGCGATCGTCTGGGTCTCGCCGCGCGTGAACAGCGCCGAGCCGTGCGAACGCGGCAGGAAGTGAACCTCCGCCTCGATCGGACGGATTTGCGTGGTCGAGCGACCGTCGATGCGGCGGCCGTCCTTCAGGATCGCGGTGCGGACGATCTCGGCTTCCAGCTTCTTGACGAACTTGGCGGCGACGAGCTGCTCCTGCGGGCTACGGTCGGCCATGGCGGCCTTCGCCTTGGCGCGGGCCTCACCCAGCGCGGTCTGGCGCTGCTGCTTGTCGGTCAGCTTGTAGGCCGCGGTAATGTCCTTGCCGATCAGCTTCTTCAGCTCGGCCTTGACCGCCTTCTGGTCGTCGCCGACCTTCAGCTCCCACGGATCCTTCGCGGCCTGCTCGGCCAGGTCGATGATCGCGTCGATGATCTGCTGCGACGCCTTGTGCGCGTACATGACCGCGCCCAGCATGACTTCCTCGGACAGCTCCTTGGCTTCCGATTCGACCATCATCACCGCGTCGTGCGTGGCGGCGACGACCAGGTCCAGGTCACCGGCCAGCGCCTCGGCATCGGTCGGGTTCAGCTGATACTCGCCATCGACATAACCGACGCGCGCCGCGCCGATCGGGCCCATGAAGGGCACGCCCGAGATGGTGAGCGCGGCCGACGCGGCGACCAGCGCCAGGATGTCGGGCTCGTTCTCGCCATCGTACGAGAGCACCTGGCAGATGCAGTTGATCTCGTTGTAGAAACCTTCGGGGAAGAGCGGGCGGATCGGACGATCGATCAGGCGGCTGATCAGCGTCTCACGCTCGGTCGCACCGCGTTCGCGCTTGAAGAAACCGCCGGGGATACGGCCCGCCGACGAGAACTTCTCCTGATAGTGAACGGTCAGCGGGAAGAAGTCCTGCCCTTCCTTCACGGTCTTCGCGGCCGTCACGGCACACAGCACCACCGTCTCGCCCAGCGTCGCGATCACCGCGCCGTCGGCCTGACGGGCCACCTTGCCGGTTTCGAGGGTCAGCGTCTTGCCGCCCCACTCGATGGCCACTTTCTTGGTATTGAACATGGAATATCCTTCACTCCGACGGGCCTATCCCGCCGGGGCCTATGGGTTGAGCCAAAATTGGCTCTGGAGGTCGGCCGAATTGCCGCCCTTCCGATTGCTCTACCCGGCATCCTCGCCGGATTTGATGACATAGAGGCTTTGGGGATGCGCAGTTTTTGCGGCATCCGGTCGGCCCGGTGCTACATACACCAGCCGATAAAAAAAGGGCACCCCCCGATGGGAGTGCCCTTTTTGGTCGCTTGCGCGCCCCGCTGTTACTTGCGGAGGCCGAGCTTGGCGATCAGCGCCAGATAGCGGTCGCCATCCTTGTGACGCAGATAGTCGAGCAGCGAGCGACGCTTGTTGACCAGCATCAACAGACCGCGACGCGAATGATTGTCCTTCGCATGGGTCTTGAAGTGGCCGGTCAGGTTCTGGATCCGCTCGGTCAGGATCGCGACTTGGACTTCGGGCGAACCCGTGTCACCCTCGGCGCGGGCATGGTCCTTGATGATTTCCTGGCGGCGTTCAGCGGTGATCGACATCGTGATCCTTTCTTCAATCGAGGTTGAAGCCGCGCACGACCCGGACGTTTCCGTCCAGCGCCTCTACCAGCGCCACCGGGGTTTCCCCCAGCATCGCGAAATATTGGCCATCGTCCACGGCGATCCCAACCAGCACACGCCCCTGACGGAGCGCCCCTGCCTGGTCGGGGTCGAGAGCAAGAGCCGGGATGTCGTCCAGCCCCGCCCTCAGCGGCAGGAGTATCTGTTCAAGGGTGCGCGCCTGCCCCATTTCGTTCAATTTGTCCAGCGATATCGCCGAAGCCAGCGTGAACGGCCCCGCCTTGATACGGCGGAGCATGGTGACATGGCCGACCGTGCCCAGCGCAAGCGCGATGTCGCGGGCGAGCGAGCGGATGTACGTGCCCTTGGAGACATGCGCGGTGAGGGTCACCTCCTTCAACCATTCCTCCCCATCTCCGATGGGGAGGGGGACCGCGCCCGCAGGGCGTGGTGGAGGGGCGGCGGCGTCAGCCGCCGTCTGCGACGGCGCCCCTCCACCATCCTTCGGATGGTCCCCCTCCCCAAGCGAGCTTGGGGAGGATTGGAGCGAATGAATCGTCACCGCGCGACTCGCCAGCACCACCTCTTCGCCCGCCCGCGCGAGGTCATAGGCGCGCTCGCCATCGATCTTCAGCGCCGAATAGGCGGGCGGCACCTGTTCGATCGGCCCGGTAAAGCGCGGCAACACCGCCTCCAGCGCCTCTCGCGTAGGCCGAACATCGCTCTCCGTCACCGCCTCGCCCTCGGCATCGAGCGTCGACGTCTGCACCCCGAACCGAATGGTGAAGTCATACACCTTGTCGCTGTCGAGCATCCGCCCGGCCAGCTTGGTCGCCTCGCCCACCGCGATCGGCAATACCCCGGTCGCCAGCGGATCGAGCGTCCCCCCATGCCCGACCTTGATCCCCTTGCCATAGCCGCCCTGGCGCAACACGCGCTTGACCGCGCTGACCCCTTGCGTCGAGCCGAGCCCCAGCGGCTTGTCGAGAATGATCCATCCATGCATCGCGCAGGCGTTAGTCGGGGTTGCGCCCCGCCTCAAGCACCCTGCCCCCGGCCAAAGCCTCGCCGAAATGGCGGCGGCACAGCGCGACATAGCGGTCGTTACCGCCGATCTCGGTCTGCGCGCCCTCGGCAATCGCACGGCCTTCGCCATCGACCCGCAGGTTCATCGTCGCCTTGGCGCCGCATACGCACACCGACTTGATCTCGCTGAGCGCATCCGCCAGCGCCAGCAGCCGCGCCGAGCCTGGGAAGAGTTGTCCCTTGAAGTCGGTGCGCAGGCCGTAGCACAGCACCGGAATCCGGTGCCGGTCCGCGAGCCGTGCCAGTTGGTCCACTTGCTCGGGCGTCAGGAACTGCGCCTCATCGACCAGGATACAGGCGAGCGGTGTCTCCGCATGGCGATCGAGCGCGCATGCCTCCAGATCGGTGCTCGCCTGGAACGGCGTCGCGGGCTGCGACAGGCCGATTCGCGAGGCGATGGTGCCATAGGCGAAGCGGTCGTCGATCGCGGCGGTGAACAGCATCGTGTTCATGCCCCGCTCGCGATAGTTGAAATCGGCCTGCAACAGCATGGTCGATTTCCCCGCATTCATGCTGGCATAGTAAAAATAGAGCTTGGCCATCCCCCGCCCTTATCGCAGGGCGACCGCCGTATCGAGCTTTGGGGCGAACAAGTGTGAAAAACGGCGCGAAGACGGCCATGGTCGCAGGCCTGCTCCTGACCGGCACGGCGGTCACCGCGGAGCCGGGCGGCCTCGCCTATGCCATCGATCCGGCCCATGCGACCGTGCGGGCCAAGGTCGGCTTTTTCGGGCTGGGCAGCAAGACCGCGCACTTCCCCCGGCTGGACGGCCGGGTGGCCCTGTCCGACCGGGATGCGAAGGCGGTGACGCTCGACGTGCGGATCGATGCGCAAGCGCTGGAGGCGGGCGATTCGCTCACCCGTTCGCGGTTGCGGGGGTCCGATTTCTTCGATGTCGATCGCTATCGCTATGTGGTTTTCCACGGCACGAGCATGACGCGGACCGGCCTGCACAGTGCGCAGGTGGCGGGCACGATTTCGGCGCGCGGGGTGACGCGACCCGCGACGCTGGCGGTCGACTTCTCGCGCGACTTCACGGCGATGACGGGGCGAGAGCCGGTGCATATCGCGGCGTCGACGCGAATCGACCGGCGCGATTTCGGGATGACCGCCTATCCGCTGATCGTCGGGCGACAGGTGACGATCGCGATCGATGCGGATCTGGTGCCGGTCGGGGGGTAAACCCCCTTCCTCGCTCCGTTCAGCCTGGGCGAAGTCGAAGGCTGAACGGGGGTGGGTGTCAGTCCTCGGACGACTCCCCCTCTTCCAGGTCCTGCGACACTCTGGGCGAGCGGAGGAGCGAGTCGATATGGCTTCCCTCGTCGAAGCTCTCGTCCGGCAGGAACTTCAGCTTGGCGGCATATTTCATCTTCACCCGCGTCGCGACCTCGCGCTGCAGATACGCGGTGTTGGTGCGCAGCGCCTTGATCACCACGTCCTCGTCCTTGCCCAGCAACGGCTTCACGAAAACCGTCGCGTGGCGCAGGTCGGGCGACATGCGCACCTCGGTCACGCTGACCATATGCTTGGCCAGCGTCTCGTCATGCACGTCGCCGCGCGCCAAGATTTCGGACAGGATGTGGCGAACCTGCTCGCCGACGCGCAGCAGGCGGACCGAGGGTTCGGCGGGGTTGTTCGGACGGACCATGTGTTCAGCTATTTCTTCTCAAACGAAAATCGCGGCCGCCGGGCAGGCGACCGCGAATTCTGGCGCGATCCATTCCGGCATGAAGCGCGGGCGGCAGGATCGCTCCCGCCGCCCCGCCATCATCAGAGCGAACGCTCGCGCAGTTCGACCTCGAAGGTTTCGAGATAGTCGCCCGGCTTGATGTCGGTGAAGTTCTGCGTGAACGTCACACCGCACTCGAGCCCTGCGCGGACCTCGGCGACATCGTCCTTGAACCGGCGGAGCGAGTTGATCTCGCCCTGGTAGATGATGACGTCGTTGCGCGTGATGCGCGCCTTGAGCGCCTTGCGGATGACACCCTCGGTGACCAGCAGACCGGCGGCCTTGCCGATCTTGCCCGCCGAGAAGACCTCGCGGATTTCGGCGCGGCCGACCACCGTTTCGAACGCCTCGGGGCCCAGCTCGCCGGCCATGCCCGCGCGGATCTCGTCGATCAGGTCGTAGATGACGTCATAGTACTTCAACGCCACCTTGTTCCGCTCGGCGATCTCGCGCGCCTTGGCGTTCGCACGGACGTTGAAGCCGATGATCGGCGCGCCGCTGGCCGCCGCCAGCGTCACGTCCGACTCGGTGATGCCACCGACGCCCGAGTGCAGGATGCGCGCCTTGATCAGATCCGACTGGATCTTGTTGATCGACGCCACGATCGCTTCGACGGTGCCTTGCGTATCCGCCTTGACGACCAGCGGATATTCCTTGGCCTGGTTCGCCTTCAGCGCCGAGAACATCGACTCCAGGCTGGCCGGGGCCGAGGTGGTGCGCTTCTGGAGCACCACGCTCTGGCGATATTCGGCGACCTCGCGGGCGCGGGCCTCGTTCTCGACGACCTGGAGCAGGTCGCCCGCCTGGGGCACGCCCGACAGGCCGAGCACCTCGACCGGCATCGCCGGACCGGCCTGCTTCACCTGGCGGCCCTTGTCGTCGACCAGCGCACGGACCTTGCCGCTTTCCGCGCCGACGACGAACACGTCGCCGACCTTCAGCGTGCCGCGCGTGACGAGCACGGTCGCGACCGGACCACGGCCCTTGTCGAGCTTGGCCTCGATCACGCTACCCTCGGCGGCGCGGTCGGGGTTGGCGGCCAGTTCGAGCAGTTCGGCCTGAAGCTGGATCTTCTCGATCAGCGTATCCAGACCGATCTTCTTGAGCGCCGAAACCTCGACGTCCTGGGTCTCGCCACCCATCTCCTCGACCTGCACGTCATGTTCGAGCAGACGCTCGCGGACGCGCTGGGCATTGGCGTCGTGCTTGTCGATCTTGTTGATCGCCACGATCATCGGCTTGCCCGCCGCCTTGGTGTGGTTGATCGCCTCGATCGTCTGCGGCATCAGCCCGTCATCGGCCGCGACCACCAGCACCACGATATCCGTGACGTCGGCACCGCGCGCGCGCATCTGGGTAAAGGCTTCATGGCCCGGCGTGTCGAGGAAGGTGATCTTCGACTTGTCCTTCAGCGTGACCTGATAGGCGCCGATATGCTGGGTGATGCCACCCGCTTCGCCGCGCACCACGTCGGTGCCGCGCAGCGCGTCGAGCAGGCTGGTCTTGCCATGGTCGACATGGCCCATGATCGTCACGACCGGCGGACGCGGCTGCAAGCTCTCGGCCGCATCCTCGCTGGTGTCGAGCGCCAGGTCGATGTCGCTGTCCGAGACGCGAACGATGTTGTGGCCGAATTCGGTCACCAGCAGCTCGGCCGTATCCTGGTCGATGGTCTGCGTCATGGTGACGGGCATGCCCATCTTGAACAGCGCCTTGACCAGGTCCGCGCCCTTTTCCGCCATGCGGTTGGCGAGTTCCTGAACGGTGATCGCCTCGGGCACCTGCACGTCGCGGACCTGCTTGACCTGCGGCTCGCGGGGGCCGCCAAAGCCACGCTTTTCCTTTTCGCGGGCACGCTTCAGCGCGGCGAGCGAGCGGGCGCGGGCGCCGTCCTCGTTCAGGGCGCGGGTCACGGTCAGCTTGCCGCCGCGACGCTCGTCACCCTTGCGGTCGCGCTGCTGCGGACGGCTGGGGGGGGCGTTGCGCGGGGTCGGCTGGCCCGACGGCAGGGAGCGCGGTGCGCCACCCGAGGGAGCCGAGGCATTGCCCGAAGGCGCGGCCGACGCCGGAGCCGCTGCTGCGGCGGGCGCAGGCACGGGCTTGGGCGCGGGCTTCGGGATTTCGGGACGCTGCACCGGCGAGAAACGGCGCGGCGCGGGCATGGCGGGATCGCGACCCAGCACCGGCGGCGTCGGAACGGCCGGAGCGGGGGCAGGCGCGGGCTTCGCCGCGACCGGAGCGGGTGCGGGCGTCGGCGCGGGGGCCGGAGTCGGCGCAGCAGCCTCGACCTTGGGCTCTTCCGCCTTGGGTTCGGGGGTCGGGATCACCGGACGCTCGACCGGACGGAAGGGACGCGGCTGGACCGAGATGGTCGGCGCGGCCGGAGTCGG
>NZ_JALNUR010000012.1 GCF_026540895.1 Sphingomonas sp. GM_Shp_1 | reverse complement strand
CGGGGCGTTGCCCTCCCCCAACCCCTCCCGCCTACGGGAGGGGAGAAAAAGGCTACGTGAAGAAAACGCCTTTCCCTCCCTCGCACATCGTGTAGCGGACGCGCCATGACCGACACTCGCACCATCTTCGGCATCGACTTCGGCACCACCAATTCGGTCATCGCGCGGGCCGATGCAGGCGAGTCGCACCTCGTGCCGCTGATAGGCCCGAACGGTACCGACCCCGTCTTCCGCTCGGCGCTGTGCTTCTGGGAAGATGACGGCATCGAGGTGGAGGCGGGCCCCTGGGCGATTGCCGAATATCTGGAATTTCCGGGCGGCAGCCGGTTCATCCAGTCGTTCAAGTCGGTCGCCGCCTCTCCGGTGTTCGAGCACGCGACCGTGTTCGACAAACGCTATCGCTTCGAGGAGCTCGGCCGCGCGTTTCTCGACCGGATGGCGGCGCGCAGCGGCGGGGTGCTCGACGGCAAGGCGGCGCGGATCGTCGTCGGGCGACCGGTCGAATATGCCGGGCACCGGCCCGACGAGGCACTCGCCCGCCAACGCTATGACGCGATGTTCGCGCGGCTGGGGGTGGAAATCCATTATGTCTACGAACCGCTGGGCGCGGCGTTCAGCTATGCGTCGCGTATCACCGAGCCGGCGACCGTGCTGGTCGCGGATTTCGGCGGCGGCACCAGCGACTTTTCGGTCGTGCGCATCGCCGCGCCGGGTGCCGAGCGTCGCTGCGAACCGCTCGGCCATGCCGGTGTCGGCATCGCGGGCGACCGGTTCGACCAACGGCTGATCGACCATCTCGTCCTGCCGTTGCTGGGGGCGGGCGGGCAATATCGCTCGTTCGACAAGGTGTTGGAGATTCCGCGGGGGTTCTTCGCCGATTTCGCCGACTGGTCGCGCCTGGCGTTGATGCGCAATCGCAAGACGCTGGCCGAACTCGAAAAACTCCGCCGCGCCGCGCTCGACCCCGACGCGATCGGGCGGATGATCGCGATCATCGAGGAGGAGCAGGGATACCGGCTTTACGACGCGGTCGGTCGGGTGAAGCGTGACCTGTCGGCGGCCGAGGAGGCTCGTTTCCGGTTCGAGGGGGGCGGCCTGTCGATCGAGGCGGACGTGACCCGGGCCGATTTCGAGTCATGGATCGCCCCCGATCTGGCGCGGATCGAGCAGGCGGTCGACCGGGCGCTCACCACCGCCGGGACCGAGGCAGGCGCGATCGACCGGGTGTTCCTGACAGGCGGCACCTCTCTGATGCCCGCGATCCGGCGGATGTTCGAGACGCGGTTCGGCGGCGGGAAGATCGCGACAGGTGGGGAACTCACCTCAATCGCGCATGGGTTGGCGTTGATCGGCGAGCAGCCGGATATCGGGGCCTGGGCGGTGTAAATCCCGACGAAAAAGCCCCGCCCGTAAACGGGAGGGGTTTGGGGAGGGCATGGCCACGGGTGCTGGTCTCGGTGAGACTCTATGCCCTCCCCCATCCCCTCCCGCTTGCGGGAGGGGAGCGTCATACGGATAGGGTTTAGCTCAGAACCCCTTCTTCAGCGTCACGAACCACTGACGCGGTGCGCCAGCCAGCAGGGTCATCAACCGGCCTTGCGGATCGCTCGCGACGAAGCCGCCGCTTCCGATGGTCGAGATATAGCGCTTGTCGGTCAGGTTGGTCACGCTGCCCTCGATCGAGAAGCCGCCCCATTCCGCCGGGAAACGATAGCCGATGCTGGCGTCGACCAGCACCCGGCCCTCGACCGACTGGTCGTTCAGATAGGTGTAATAGCGCTTCGACATATAATCCGCGCCGACCCGGCCGAAGAACCGGCTGTCGTCATAGACCAGCTCGCCCTTCACCATGTTCTGCGGCGTATCAACGACGTACCGCCCCTTCTCGGCCAGCAGATTGCCCGAGCCGTCGCGCACCGTCTGCTGATAGGTGGCATGGTTGTACGAATAGCTGGCCAGCGCCGAGAAGGCCGGGGTCAGGCGGTAGAAGGCCGAAACCTCCGCGCCATAGCTTTCCACGCCGCCGACATTGTTCAGCGTCGGCGGAAGCCCCTGGATCGCGGTGCCGATCGAATAGGTCAGCAGACGGTCGGAGAAGTCGATATAATAGCCGACCGCCGACAGTTGCAGCCCGCCGGTGCGATAGCGGACGCCGCCTTCCGCCGTCTTCGACTTTTCCGGACGCACGGTGTTCGCCACCGCATTGAACGCGACCTGTGGGATCGAGAAGGGCGGTGCGGTCGCGGCGGCGATGAAGGCGCGCATATTCTCGGTATAGCTGGCAAAGACTTCCGCCTGATTGCCCAGGTGCAGCACCACGCCGATCTGCGGCAGGAACCAGTCCTGGCTCTTGATCCGGCCGCGCGCCAGCGTGCCCGCGAGCACATTGGCCTGGTTGCGCACCCGCATCCCCTTCCAGCCGCCATTGATGGTCAGCTGGCCGATATCGAGCGTGTCGCCGACCGAATATTGCAGCGTCTCGGTATCATACTTGCCGTTCCACGTCGTCGACATGGGATTGCTCTGGAAATCCAGCGCGTTGCGGTTCGGCGTCGCGGTGTCGGTCATGCCATAGAGGCGACGTGCCTGATGCAGCGTATTGCTCTCATACCAGCCGGTCAGTTCCAGCTTGTTCGCACCGGTGGTCAGCGCCAGCTTGGCGATGGTGCCGGCGCGGTCCAGGCTGTATTCGGTCGTGCGGAAGGTCAGCGGCGCGGGATTGGTGATCGGCGTGCCATCGGCATTGGGCGCGCCGAGCTGGGTGGGGTTATAGGGCGTGATCCACGACCCCTGCCCCTTGTTGCGATGATAATAGCTGGTCGAGGTCAGCGACAGGCTGTCGGTCAGCTTGGCGTCGAAAGTGATCCCGCCCAAATAGTCGCGACGAAGCCCCGCCGCGTCATAATAGCCATCGTCCAGGCCGACATTCTGCGGATAGGACAAGCCCAAGCTCGCATAAGGCGCACTGAAACCGTTCAGCGAGCCATTGGCGTTCAGATAGGCGGCGGCCGCATTTTGGTTGCTGTAAATCTTGGCGAACTGAACCGCGAGCGGGTAATCGTTGCTGATATTGTCGTTATAAAAGCCGCGACGCTTGATGATATCGAGGCTCAGGTCCTGATAGTCGTTCTCGCGGCGATCGGAGAAATTGAAGAAGCCGGTGATCGAACCACGGTCGCCGAAATCCTTGACGATCTTGGCATTGGCCTGATGCTGGCGCTGGCTGCCGAACCCCTTCCACTTGTCGGTGGTGAGATAGGCATAGCTGAGATAACCCTTCAGCCCGCCGCCTAGATCGCCGCTGTCGGCGCGGACGAAGGCGCGGATCGTGTCGTTGCTGCCATAGGTGCCCGACGCGGCGATCCCGGCGGTTTCGGACGGCGCGCGGCTGGTGAACTGGATGGTGCCGCCCAGATTGCTGGTCGAGGCGGTGCCGAGCGCGCCCGCGCCCTGCGCCACGCTGGTCGACGCGATGTTCTCGGAAATGATCGCGCGGCTGATGTGCAGGCCGTTGGTCGGACCATAGCTCATATCGCCCAGCGGCACGCCGTCGAGGGTGAAGCCCAGCTGGTTCTGGTTGAAGCCGCGAAGCGAGATGCGGGTCGACCATTCATAGGCGCCGAACGGATCGGATGCCTGGAAATTGACGCCGGGCAGCTTGGAGATCGCCTTGAGCGGCGAGGTGCCGGGCGTCAGCCGGTCGAGATCGGCGGCGGTGATCGTCTGGACCTGACGGCTCTGGCCGAAGCCCAGCACGACGACATCGCCCGAACTTCCCGCCTGATCGTCGGTGGGAGCAGCGGTCGGATCGGCGACGACCGGATCGGCACTGCCGGTCACGGCGGCCTGCGCCGGCAGGGTTTGCGCCGCGACGCCGGGCGCGATCAGCGCGACCGTCGCGACACCGATCAGATACTTCACCATGATTTTGCCCCCAATGGCTTTGTTAACCCAATGAGGCGGGCGCATGGGGCCGGCACGTGACACCGTGGCGACAGCGTAATGACCGGTTTGTGACGGCCTATTGTTGTGGCTTCGCGGTCACGGGCCTGTTCCGGGATGACAGGGCATGCGGGGACGTTGGCGTGGCGGCGGAAGATCGGTGTCGGGCAAGGACCGATCGACATTCAGGCAGCACAATCCTTATTCCTCCCCTGCAAGGAGTGGCAGGTGGATTGCCTCCCAGGCAATCCAGATCATGCTGGGGGCATGATCGACCTGCCACTGGGGACCATGCGAAGCATGGTGGAGGGGTGTAACCCGCCGTGAGCTTGGTCGGCTCGGACACCCCTCCGTCAGGCCTTCGGCCCGCCACCTTCCCTTCCAGGGGAGGAATAGAGTGAATGTCGATCCCGCCTAGAGCGGGATGACATGGAGTCGACCCGAGCCGAGCCCCTCCCCTTCAGGAGCATCAGGTAAACCGCGTCCCACGCGGTTTAGATCAGGCTGGGAGCCTGATCGACCTGATGCTGGGTTGGGGTGGGGCATCGCCCCAGACCCCGCATTTGTGGAAGCGCCCCACCCCCGGCCCCTCCCCTGAAGGGGAGGGGTGGATCAACCTGATGTCATCCCGCTCTAGGACTTCGGGCCGTCCATAACGAAAGGGGCGAGCATCCTGCGATGCCCGCCCCCTTTGGTCCGTCCAGCGAAGCGTGATCAGATGTGGATCGGCTTGCCCTGCACGGCCATGGCGGCTTCCTTGAGTGCCTCGGCATGGGTGGGATGCGCGTGGCAGGTATAGGCGATGTCTTCCGACGTCGCGCCGAATTCCATCGCCTGCGCGGCCTGGGCGATCATCGTGCCCGCCAACGAGGAGATGATCCACACGCCCAGCACGCGATCGGTCTTGGCGTCGGCGATGACCTTCACGAAGCCGTCGGTGTCGCGGTTGGTCTTGGCGCGGCTGTTGGCGGCGAACGGGAACTTGCCGACCTTCACCTCGCCCTTTTCCTTGGCGGCTTCTTCCGACAGGCCGACACCGGCGATCTCGGGCATGGTGTAGACGACGCTGGGGATGACGTCATGGTTCACGATGCCGGTCTGGCCAGCGATGTTCTCGGCCACCGCGACGCCCTCGTCCTCGGCCTTGTGCGCCAGCATCAGGCCCGGCGCGACGTCACCGATCGCCCAGACGCCGTCGACATTGGTCGCGAAGTCATGGTCGATCTCGACCTGGCCACGACCGTTCAGCTTCACGCCAGCGGCCTCCAGGTTCAGCCCGTCGGTGTTGGGCTTGCGGCCGATCGCGACCAGCACGGCGTCCGCCGACAGCGTTTTCGCCGCGCCGCCTGCCGCCGGTTCGACCGAGACGGTCGCGCGGTCGCCCTCGACGGTGACGCCGGTCACCTTGGTCGAGGTCTTCAGCTCCATGCCCTGCTTCTTGAAGAGCTTGGCCGATTCCTTGCGGACCTCGCCATCGAAGCCGGGCAGGATCTGGTCGAGATATTCGACGACCGTGACCTTGGCACCCAGACGCCGCCAGACCGAACCCAGCTCCAGGCCGATCACGCCGCCGCCGATGACGACGAGATGTTCGGGCACCTTGGGGAGCGCCAGCGCGCCGGTCGAGTCGACCACGACCTTCTGGTCGATCTCGACGCCCGGCAGCGGGGTCACGACCGAGCCGGTCGCGATCACGATGTCGCGCGCGGTGACGGTCTGGTCGCCGACCTTGACCGTGCTCGAATCCTGGAACGCGGCCTTGCCCTTCAGCCAGGTGACCTTGTTCTTCTTGAACAGATACTCGATGCCGCCGGTCAGTTCGCCGACCGCCTTGGCCTTTTCGGCGTGCATCTGGTCAAGGTTGAGCTTCGCCCCCTCGATCTCGACACCGAACTTGGCGAGCGCACCGTGCGATGCTTCCTCGAACAGCTCGGAGGCGTGGAGCAGCGCCTTGGACGGGATGCAGCCGACATTGAGGCAGGTGCCGCCCAGCGTCTCGCGCGCCTCGGCGCATGCGGTCTTCAGGCCCAGCTGCGCCGCGCGGATCGCCGCGACATAGCCGCCGGGGCCGGCCCCGATCACCAGGACGTCATAGTCATACTCAGCCATTTGTCTCTCCCGTTCCCCGGCGTCTGGGGTCCAGCCTGCGGGCGCACCCGCCTTTACACAGCACGGACGGACCCTCGCGGTTGCGAGGGCCCGTATAGATCACGAAACGATCAGAGGTCGATCAGGATGCGGGTCGGATCCTGGATCGCGTTCTTCAGCGCGACGAGGAAGGTCACCGCCTCGCGGCCGTCGATGATGCGGTGGTCATAGGACAGCGCCAGGTACATCATCGGGCGGATGACGATCTGGCCGTCGACGACGACCGGGCGCTCCTCGATACGGTGGAGGCCCAGCACCGCCGACTGGGGCGGGTTGATGATCGGGGTCGACATCAGCGAGCCGAACACGCCGCCGTTCGAGATGGTGAAGGTGCCGCCCTTCATCTCTTCCATCTTGAGCGTGCCGTCCTTGGCGCGCTTGCCGAAGTCGCCGATCGTCTTTTCGATACCCGCAACCGTCAGGTCCTGCGCATCGCGGATGACCGGCACGACCAGGCCGTTCGGAGCCGAGACGGCGACCGAGATGTCGGCATAGTCGTGATAGACGATCTCATCGCCCTCGATCGAGGCGTTGACCGAAGGAATGTCCTTCAGCGCCATCGTCGCGGCCTTCACGAAGAAGCCCATGAAGCCCAGGCGGACGCCGTGCTTCTTCTCGAACAGGTCCTTGTACTTGGCACGCGCCTCGATCACCGCGGTCATGTCGACGTCGTTGAACGTCGTCAGCATCGCGGCGGTGTTCTGCGCTTCCTTCAGGCGCTTGGCGATCGTCTGGCGCAGGCGCGTCATCTTCACGCGCTCTTCCTTGCGCGCCGAACCGGCGGGGGCAGCAGCCGGAGCAGCGGCGGCAGGCGCCGGGGCGCTCGACTTGTTGGCGGCGGCGGCGGCGACATCTTCCTTGGTGATGCGGCCGTCCTTGCCGGTGCCCTTGATCGTCGACGGGTCGAGACCATGCTCGAGCACCGCACGACGCACCGACGGTGACAGCGCGGCGGGCGAGTCGCTCGACTCGTCGGCAGCCGGAGCAGCCGCGGGAGCCGGAGCAGCCGCCGGAGCAGCCGTCGCGGCAGGGGCTGCCGCTTCGGTCTTCGCCGGGGCCGAGCCACCGGCATCGACGGTCGCCAGCAGCGCGCCGACCTGCACCGTGTCACCGACCTTCACGGCATGCTCGCCCATGACACCCGCCACCGGCGAGGGCACTTCGACCGAGACCTTGTCGGTCTCAAGGCTCGCGATCGGCTCGTCGACCGCCACCGCGTCACCCGGCTGCTTCAGCCATTCGCCGAGCGTCGCTTCGGAGATCGATTCGCCCAGCACCGGCACCAGAACTTCAGTCGCCATTTCCATTTCCTCCACCCGGTCCTTCGACCGGGGTTCTTACGCGGGCGGGCAAAACGCCCGCGCCAGATTTCATCCCTCCCCGGTCCCGCGAAGGACCGGGGCACTCATCGATCGATCAGTCCGCCGCCGCCGTGGTCGGCTTGGCGGTGGTGTTGCTGCCCTCGGCGCGCGTCCGGCGGATTTCCTCGCGGACATTATGGCCCAGCGCATCGGCGACCAGCGCGCCCTGCTCGGCGGTGTGGCGCTTCATCAGGCCGGTGGCGGGCGATGCCGCCGCCGTGCGACCGGCGTAACGGGCGCGCTTCACCGAAGCCCCGGCCTCGGCCAGCGCCTCCTCGATCAGCGGCTCGACGAAGAACCAGTAACCGTTGTTCTTCGGCTCTTCCTGCGCCCAGACCACGTCCTGCAGCTTGGGCATGGCCGCGATCCGCTTCGCCAGCGCATCGCTGGGGAAGGGATAGAGCTGCTCGACGCGCACGATCTGGGTCGTGGTGTCGCCCGCCGCGTCGCGCGCCTCGATCAGGTCATAGGCGACCTTGCCGGTGCACAGGACCAGACGCGTGGTTTCCGCATCCGGCGCGCCGTTGGTGTCCGACAGCAGGCGGCGGAAGTGGCTCTCGCCCTGGAAATCCTCGGCCTTCGACACCGCCAGCTTGTGACGCAGCAGCGACTTGGGCGTAAAGACGATCAGGGGCTTGCGGAAATTGCGGTGCATCTGGCGGCGCAACAGGTGGAAATAGTTGGCCGGGGTGGTGCAGTTCGCGACCTGGATATTGTCGTTGGCGCAGGATTGCAGGAAGCGCTCGGGACGCGCGGAGCTGTGCTCCGGCCCCTGCCCTTCATAACCATGCGGCAGCAGCATCACGAGGCCGTTGGCGCGCAGCCACTTGGACTCGCCGCTCGTGATGAACTGGTCGATCATGATCTGCGCGCCGTTGACGAAGTCGCCGAACTGGGCCTCCCACAGCACCAAAGTCTTGGGATCGGCCAGCGCATAGCCGTACTCGAAGCCCAGCACGCCGTACTCGGACAGCGGGCTGTCCAGCACCTCGAAGCTGCCATGCTCGACGGTCTTCAGCGGCACATACTTGTGCTCGTCGGTCTGGTCGACCCAGACCGCATGACGCTGCGAGAAGGTGCCGCGACCCGAATCCTGGCCCGACAGGCGCACGCCATAGCCTTCCGACAGCAGCGAGCCGAAGGCCAAAGCCTCGCCGGTCGCCCAGTCGAAATTCTCGCCAGTGGCGAACATCTGGCGCTTGGCATCCAGCACGCGGTTCAGCGTCTTGTGAACCTGCAAGCCTTCCGGGATCGTGGTCAGCGTGCGGCCGATCGCGTCGAACAGCTTCTTGTCGAGGCCGGTCTCCACGTTACGGCGACCCTGATCACTCTCCTTGGGCGCCGACAGACCAGACCAGCGACCGGCGAACCAGTCGGCCTTGTTGGGCTTGTAGCTCTGCCCCGCCTCGAACTCGCCTTCGCAACGGGTGGTGTACTGCTTGATATTCTCGTCGACCCAGGCCTGGTCCACGACACCCTCGGCGACGAGGCGCTTCGAGTAGATTTCGCTGACACCGGGGTGCGAGCGGATCTTGTTGTACATCAGCGGCTGGGTGAAGCCCGGCTCGTCGCCTTCGTTGTGACCGAAGCGGCGATAGCACCACATGTCGATCACGATGTCGCGGTGGAACTTCTGGCGGAATTCGATCGCCATCTTGGTGGCGAAGGTCACCGCCTCGGGATCGTCGCCATTGACGTGGAAGACCGGCGCCTGGACGCCCTTGGCCACGTCCGACGGATAGGGCGAGGAGCGCGCGAACTGCGGGCTGGTGGTGAAGCCCACCTGGTTGTTGATGATGAAGTGGATGCAGCCGCCCGTGTTATAGCCACGGATGCCCGAGAAGCCGAGGCATTCCCATACGATACCCTGCCCCGCGAACGCCGCGTCGCCATGGATCAGCACCGGCACCGAAGCCGAGTGATCGGTCAGGTCGTCGGCGATGGTCTGGATCGCGCGGGTCTTGCCCAGCACGACCGGGTTCACCGCCTCCAGGTGCGAGGGGTTGGCGACCAGCGACATATGGACCTTGTGGCCGTCGAACTCGCGATCGGTCGAGGTGCCCAGGTGGTACTTCACGTCGCCCGAACCGCCGATTTCATCGGGGTTGGCCGAGCCACCGGCGAATTCGTGGAAGATCACGCGCAGCGGCTTGGCCATCACATTGGCCAGCACGTTCAGACGGCCGCGATGCGCCATGCCGAACACGATCTCGCGCACGCCCATCTGGCCGCCATATTTGATGACCGATTCCAGCGCGGGGATCATCGACTCGCCGCCGTCCAGGCCGAAGCGCTTGGTGCCGACATATTTCTTGCCGAGGAACTTTTCCCACTGCTCGGCCTCGATGACCTTGTTCAGGATCGCCTTCTTGCCATCGACGGTGAAGTCGATCGCCTTGTCCTGGCCTTCCATCCGGTCCTGGAGGAAGCGACGCTCCTCCACATCCGCGATGTGCATATATTCCAGGCCGATATTGCCGCAGTAATTCTTGCGCAGCGTGTCGACCAGCTCGCGAACGGTCGCCCATTCGAAGCCCATCGTGCCGCCCAGATACACCTTGCGGTCGAGATCGGCGTCGGTGAAGCCGTGATATTCGGTCTTCAGATCTTCCGGCAACTCGCGCAGGCCCGACAGGCCGAGCGGATCGAGATTCGCCGCGAGGTGACCGCGCACCCGGTAGGTGCGGATCAGCATCTGCGCGCGGATCGCGTCGCCCGCCGCCTTGACGATGTCGGCGGTCGAGGGGGCAGCCGCAGCGGCCGCCGGAGCGGGCTTGCCACCCTTGGCAGGCTTGGGGGCCGGTTCCATCTGGGTCGGGTCGAGGCCCGCCGTCAGATCGTCGGTCGAGGTCAGCGGCCAGCGCTTGTTCTGCCAACTCGGCGCGCCGACGCCCTGCTCCAGACCGTCGAAGAAGCTGCGCCAGCCCGCATCGACCGACGCGGAGTCGGCCTGGTACTTGGCATAGAGCGTTTCGATGAAAGCGGGGCTGACGCCCGCCGCGATTTCGCTGAATTCCTGGCCTTCGTAGCCCATGAGACGCTTCCTCGACCGCCCGTCTTATCAACTATCGCCACCCCGGCACATCCGCCTGGGGTCCGCAGCCGCGAGCGGCCCGCCTGCCGCCACGGACCCCGGCGGTTGTGCCGGGGTGACGCGATACGCCTTACTTGTTCAGCACCGACAACAGGGTCGAGCCGAGTTCCGACGGCGAGGCCGCGACCTTGATCCCGGCCGCTTCCATCGCCGCGATCTTGTCCTCGGCGCCGCCCTGGCCGCCCGACACGATCGCACCGGCATGGCCCATGCGACGGCCCGGAGGCGCAGTGCGACCCGCGATGAAGCCGGCCATCGGCTTCGAACGGCCACGTTTGGCTTCGTCACGCAGGAACTGCGCGGCTTCTTCTTCCGCCGAGCCGCCGATCTCGCCGATCATGATGATCGACTGGGTTTCCTCGTCGGCCAGGAACAGCTCCAGTACGTCGATGAAGTTGGTGCCGTTGACGGGGTCGCCGCCGATACCGACCGCGGTCGTTTGACCGAGACCGGCATTCGAGGTCTGGAACACCGCCTCATAGGTCAGGGTTCCCGAGCGCGACACGACGCCGACCGAGCCCTTCTTGAAGATCGAACCCGGCATGATGCCGATCTTGCACTCGCCCGGCGTCAGCACGCCCGGACAGTTCGGACCGATCAGCCGCGACTTGGAACCCGACAGGGCGCGCTTGACCTTGACCATGTCGAGGACCGGAATGCCTTCCGTGATCGCGACGATCAGCGGGATCTCCGCGTCGATCGCCTCCAGGATCGAGTCGGCCGCGAAGGGCGGCGGCACGTAGATGACCGACGCATCCGCGCCCGTCTTCGACTTGGCTTCGGCGACGGTGTTGAAGACCGGCAAGCCGATATGCTCGGTGCCGCCCTTGCCCGGCGTCACGCCGCCGACCATCTGGGTGCCATAAGCCAGCGCCTGCTGGGTGTGGAACGTGCCGGTCTCACCCGTCATGCCCTGGGTGATGACCTTGGTGTTCTTGTTGACGAGGATGCTCATTCGCTAATCGCCCTTCCACCCCGGCGAACGCCGGGGTCCAGTTGGGAAGACGGTCATGGAAATGCGATCTGATCGTAAAGATCATCCCAGCGGGGATTGAGCTTTTCGATCTCCTGCAACTTCCAGTCCCGTCTCCATTCTTTCATCCGCAGCTCGCGCTGCCGTGCAAATTCCCAGCTGTCATGCGCCTCGTACCAAACGAGAAGATGACAGCCATATCGCTTGGTGAACCCGTCGACGACGCCGTTCCGATGCTCCCAGGCCCGTTTCGGCAGATTAATCGTCGACCCGATATAGATCGTCCCGTTTCGGCGGTTGGCCATGATGTACACATAGGCCGGACCATCCATCGCGCAGGACACCCCCACACTGGCCCCCGGCTTTCGCCGGGGTGGTAGCTCACCCCTTGATTACGCCAGGCTCTCGTCGATGCCCTTGCAGGCGACGAGCAGTTCCTTGACCGCATCGACCGAGACCTGAAGGTTGGCCTTCGCCTCGTCCGACAGCTTGACCTCGACGACCTTCTCGACACCACCGGCGCCGATCACGACGGGGACGCCGACATAGAGATTGTCGATGCCATATTCACCCGACAGGTGCGCGGCGGCCGGCAGGATGCGCTTCTGGTCGTAGAGATAGGCTTCAGCCATCGCGATGCCGCTGGTGGCGGGCGCGTAATAGGCCGAGCCGGTCTTCAGCAGCGCGACGATCTCGCCACCGCCGCCACGGGTACGCTTGATGATCTCGTCGACCTTTTCCTTGGTCGAGAAGCCCATCTCGATCAGGTCGCTGACCGGGATGCCGCTGACGGTCGAATATTCGAGGACCGGGACCATGGTGTCGCCATGGCCGCCGAGCACGAAGGTGTTCACGTCCTTCACCGACACGCCGAACTCTTCGGCGAGGAAGTGCGAGAAGCGCGCCGAGTCGAGCACGCCCGCCATGCCGACGACCTTGTTCGCCGGGAGCCCGGAGAATTCGCGCAGCGCCCAGACCATCGCGTCGAGCGGGTTGGTGATGCAGATCACGAAGGCGTCGGGGGCGTTGTCGCGGATACCCTCGCCGACCGCCTTCATCACCTTCAGGTTGATGCCGAGCAGGTCGTCGCGGCTCATGCCGGGCTTGCGCGCGACACCGGCGGTGACGATGATCACATCGGCGCCCGCGATATCGGCGTAGTCGTTGGAACCCTTGATATTCGCGTCGAAGCCTTCGACCGGGCCGCACTGCGACAGGTCGAGCGCCTTGCCCTGCGGCACGCCTTCGACGACGTCGAATAGGACGATATCGCCCAGCCCCTTGAGCGCGGCGAGGTGCGCCAGCGTACCGCCGATATTACCGGCGCCGATCAGCGCGATCTTCTTGCGAGCCATTCCAATCCTACTCCGTAGTGGACGTACGTGATTGGTCACGCGGCCTACGCCTATTGAGGCGTCGGGGCAACCGCTAATCCACAGAGTTTAAGATTTTAAACGATAATGGTTCGCAAGTGCATTAAGCGTTCATCCCGCCTTCATCCGAGCCATGGCCTTGCGCCAGATAGTCCTCGGAGCGCATCTCTTCGAGACGACTGATCGTACGCTCGAACTCGAACCGGCCATCGCCGGTTTCGTAGAGTTCGGCAGGCTGGGCGTCGGCTGCGGCGAGGAGCTTGACCTTGTGTTCGTAGAGCGCGTCGATCAGTTGGACGAAGCGTGCCGCCTCATTGCGATTCTCCGGCCCCAGCTTGGGGATGCCGACCAGGATGACGGTGTGGAAGCGCCTTGCCACCGCCAGATAGTCCGCCGCGCCCCGCGCCTCGCCGCACAGCCGCTTGAACGAGAAGACCGCCACGCCCTTCAACGCCTTGGGCACATGCAGTACGCGTCCGCCGACCTTCAGGTCTTCGCTGGGCACATGCGCGGCATCCTCGACCGGATAGTCGGTCAGGCGGAAGAACGCCGCCGACAGGGTCATCGTCGCCTTGGGACCATTGGGCACCAGCCAGGTGTCGAGCCGCCCCAGTCGGTCGCGGCGGTAGTCGGTCGGCCCGTTGAGCGCCAGCACGTCCAGCCGCTCCTCGATCAGCGCGATGAAGGGCAGGAAATGCTCGCGGTTGAGCCCGTTCTTGTAGAGGTCTTTCGGCGGCCGGTTCGAGGTGGTGACGATCGTCACCCCCGCCTCAATCAGCGCGGTGAACAGCCGCGACAGGATCATCGCATCGGGGCTGTTGGTGACCATCATCTCGTCAAAGGCCAGCAATCGGGTTTCCTCCGCCAGCGCGGCGGCGACGGGCGCGATCGGCTCACCCGCCTGCTTGGCGCGCTCGGTAGCGATGCGGGCGTGGACCTCCAGCATGAACTCGGCGAAATGGACGCGGCGCTTGGCCTCGACCGCGACATGGTCGAAGAACAGGTCCATCAGCATCGACTTGCCGCGGCCCACATCGCCCCAGAGGTAGACGCCGCGGGGGATCTTCACCGCGCTGGTGGTGAACCAACGCTCTAGGAAATTGGGCTTCTTGCGACTTTCATGCGCCTCGAGCTCGGTAGCCAAGGTTTCGAGACGCGCGGCAGCAGCGGCCTGCTCGGGATCGGGGCGGAGTTCTTCGGCGGCGACCAAGCGGCGATAGGCGTTCAGGATATCGGGCATTGGGGGTGATGTCTGCCCTGGAGTAACCGGCGTCAACCCCCTGCCCTCACCCTTCCGGCGCTTCGCGCCTCCCTCCCTCTCCCGCTGGGAGAGGGAAGGGGCCCGCCCGCGAAAGCGGGTGGGAAGGGTGAGGGCAGGCCCCTCCACCATCGCTTGCGCGTGTGCGAGCTTTGGCTTGCCCCAGGCAAGCCAAGATTGTGCCGGGGGCACAATCTCGCCCGCACACCCCTCCCCAAGCAAGCTTGGGGAGGAAAAAGAAAAGGGGGCCGTTTCCGACCCCCTTCTCGTTTCCATCGAAAGCAACCGGATCAGATGATCCGCTCGGCTTCCATCTTCTTGATCTCGGCGATCGCCTTGGCCGGGTTCAGGCCCTTGGGGCAGACATTCGCGCAGTTCATGATCGTGTGGCAGCGGTACAGGCGGAAGGGATCCTCCAGCTCGTCCAGACGCTCGCCGGTCATCTCGTCGCGGCTGTCCGCCAGCCAGCGATAGGCCTGGAGCAGGATCGCCGGGCCGAGGAACTTGTCCGAATTCCACCAATAGCTGGGGCACGAGGTCGAGCAGCAGGCGCACAGGATGCACTCGTACAGACCGTCCAGCTTCGCGCGGTCGTCCGGCGACTGGAGCCGCTCCTTGCCCGAGGGAGCGGGCGAAACGGTCTGGAGCCACGGCTTGATCGAAGCATATTGCGCGTAGAAATGGGTGAAGTCGGGGACCAGATCCTTGACCACATCCATGTGCGGCAAAGGCGTGATCTGAACGGTGCCCTTCACATCCTCGATCGCGGTGGTGCAGGCCAGACCGTTGCGACCGTCGATGTTCATCGCGCACGATCCGCAAATGCCCTCGCGGCACGAACGGCGGAAGGTCAGCGAGCTGTCCTGCTCCGCCTTCATCTTAATGAGCGCGTCGAGCACCATCGGGCCGCACTCGTCCAGATCGACCTCGAACGTGTCGTAGCGCGGGTTCTGACCCGAATCGGGGTCGTAGCGATAGACCTTGAACTTCTTGATGCGGCCCGAGGTGGTCGCGTTGTGCGTTTCGCCCTTCTTGATGACGCTGTTCTTCGGCAGGGCAAATTCGGCCATGGTCACAAACCCGCTGGATGGGCCGACAGGCTGTCGGCAAAGGATCGCCCCCGCCGATACATGACAGGGGCGCTTGTCGCAAATGTCTTGACCGATTTAAGCGCTGCCTCAGATCACATCAAGCACGAGGCCCAGGTCGCGCGCCTCCTCCGCGTCGATATACCAGTTGCTCCGCGCCTTCTCCTGAAGCGTCTCGAAGGTCACTTTCGACCCGTTGACGATGGCACGAAACCCTTCCTCTTGGATCAGCACCGACTGCTCGATCTCGTGCAGCTTGGCCTTGAGCACGACCGGCAGGTTGGTCAGCGGCCCCGACAGGTCGATGGAGCCCGACATCTGGCGCTCGTGCAACATCAACCGGGTGCCGCGCGTCAAGAAGCGATGCTCGACCGGAAAGGCCGACATGAAGGTCGCCCCCGCCGAATAGACCGCGACCTTGCCCAGGAAGAGCGTCTCACGCCCGGTATAGTCGCGCAGCAACCGGATCGAGTCGCCCATCGCCCGCGCCATTTCGGGGTCGCCGCCCAGCGTGGTGATCGACACCACGAGCGGGCCGTCGGTCGGCGCGGCGGCGAGCTGGTCCTTGAATCCGGCATACATCACCTCGTCGACGGTGCCGTAAAGCTGGATATGGGGCTGGGCGAGCAGCGGGTAATTCACCGCGTTGTTGGGTTGGTCATGCATGGCCGTGCGAACCGGGAGCGCGGGAGAAGGTTCCTTGCGTCGGGGCGTGGCCTTCGACTTCGCTCAGGCTGAACGGCGTTCGTTACCCAGCCCCATCCCCCACTTCCGTTCAGGCTGAGCGAAGTCGAAGCCCAAGGGAAACCCTATCCGCCCTTCGCCCGAGCATAGTCCTGGGTGCCGTGAGTGATCACCTGATCCCCCGGCACGATCTCCGCCACGGGAATATCGGGCATCGCCCTGATCTCGTCGTAAAGCGGCGCGAAGTCCGCCTCCAGCGTCGTCCGCAGCAACGCCTCGAAACTCGGGATCACGAAATAATTCTGCTGGAAGTCGTCGATCCGATACTCCGTCTGCATCACCCGGGCGAGGTCGAAGCCGATCCGGTGGGGACTGGAGTCCTCCAGCGCGAAGCGGCTCTCCGAATAGCTCGACACGATGCCCGCGCCATAGATCCGCAAATCCCCATCCTCGCGCACCAGCCCGAACTCGACCGTGTACCAATAGAGCCGCCCGAGATATTTCAGCGCATCCATGCCCAGCGCCCGCTGCCCACCGCGCCCATAGGCCGCCAGATAATCGGCAAAGACCGGATCGGCGAGCATCGGCACATGGCCGAACACGTCATGGAAGACGTCCGGTTCCTGAAGGTAATCGAGCTGGTCGGGCCGCCGAATGAAATTCCCCGCGACGAAGCGGCGATTGGCCATATGGTCGAAGAACACGTCGTCCGGCACCAGCCCCGGCACCGCGACCACCTGCCACCCGGTCAGCTTCATCAGGCGTTCGGACAGTTCCTCGAAATCGGGAATGCCCGGCCGCGACAGCTTGAGCACGTCGAGCCCGCGCAGATACGCCTCCGATGCGCGGCCCGGCAGCAGTTTCGATTGGCGCGCGAACAGGGTATCCCAGGTCGCATGCTCCTCTGCCGTATAATGCTCCCACCCCTGGGGGATGGTCCAGTCGGCCCCCGCGCCTTCGGGCGGGGCGGCGAGAACATGGGTATCCTGTGCCATGCGCGGAGCCTATCATGAAGATGGTGACATATGAAACCATATCGTGGCGACGGCTGGGCCGGCTTGCAAGGGGTCTGCTGGCCGCGATCGGACTGATCCTGTTCGGTTATTTGGCGATCGGGCTGGCCCTGGGCGCGATCCCCCGCCGGACGGTCGCGATGCCCGCCCCCGGGCCCGACGCCGTCACCATCTTCGTCGAGTCGAGCGCGATCCACACTGCGATCATCGTGCCGAAGCAAGCGGCGGGGGTGGACTGGCGCGACTGGGCTCGCCCCGAAGATTTGCGCGATCCGCGCTATGCGGGCTTTCCCTATCTGGCGATCGGCTGGGGCGAGGCGGGATTCTTTCGCGAGACGCCGCATTGGCGCGATGTGCGACCGGGGACGATCATCCGCGCCGCGCTGGGCAGCGACCGGACGCTGATCCATGTCGACCATCTGCCGCTGCCACGCGCCAATGGCGACGATGTGCGCATGATCCGCCTCTCGCCGCCCGCCTATCGCCGTCTGGTCGCGTTCATCCAGGCGAGTTGGCGGCGGGGCGGGCCGCATTATCCCGGCTATGACGTCTATGACGCCTTCTATGCGGCGAACGGCCGTTACAGCGCCGTCCATAGCTGCAACAGCTGGACCGGCGACGCGCTGGCGGCGGCGGGGGTGCGGATGGGGTGGTGGACACCCTTTCCCTCGACGGTGATGGCATGGCTGTGATCCCGCCGCCCTCCAAGGCGCTCTGGGCCGCCGAACTGCCGCGCGCGCTGTGGATGGGGGCGACGTGGTGGCGGCACCGGGACATGCTCGCCGCCGCGCCGCGGGGGGACGGGCGGACGGTAATGGTGCTGCCGGGACTGGTGAACACCGATGGCGCGACCCTGTTTCTGCGGCGGTATCTGACGGCGAAGGGCTATCGCGTCCATGGCTGGGGGCTGGGCCGCAATCTCGGCGTGCGCAGCGTCGGGCCCCAGGCCGAACATCTGATCGCGCGGATCGAGGCGCTGGCCGATTCGGGGCCGGTCACGCTGATCGGTATCAGCCTGGGCGGGATCATCGCCCGGATGGTCGCGCACGCCCGGCCCGATCTGGTCGCGGGGGTCATCACCATCGCCTCGCCCTATGCGGGCCCGGCACGGGCGACCAATGTCTGGCGCGCCTTCGAGCGGCTGACCGGCGAGCGGGTGGACGATCCCGCCGTCATCGCACGCTCGGCCGCGATCGCGGGGCCGCTGCCCTGCCCCGCCGCCGCGATCTGGAGCCGGAGCGACGGACTGGTGTCGGGCATCATCTGCCGCGACGACTCGGTACCGGCGATCGAGGTCCGCTCCAGCCATTTATGGGTACAGCACCGGCCACAGGTGCTGGCGGCGGTGGCGACCATCCTGGCGGGATGGCCGCCCGTCAGTGGTCAGTAACCGGCGCGGTAGCCGTCATAGCCCTGCTGGCGGGTTGGCCCTGCGGACTCTGCTGGCACTGCTCGGGATGCTTGCGGCACTGCTTCTCATATTCGCGGCGTTCGCGGCCCTCGCGCGCTTCCTGCTTGCGCATCTTGCGGCCGTAATTGCGGTCCGCCTCATCCTGGCTGGTCGTCGTCCAGTCGACCACCTGCCCCGCCGCCTGGAACGGCGCCTTCACGACGCTGGTCACCGTCTTCACGCAGCCCCCGGTCGCGAGCGGCAGGGTCAGGATGGCGAGCTTGAGGACGAGGTGACGCATAAAGGGGCTTTCAATGAGGGCGCAACACGGCGTTGCGCGTTTCTACCCCGATTAGCGGGAAATCGGTGAAGAAACCGTCGATGCCCTGGCCCAGCGCGGCGCGGATTTCGCCCGCGACATCGCCATGCGCCTTGGGATCGCTGCCCCGGCGAAAGGCGGGACGCACGAACTGATTCTCCGCCCGGTAAGTCCAGGGATGGACGCGGAGCCCCGCCGCATGGGCGTCGGCCACCAGATGGGTGGGTGCATCGCCGTTCCACAGCATCGCCTTGTCCGGCCCAATGCCCCAGGCATAGGTCGCAACCTGTTTCAGCCCTTCCGGCGTCATCATCGCGGCATAGCTGGACGCGGCCTTGTCCGCCGGGCCGTCCTCGGCAGCGACGAGCTGGATCAGGCGGATGCCGGTCATCGTCTTCAGATGCTGGAGGTTCTGCACCTCGAACGACTGGATGAAGACCGGTGCGTCCGCCGTAGTCCATCCCGCCTTGGTCAGCGCGGCGACCAGCGGCGCGTCGGTGCCCTTGCCGATGCTCGCGAAATAGGTCGGATGCTTGGTCTCGGGATAGATGGCGATGATGCGGCCCGTCTCCTTCGACCGCTGCTTGGCGAGCGCGATGATCTCCTCCAGCGTCGGGATTTCGAACTGGCCATCATAAGCGGTCGAGCGAAGCTGCGGCAGCCGTTCGCGAGCGCGCAGGGTCTTCAACTCGGCCAGGGTGAAATCCTCGGTGAACCAGCCGGTCTCGCTCAGCCCGTCGATCGTCTTGGTCGTCTTTCGGTCGGCGAATTCGGGATGCGACGCGACATCGGTGGTCCCCGAAATCTCGTTCTCGTGCCGCGCGACCAAATGACCGTCCTTGGTCGGCACCAGATCAGGCTCGATCACATCGGCCCCCTCGCGGATCGCGAGGTCATAGGCGGCCAGCGTGTGCTCGGGCCGCTCCCCGCTCGCCCCGCGATGCGCGATGACGATGGGGGACGACAGCGGCTTGGAACGGTCGGCGGACATGGCCTCACCCTGCCCCATGACGAGTGCTGCGGCAATGAGAGTGGTTCGCAACGGGAAACGCAAGTGATTCATGACGTTTGTTCATCCGACAGTAATCCCAAGGGGATGCCCCGATGCATTTCACAATCAATGGTCAATCGCATGACATCGACGTCGATGTCCGCACCTCGCTGCTCGATCTGTGTCGCGAACATCTGGGGCTGACCGGCTCCAAGAAGGGGTGCGATCACGGACAGTGCGGCGCGTGCACCATGCTGGTCAACGGGCGGCGGGTGAATAGCTGCCTGACGCTGGCCGTGATGCATCAGGATGACGAGATCACCACGATCGAGGGACTGGGCCAGCCGGGCAACCTCCACCCCCTGCAGGACGCCTTCGTCCGGCATGACGGATTCCAGTGCGGCTATTGCACGCCGGGCCAAATCTGCTCAGCGGTGGGGATGCTGGCCGAGGTTGCGAAGGGCTGGCCCAGCCATGTCACCGAGGATCTGGGCCATGCCGAGCTGACGGTGGAAGAAATTTCCGAGCGGATGAGCGGCAATCTGTGCCGCTGCGCCGCCTATCCCAATATCGTCGACGCGATCCGCGAAGTGGCGGGACAGGGCGACCGAAATCCCAATGAGGATGTGGGCCGGGAGGTCGCGGCATGAAACTCTTCGACTATGCCCGCGCCGACAGCATCGGCACCGCCACCCGCGACGGCGCGGTGCCGGGCGCACGCTTCATCGCGGGCGGGACCAATTTGCTCGACCTGATGAAATTGCAGGTCGAGACGCCCGATACGCTGGTCGATATCAGCCGCCTCGCCCTGACCGAGATCGAGGAGCGCGAGGATGGCGGGCTGACCATCGGCGCGCTGGTGCCCAATAGCGACCTGGCGGCCGATGCGCGGGTGATCGAGCGTTACCCGGTCCTCTCCCGCGCGTTGCTGGCGGGGGCCTCGGGGCAGTTGCGCAACAAGGCGTCGACCGGCGGCAATCTGCTCCAGCGGACCCGTTGCTATTATTTCTACGACCCCGCCACCCCCTGCAACAAGCGCGATCCCGGCAGCGGCTGTTCGGCGATCGGCGGCGAGAACCGCATCCTCGCGATCCTCGGCACCTCGGACCAGTGCATCGCAACCCATCCCAGCGACATGGCCGTCGCCATGCGCGCGCTGGAGGCGGTGATCATCACCCAGAAGCCCGATGGCGACCGCCGCCGCATCGGGATCGGCGAATTCTATCGCCTGCCGGGAGCGACGCCGGAGATCGAGACGGTGCTGGCGCCGGGCGAACTCATCACCCATGTCGAACTGCCCCCCGCGCCAAAGGGAAAGCAGACCTATCGCAAGGTCCGCGACCGGGCATCCTATGCCTTTGCGCTCGTATCGATCGCCGGAATCGTCGCGGTCGAGGATGGCAGGATCGCCTCGGCGCGACTGGCGTTCGGGGGGCTCGGCCCCATGCCGTGGCGGAACGAGGCGGCGGAGCAGGCACTGGTCGGGCAGGCCCCCAGCGACACGGCGTTCAACGCCGCCGCCGATGCGCTGCTGGCGGACGCCCGGGGCTATGGCTCGAACGATTTCAAGATTCCGCTGACGCGCCGCACGCTGATCGCGACGCTCCGTGAACTGACGCAGGAGGGCTGATCCCATGTTCGGATTCGGCAAGGACGACACGAACGCGCTGACCATGAATCAGCCGCACCCCGACAGCCTGCTCGACACGGGTGTGCAGGGGGTGATTTCCAAACCGCTCGACCGGGTGGACGGCCCGAAAAAGGTGACCGGCACCGCCACCTATGCCGCCGAATATGCCATCGAGAATATCGCGCACGGCGTGCTGGTCAGTGCGGGCTTCGGCCATGGCAAGATCAGGTCGATCGATGCCGATGTGGTGAAGGCCATCCCCGGCGTGATCGACGTGATCACCGATTATGACAGCTTCATCCGCAATTCGCAGCAGGGCGGCGAGACGAACGCCCCGACCCAAGGCGTGCGCACCGTCGACTATTTCGGCGAGATCATCGCGATTGTCGTCGCCGAGAGCTTCGAGGTCGCGCGCGATGCGGCCAAGCGACTGAAGGTCGATTACGAACCGCTCGACGACGGCGCGTTCGACTATGAGGCGAACAAGGACAAGGCCGAACCCGCCCCCGACGGCCTGATCAAGGGCCATTACGATCAGGGCGATTTCGATCAGGCGTTCGAGAATGCGGCGGTGAAGGTCGACGTGACCTACACCACCCCCAGCCAAAACTCCGCCGCGATGGAACCCCATGCCTCAATCGCGGTGTGGGAGGACGGCGCGTTGACGCTGTACGGCGCATACCAGATGCCGACTTCCGACGCGCAGCAGCTCGCCAAGGCGCTGGGAGTCGCGCAATCCAAGGTGCGGATCATCTCGCGCTATATCGGCGGCGGCTTCGGGTCGAAGCTGGGCATCGCGCCGGAGAGTGTCGCCGCCGCCATCGCCGCCAAGCGGCTGAACCGCCCGGTGAAAGCGGTGATGCTGCGCCAGCAGGTGTTCGACGCGACCGTCCGCCGCTCCAACACCGAACAGCGGATGCGGCTGGGGGCGGAGGCGGGCGGCCGCATCGTCGCGCTTGGCCACGAATCCATCACCTCCAACCTGCCGGACGAGGATTTCTTCGAGCCCGTCGGGATCGGCACCCACTTTCTCTATGGTGGCGAGAATCGGCGGATCAACCATGACGTGGTCCGGCTGAACTGGACGCTGTCGGGCTCGATGCGCGCGCCGGGCGAGGCGGTGGGCATGGTCGGCATGGAATGCGCCATGGACGAACTGGCCGAAGCGATCGGCATGGACCCGATCGACCTTCGCAAGGTCAACGATCCGCAGCAGGACCCGGAACTCAAGGTCCCCTATTCCTCGCGCAACCTGACCCGCTCGCTGGAGGAAGGCGCGAAGCATTTCGGATGGGATCAGCGCCAGGCACCCGGCCAGCGGCGCGAGGGCGACTGGCTGATCGGCATGGGCGTCGCCGCCGCCTGCCGCTCCAACCAGTTGCAGCAATCCGCCGCCAAGGTCGAACTCCACCCCGATGGCACCGCCACCGTCTCTTCGGCGATGACCGATATCGGCACCGGCAGCTATACGATCATGGCGCAGATCGCGGCCGAAATCCTCGGCCTGCCGGTCGAGAGGGTCACGATGGCGCTGGGCGACACCAACGATCCCCCCGCGGCGGGCTCGGGCGGGTCGTGGGGCGCGGCCTCGGCTGGGTCGGCGGTGTATCTCGCGGCGGAACGCGTGCGCGAGAAGCTGGCCAAGGCGATGGGCGTCGATACGGACGGCCTGACGCTCAAGGACGGCATGGCGATCGGGGACAATCGTTCGGTGCCGCTGGCCGAACTGGTCGGCAAGGATGGCCTGTCCGCGATCGGAGAGATCAAGCCGGGCGCGCAGGAGAAGCAGTTCAACCAGGCCAGCTACGGCGCGCATTTCGCCGAGGTCGGCGTCAATGTCGTCACCGGCGAGGTGCGCGTCCGGCGGATGCTGGGCGTGTTCGCGGCGGGGCGGGTGCTCAACGCCAAGACCGCGCGCTCGCAATGCCTGGGCGGCATGACCTTCGGCATCGGCACCGCGCTGACCGAAGAGCTGATCCACGACCCGCGCACCGGCAAGCTGGTGAATCACGACCTGGCCGAATATCATGTGCCGGTGAATGCCGATGTGCCCCAGCTGGAAGTTCATTTCCTCGACGAGCGAGACATCCACGCCAATCCGATCCACGCCAAGGGGATCGGCGAGCTGGGCATTTCCGGCGCGGCCCCGGCGGTGGTCAACGCCATCTACAACGCCACCGGCATCCGGGTGCGCGAGATGCCGGTGACGCTCGACAAGCTGCTCGACCATCTACCGGCGCTTTGATGAGCGAGAATGACAGCGTCCTCGCCGCCGCGAAGGAATGGCGGGGCGAGCCGATGGCGATCGCGACGGTGGTGTCGACCTGGGGGTCGGCACCCCGTCCGCGCGGCAGCCATATGCTCGTCCACGCCGATGGCCGGTTCGAGGGGTCGGTGTCGGGCGGTTGCGTCGAGAACGACATCCTCCACACCGCCGCCGAGGTGATCGGCGGCGCGCCCTTCCAAGTGAAGCGCTACGGCGTGGCGGATGCTTCCGCCTGGGAGGTCGGCCTGCCCTGCGGCGGCGAGATCGCGGTGATGGTGCAGCGTGTGTCGGCAGACGGCTTCGACCCGGAACTGTTCGATCGTATCGTCGAGGCGCGCGAGGCGGGCCGGTCGCTGACCGTCACCACCGACCTTGCCACCGGCCATTCGGACCTTCGACCGATCGAGACGGGTGAGGTCTTCGCCAACCGCTACGACCCGCCGCGCCGCTTGCTGATCGTCGGTGCGGTGCAGATCGCGCAGAGCCTGGCGCAACTGGCGCAGACGCTGGGCATCGCCACCACCGTCATCGACCCGCGCGCACGCTTCCTGACCGAGGAGCGCTTCCCCGGCGTCACGCTGGACGATCGCTGGCCCGACGAGGCGGTCGCCGCCTATGCCCCCGGCCCCGCCACCGCCGTCGTGACGCTCAGCCACGATACCAAGATCGACGACCCCGCCCTGGTCGCCGCGCTGGCCCATGACACCGCCTATGTCGGCGCTTTGGGCAGTCGGCGCAGCCATGCGGCGCGGCGGGAGCGTCTGGCGGCGATGGGCGTTTCCTTGTCAGCGATCGACCGGATCGACGGCCCTGTCGGCCTGGACATCGGTGCGATCGGTCCGTCCGAGATCGCCCTGTCGATCGCGGCGGCGATGATCGGAGCCTTTCATGATCGACGCTGAGGATGTGGTTCTGGTCCTGCTCGCGGCGGGGCGATCGAGCCGTTTCGGGATGGACAACAAGCTGGAGGCCGAGTTTCTCGGCAAACCGGTCGGCTTCCACGTCACCACCGCGCTGGAAAGCATCGCCTTTGCCGACCGGATCGTCGTGACCGACGGCTGCCGACTGGACTTCGCCTCGCGCGGCTACCGCCCCATCCACAATGCCGATGTCGGCCAGGGCCTGTCGCACTCGCTGCAACTGGGCGTGCGCGAGGCGATGAAGACATCGCCCAGGGCGATCCTGGTCGCGTTGGCCGATATGCCGCGCGTGACGGCGGCGCATATCTATCGCCTGTTCGATGCCTTTGAGGGCCCCGACGCGGTGGTGGTGTCGAGCAATGGCGAGCATCCCACCCCACCCGGCATATTCGGCTCAGGCCGGTTCGAGGCGCTGCTCAAGCTGGAAGGCGATGAGGGCGCACGCGCGCTGGTCGCGGGCGGGCGGCATGTCGTGACCGCGCCCGCCGAGTTGATCGACATCGACACGCCCGAGGATCTGGAACGGCTGCGCCAACTGGTTCACGCCCCCGAGCGCAAGATCACTCGTGGCGGAGCGCATCGATCGGATTGAGCGCCGCCGCCCGCCGCGCCGGGAAATAGCCGAACACCACCCCGATCACCGCCGAAATGGCGAAGGCGATGATGTTGATCTGAAGGTCGAAGGTCCACGGCACCTGCATGATCGGCACCAGTGCGGCGATGATCGCCTGCGCCAGCACCAGCCCGATGATCCCGCCCAGACAGGACAGCACCACCGCCTCGACCAGGAACTGCATCAGCACTTCGCGCGCGACCGCGCCGATCGCCAGGCGGATACCGATCTCGCGCGTCCGCTCGGTAACGGACACCAGCATGATGTTCATGATGCCGATCCCGCCCACCACCAGACTGATCGCCGCCACCGCCGCGACGATCCGGGTCAGCATCGTCGTCGTGCTGGTCAGCGTATCGCTGATCTGCTTGGTGTCGAAGATGTTGAAATCGTCTTCCTTGCCGCCGGTGATGGTGCGTCGCTCGCGCAGCAGGTCGGTGAGCGAGGCCTGCACCGCGCTGGTCTGATAAGCCTGGTCGACCCCGACCAGCATCAGTCGGATGTCGCGGCTGCCGGTGAAGCGCCGCTGCACCGCCTTGATCGGCATCAGGACGACATCGTCCTGGTCGCCGAAGCCGCCCTGCCCGCGCGTGGTCAGCACGCCGACCACGTCGCAACTGATCGCCCCGATGCGGAAGCGTTTGCCGACCGCATCGGTGCTGGGGAACAGGTTCTTGCGGACGGTATTGCCGATAATGCACACCGCCTTGCCCGACGCTTCCTCCGCCGGGGTCCAGAGCCGCCCCGATGCCAGCGGCCAGGGCTGGACGGTGAAATAGGCGAGCGTCGTGCCCGTCACCGTGGTCGACCAGTTCGCGCCCTCATAGATGGCGGTGGCCGTAGTCTGCGCCTGCGGGGCGACCGCCGTCACGCCCGCGATCTGATCGGCGATCGCCTCGACATCCTCGGGCTTGAAGTCGGGCGGACGCGGGCCGCCGCCGCCGCGCCCGAAGCCCTGGCCGGGGCGCACCTGAAGGATGTTGGTACCCAGCGACGAGATGGACTGCTGCACCGCCGCCGTCGTCGCCTTGCCCAGCGTCACCATGGTCACGACCGCGCCGACGCCGATGATGATGCCGAGCGTCGTCAGGAACGAGCGCAGCACATGCCGCCTGATCGAGCGGATCGCGAGGATGAGCGTGGTGCCGAACATCAGTGCCCATCCCTGTCAAACGGGGCCATGTCCGGCACGACGCCAGGCCGGTGCTGCGCTTCGATCCGATCGACCAGCCCGTCCTTGAAGTGGATGACGGTGCGCGCGAACGCTGCCATGTCGGGCTCGTGCGTGACCATCAACACGGTGATGCCGCTGTCCTGGTTCAGCCCGGTGAGCAATTCCATGATCTCGACCGAGCGTTCGGAATCGAGATTGCCGGTCGGCTCGTCGGCGAGCAGCACGTCGGGGCTGGTCACGATGGCGCGCGCAATCGCCACGCGCTGCTGCTGTCCGCCCGACAGTTCGGCGGGGGTATGATCCCACCATTGGTCGAGCCCGACCTTCTCCAGCGCCGCCATGCCCATATCGCGCCGGGTCTTCTTGTCCTCGCCGCGATAGAGCAAAGGCAGTTCGACATTCTCCAGCGCGGTGGTGCGCGAAAGCAAATTGAACCCCTGGAACACGAAGCCGAGGTAACGGCGCCGCAGCATCGCGCGCTGGTCGCGGTCCAGCGTCTCGACGGCATGGCCGCGGAACAGGAAGTTGCCCCCGCTCGGCACGTCGAGACAGCCCAGGATGTTCATCGTCGTCGACTTGCCCGACCCCGAAGGGCCCATCACCGCGACGAAGTCACCGGCGGCGATGTCCAGGTCGACACCTTTCAGCGCCTGAAACTGGGTGGCACCGCTGCCATAGGTCTTGGTGACGCCGCGCAGGCTGATCAGGGGGAGGTCAGCGGCCACCGCCGCCCCCGCCGCCCTGACGGCGCTGCCCACCCCCGGCGGGTGTGCTCTGCCCCGCCGCGAGTTGTCCGGTGATGACCTGCATACCGGGCTTGAGGCCGCCCGACAGAACCTCGGTCATCGATCCGTTGGTGTCGCCGGTGACGATCTGCACCGCCTGTGGCTTACCGTCATTGCCCCGGACATAGACGGTCTGGGTCGCGCCGCGCTGGACGGTCGCGGTCCGCGCCGCACGGTCCCGGCGCGGGCGGAAGGTCAGCGAGCCCGCAATGCCGCCGCCGCCCTGCCCCGCGCCGTCCGAAGGCTGGAAACGCAGCGCCGCATTGGGGATCAGCATGACGTTCCGCTTGTCCGACGTGACGATATCGGCGGTCGCGGTCATGCCGGGGCGCAGTTGCAGGTCGGGATTGGCGACCGTCAGGTCGGCGGCGTAGCTGACCACCTGGCCGGTGGTCGATGTGCTGCTCGCGGTCGAGGACGAGGAGGACGAGGTCGCCGCGCTGACCGTCAGGTTCGATCCCAGATCGACCCGCGTGATCGTCGCGGGGAAGGTCCGCCCCGGAAAGGCATCGACGGTGAAATTGGCCTTTTGCCCCACCTTCACTTCGCCGACATCGGCCTCGTCGATCGCGACCTCCAGCTTCATCTGGGTCAGGTCTTCGGCGATGACGAACAGGGTGGGCGTGTTGAACGACGCCGCGACCGTCTGCCCCGGATCGACCTGGCGCGCCAGCACCACGCCCGACACGGGCGAGCGGATGATCGCGCGCTGTCGCTGGGTCTGCGACTGGGCGAGCTGCGCACGGGCGGCGGCGACATTGGCCTCCGCGACGCGAAGCGCGGCGACCGCGCGCTGCGCATCGGCGCGCCCGGCCTGGAGTTCGGTTGCCGAGGGCACGCGGCCGTTGGATAGCTTATAGACCTGCTCCAGCCGGGCGAGTTGGGCCTGCGACTCCGCCACGGTCGCGCGCGCCTGCGCCACCTGGGCCTGATTGGCGGCCAGCGTCGCCTGGCCCGCACGGATCTGATCGTCAATCTGTTCGGGGTCGATCAGCGCCAGCGCCTCGCCCGCCTTCACCCGGTCGTTCACATCGACCACCACCCTGGTGACCAGACCGGATAGCTGCGAGCCGACCGTCACCTGGGTCGTCGGGGCCAGCTTGCCGGTCGCCGAGACGGTGACGGTCAGGTCGCCGCGCGTCACCGGCGCGGTCGCATAGCCGGCCTCGTTCGATCCGCCGAAACAGTTTTTCAGCAGCAGCGCGAGCAGCACGACGCCGACGATCACCACGCCCCACTGCACCCATTTGCGCCAGCGCGGCTGCGGCTTCACGCCCAGGAAATCGTCGAGAGTCTGGTCGGCCATCAGCGGTTGTCCGGGGTTGTCGCGCGCGGCGGCGCTTCTGGAGTGGTGGTGGCGTCCCATCCGCCGCCCAGCGCGGCGAAGAGCGCGACCTGTGCGGTGGCGGCGTCGGAGCGGGCCTGAACCAGCCCGTTCTGGGCGTTCAACAACGCGGCCTCCTGTTGCGACAGGGTGGTGAAGTCGGTCAGGCCGGAGCGATACTGGCTGCGCGCCAGGATCGCCGAATTGCGCGCGGCGTCGAGCTGGATGGCGAATTGCCGCTCCCTCTCGCGCGCGGTGTTGAGCGCGACGATCGCATTCTCGACATCCTCCAGCGCGAGCAGGACGGTGCCCTGATAGGCGGCATAGCTCTGATCGGCGACGGCCTGCGCGTTCCTGACCTGCGAACGCAGACGACCGCCGTTGAAGATCGCCTGTGTCAGCCCGGCGAACAGGCTGCCGGTGATCGCGTCGCCCAGTGAGCCCAGGCTGGTCGCCGCCGTGTTGATATTCCCCGATATGGCCAGCGCCGGATAGAGCGCCGCCTGCGCCACCCCGATCCGCGCGGTGGCGGCGGCCAGGTTGCGCTCGGCCGCGCGGACATCCGGGCGGCGGCGCAATATCTCCGCCGGGATGCCGACGCCGATCACCGCCGGACCCTTGGGGATGGGCCGCCCCGCCTCCAGCCGGGCCTTGAGCGCCCCCGGCGCCTGTGCGGTCAGCACGCCCAGCCGCGAGACGGCGGCATTATATTGCTGTTCGATCGACGGGATGGTCGCGGCGGTCTGCGCGCGCTGGCCGCGCGCCTGTTCGGCGTCGAGCGAGGAAACGAGGCCCGCCTGCACGCGGAAACCGGCGATCTCCAGATTATCGTCCTGCAAGGCCAGGCTGGCCCGCGCATTGGCGAGCTGCGCCTGATAGGCGCGCGCCAGCATGTAGTTGCGCGCCAACTCGCTCTCGACGGTCAGCAGCGTCGCGGCATAGCTGAACCCCGCGCCCTCATAGGTCGCCCGTGTCGCCTCGACTGTGCGGCGAACCTCGCCGAACAGGCCAAGCTGATAGCTGGCCGACAGACCCACGGTGAAGCTGTTGCTGCCGCCCCCGCCGGTATCGACCACGGTGCCGTCGGGCAAAGTGAAGCTGCGCCCGCCGCCCGCCAGATTCTCGTTCCGCTGATAGCCGGTCGAACCCGATACGGTGGGCAGCAGCGAGGCGCGGCTCTGGATCAGGCTTTCACGCGCCTGTCGCAGCCGGGCGACGGCCTGCACCACATCGGTATTGGCGACCACCGCCTGCTCGACCAGTTCGGCGAGCAACGGATCGTCGAACGACCGCCACCAGCGGGTCAGGTCCTGTGCCTGCGCATTGGCGGCGGGCACCGACCAATTGGCGGGCACCCCCAGCTCTTGGGGAGCGGCGGGACGATAATCGGGGCCGACCGTACAACCGGACAAGGCGGCTGTGGCCAGGAGAAGGACGCGGGCGCGAGGCTTCATGGCGGCGAACCTGCCCCGCCCTTACGGCCCCGTCCAGTGCGTTTATGTCGCAAAGTGTGACGGATGCGGGAAATCGCCGTCATGTGGCGGCGCACGCTTTCCGGGGGATTTGGTTCCCAATAACAAATTCCTCCCCTGCAAGGGGAGGGGAACCAGCGAAGCTGGTGGAGGGGTGTCACCCTATCGAGAGCGGGACACCCCTCCGTCAGGCCTCCGGCCTGCCACCTCCCCTTGCAGGGGAGGAATATCGATGCTTACCGCCCCACCCAGTCGGACACCTGCTGCGCCACCTGGTTCGCCGCCTGGTTCAGCGCGGGGCCGACACTTTCCGCGTCGATCTTGCCCACGGGCACGCGCGCTTCGAAGCGGCGCTTCTCGACGCTCGTCTGGCCGCCGCGTTGCAGGGCGGCGTCGAACATCACTACGGCCTCGCGCCGGGTGGCGTCCATGCCGAACTGGCGCAGTTCGCCGCCCAGACGGTCGCCCGGATCGCCGATCGATTCCCGCGCCGACAGCACCACCCGGCCCGCGCGCGCGGTCAGCGTGTCCGCCATCAGCCGGGCGAACAGCCGCGTCGGCGGCTCGGCCCATTGGGCGTCCTTCACATAGGCGATGCTGGTCGCATCCTCCTGCACCGGCACCCGCGCGGTGGCGAGTTCCTGCGGGGCGCTGGGCACCTGGATGGTGATCGACTTGCCGCGACCCGAATCCTGCGTCTCGCCGACCGCCGGCGCCGACTGCGCCTGGAGCGTCAGCAGCGAGGGCGGCGGCTTGGCGCCGAAGCTGATGCAGCCGGCGAGCGGAAGCGCGGCGAGCAGAACGATCAGCGGAGTCTTCATGACGGTCCTCATCGGCTTCCTCACTTGCCCTTATAGTCCGGCAGCTTCTGCTGCCCGATCAGCGACCCGGCGCCCTGCTGGTCGACCTTCTCGGCGACCGCCGACAGCGACTGGGTCATCACGCGCAGGTCCTTCACCAGACGATCCACCTCCGGCACGGTCTGCTTGGAGAAGGTCTGCAGGCCCGGCCGCGCATCGCCGATCGCCGAATTCAGCGTGTCGGCGCTCTTCTGGGCCGAGGCGATCGCCTTGTTCAGATTGACCATGGTCGGCTTGACGTCCTCGGCGAGCAGGCCGTTGGTCGTCGCCGCCAACTGACCGATCGACTGCGCCGCATCGCCCGCCTGCTGGATCGCCACGCGGGTCTGCGCCAGCGTCGCCGCGATCTCCGGCCCGCGATCGGCCAGCGCGTCGGTCAGACGGTTGGTGTTGTCGAGGATGCCCGCGATCGACGCCTGGTTGCGATCCGACAGCAGCCCGGTCAGCCGCTCGGTCAACGTCGACAGTCGCTCCAGCAGCTGCGGCGCGGAGTTCAGGATCGCGCCGATGCCCCCCTGCTTGGTCGGGATGACCGGCACGCCATACGGGCAAATGGTCTTGTTCTCGGGCGTCGGACAGGTGATCGGCGGCGCACCTTTTCGCGCGCCGTCCAGCGAGATGGTGCTGGTGCCGGTGAAGCTGGCGGAGATCGACGCGGTCGTGCCCTGGAGGATCGGCGTCTGCTCGTTCACCGCGACGCGCACCCGCACGAATTGCGGATCGGGCCGCCACAGCGCGATTTCCTTCACCTGCCCCGAGGGCACGCCCGAATAGGTGACCGCCGAGCCCTTGGCCAGGCCATCGACCGACTGGCGGAAGAAGATGTCATACTCCTTCTCCGACGTGCCGCCCAGCCGGGCGATCCAGACGGTGAAAAGCGCCAGCACGACGAGCAGGATCAGCACGACGGAGCCGACAAGGACGTGGTTCGAACGAGTTTCCATCAGCGTGTCCCTGGTTCGCCTCTCGTATGGGCGTCGGCCCCGGTCCCCTGCGACCGCTGGCCGGTGGAATGGGCTTCGACTTCGGTGGGGTGGCGCTCGGCGTCGGTATCGGCGGAGCGGGGCCGCAGGTCCGCCACCTCGTCCTTGGCGGCGATCGCGGCCCGTCCGCGCGGCCCCTTGAAATATTCCTCGATCCACGGATGGTCGAGTGCGATCAGCTCGTCGATCGTGCCGACCGCGATCACCTTCTTGTCCGCCAGCACCGCCACCCGGTCGCAAATCGCATAAAGCGTGTCGAGGTCATGGGTGATGAGGAAGACGGTCAGCCCCAACGTCTTCTGGAGCGAGGCGATCAACTGGTCGAACGCCGCCGCGCCGATCGGGTCGAGCCCCGCGGTCGGCTCGTCGAGGAACAGCAATTCGGGGTCGAGCGCGAGCGCCCGGGCGAGCCCCGCGCGCTTTTTCATGCCGCCCGACAGCTCGGCCGGGTATTTGGGCCCGGCATCGGCGGGCAGGCCGGTCATCACCACCTTGTAGGACGCGATCTCGTCCATCAACGCCTGCGGCAGGTCGCGGTAGAACTCCCGCAGCGGCACCGCGACATTTTCGGCGACCGTCAGCGTCGAGAACAGCGCACCGCCCTGGAACAGCACGCCCCAGCGCTTGCGGACATCGACCGCCTCGGTCGCCTCGCGGCCGATGGTCGGTTCGCCGAACACGGTGATATCGCCCTGATCGGGAGTCTGGAGGCCGATGATCGTGCGCATCAGCACCGACTTGCCGGTGCCCGATCCGCCGACCACGCCCAGAATCTCGCCCTTGCGCACGTCCAGGTCGAGCCCGTCGTGAATCACCTGATCTCCGAAGCTGTTGCGCAGCCCCCGGACCTGGATCAGATGCTCGTCCTGTTCGGCCATCAATCCCATCCGATCCAGGTGAAGAAGACCGCGAAGAAGGCGTCGAGCACGATCACCAGGAAGATCGCCTGCACCACCGCCGCCGTGGTGCGCAGCCCGACCTGCTCGGCATCCGACTTGACCTGCATCCCCTGGAAACAGCCCGCGATCGCGATGATCGCGCCAAAGACGGGGGCCTTGATCAGCCCGACATAAAGGTCGGTGATCGGCACCACCTCGCGAATGCGCGCGATGAAGGTGATCGGCGGAATGCCCAGCGACACCGCCGCCAGGAAGCATCCGCCGATCATCGCGATCAGCGAGGAATAGAAGCCGAGTAGCGGCATCAGCGTGACCGCCGCCAGCGTGCGCGGCAGCACCAGCGCCTCCATCGGCGACACGCCGATGACCCGCATCGCGTCAATCTCCTCGGTCAGCTTCATCGTGCCGATCTGCGCCGCGAAGGCCGAGCCCGAGCGGCCCGCAACCATGATCGCGGTCATCAGCACGCCCAGTTCGCGCAAGGTCAGGCGGCCGACCAGATTGATCGTGAACACCTCCGCGCCAAACTGGCGAAGCTGCACCGCGCCCTGTTGCGCGATGACGATGCCGATCAGGAAGCTCATCAGCCCGACGATCGCCAGCGCGGTCACGCCGACCGTCTCAAACTCATGCACCACCGCGTTGAAGCGGAAACGGCGCGGATGGCGGATCACCGCCAGCGCGGCCAGCACGGTCGCGCCCATGAAGCCCAGCAGGCCGTACAGCGTCTGGAAGGCCGCGATGACCGCGTCACCCACTTCCCCCGCCACGCGCGAAAAGGGGCTGATCGCCTTGGGCCGCATCGCCACCGGCTGATCCGCCTCGACCACCTTGGCCATCAGATGGAGCTGATCCTCGTCCAGTCCGTCGATCTGCGCATCGTTGCGCGCGGCAAAGCGATGGATCAGCCAGGCGCCGACCGTATCGATACGGTCGACCTGCGACAGATCGAGTCGTTCGACGGCCGCATCCTCGCGGTCGAGCCGCTCCGGCAGGTCGCCCAGCGTCGCCAGCGACAGGCTGCCGGTGAAGCGCATCGCGCCACCGTTCGCCGGGTCCAGCTGATAATCGGCCTTGGCGTTCATCACCTGCCTCTTTGAGGGAAAGCGGAGGTATCGACAAGGCGCTTCAGTCGCACGACGAATCGCCCCCGGCCGATAATTAGACCTTTGCGTGACGTTTTCAAAGCAACCTGTCCACGGCGTGAAGGACCAGGCCGACGCTGCCGCCGACCAGCGTCCCGTTGATCCGGATATATTGCAAGTCGCGCCCGACCGCATTCTCCAGCCGCGAGGTGACGGTGTCGGCGTCCCATCCGCGCACCGTCTCCGACACCAGCCGGACGATGCCGTCGCCATAATCAGCCGCGACGCCGACCACCGCGCGACGCACGAAGCGGTTGATCGTCGCCGCCAGCCGGGGATCGTTCTGAAGCGTCTGGCCCAACTGGCGCAATGTCTCGCCCAGCTTGCCCGCGGTCACCGCCTGCGGATCGCGCGCCATGCGCAGCAACGCCTCGCGCGCCTGTTCCCACAGGCCGTCGAGCCAGCGCTGCATCGCCGGATTGGCGACCAGGTCGTTCTTCATCGCCTCCACCCGCGTGCGCGTGTCGGGATCATATTGCAGGTCCCAGGCCAAGCGATCGAGCCCTTCCTCGATCTTCAGGCGCAGCGGATGCTCGCGATCCTCGGCGACATCGTCGAGCAGCTTGTGGAGTCCGTCGATCAGCTTGTCGGCCAGCGTCTCGTCCAGCCCGGTCCAGCGCAGGATCGCGCCCGCCCGTTCATGCACCATCGCCCGCACGATCGGCTCGTTCGCCTCCAGCGCGCTGGCCGCCCAGCGCAGCACCGAATCGAGCAGCGGCAGATGCCGCCCCTCGGCGATGCTCGCCTTCATCAACTGGCCCAGGATCGGCGACACCTCGGTCGCGCGCAGCCGCGATCCGATTCCCGCCTTCACCATGCCGCCCAGCCGCTGGGGGTCGAAGGCGGTCAGCATCTCGGCGAACAGCTTGGAGGCGCCGCGCCGGATCCGCCCGCCCTCCTGCGGCGGTTGCGCCAGCCAGCGCCCGGCGGCGCCCGCCACGTCCAGCCGGTGCATCCGCCGCGCGACGACGCGGGGGATCAGGAAATTGGTGCGCAGGAAATTGGCGAGCGTGTCGCCGATCCGGTCCTTGTTGCGCGGCACGATCGCGGTGTGCGGGATGGGCAGGCCCAGCGGATGGCGGAACAAAGCGGTGACCGCGAACCAGTCCGCCAGGCCACCGACCATCGCCGCCTCGGCAAAGGAGCGGACGAAACCCCAGGCGGGGTGAACCGGCTGTAACGCGCGCGCGATCAGGTACAGGGCCGCCATCGACAGCAACAGACCCGTCGCAACCGCCCGCATCTTCCGCAGGGCGGCCGGAACGGGTTGGCTACCCCCCAATCGCGTCGCGACTTCCATCGTTCAGGACAATTCGCGAACGGCGGCTTTGTTCAAGTGGAATCTTTCCCGAGCGTAACGAAACGGGGCGATGCGGTCCTCCCCGGCACGGGGAGGTGGCAGGCCGAAGGCCTGACGGAGGGGGGACTGCCGGACAGGACATCCGTTGTGGCAGCCCCCCTCCACCACCGCTTCGCGGCGGTCCCCCTTCCCGTACCGGGGAGGACTTACTCCGCTGGCCCATAGCCCAGCTTGCCGGTCGCGGGCGGCAGCGCGGGGCCGCCCGCCGGGCCTTCGATCACCGGTCCGGCGCCGAGTTCGTCGCCGGGCTTATAGGTCAGCAACCGCTTGCCCAGACGCGGGCCGATCCAGCGCTCGACACCCACCGCCAGGCTGAACGCGGCGGGCACGATCAGCAGGGTGAGGATGGTCGACATGGCGAGGCCGCCGATCACCGTCACGCCCATCGGGCTGCGCCACGATCCGTCACCGCCCAGCGACAGCGCGGTCGGAACCATGCCCGCGACCATCGCGACCGTGGTCATCACGATCGGCTGGGCGCGCTTGTGCCCGGCGTCCAGCACCGCGTCGCGCACCGGCACGCCCTTGGCGATCTCCTCCAGCGCGAAGTCGATCAGCAGGATCGAGTTCTTGGCGACGATGCCGAGCAGCATCAGCAACCCGATATAGACCGGCAGCGACAGCGGATTGCCGGTGAAGTAGAGCGCCAGCAACCCGCCCAGGGGGGCCAGCAGCAGCGAGGCCATGTTGACGAAGGGCGGCAGGAAGCGGCGATAGAGCAGCACCAGCACCGCAAAGACCATGAAGATGGCCGAGATGATCGCCGTGAAGAAATTGGTCATCATCTCGTTCTGCATCTTGGCCTGGCCCAGCACCATTTCGCTGACCCCCATCGGCAGATTCTTCATGATCGGCAGGTCGTGGACCTTCTTCATCGCGTCGCCGCTGATCACGCCCTTGGCCAAGTCGGCCCCGACCGTGACCTGACGCCGCTGGTTGACGCGGTCGATCTGGGTCGGCCCCGCGCCCAGCCCGATATCGGCGACGACGCTGAGCGGCACCGAGCCCCCGGTCTGGGTCTGCACCGGCAGATTCTGGATGGTCGACATCCGCGCCCGGGCATTCTGGTCCAGCGCCACGCGGATCGGCACCTGGCGATCCGACAGCGAGAAGCGTGCCGAATTCTGGTCGATATCGCCCAGGGTCGCGATGCGGATCGCACTCGACAGCGCCTGCGTCGTCACGCCCAGATTGGCCGCGAGGTCGAGGCGCGGGCGGATGACGATTTCGGGTCGGTCGAGATTGCCGACGATGCGCGGCGCGACCAGGCCCGGGACGGTCCCCATCTGCTCGACGATCTTGTTGGCGGTATCGCGCAGCACCGCCGGATCGTCGCCGCCCAGCGTGATGGTCAGGTCACGTCCGCTCGACCCCCAGCCGAATTGCGACTGGAAGGATACGCGGGCATCGGGGATCGCGGCCAGTTCGGGGGCCAGCGAGCGTTCGAAGTCGGTGCTCTTCATCGAGCGATCCTCCTTCAACGTCGCCACCACGCGGCCATTGCCGACGCTGGTGCGCGAATAGACCGATTCAACGTCCGGCTGCTTGCGCAGGAACTGCGCGACCTTCTTCACGACCTGATCGGTCTGGGCCAGTGTGGTGCCGGGCACCATCTCGATCTTGGCGACCGCCTGGTCATTGTCCTGCGGCGGCTGGAAGGTCTTGGGAATGACCGCGAACATCACGACGGTCAGGACGAAGGCCATCACGCCGATGCCGATCACCCACAGCCGATGGTCGCGGAACCGCCCGAAGAAGCGCCGCACCACCCCGCGCCGTGCACCGTCGGTCGGGCGATCATAGCGCAGCGACCAGCGCAGCGTCGCCATATAGGCGTCCATGAGACGCCCTTCGCCATGGCTGGCATGGCCCGCCGATTTTAGGAAATAGGCCGCGATCATCGGCGTGATCATGCGCGCGACCGCCAGGCTCATCAGCACCGAGACGACGACGGTCAGGCCGAAATTCTTGAAATACTGCCCCGGCACGCCCGGCATGATCGACACGGGCAGGAACACCGCAACGATCGCCATGGTGGTGCCCAGCACGGCGAGGCCGATCTCGTCCGCCGCGTCGATCGACGCCTGATAGGCGGATTTGCCCATGCGCATGTGGCGCACGATATTCTCGATCTCCACGATCGCGTCGTCGACCAGCACGCCCGCCACCAGGCTGAGCGCCAGCAGCGTCATCTGGTTGAGGGTGAAGTTCATCAGATCCATGACCCAGAAGGTCGGGATCGCCGACAAGGGGATGGCCAGCGCCGAGATCACCGTCGCGCGCCAGTCGCGCAGGAACAGGAACACGACGATCACCGCCAGCACCGCGCCCTCGATCATCGCATGGATGGCGCTTTCATATTGCTGCTCGGTATATTTGACGCTGTTCGAGCGGAGGACGAACTTCACCTCCGGGTTGCGCTTTTCCAGCGCCTTCAGCTTCTCGACCGCGCCGTTATAGACGCTGACGTCCGAGGCGCCCTTGGCGCGCTGGAAGTCGAAGCTGATGACCTGTCGCCCGTCGACCGCCGCCTGCGAACGCTGCTCGGCATAAAGGTCCCGGACCGTGGCGATGTCGGCCAGCCGCACGGTGCGCCCGCCGCCCACGTTGATCTGGGTCTGGCCCAGATCATAGGCGTTGCGCGCATTGCCCAGCACGCGGACCGCCTGTTCCGTGCCCGCGATCTCGGCCCGGCCACCCGCCGCGTTCAGGTTGGTCATGCGAAGCTGCGCATTGACCTCGCTGGCGGTCAGGCCCTGTGCCTGGAGCTTCAGCGGATCGAGGATGACGCGAATCTCGCGCGTCACGCCGCCGTTGCGGATGACCTTGGAGAGGCCGGGGACCGACAACAGCTCCTTGGTGACGTTATTGTCGATATACCAGCTAAGCTGTTCGGGCGTCATGTTGGACGCGACCGCCGAATAGCTGGCCAGGTCGTTGTCGGTCGAATCGACGCGGATCACCTGCGGTTCCAGGATGCCGTCGGGCAGCATCGAGCGGATCTGGGTGATCGCGTCGCGCGCATCGCTGACCGCGCGGTCGATCGGGGTGCCGATATCGAGCTGGACCAGCGTCTGCGACTGGCCCTCGGTCACGGTCGAGGTGATCTGGTCGACGCCCTGCAAGTTCCGCAACGCCGCCTCGACCCGCTGGGTGACCTGCGTCTCCAGCTCGGTCGGCGCCGCACCCGGCTGGTTCACGACGACCACGACGATCGGGAAATCGATGTCGGGGTCGTTGTTCACGTCCATCCGCATGAAGCTGACGATCCCCGCCAGCGTCAGCGCGACGAACAGGACGATCGGCGGAACCGGGTTCCGGATCGCCCAGGCGGAGATGTTGCGGAAACTCATGTCACTTGGCCTCCGGGCCGCCGAGGATCGGATGGACCAGCTGGCCGACCGCCAGGAAGCCACCCGCCGACCGCACCACCCGCTCATTGCCGTTCAGGCCCGAGGCGATGGTCACGCCATCGTCCGATACCTGACCGATCTTGATGTTGCGGCGCGCGACCTTGTTGTCGGGACCGACGATATACACGAAACTGCCCTTGTCGTCGCTCTGGATCGCCGAATCGGGCAGCATGGGCGCGCGGCCCGCGCCGCCGCGGATCGTCGCCGAGGCGAAGCCGCCCGGACGAAGTTCGGGACTGTAGGAGAGCGCGATTCGCGCGATGCCCTGGCGGGTCTGCGGATCGATGACCGGCGACACCTGCCACACCTCGCCCTTGAAGCTCCTGTCGCCGCCGACCGGGGTGACGGTGGCGGGCGAACCGACGGTCAGGCCGACCAGGTCCGATTCGGCGAGCTGCGCGCGAAGCTCCATCTGCCCGCCCATCGCCATGCGGAACAGCACCCCCGACCCTGAGCTGACGATCTGGCCCGGCTCGGCGGCGCGGGTCAGAATCAGCCCTTCGGCGGGCGCGCGGATGTCCAGGCGGCCGTTGCGCGCCTGCGCTTCCCTGTACGACGCCTGGGCCGCACGGACGCGTGCGGCGGCGGCGTTGCGGGTCGCCTCGCGCCGTTGCAGATCGGCCTTGGAGATGAAGCCGCGATCGACCAGCTGCTGCGCGCGGTCCAGTTCGGCCTGCGCGATCTGCTGGTCCGACTGCGCCACCGCGACCTGGGCGTTCAGCGCCGAGGCGGTCTGGGTCTGGACCGAGCGATCGACGGTCGCCAGCACCTGGCCCGCGCGGACCCACTGGCCCGGCTCGACCAGGACGCGGGTGATCATCCCCCCCTCGCCCGCGACGCCGACCGGCATTTCGCGCCGCGCGGCCAGCGTACCGGTGGCGGAAACGATGCGGCTGACCGCCTGCTGGCCGGGAACCACGACGGTGATGTTGGGCACCTGCGTTCCGCTGGAGGCGCCGGTGGCCGAATCATGCTTCTTGCCGCCGAGCAGATACCAGCCCGCCAGCGCCACGAGGGCGAGCACCACGACCACCGGAATCCAGCGCCGCCGTGCGGGCGCGGGTCCTTCCAGTGCCATATGGCCGCCGCCACCAATCGCCCCCGTTTCGTAATTCATGTTCGTCATCGATCCCCGATCCGCATCCTCATGTCGTGGCCACGCCTCAGATGCGCCTATTCGCCGCTGTATTATAGAAATACATCACTGCACTCAAGCGACTTTGCGTATGGGAGAATTAAGGCGGCTCTAAGATGCGCCGGACGCGTTCATCGCACGTTTCGGCGCGGTCGGCCAAAGGCTTTGCCAGCATCAAAGGGAGTTGATGATGAAATTATTCCTGTTTTCCGCCGCCTTGGCTCCGCTCGCCATGGCGTCGGGCGTCGCCGCCCAGTCGGTGCCCGCCCCGACCACGGTCGAGCCGCTGGTCCCGGCGGCGGGTACGATCCTCGACGTTTCGGCGGAGGGGCGCACGACGCGGGTGCCCGACCTGGCGACGATCCGCGCGGGCGTGGTCAGCCAGGGCGCGACCGCCGCCGCGGCGCTGAGCGACAATGCGCAGCGCATGGCGCGCGTGCTGGCGGCGGTGAAGCGGGCCGGCGTCGCCGACCGCGACATCCAGACCGCGACCGTCCAGCTTCAGCCGCAATATCGCTATGGCGAGAATGTCCCGCCAACCATCACTGGATATCAGGCGACCAACACGCTGAGCATCCGGTTCCGCGACATCGCCAAGTCCGGCACGGTGCTGGACGCGCTGGTGGCGCAGGGCGCCAACCAGATCGACGGCCCCAACCTGTCGATCGACAAGCCCGATGCCGCGCTGGACGAGGCGCGTACTGATGCCGTCGCCAAGGCCCGCGCGCGCGCCGAGCTTTATGCCAAGGCGGCGGGAATGCGCGTCGCGCGGATCGTGTCGATCACCGAGAACGGCGCGGACGCGGGTGGGCCGGAGCGGCCGATGATGATGGCACGCGCGATGGCCTCCGACGCCATGGCCAAGACCAGCATCGCGCCGGGTGAACGGGACGTGACGGTCAATGTCTCGGTCCGCTTCCTGCTGAACTGATCCGGCCCGCCCCCTCCGCCCGCGTGGCGGAGGGGGCATCGCCCATACCCGATATACGAAAAAGGGCCGCCCGGTTTCCCGGACGGCCCTTTTGATTCCGCTCAGAGCGAGTAAGTGCTTAGCGCACCCGACCGCGACGAACGAGGTTCACGATCGCCAGCAGGATGACGGCACCCAGCAGCGAAACGAGGAACGAGGTCAGCGTCAGACCCGCGTTGTTGATCGAACCACCCGAAAAGATCAGGCCGCCGATGAACGCGCCGACGATACCGACGACGATGTTCAGGAAAATGCCCTGCTGGGCGTCAGTGCGCATGATGATGCTGGCCAGCCAGCCAATGACACCACCGATGATAAGCCACAGGATAATACCCATTGTCTTTCCCTCCGTTGGGCCCGCGAGCGGGACACGGGGGGAAGACGTGCGAATGGCGGTTATTGTTCCGTGCCCGTACCATCAATTCGATGAAGCGTTTTCACATTGTCAACGATGCGATCGTTTTTAATTTCGTGCTCAGTATTTCTGCTGGCGCTCATAGAGCGAGCGATAATGCTGGATGCGGGTGACGCGCAGGCCCGGCATGCCCGACCGGTCGATCGCGCGCTGCCACCCGGCGAATTCCTCCACCGTAAGGCCATAGCGATCGCAGACTTCGTCGACCGAGAGGAGACCGCCGTTCACCGCCGCGACCACTTCCGCCTTGCGACGGACCACCCATCGGGTCGTGCTGGGCGGCGGGAGCGATTCGAGCGTCAGCGGTTCGCCGAGCGGCCCGATCACTTTCGCAGGACGGATCTTCTGGTTCTCGATCATCATACAACCTCACCGGGGCTCCCTACCCCATGTCGTCTGTAACGGCGGACCTGACACACGCGGTTGAACATCACCTAAAGTCGAAAGGTTAATGCTTTATTCACTCTTACTCCATCGGGCCAGATGACGCGCCATGGGGCCGTTGAACGCGCCGTCGAGCGGCGCGAACAACACGGGGTCCGCCGTGCCGCGAACGAATCCCGCCTGCACCGCCGCCGTCCGGCTGGCAGCCTGCCGGGCGGTCGCGCCGACCATCAACACCGCCAGATCGGGCGGCAGCACCGTCAGTTCGGCATCCCGGTCAAAGCGGTTGAAGCTCAGGTCCAAAAGCGCAATCCATCCCGATCGTGAACGACCCTGTTATCGGGCGGATATGAAAGTCGGGTAAAGGGCGGGGGCATTTTCCGCTTTTTCTTCGCCCGCAGGCCGCTCGTTCTTCGCCCGCAGGCCGCTCGTTCTTCGCCCGCAGGCCGCTCGCTTTGCAAGCCGCGCGCGAAAGGCGTATGGGGCGCGCATGGAGCAAATGGTGGACTTTCAGCTTGGGGGCGATCCTCGGGCGCGTCGGATCGTGGTGGCGATGTCGGGCGGCGTCGACAGCTCGGTCGTGGCGGCGCTCGCCCATGCGACCGGGGCCGAAACCATCGGCGTTACCCTGCAACTCTATGACCATGGCGAGGCGGTGGGCCGCGCCGGGGCCTGCTGCGCCGGGCGCGACATTCGCGACGCGCGCGCGGTGTGCGATCGCCTCGGCATCGCGCATTATGTCTTCGATCACGAAGACAGCTTCCGCACCCAGGTGGTCGACCGCTTCGCCGACGAATATCTCGCCGGGCGCACCCCCATACCGTGCGTCCAGTGCAATATGGGGCCGAAATTCACCGACCTGCTGAAGCTCGCCCGCGATCTGGGCGCGGACTGCCTGGCGACCGGCCATTATGTCCGCCGGATCGAGGGCCGGGGGGGCGCGGAACTGCATCGCGGGGCCGATCCCGCGCGCGACCAGAGCTATTTCCTGTTCGCCACCACGCAAGCGCAGTTGGACTTTCTGCGCTTCCCGCTGGGCGCCCTGCCCAAGTCGCGGGTGCGCGAGATCGCCGCCGAACTGTCCTTGAGCGTCGCGGCCAAGCCCGACAGCCAGGATATCTGCTTCGTCCCCGATGGCGATTATGCGGGGCTCGTGAAGAAATTGCGTCCGGAATCGGATACGCGCGGCGACATCGTCGACCTGGCGGGCGCGAAGCTGGGCGAGCATCGCGGGCTGATCCACTATACGGTCGGCCAGCGACGCGGGCTGGAGATCGGGGGCAGCCCCGAGCCGCTCTATGTCGTCCGGCTGGAGCCCGATACCAAGCGCGTCGTCGTCGGCCCGCGCACCGCGCTGGCGGTCGAGGCGGCGCGGCTTGCGGCCATGAACGTGCTGGGTCCGCTGGACGGCCCGCTCTTCGCCAAGGTCCGCTCGATGGCGAAGCCCGTGCCCGCCCGCATGGTCGGCGACCGGCTGGTCTTCGAAACGCCCGAATATGGCGTGTCGCCCGGCCAGGCGGCGGTGCTGTATGATGGCGACCGGGTGCTGGGCGGCGGCTGGATCGCGCAGACCGAGGCGGCACGCATCGCCGCCTGACGCGTTGTTCCGGCATGACCGGTCCTACCATCGAAGAGCTGCGCCACCGGATGGAGGCCGCCGCCGAACGCCTCGATTTCGAGGAAGCGCGGGCGCTGCGCGACCAGATCAACCTGTTGCGCGGCGGGGCGGAGGATATGGCGGTCGACACCAGCGGCCTGACCCGACAGCAACCCGGCGCAATGGGTCTGGGCACCAGCCAGTCCCGGCCGGAACGCCCCGAAGGCTGGGTGCCGCCCAAAAAGCCCGACCCGATGACCAAAGGACGCGGTCGGCGTCAGGGTTAAAGTTGGAGCGGGACGCGAAGAATATGTTCGCGCGGAGGCGCGGAGAACGCAGAGATGTCGTGCCCGAGGCGACACCAGTCCATTTTTGCCGTCCGATGATTTCGTGAGGCGCGCTGCTTCAGGAGCATATTTTCTCTGCGCCTCCGCGGCTCTGCGCGCAAAAAGGTTGGCGGCTTCGCTTAGAGCGGAATGACATCAGGTTGATCCACCCCTCCCCTTCAGGGGAGGGGCTCGGCTCAGGCCGATTCCATGTCATACGGCCACCTCGTTCAGCAGCATCTCCGCCTCACAAGCCTGCCGCCCCTATGCCGGTTCGTCCGGGACGAAGCGAAGCACCCCGGCCAGCCGTGACGGTTGGTGCGTGTCGCTGGGGTGGTTCACCCCGTCATTGACCGGAACCTCGGCGAAATCGAAGGGCGGCACCCCCTTCAGACAGGCGACGTTGACGCCATATTGATCGGGATTCGATCGCCGCTGATGATGGGTAGATGCCGCATCCGGCAACAGGAACAGGTGCAGCGCCGGACCGTGTCGAACCCCGCCGTCAGCTTCGCCTCGAAACGGACCGCCCCGCAATGGCAGCATCCCGGCACCATGTCGCTCATCCCGCTCATCCCTATCATCCCGCCCGCAGATCGAGCGCGAAGAACTGGTTATGCGGGCTGGGCGCATAGTCCGCGAACGCCTCGCACGGCACGAACCCCGCGCTGCGGTAGAGCGAGACGGCGGGCGCGTGGAGCGGGGCCGTGCCGGTTTCCAGGCTGAGGCGGTCATAGCCCCGCCCCCGTGCCTCGCCGACGATATGGACGAGCAGCGCGCGTCCCACGCCCTTGCCGCGCGCCTCTGGGGCGGCGCGCATCGACTTCACTTCGCCATGGCGCGGGTCGAGTTGCTTCAGCGCGCCGAAGCCGACCAGCGCCGCCCCCTCCCACGCCGTCCAGAAGGTCACCTCCGGTGCCGACAGGCCCGAGGCGTCGAGCGCGAAGGCATATTCTTCCATCACCCCCCGCAATTCGCGCAAATGGAGCGCCAGCAGATCGGCGACATAGGGTGCGTTCGGGTCGTCCTGCCTGATGTCCATCGGGTCCTCCTTGTCACCACCCCGCGACCGTATCGCGATCGCGGCGGGTGGCAAGGCCGCCAGGTTCAGCGCCCCGGCGCGAAGGCCGCGCGATAGGCGGGCTTCACCGCCGCCAGGACCACCCGCGTCACCGGCAGGGTCACCTCATAGCTGCCCTCCACATAGGAGCCCGCGACATAGGGGTCGGCGATCAACCCGATCCGGTCGATCGCCCGGCCGTTGCTCGATCCCAGCAACAGGGTCAGGTCCTTGAGCGGCGGGCAGGCGTTCATCGACGACAATTCCCCCCGGTTGCGCCGCATCTGCTCGGCCTTCAGGCGGGCGCAGTAATCGGTGCGGGTCGCGGCTTGCAGCGCAGCCTCCGAAACGAAGACCGACTTGGTCTCCAGCCGCCGCCCCGCCGCCTTGTCCCACAGCAGCGCCGAAGAGGCGGGCTGGCCATGCGCGCCGCCGGTGTAATGATAGCTGTCGCTCGACAGGCTGAGGAAACGGGACGTGTCCGTCACTTGCTTCCAGGTCTTCACATAGGAATAGGGACGGAAGGGGAAACCGGACGCCTTCGCCTCGCGCCGGTCCGACGCTGCATCACGCGCGGTTTTCCGGCGAATGGCGGCGGCCTCGGCGTCGAGCCTGTGCTTCAGGGCCGGAATGCGGCCCACGGCGGCGGGATAGTGATAGGTGAACTCATAATCCGCCGTCTTCGTCCGGATCGTCGCCACCTGCGCCGCCACCGGTCCGGCCACGCCCAACAGCGCCAGCGCGATGATCACCTTCCGCATCGTCCACTCCCTTCATGCGCCCTATGAGTGGACCAGCCGGGCTGTACGGACGATGACCGGCTCCCTGCGCCTTGTTCGGCGACCCGTGAGAACGTATATCGAACAAATGGCGCAACTCGACACCCGTGAGAAGCTGGCGATCCTGGCGGATGCCGCGAAATATGATGCGTCCTGCGCCTCGTCGGGGACGGCCAAACGCGACAGCCGCGACGGCAAGGGGATCGGCTCGACCGAGGGGATGGGCATTTGTCACGCCTATGCGCCCGATGGCCGCTGCATCTCGCTGTTGAAGATATTGCTGACCAACAGCTGCGTCTTCGACTGCCATTATTGCATCAACCGCAAATCCTCCAACGTTCGCCGCGCGCGCTTCACGGCGCAGGAGGTGGTGAACCTCACCCTCGCCTTTTATCGGCGCAATTATATCGAGGGGCTGTTCCTCTCCTCGGGTATCATCAAGTCCTCCAACTACACGATGGAGCAGATCGTCGAAGTTGCGCGATCCCTGCGCGAGGATCATGGCTTCCGCGGCTATATTCACCTGAAGACGATTCCCGACGCCGATCCCGAACTGGTCCGGCTGGCCGGGGTTCATGCCGACCGCGTGTCGATCAATGTCGAACTGCCCACGGTCGGCGGGTTGCGTCGCCTTGCGCCGGAAAAGGATGCGGGCCGGATCGAGGGCGCGATGGCCGAGGTGAAGACCGCGATCGACGACCGGCAGGACGCGGCCAAGAAGTACAAGTCCGCCCCCGGCTTCGCACCAGCGGGCCAGTCGACCCAGATGATCGTCGGCGCCGACGCCGCGACCGACCGCGACATCGTCGGGCGCGCGGCGACGCTCTACGACCGCTTTGCCTTACGTCGTGTCTATTATTCGGCGTTCAGCCCGATCCCGGACGCCTCCGCCGTGCTGCCCCTCCAGCGCCCGCCGCTGATGCGCGAACATCGACTCTATCAGTCCGACTGGCTGATGCGCTTCTACGACTATCAACCGCGCGAGGTTGCCGCCGCCGCCGACGAGGCGACGGGGATGCTGCCGCTCGACATCGATCCCAAGCTCGCCTGGGCATTGAAATTCCGTCAGAATTTTCCGGTCGATGTGAACCGTGCCCCGCGCGAGATGCTGCTGCGCGTACCCGGCCTGGGGGTGAAGGCGGTGGACCGGATCATCGCCAGCCGCAAATGGCGGCGGCTGCGGCTGGAGGATATCGCACGGCTGACCGTGTCGATCACCAAGCTGCGTCCCTTCCTGATCGCCGAGGACTGGCGCCCCGTCGCGCTGGCCGAGCGGGCGGACCTGAAACCGCTGGTCAAGCCCAGGACCGAACAGCTCGAACTCTTCGGCTGAGTGAGAGTGATTCGCGGGTGAAACGAGCGGCCGGTTTCGCCGTTGGGCTTCGCGAAGGAGACACAGCGATGGCGACCGCCGACATCTATACCGATCTGAAGCGCGATCACGACAAGCAGCGCGAAATGCTGAAAGAGCTCGCCGAACTGAAGGGGGATGGCGCCAAGCGCAAGAAGCTGTTCGAGGCGTTCCGCATCGAAATCCAGAGCCACGCCGCCGCCGAGGAGGAGTCGCTCTACGCCACCATGCTCGGCGAGCCCGAGTTGCGCGACGATGCGCGCCATTCGGTGTCCGAGCATAAGGAGATCGACGATCTGCTGGGCGAGATGATGGACCTCGATTTCGCGTCGGACGAGTGGGAATCCAAATTCTTCCACATGCGCCATCGCTATGAACATCATATCGACGAGGAAGAGGAAGAGATGTTCCCCGCCGCCGATAAGGAACTCGACGACGCGACCGAGCAGAAGCTGGCGGACATCTATGAGACGCGCAAGCCCATCGAGGCGAAGGAAGCCAAGGCCAACCCGCCCGGCGCGGACGAACGCGATTGATATTGGATGACCTTGATCCTCCCCGGCACGGGGAGGGGGACCATGCGAAGCATGGTGGAGGGGGAGAGCCGCAAAGGACGACCTATGTGGAGCCTCCCTTTCCGTCAGGCCTGCGGCCTGCCACCTCGCCGTACCGGGGAGGATCGGTGGGCGATTGCCGTTCATTGCCACTAACCCATGCGCATCGTCACCCTCCCCGCCCCCGATGATTTCGACGCCTGGCGCGACGCCGCGCGGGGACTGATCGCCGACAGCGTGCCGCCCGACCAGGTGGTGTGGCAGGTGGGCGAACGATCCGCCGACCTGTTCGGCGCGGTGGCGGAACAGGCCCCGGCCACAGATGCGCCGCGCTTTTCCGTGTCGCGTGGTTTCCTCGACCTCGCGCGCAGCGTCATCCTGTCCGACGACCCGGAGCGTTTCGCCCTGCTCCATACCGCGCTCGATCGGTTGCGGCGCCAGCCCCGGTTGATCGAGGATCAGGCCGATCCGCTGGTCCGCCGCCTCGATCGGCTGGCCAAGGCGGTGCGACGCGACATTCACAAGATGCGCGCCTTTCTCCGCTTTCGCGAAACCGAGGATGACGATGGCCCGCGCTATGTCGCCTGGTTCGAGCCCGAACATCATATCGTGCGCGCCAATGCGGCCTTTTTCGTCAACCGCTTTACCACGATGCGCTGGTCGATCCTGACGCCGGAGGTATCGCTCCACTGGGACGGCAAGACCCTGTCCGAAGGGCCCGGCGCCTCACGCGCCGACGCTCCCGAGGGCGATCCGACCGAGGCGGTGTGGAAGACCTATTATGCCAGCATCTTCAACCCCGCGCGCGTGAAGATCGGCGCGATGCTCAAGGAGATGCCGCGCAAATACTGGAAAAACATGCCCGAAACCGCGTTGGTCCCGCAACTGATCGCAGGCGCGCAGGCGCGGGAGACGGGCATGATCGACACCGCCAGAACGGATGTGCGGACGGGACGCGGCGGCAATGCGCAAAGCGCTTGGGCGGCGTTGCGGGACGAGGCGATGGGCTGCACCCGCTGCCCGCTTTACGCGCCCGCCACCCAGACGGTGTTCGGCGAAGGGCCGGTCGACGCGTCCCTGATGTTCGTCGGCGAGCAGCCCGGCGATCAGGAGGATCTGGCGGGCCATCCCTTCGTCGGCCCCGCCGGCCAGGTCTTCGACCGCGCGGTGGCGGACGCCGGGATCGACCGCGTGCGCGCCTATGTCACCAACGCGGTCAAGCATTTCAAATTCGAGCCGCGCGGCAAGCGCCGCATCCACAGTTCGCCCAATGCAGGCGAAATCCAGGCCTGTCGCTGGTGGGTGGAGCAGGAACGACTGCTGGTCCAGCCGCAGGTGACGGTGGCGCTGGGCGCGACCGCGGCGCGATCGCTGTTCGGCAAGGTCATGACCATCGGACGCGAGCGGGGCAAAGCGTTGACCCTGCCCGATGGCGGCATGGCCTTCATCACCGTCCATCCGAGCTACCTGCTCCGCCTGCCCGATCCGGAGGCCAAGAAGGTGGAATATGCGCGGTTCGTGGAGGACCTGAAACTGGCGGCCACGGCGCTACCGTCCTGACCGTTGTCGTCCATCGGTTTTCCCGACATATCGCGGCGATGCTGTCGCGACTGGTCCACCGATTCCGCCGAAAGCCTCCTGCCCATCCGCCGGAAAGACGGGGCGAGGCGAACTTGCTGGTCAAGCCCACCTGCCCCGACTTGGCCCGTGTCATGCCGGTCATCCTGCCGTTGGAACTTCTCGACATGGCATGGCCGGGGCCGATCGTCCGGATCGGCACGCTGCCCTTTGCGATGGCGTGGGCGGACTGCGTCGAGGGAAATAAATTCTTCTATGTCACGGCGGACGAAGCGCAGGCGTGGGACGAGGCGGACATCGACTGGCGGGCGATCGCTTTCGACAATCTGTCGCGTCTGGCCAGGCGCCAACCGGCATCGGGCCGCAAAGATGACGAGCACGGACGTCCGTTCGTCATGGTCATGCTGCATCCGGATGCGTTGGGGCCCTCCCGGCTATTGGTGCCGCATCTGTTCGACGAAATACTCGGCCCCGATTACCAGGTCGCCATCCCGGAGCGGACCTGCGCGATCGCCTTTCGGCGTGAGTTGACGCCCGCCCAGGCGGCCGACATCACGGCCATGATCGGCGGCTGTTACCGGCATGGCACCGAACCCATGAGCCCGGAGCGGTTCGACGCGCGAGCATTCTGGAGCCCCGACGCCCGCTAGGCCGGATCGACATTCAGATATGCCCTTCTTTTCCCTCGCCCCTCATAGAGGGGAGAGGGTTGCGCAGACTTAGGCTTTGCACAGCAAAGGCTTAGTCGGAGCTGGGTGAGGGGTGCTGCGCTCGCGCAGGGGAGCACGCAAGCCTGCGGCCCGCTCAACCCCTCACCCAAGCTGCGCTAGCCAGCAGGCTGGCAAGCTCCGCTAACCCTCTCCCCTATCTAGGGGAGAGGGAAGAGGGGCGTATCTGCGGGCAGCACGCTGTCGTCACATCTCCCTGGGATCAGGCCCGATGCGTCCATCCGGATCGTCGAGCGCGTCGAGCGCGGCGATATCCTCATCGTCCAGCCTCAGGTCGCTGGCCGCGAAATTGTCCGCCATATGCGCCGCATCCGCAGCCTTGGGGATCACCGACAGGCCATGCGCCAGATGCCAGGCGAGTACCACCTGCGCCGCCGAACGGCCATGCTTCTGTGCGATTGCGACGATCTCGGGGCGTTGCAGCAAATCCCCACCCCGCCCCAACGGGCTCCAGCTTTGGGTGACGATGCCCTTAGCCTCGTGATAGGCGCGCGCCTCGCGCTGCTGGAAGCGGGGGTGGAGTTCGATCTGGTTGACCACGGGCACCACACCGGTCGCGTCGATGATCCGGTCGAGATGCTCAGGCAGAAAGTTCGACACGCCGATCGACTTCGCCTTGCCCGCGTCGCGCAAGCCGATCAGGCTCCGCCACGCCTCGACATAGGCATCCTCGGCGGGCACCGGCCAGTGGATCAGATACAGGTCCGCCGCCTCGACGCCCAGTAGCGCCAGGCTCTCGTCCAGCGCCGCCTCGGCATCACGGTGGCGGTCGTTCCACAGCTTGGTGGTCAGGAAGACGTCGGCATCGCGCAGACCGTCGCCCACCCCGCGCTCATTGCCATAGATGGCGGCGGTGTCGACCAGTCCGTATCCAGTATCGAGCCCGCGTCGCACCACCAGCGCGACCTGCGAATCGGGAATTTGATAGGTGCCCAGCCCCAATCGGGGCATGGACCGGCCGTCGTTCAGGGTCAGCATGGTCATGGCGTCCCAAACCGACCGATGCGCGCGCCGGTTCCGATTGACCCCCGCCCCCCGATCGCGCAAGTCGCTGGCCCCATGGTCGAGCATATTCTTTCCGCGCTGGCGAGCTTCGCCATCTGGGTGATTTCCACCGGTGGCTATCTGGGCATCATGCTGCTGATGGCGATCGAGAGCGCCTGCATCCCGCTGCCCTCCGAGATCATCATGCCGTTCGCGGGCTATCTGGTATCGACCGGACAGTTCAATCTCTACCTCGCCGCGACGGCCGGGGCGCTGGGGTGCAACCTCGGCTCGATCGTCGCCTATGAGATCGGCAAGCGCGGCGGGCGTCCGGTGGCGGAGCGCTGGGGCAAATATCTGCTGATCGGGCCGGGCGAGTTGGACGCGGCCGACCGGTTCTTCGCACGCTATGGTTCGATCGCGGTGCTGATCGGGCGGCTGCTGCCCGTCATCCGCACCTTCATCGCCTTTCCGGCGGGGGTGGCGCGGATGAAGCTCGTTCCCTTCCACCTCTATACGTTCCTCGGCAGCTGGCCCTTCTGCCTGGTCCTGGCGATCGTCGGGCGCGAATTGGGCGAGAAATGGGATTCGGACCCGCGCGTAAAAGCCTTTTTCCACCGCGCCGACCTGGCGATCGGGATCGTGCTGGTCGTGCTGATCGGCCTTTATGTCTGGCACCGGGTGCGCGGACTCAAACGCGCGCAGGACTGAACCAGCCACAGCGACAAGGGGACGGCCAGCAGGGCCCATAGCGCCAGGCCGTTCCACGGGGTCCATCCCCACCATTCGGACGCGACGGTGTGAAGGTCGCCGAAGCGGAAATGCTGCTGGATCACCGCCTCCCACCAGGCCCAGCGGAACGGCGGCGGCGCGAAGATCTCCGCCGCCGCGATGGTCAGGTTGATGCCGATCGACACCAGCAGGAAGGCGACATTCACGCCGCGCAGCCAAAGCGACCGCGTCGCCGCCCAGAAGGGTGCGAGGCCCAGCGCCGCCACACCCGCCAGCGGCATGGCATGGCGCGGGCCGGTCGCATTGCCGCCGTCCCAATAGACATAGGCCGCATTGACCAGCAACGCGACCAGCGCCACCCCGCCCGCCGTCAGCGCCAAGCCGCGCGTCTCCCGCTCCTCCCCCAGCCGCCACAGCCCGAAGGGTGCCAAGACCAGGATCGGCGCGACCCAGATCAGCCCGCGCGTCGGCCCCACCAATATCGCCAACAGCACGCGCCGATCCGGGGCGGTCAGGCCGAACAGCCCCCGGTTCATCCCCTCGAACCCGACCACGCCCGAATAGCCGATGCGGAACACCGTCCCGAACGCGAAGAGATTATAGGCGAGCAGCGGCAGCAGCCCGATCAGCCCGCCCGCGATCAACTGCCATAGCGCCCTGGGGTCACGGCGATGACGCCATAGCGCCCATAGCCCGATCAGCGATCCCGCCAGCACCGCCTGATACTCGACCACCACGGCCCAGCCCAGAGCGAGCCCCGCCACCGCCAGCCATCGCCCTCCCCCGCGCGCGACGGCGGCCAGCGCGATGAGGAACAGCGCCGCGACGCTGGCATGGCCGAGCAGGGTCGTGGCGTAGCCCCAGATCGGCGTCCCCAGCGCATAGCCCAGCGCGGCGAACAGCCCCGCGCCCGCCTGCCCCGTCACACGCCGGCCCAGGTCGAACAACAGGACCGCGGCGATCGCGGTCAGCAGCGCCGAGCCCAGGGCCGCAGCGACCCGCGTCCGCAACCGAAGATAACGGACAAAGCCATCGTCCCCGGCCGATATCAGATGCCGGTCCGCCCGGTCCCCGGTGATCGCATCGACCATCGCCACGGCGGGCAACGCCATCAGGGTCATGCCCGGCGCCTTGTCGAGATAGACATGGTCCCCGAACTGCGCCTTATCGATCGTCAGCGGCGCCATCGGGTCGATCGTCGCGGTGCCGTTCTCCACCATGCGGATCGTGGCGAACAATCGGGTGGCGTTGTTGGGGTTCAGCTCCCACGACCCGAACCAGCTCGCGGAGAACCAGACCAGCAGGAAGAGCCCGATCCGGATGCCGCTCAAGCCCTTGCCCCTTGTCATCGCCTTCCCTTCGCTCCGCCGCCGCTATCGCCCCCTTCCCTCCCCTGCAAGGGGAGGAATGAGCGGCCCTATCCCGCCGGGATGGGCAGTGTGCTGGTCGATTTGATTTCCGACAGTGCGACGGTCGAGTTGATTTCCTGCACCCCGGGCAGGTTCGACAGTCGCTCGAAGAACAGCCGCTCATAGGATTCGATGTCCGCCGCGACGATGCGCAGCATGAAGTCGACCGAGCCCATCAGGACGTGGCACTCCATCACCTCGGGGATGTCGCGGATCGCGGCGGCGAATTCGTCGAGATTGGCGCGGCCATGGGCATTCAGCTTCACCTGCGCGAAGATCTGCGCCTTCAGCCCGACCTTCGCGCGATCGACCAGCGCCACCCGCCGCTTGATGATCCCGTCGCGCTCCAACCGGTCGATCCGCCGCCAGCAGGGCGAGGCGGACAGACCGACCACTTCGGCGATGGCGGCGGTGGACAGGCTGGCATCCTCCTGAAGCAGAGCGAGGATACGCCGTTCCCATATATCGAGATCGTGCGGCATGACTATCCTCGTATGATGCGTTCATAGGTGTATTCAACCGGAAATAGCGCATCCAGCCATGCAATTCGGCCAGTTTCGCCTCGCATCCTGCGCTATCACTCCCCTCGTCAGACCATTCAGGGATCACCGCATGTCGTTCACCGCCCAACATCACCAGGATCTGCCGCCCGAAGAGGTGGTGACATTCTATGACCGGGAAAGCGGCGCGCGGGGGATCATCGCGCTCCATTCCACCACCCTGGGGCCGGCGGCGGGCGGGTGTCGGCTGTGGCGCTATCCCGATCACCACACCGCCACGCTGGACGCGCTGCGGCTGGCCGAGGGGATGGCGCTCAAGAACGCGCTGGCCGAACTACCCTTTGGCGGGGGCAAGGCGGTGATCTGCCTGCCCGATGGACCGTTCGACCGGGCCGCGCTGTTCCGCACGTTCGGCAGGCAAGTCGCCGCGCTCAAGGGCCGCTATGTCACCGCCGAGGATGTCGGCACCAGCGTCGCCGACATGAGCGAAGTCGCCACCCAGACCCGCCATGTCGCGGGGCTTCCGGCCAAGGGGGCGCAGCCGGGTGGCGATCCGTCGCCCTGGACCGCGCTGGGTGTGATGCAGGCGATGCAGGTCGCCGTCCGCCACCGGCTGGGCGCGGAGCTGTCCGACGTGACCGTGGCGGTGCAGGGACTGGGCCATGTCGGCTATGCCCTGTGCGAATTGCTGCACGAGGCGGGGGCCAAGCTGATCGTCGCCGAACCGCGCAGCGAGGTCGCGGCGCGCGCCGCCGACCGGTTCGGCGCGATGGTGATGAGCAGCCGCGCGCTGCTGTCGGCGCGGGTCGATGTACTGGCGCCCTGCGCGCTCGGCGGCGTGCTGAATGCCAAAAGCGTGGCGGAACTGAAGGCCAGCGTGGTGTGCGGCGCGGCCAACAACCAGCTGGTCGATGACGACATGGCGCAGCGCCTGGCCGAGCGCGGCGTGCTGTACGCGCCCGACTTCCTCGTCAATGCGGGCGGTATCGTCAATGTCGCGGGCGAATATCTGAGCTGGCGCAAGCCCGAGGTTCGCCGTCGCGTCCTGGCGATCGGCGCCCGGATGAAGACCGTGCTCGCCCGGGCCGAGCGGTCCGGGCTGACCCCGCACCATGCCGCGCGTGGAATCGCGCGGGACCGTATCGCGCAGAGCCCGCGGGTGCAGGCGGAGGCGGCCTGACCCATGGCCTTTGACTTCGCTCAGGCCGAACGGAGGGTGGGAGGGTATCCCAACCCCCGTTCAGCCTGAGCGAAGTCAAAGCGCACGCCCCGCTCCATGAGCACATTTCCTCCCCTGTAAGGGGAGGGGGACCATGCGCAGCATGGTGGAGGGGTGTCCCCGCTATCGAGAGGGCAACACCCCTCCGTCAGGCCTTCGGCCTGCCACCTCCCCTTGCAGGGGAGGAATAGGGGTCAATCATCAAGGATTTTGCGGTTCCTCGTCCCGCTTACGCTGGGCATTGACCGCGCGGTTCTCTCTTGCGCGCTGGACGAAGCAGCCCGTCGCGCCGCCCGCGCCGACCGCCGAGCAACTGCCGATGCTGTTCACACCGGTGCCCTCGTTGAGCGTACCGGTCGCGCGCGCGGCCCAGCTTTCATTCTCGGGCGTCACCTGAAGCTCGCGAAGCTCCTTGGGGACGCGGAACTGTTCCTCGGCGCTGCGGCGGACGCAGACGACGATCTCGTTGCCATTGGTGTCGGTCGGGCAGCGTTCGTTGCCGAACAGCGTCAGCACGCCGTTGACCGGCGCATTGCGCGAGACCTCACCCGGCCCCTCGATCGGCTTGGCCTTGATCGCGCCCGGTGCCGCTACCTGCTGCGCCATGACGGGGCCGCCCGCCGTAACCATCGCCAAGCCCGCCAGCGCTGTCGCGCGCCATGAACGGTGGAACATCCTCTCTCTCCCGCTCGTCCGAAGTCAGACCCGCTTGGCCGCGGCGATCGCGACCTTGCAGCCTGCCCGGATCAATCCATACAGCACCGGATAGGCGATCGCCTCCTCCGCGCCCGCGCCCAGCGCATGGTCGCGATGCTCCAGTTCCTCGGCCTGGAAATCGGCGATCGCGTTCGACAATTCGGGGTCGCTGTCGCCCAGTTCGTCGAGCTGTGCCTGATAATGTTTGTCGATCTCGGTCTCGACCGCCGCGGTGCAGGCCATCGCCGCCTTGGGGCTGATGGCGGCGGTGATCGCGCCCAGCGCGAAACCCGCCTTGTCCCAGAAGGGCTGGAACAAGGTCGGGCGTACCCGGCGCTCGGCGATCATCCGGTCGAAGAAGGCGCGGTGGCGCTCCTCCTGCTCGGCCATATGGTGGATGGCGCGGGCAAAGGGATGCCGGTCGCCCAGCACCGCGAGCTGCCCCGCATAGATGCGGGTCGCGCCATATTCCCCGGCCTGGTCCACCCGGACCATCGCCTTCATCGGTTCGCGCCGGTCGCCCGGCATCCAGCGAAGCTGGCTCATCGCGCCTTCCTCATCAACACCAGGATCGCCGCCGCGCCGCCCAGCGAGAAGATCGCGTTGAACCCGGCCAGCGAAATCCCGCCCAGGGTCCATTGCGCCACGTCGCAGCGAATGACCGGCGCCTTCAAAATGGCGTTCAGCCGGTCGGCGGCGGTGCCACCCGTGAAATCCACCGTCGAGGTGCAGGCGGTAAAGCCCTGCCACCAGCCATATTCGACCCCGGCATGGGCGACACCGATGGCCCCCGACACTGCGATCAACAACGCGGCAAGGATGACAAGCGATCCCCGGATGCTGCGCTGGGCCACGAAGAAGGCGGCGAAGGCGGGCACCAGCGCGGCGTAATGCGGCCAGCGCTGCCAATGGCACATCTCGCAGGGGTAGAGGCCGCCGAACAACTGGCTGCCCCAGGCCCCGGCAAGCAGCGCCAGCGGCAGGAAGAAAGCGATCAGGTTCGCCCGGGTCTCGTTGCGGGTGCGGGGAGTGCTCATCGTCACTTCACCGGCGGCTTGGTGGCGGCGGCGACCTGCGCGGGTCCGCCCAGCCGTGCGACGGTCTTCAGCGCATAGTAAAGCTGGAAGTCCTCGACCCCCTGCTTCTTCAGCGCATCCGGCGTCATCGCGAAGCGCGGATCGTCCTTGGTATCCTCTTCCAGGATCGCGTTGTCGGCCTTCACCTCGTTGATCAGGTGGCGGCGCAGATCGGCCTCGCGGAAGACGGGGCGCGTCTTGTAATCGGGGTCGGAAATCTGCGGCACCTTGATGTCCGGCTCGATCCCGCCCTCCTGCACCGACCGGCCCGAGGGGGTGTAGTAGCGCGCGGTGGTCAGGCGAAGCGCCGTCTCCGGCCCCAGCGGCAGCAGCGTCTGGACCGACCCCTTGCCGAAGCTGCGCTCACCCATCACCAGCGCGCGGTGATGATCCTGAAGCGCGCCCGCGACAATCTCCGACGCCGAGGCGGTGCCGGAGTTGGTCAGCACGATCACCGGCAGGCCATGCGCATCGTCGCCGGGCTTGGCATAATAGCGCTCGATATCCGACTTTTCACGCCCGCGCTGCGACACGATCTCGCCATGGTCGAGAAAGGCGTCGCTGACCGCGATGGCCTGGGTCAGCAACCCGCCGCCATTGTCGCGCAGATCGACGACATAGCCCAGCGGCCGGTGGCCCAGCGCCTTGTCGATCGCCATGATCGCCGCGCGCGTGTCGGCGCCGGTATTTTCGGAGAAGGTGTTGATGTTGATATAGCCGACATCGCCCTTCACCTCCCATTTGACCGGACGCTGGACAATGACCTCGCGCACCAGGGTCAGCTCGATCGGCTTGTCGCGGCCGGGGCGAACGATGGTCAGCTTGATCTTGGTGCCGGGCTTGCCGCGCATCTGGCCGATCGCCTCGTCCAGCGACTGGCCATAGATCAGCTTGCCGTCGATATGGGTGATGTAATCGCCCGACTTGACCCCCGCGCGGCCCGCCGGCGTATCCTCCTGCGGCGCGATGACCTTGATCGCGCCATCCTCCATCGAGACGGTCAGGCCCAGGCCGCCATAATTGCCCTCGGTCTGGATCTTGAGATTGTCGAAGTCGAGTGCGTCGACATAGCTGCTATGCGGGTCGAGTGCCGCCAGCATCCCCTGGATCGCGCCCTTGATCAGCGTGTCGTCGTCGACCTTGTCGACATAATCGGCCTTGATCCGGTTATAGACGTCGAGGAACCGGTCGAACTGGCGGACGGTCGAGCTGTCCACCGCCGCCATCGCGGAGGTCGTGATCGGCACCATGGCCAGCGCGCCGACGATGGCAGTAGCAGTCAGAAGCGGACGTTTCGGAAACGAGAGCCGTGGGAACGAGCTGGGCATCGAGGGTCCTGGACCAGAAAAGCGAACCGCCTGTGTAGCGGGAAGCCGACGGCAATCAAAGCGCAACCGTGCTGAACGGCGGCTGAGCGGAGAGGCGACCTTCGCGAGTTGAATGCCGAAGGACCGCACCGTCAGGTCGGCACGGCCTCATAATGGTCCTCGGACCGGCACGTCCGGTTGCGGCCATTTTGCTTGGCGCGGTACAGCGCCCGGTCGGCGCGTTGCAGCAGTTCCGCGGGCGTTTCCTCCCTGGCGAAGGTGGCCACGCCCAGGCTGGCCGTGACCATCAGTTCGCGGCCATCGGGCAAGGGCACCGCCCTGACCGCGATCTCCTCGCGGATCTGCTCGCCGAAGACCGCCACTTGGTCGAGGTCGCAGTCAGGGGCCAGGACGACGAACTCCTCGCCGCCGAACCGCGCCACCGTATCGGCCGACCGCGCGGTTTCGACCAGCAGGCGCGAAACATGGCGGATGACCTGGTCGCCGACCGAATGGCCATAGGTGTCGTTCACATGCTTGAAACGGTCGATGTCGATGATCAGCGTCGAAAAGGGCGTGGCCGAGCGACGCGAACGGTCGGTCTCCTCGACCAGCTTGGCATCGAGATAGCGGCGGTTGAACAGGCCGGTCAGCGGATCGCGGATCGCATCACGCTCCAGGGCGGAGATGCGCACGATATCGTTCGTGGTCAGATCGGAAAGCCGCGCGACGATCAGGACGAAGGCGCCCCCCGATGAAAGGATCAGCGAAACGATCAGGTCCGACATGGCGAGCGGCGAGCCGAGGCGAAGAAACCCGAAAGCGGCATAGCCCGCGATGAACGCGAAGATCAGCCCGCGAAGCCACAGCCACCCCGTCCGCAACCGACCACGCCCCAGCATCCGCAGGATAGACGCGATCGACGGCAGCGACATGACGAGAAAGGCCATCCCCGAAACGATTGCGAGCGAAACAAGCCAGGCCATGATCTGGCATTAGCGAAGAAACCTGTAGATTCCGTTGATGATCGAAGCGGAACAGACAGGCCCCGGCGCAAGACGCGGCCCGCCCGATCGAAGCGCCGCACCATTCAGATGTTGTTGTTTATTCTGAATTTTGTTCGCTTTACTGGCCCACGTGGAGTCGAAAACCCGTGCGCCCCACCCTCACCCCAATATCGCGGCGATATCCATCGGCCGCCCGTTGCGACGCAACTCCACCGTCACGCGCGGCTCGACGCCGTTTCGCCCCTGTCCCGCCCGGCCCAGTACCGCCCCCGCCGCGACACGCTGGCCGGGCCGGACGGCGACGCCGCCCAGACCGGTCACGAGGCTGGTCCAGCCCGCGCCGTGATGGACGATGACGATCCCGCCATAGCCCCGGAACCGGCCCGCATAGCGCACCTCGCCGCCCGCCGGTGCGACGACCGGGGCGTAAGGCACGGTGGCCAGCGTGATGCCGCGCGCGCGGACGCCCGAGTCCGAAATCTCGCCAAAGCCGCCCGCGACCTTGCCCTGTACCGGCAGTCGATAGGTTCCGGGCGCGATGGCCGGACCCATCGCCCCGGGGGCCAGGGGCCGTGCGGTCGGCCCCGCCAGCGCGACCAGTTCGCCGGCCGTCGCATGCGCCTCGCCGCGTTCGGCCATGCGGTCGACGATGTCGCGTGCCGCCTCGCCCAGCGCCAGCGCGCGGTTGGATTCGTCGACCGCCACCTGCCCCAGCGCCTCGGCACGGCCGCGATGGCTGGCCTCCAGCTTGGCCAGCGCCTGGCGTTCGCTCTCCAGCTTCGTCGTGGTGGCGGCCAGGGCCCGTGCCGCCAGTGCCGATTGCGCGCGCACCCGCCGGGTCGCGGCCAGTTCGGTCCGAACCACCGCCGACCGCGCGGCGATGACCGGCGATACGGTGGCGAAGACCGCGCGGACATGCGCCAGATCGGCGATCGATCCCGGCTGCACCACCGCCGCGACCGGAGGACGCGCCGCCATGCTCTGCATCGCCGCCAGCAGATGCGCGAGCGGTGCCTGTGCCGCCGCCAGCCGCGCCTGTTGCTGGGCCAGCAGTCCAGCGACCAGGTCGACCCGCGCGCGCGCCGCCGTCACCTCCGCCTCCGCCGCCGCGACGCGCGCCGCCATGGCGCGCTCCCTGGCCTGGGCGATGGCGGCGGCATTGCGCTCGGCCCCGGCCTGTCGCTCCAGCGCCTGGGCCCGTGCCTGCGCCGCCGCCGCGCCCGCCCGCGCATCGGCCAGGCGGCGCTGGTCGGCGGCGATGTCGGTCGCACCCAGCAGCGCCAGCCCCGCCATCGCCAATATGCCATGACGCCGCTTCACGCGCCTATCCCTCGCGGTGATAGGGGTGGTTGGCCAGGATGCTGGTCGCGCGGAACAGCTGCTCGGCCAGCATCGCCCGCGCCATCATGTGTGGCCAGGTCGCCCGGCCATAGGAGATGAGCAGGTCGGCACGCGCGCGATCCGCATCCTCGAACCCGTCCGCCGCACCGATCATGAAGCGGCACTCGCGCACGCCATCGTCGCGCCAGCGCTCCAGCCGACGCGCGAAATCCATCGAGGATAGATTCTCGCCCTTCTCGTCCATCAGGACGAGGCGCACCTGCCCCTCCAGCGGCGGAACCTTGCCGCCGGTGTCGGGGAGTTCGGTGACCTTGGTCGGCCAGCCGATCCGCTTGATATAGCGATCGACCAGTTCGGCCTCCGGCGAACGGCCGATCCGCCCGCGCGCGACGATATGCAGCAGCACGGGCGGGCGCTAGATCGTCAGAGTTGGCGGTCGGCGGGACTCGCGGGCGGAGTCGGCGCATCGCCGAATGCCCACATGCGCTCCAGATTGTAGAAGCTGCGCACCTCGGGCCGGAACAGGTGGACGATCACGTCATTGGCGTCGATCAGCACCCAGTCGGCGGTCGGCAGACCCTCGATCCGCACCGAGCGGCCGAACTCCGCCTTGATCTTCTCGGCGAGCTTCATCGCCATCGAGGCGACCTGCCGGGTCGAACGACCGCTGGCGATCACCATGAAATCTGCGATCGACGACTTGCCCGCGAGCGGGATCGAAATCGTCTCCACCGCCTGGTCGTCGTCGAGCGAGGCGAGAATGAGGCGGTGCAGCGCCTCCACCTCGGCAGGATCGGACGGACGCGGCGATTGCGGGGAAGTGGCCAAGTGAGCTCCTGTTCAGGGGACGTTTCGGCCCATATGCCGAAACCAGTCCGGATCGCGGGCCCGAAGGCCCGTGGCGGAAGTCGGGTCGGGGCGGAAGCGCAACAGCACGAAGGCCGGCAAACTCCACATCGTCCAGTTCTTCGCCTGGCCCGGACGCCTCTGGAAACGCCTGAACCAGCCCAGCGCGGGTGTCGCGTGGGCGGCGGCATTGTACCCCGGACGGCCGATAACCGCAATCGGGATCGCGCGCGCAATCGATCGCCACCCGCGCCACCTGTGAAATTGCTCCAGATTGTCCTCGCCCATCAACCAGATGAAGTCATGGCCGGGATAGCGCCGCTGGACTCGGCGGACGGTGTCGAGCGTGTAGCGGGTGTGGAGTTCCCGCTCGATCGCGCTCGCCCGGATCGGCGCGCGCCGGGCCATGATCCGCGCGGATTCCAACCGCGCGGCAAAGGGCGCCATGTCCCCGACGCCGTCCTTCAACGGATTGCCCGGCGACACCAGCCACCAGACCTCATCCAAGTCGAGCGCGCGGAGGGCGTCCAGCGTGATGCGGCGATGGCCGCGATGCGCCGGGTTGAACGACCCGCCGAGCAGGCCGATCCTCACACACCATTCTCGGCGCGGATCTGCCCCGAACCCCGCCCGACCCATTTATAGGTGGTCAGCCCCTCCAGCGCGACCGGGCCGCGCGCATGGAGCCGCCCCGTCGCGATGCCGATCTCCGCCCCCAGGCCGAACTCGCCGCCATCGGCGAACTGGGTCGAGGCGTTCCAGAGGACGATCGCGCTGTCCACCTCGGCCAGGAAGCGCTCGGCCACCGCCTCATCCTCTGCGATGATCGCATCGGTATGGTGCGAACCATGGGCGGCGATGTGCGCCATCGCGCCGTCCAGACCGTCGACCAGGGCCACGCTGGCGATCGCGTCGAGATATTCGGTGTCCCAATCCTCGGGCGTGGCGGCCTCCAGTCCCGGCACCATCTCGCGCACCGCCGCATCGCCGCGCACGGTGCAGCCCGCCCTCACCAGGCCATCGACGACTTCCGCCGCGTGACAGAAGGCGCGATCGATCAGCAACGTCTCCATCGCGCCGCAAATGCCGGTGCGGCGCATCTTGGCGTCGCGCACGATGCGCCAGGCCATGCCGTGATCCGCCGACGCATCGACATAGACATGGTTGATCCCGTCGAGATGCGCGAGCACCGGCACCTTCGCCTCGGCCTGCACGCGCGCGACCAGGCTCTTGCCCCCGCGCGGGATCAGCAGGTCGATCAGCCCGTCCGCCACCAGCATCGCGCCCACCGCCGCGCGGTCGGTGACGGGGACGAGCTGCACCGCGTCCGCCGGACCGCCCGCCGCCGTCCAGCCCGCGACGAAGGCGGCATGCAGCGCACGGTTGCTGTGCACCGCCTCAGAGCCGCCGCGCAGGATCGCGGCATTGCCCGCCATCGCACAGAGCGCGGCGGCATCGATGGTGACGTTGGGGCGGCTTTCATAGACGATGCCGATCACGCCCACCGGCACCCGGACGCGCGACAATTTCAGGCCGTTGGGCCGCACCCGCTCGTCGATCCGCTCCCCGACCGGATCGGGCAGCGCCGCCACCGCCTCGACGCCCGAGACGATCCCGTCGATCCGCGCCGCGTCCAGCTTCAGCCGGTCGAGCATCGCGGGCGACAGGCCGTTCGCCGCGCCCGCCGCCATGTCACGGCCATTGGCCTCCACGATCGCCGGGGTCGCGTCGCGGATCGCGCGCGCGCCGGCACGCAGCGCGTCGGCCTTGGCGGCGGTCGGCATACGGGCCAGCAGCTTCGCGGCGGTGCGCGCACGGGCACCCATGTCGGCGATCAGGGCGGGAATGTCGTGATGGTCGGCCATGCGGGCTCGGTATCATGGTCGGGCGGTGGGCCCAAGCATGGGAATCTTTGCTTGGGGAAAGGGCGGGGCCCTGCCCCTCCACCATGCTGCGCATGGTCCCCCTCCCCAATCATAGCTTGGGGAGGAATGGGCTACACCAATCCTCCCCATCTCCGATGGGGAGGGGGACCGCCCGGCGCAGCCGGGTGGTGGAGGGGCATTCCCCACGCAATGTCACTCCCCCTCTCCATTTGTTCATCCCAAGCCCCTATGACATTCCCCATGCACAGCCGTTTCGAATCCCTGCCCAACCGCCGCGCCATCGTCGATCGTCGGGCGCTGGCCGAACAGGTCGCCGCGCTCGGCATTACGGGCCCCGAGGGTCGCACCCTGGTCACCCCGATCCTTCGCGCCGCACTCGACGCCGGGCGGCAGGAGGTGGCGCGGCGGCTTCTGGTCCATCCGTCACGCGGGCTGGAGGCGGCGGCGGCGCAGGCCTATCTGACCGACCAGGTGCTGCGGGTGCTGTTCGATTTCACCACCGAGACGCTCTACCCCCTCAGCAATCCCACGGCGGGCGAGCGGCTGACCCTGATCGCGGTCGGCGGCTATGGCCGGGGCGAGATGGCGCCCTATTCGGATGTCGATATCGGCTTTCTCACCCCCTTCAAGCAGACGCCCCATGCCGAGCAGGTCATCGAATCGATGCTCTATTCCCTATGGGATCTGGGGCTGAAGGTCGGCCATTCCAGCCGCTCGATCGACGAGATGATCCGCCAGGCCAGGGCCGACGTGACCGTTCGCACCGCCCTTCTGGAAGGGCGGTTCCTCTGCGGCGACCAGACGCTGTACGACGAAGCCGCGCGCCGGTTCAAAACCGAGATCCAGACCGATTCGCATCGCCAGTTCATCGCCGACAAGCTGGCCGAGCGCGACCTGCGCCACCGCAAGATGGGCGACACCCGCTATGTCGTCGAACCCAATGTCAAGGAAGGCAAGGGCGGGCTTCGCGACCTGCATGCGCTCTTCTGGATCGGCAAATATGTCTATGACGTGGACCGTGCCGCCGACCTGATCGAGCGCGGGCTGTTCACCCGCGAGGAATATCGCCAGTTCCACCGCGCCGACAATTTCCTGTGGGCGGTCCGCTGCCACCTCCATACCATCACGGGGCGCGCCGAGGATCGGCTGACCTTCGACGTGCAGCGCCAGATCGCCGAGCGGATGCGCTTCTCCGACCGTCCCGGCAAGGCCAAGGTCGAGCGGTTCATGCAGCTCTATTTCCTCCAGGTGAAGACGGTTGGCGCGCTGACCGGTGCGTTCCTGGCGCATCTGGACGAGCGGTTCGCGGCGCGCGGGCACCGCTTCGGCCTGCCCACCATTCGGCGCCGCCCGCGCCGGTTGAACGGCTTCGTGCTGGATCGCGGGCGCCTCGCTTTGCCCCGTGACGACTTTTTTCAGGAAGACCCGGTCCGTCTGATCGAAATCTTCCAGCTCGCCGACCGGTACGAACTGGAAGTCCATCCGCTGGCGATGCGGGCGGCGTCGCGCGATGCCAAGCTGGCCGATGACGTGCGCCGCGATCCCCGCGCCAACGCGCTGTTCCTCGACGTGCTGACCAGCCGCCGCGATCCCGAGCTGGTGCTGCGCTGGATGAACGAGGCGGGGGTGTTCGGCCGCTTCGTGCCCGATTTCGGCCGCGTCGTCGCGCAGATGCAGTTCGACATGTATCACCATTATACGGTCGATGAGCACACCATCCGCGCACTCGGCCTGCTCGCCCGGATCGAGCGGCAGGATATGGTCGAGGAGCACCCCGTCGCCTCGGCGATCATCGGCCAGATCGTGTCGCGGCGCGTGCTCTATGTCGCGGTGCTACTGCACGATATCGCCAAGGGGCGCGGCGGCGACCATTCCATCCTGGGGGCGGAGGTCGCCGAACGGCTCTGCCCGCGCCTAGGCCTGAGCGAGGCGGAGACCGAGACGGTCGCCTGGCTGGTCCGCTGGCACCTCCTCATGTCCGCCACCGCGTTCAAGCGCGACCTCTCGGACTTCAAGACGATCCTCGATTTCTGCGAAACGGTGCAGAGCCCCGAGCGGCTTCGCCTGTTGCTGGTCCTGACCATCGTCGATATCCGCGCGGTCGGCCCCGGCACCTGGAACGGGTGGAAGCGCCAGTTGCTCTCCGACCTGTACGAAGCCGCCGAGGAGGTGCTGCGCCTGGGCCACAAGCAGCGCGGGCGGACCGAGCGGATCGCGGCCAAGCAGGCGCGGCTGGGCGAAATGCTCGGCTGGCCCGAGGCGCAGATAGCCGCGCATGTCCGCCGCCTGCCCGAAGCCTATTGGATCGCCGAGCCCGAGGATGTGCTCCTTCATAACGCACGGCAGATGGCGGCGGCGGGAGATGCGCAATTGTCGATCGACGCCCAGGTCTATGCGGAGCGCGGCGCGACGCTGGTGTCCATTTACGCCGCCGACCATCCGGGGCTGTTCTACCGCATCGCGGGGGCGATCCATGTCGCGGGCGGCAACATCATCGATGCGCGCATCCACACGACGCGCGACGGGATGGCGATCGACAATTTCCTGGTGCAGGACCCGTTGGGTCGCCCCTTCGACGATCCGGGTCAGCTCGGCCGCCTGCGCCGCGCGATCGAGGATGCGCTGGCCAATCGCAACAAGCTGGCCGACCGGCTGGTCGCCAAGCCCTCGATCCGCCCGCGCGCCGACGCCTTCCCGATCGCGCCCAATGTGTTGATCGACAACCGCGCGTCGAACCGCTTCACCGTGGTCGAGGTCCATGCCCGCGACCGCCCGGCATTGCTGAACCAGCTGGCCCATGCGCTGTTCCAGTCGAAGGTGACGATCCATTCGGCGCATGTCGCGACCTATGGCGAGCGCGCGGTCGACGTCTTCTATCTGACCGACCTGACCGGGGACCAGATCACCAATGGCGGGCGGTTGAAGACGCTGGAGAAACGGTTGCTTGGCGCGGCGGCGGGGGAGGTGATGGAGATTGCGGCGTAATTCCCGGTTCCTCCCCAAGCTCGGCTTGGGGAGGGGGACCATCCGAAGGATGGTGGAGGGGCGGGACGGACCGGCCATGCCCCTCCACCACGCCCTGCGGGCGCGGTCCCCCTCCCCATCTGACGATGGGGAGGATTGACACGTGACGCCGGTCAGCCGCGATCGAATTTGCTCTTCCCCGCATTCCGTCCCCCGCGAACCCCAAGAAAAACCCCGGCAGCCCAAAGGACTCCGGGGTCTTTCAAAGCCATCACCCGGGAACAAAAACCCCCGAGTCGACCAGGCTCACTTCGGCGCCAGCACCATCAGCATCTGGCGGCCTTCCATGCGCGGATAGGCTTCGACCTTGGCGACCTCGGCCACCTGCTCGGCGACGCGCTGGAGCACGTTCATGCCCAGCTGGCCGTGGCTCAGCTCGCGACCGCGGAAGCGCATGGTGACCTTCACCTTGTCGCCCTCGCCGATGAATTCGACCACCTTCTTCATCTTGGTGTCGTAATCATGGTCGTCGATGTTCGGACGCATCTTGATCTCCTTGATCTCCTGCGTCTTCTGCGACTTGCGGGCGAGGTTCGCCTTCTTCTGGGCCTCGTACTTATATTTGCCGACGTCCAGGAACTTGGCGACGGGCGGATCGGCGTTGGGCGACACCTCGACCAGGTCGAGTCCCAGCTCCTGGGCCTGAGCCATCGCTTCGCGCGTGTACATCACGCCGAGATTCTCGCCCTCATGGTCGATGACGCGAACCTTGGGGCTTTGGATCCACTCGTTGAATCGGGGACCGTTCATCGGCGGCGCCTGCATCGGACGGCGCATCATGGGAGGACGTATGGGTATTTCTCCTGTGGCAATTACCCGTCCAATATAGGCGATCGGGCGCAAATTTGAAAGGGCGAGACACATGTCCCGCCCTTTCCTTGATCATTTGTGGATTCAGCCGCGCAGATCGGGCGGAGTGGCCTCGTCGCGCAGCATCGCGATGGCCTCGTCCAGCGTCATCACCTCCTGGGCCTGGCTTCCCAGACGGCGGACGGCGACCTTGCCCTCCTCGGCCTCGCGCTTGCCGACGACCAGCAGCACGGGCACCTTGGCGACCGAGTGCTCGCGCACCTTGTAGTTGATCTTCTCGTTGCGCAGATCGGTCTCGACCCGGATGCCCGCCGCGGCCAGCTTCGCCGCCGCCTCTTCCGCATAGCCATCCGCATCCGACACGATGGTCGCGACCACCGCCTGGACCGGCGCGAGCCAGACGGGGAAGCGGCCCGCATAATGTTCGATCAGGATGCCGATGAACCGCTCATAGGATCCGAAGATCGCGCGGTGGAGCATGATCGGGCGGTGCCGCTCGCCATCCTCGCCGATATAGGACGCGTCGAGTCGCTCGGGCAGAACCCGGTCCGACTGGATGGTGCCGACCTGCCAGGTCCGGCCGATCGCGTCGGTCAGATGCCATTCCAGCTTGGGCGCATAGAAAGCCCCCTCGCCCGGCAGCTCTTCCCAGCCATATTGCTCGGTCGCCAGCCCCGCCCGCACGACCGCGTCGCGCAACTCGGTTTCGGCCATGTCCCACATCTCTTCGGTGCCGAAGCGCTTTTCGGGGCGCAGCGCCAGCTTGATCGAATAGGTGAAGCCGAAATCCTTGTAGATCCGGTCCGCCAGTTCGCAAAAGGCGCGGACTTCCTCGACGATCTGGTCCTCGCGGCAGAAGATGTGTGCGTCGTCCTGGGTGAATTGGCGCACGCGCATCAGGCCGTGCAGCGCGCCATGCGGCTCGTTGCGGTGGCAGCAGCCATTCTCGTAGAAGCGCAAGGGCAGGTCGCGATAGGACTTGATCCCCTGGCGGAAGATCAGGACGTGCGCCGGGCAGTTCATCGGCTTCAGCGCCATCCACTGCGCATCGTCCGACACCAGCGGGCCCTCGTCCTCGACGTTCGGCACCTCGTCGGGGATCACGAACATATTCTCGCGATACTTGCCCCAATGGCCGGACTGTTCCCATTGGCGCGCGTCCATGACCTGCGGGGTCTTGACCTCGCGATAGCCGCCCGCGTCGATCGCGCGACGCATATAGGCCTCCAGCTCGCGCCAGATGCGATAGCCCTTGGGATGCCAGAAGACCGAGCCATGCGCTTCCTGCTGGAGGTGGAACAGGTCCATCTCATTGCCCAGCTTGCGATGGTCGCGCTTGGCGGCCTCTTCCAGGCGCGTCAGATGCTCGGCGAGCTGCTTCTTGTTCAGCCAGCCGGTGCCGTAGATGCGGCTGAGCATCGCGTTCTTCTGGTCGCCGCGCCAATAGGCGCCCGACACGCGGGTCAGCTTGAAGGCATTGGGATCGAGCTTGCCGGTCGAGGCGAGATGCGGCCCCCGGCACATGTCGAGCCAGGCGTCCTCGCCGCGCCCCGCGCGATAGACGGTCAGTTCCTCGTCATCGGGCAGTTCGGCGGCCCACTCGGCCTTGAAGGTCTCGCCCTGCGCCTTCCAGCGCTCGATCAGCTGCTCGCGGGTCCAGACCTCGCGGATCAGCGGCTCGTCCTTGGCGATGATCTCGCGCATCTTGGCCTCGATGGCGGGCAGGTCTTCCTCGGTGAAGGGTCGGTCCTTCGGCGCGAAGTCGTAGTAGAAACCGTCATCGGTCGCGGGGCCGAAGGTGATCTGCGTGCCGGGGAACAGCGCCTGCACCGCCTCGGCCAGAACGTGCGCATAGTCGTGGCGGGCGAGTTCGAGCGCGTCCGCCTCGTCCTTCGCGGTCACCAGCGCGAGGGCGGAGTCCCCCTCGAACGGGCGCATGATGTCGCGCAGCTCGCCATCCACGCGCGCGGCGATGGCGGCCTTGGCCAGCCCCGGCCCGATCGCGGCGGCGATGTCCGCGGGGGTAGTTCCGGGCGCGACCTCACGGACGGAACCGTCGGGCAGCGTGATACGGAACATCGCGGACATGGATACTCTCTTCGATAGCTAGGGATGATGCGCGGGCGATCCACCCGGCGCGGGGGCTCTATAGGGAAGAAACTGCGCGGCGTACATGCCCCTCCAAGCAGCCGAACGATGGCCGGCATAAGGCTAGCGTCCACGGCCAGCGCTCCGGTACGGGCCCCTGAACAGGAACATCCGAATCGGTTTGGCGGTCTTCCAATAGCGTCCCGTCAATCCAAGAAATCTCCGGCCCTCCAGCGGTCGAGGCGAAGCAGTTGGCGATAGGCCTCGACGATAATCTCGACACCGAGCCGTTCCTGCTCGTCCATCACGATATCCAAATTTTCAACGGCCACGGCGGTTCCCTGCATATTGACCGTTGCCGCATTATTACCGGTGACGCCGTAGTCGATATCAACGGCCAGAATGCAGTTGGCCCCCATCGACAAGGCTTTTTCGACCAATATGGATCGCGCCGCCGCCTCGCCACGATTGACCTTGTGACTCATGCCGGAACTGACATTGACGGCACCGAACATGTCAGACACGCCTTGACTGAATTCGTTAAAGAAGCCCGTGCCGACCGTGACATTGGCTGTCACCATGTTCTTTAACTTGACACGACAGCCCTCCGGCAGGGTCGAGACTGTATACATCGGGAAATTCTCGATATTGGTCTGTAGCTTTTGCTTCAAGGCACCGGCTTGCTCGCTGATTTTTTTCCTACTGTAATAGACAAGTGTTTCGCCACATTTTTCACAAAGATCAGTATATTCTCCATTCTCGAAGAAATTTACGATCTTCACATCCGCTGGAGATTTCCGTGCATTTCCAGTGCGAAAGGTGGATGCCTCAACAATTTTGGCACCGCAATTGCCACACTCATCCGCCATATACCCCACAGTCCTTACAGAGCCGGTTTCACTCCAGCATGCCATATCGATGCTGATTGGAAACCCCTGATGGCCAGGACTGCGCAGAATATGCAAAGGGAGAAAGGGGGAGACCTTGAACCAGAGCTGGCTACTGGGACCTGCGAAGAGGCGCTCCAACCCGTAGATGTCCCCAATCGCATCGAGGCTCAGGCGTGGCCCTGCACCGCCGGCAACACCCCCAGCGCGGGGCGGGCATACCAATAGCCCTGGTGATAACGCACACCCAGTTCGTTCAGGGTCGCGGCCTCGGCGGCGGTTTCGATCCCCTCGGCGATCAGCAGCGTATCGAGTTCGGCGCACATGCCGACCATGGCGCGGACGATGGCCCGCCGGCGGGGGTCGGTGTCGATGTCGCGGACCAGCTCCATGTCGAGCTTGACCTCGTCGGGATGGAAACGGACGAACCGGTCCAGCCCCGAATGGCCCGAACCGAAATCGTCGATCGCGACCGAAAAGCCGATCTGCTTATAGGTGTCGATAATACCGGCGACATGCTCGGGCGAGCCCATCTGCTCATTCTCGGTGAATTCGAAGATCAGGCGGTCGACCGGCAGCCCCTGGGCCTGGGCGGTGCGCAGGGTCAACTGGATGCAGGCCATCGGCGAATAGACCGCATTGGGCAGGAAGTTGATCGACAGCCGCGCGTCACCCCCCATGATCCCCGCCGCCATCGCGGTCTCGATCGCCTTGACCCGGCACGCCTGATCGAAGGAATAGCGATTGGCCTCGGTCACCTGCGACAGGACGCTGTATGCGCCCTCTCCCTCCAGCCCCCGGATCAGCGCCTCATAGGCGAAGGGCAGACCGGTGGTCGTATCCACGATCGGCTGAAACGCCATGGTGAACGGGATTTCGAAATCGACACCGTCGCGGCATCCGGTACAGATTTTGCGCATTTCCATTCGCTTGCTCTAGGCGCAAATGGTTAACGCAAGCTGCCGCGCCGAAAGAAAAGGGCGACGCCGGTCCGTTACCGCCGCCGCCCCTGTCGGTCAGCGATCGCCGCTATGACTGGCCTGACCGCCCTTGGAACCGGCTTCCGCCGCGCGTTCGGGATCGTTCTTGAAATTGCCGCCGCTCTCCTGGCCGCCCTTACGCCCGGCTTCGGAAGCCTTTTCGCGGTCATTGGCGAAGTTGCCCGGATTGTTCTCGCGGCCACCGCCGCCATTGCTGTCTGCCATGATGTCTCTCCTACTGTCCCCGCGGCAGATAGACGAAGCGCAGATCGTTCAAGTTGCCGAACCGACAGAATCAATATTATTCTGCATAAATCGCCGAAACTGATCCTGTTTATGGAGCGAGGCGGCATGTCCAGGGCGGATCATGACCCATATCATTATCCACCACAGAGGGACACGGGCCCTTCCGGCTTTCAGACCCCGCCACGTACGACATGACATCGCGCGGCCGATCGGGGTTTATTGATCGATCGCGTAGGCCACCATCAGCGTGACCTTGAAGTCGACGGGTGCGGGCGACAGATCGACACGGACAGGCGCGCTAGGCGGCGGCGGAGGAGGAGGCGGGGGCGGCGCGGAGGATGCACCAGCCGGCGCACCTTCCGGCATCTCGATCACGACTTCGCGATAATTGCTGTCCTGCACCCGCAGCAACCTGCCCAGCTTCTGCCCCGATCCTTCCGCGATCAACTGCGCCTGTGCCCTGGCCCCGGCCAGCGCGGTCCGCATGGCCTTCTGACGCACGGGCTCCGAGTTGCTCAGCCCGTAATCCTGAAGCTGGACCTGCAATCCGCCAAGCCGGCCGATCACGCCGACCAGCGTACCCGCATCGGCGACGCGGGGCGTGCTGATGCGCACCGGCATGGTGGCGACATAGCCCTGGATCGCGCAGGCGCCAGTCGACAGCTGGACCTGGCCGTAACCGCTGTTGCACTCCCGCGAGCGCACCGGCTGGATTGCGAAGTCGGACGTCTGCAATTCCATCGCGCCGCGCACCACCTGCTCGGCGCCCGCGCGAATGGTCTTGGCCTGATCGCGCAGTCGCGTCGTCGCCTCGTCGGACGTCGCGCCCTCGCCACGGACGGTGTAACTGATGGTCGCCCGGTCAGGGGGCGCCTGCGCGGTGCCCGTCGCCGATACCAGAATCTGCGAAGGCGATGATGTCTGCGCCACCGCCGCCGTGGTGGTCAGCGCGACGCACATGCCCAGGGTCCATGCCTTCATCTATACTCTCCCTCACACGATCCCGAACGGCACCACATGATTGTCCTGGATATGCCCGATCCGCGCGCGTCCAAGATAGGGCACGCTCATCTCGCCGCACCAGCGCTGGATCATATATTCCAGTGTCTCGCCCCATTCGGGCTCGTTGGGCTGGACGTTGCTGACCGCGCCCAGCCGCACGCCCGCCACGCCCTTCAACTGGGTGGCGTTGGCCATGGTGAACAGCATCCGGTCGACCGCATAGAGATGTTCCGACACCTCCTCGATGATCAGGACATGGTCGGTCAGGTCGGGCAGCCAGGGCGTTCCGATCAGCGCGTGCAGGATCGACAGGTTGAACGCCGCCGCCGGACGTCCGTCGAGCCCGGGCTCCAACCCCTGCCGGTCGCCGCTGACCAGCCAGCCGAGCGAGCGCGCCACGGTCACGTCGCCCTGCTGGCGGCGGATATCGCTCGCCATCGGCCCGTGCACCGGCCGCCCGATCCGCCGGGCGTAGAGTGCGGCCAGCACGAAGCCGAGATCGGAATAGCCGATATAGGTCTTGTGCCCCGCCGCCGCGTTGAGGTTCGGCATGACCCGCGACAGGATGCGGTTCGATCCATAACCGCCGCGCAGGAACCAGATGGCGTCGATCCCCGGATCGTTGGCGAATTCCAGGAAGGCCGAGGCGCGGCGTTCGTCGGACCCCGCGAAATGCCCGTCCTGCTCATAGCATTGCGGGTGAAAGATCAGGTCGACCTGCGGATAGGCAATGGCGGCAAAGGCGCCGACCGGCGCTTCGGCGGCGGGGTTGCCGATGCTGGCCGGGGCGAGGATTCCGATCTTCATTTCAGCGCGTCCCTTCACTGCCGATTTGGGGCTGCCCATCCGGCCGGGCATTGCCCTGCACCACCAACTCGCCGATAGCGTGGCGCCATGACCAACGGCAATTCCTGTTTTCTGGTGGGCATCGGCGGATCGGGGATGATGCCCCTCGCCATGATCCTGCGCGCGCGTGGATGGACGGTGGCGGGCTCCGACCGGGGGCTCGACCAGGGGCGGGTCGCGGCCAAGTTCGATGCACTGCGTGCCGCCGGGATCGCGCTGTTCCCCCAGGACGGATCAGGCGTGACCTCGGCCGATCAGCTCGTCATCGCCTCGGCGGCGGTGGAGGAAACGGTGCCCGACATCGTCGTCGCCAACCTGCTGGGTTGTCCCCGCGCCACCCGCGCGCGAATGCTCGCCAGCCTGTTCAACGAAAGCCGCCTGCCGATCGGCGTGGCGGGGACCAGCGGCAAGTCGACCGTCACCGGCATGATCGCCTTCATCCTGCACCAGACCGGCCGCGACCCGACCGCGATGAACGGCGCGGTGATGAAAGACTTCGTCTCCCCCGACAGCCCCTTCGCCAGCGCCCTGGTCGGCGGCGGCGAGGCGTTCGTCAGCGAGGTGGACGAAAGCGATGGCTCGATCGCGCTCTATGATCCGGCCATCGCGGTGCTGAACAATGTCAGCCTGGACCATAAGTCGCTGGAGGAATTGCGCGACCTGTTCGGCGGATTCGCCAGGCGCGCACGCCACGTCGTCGCCAATGCCGGCGATGCCGAGACAGCGGCGTTGCTGGCGGACCTGCCCAACCTGACGACCTTCGCGGTTGGCGGGGCGGCCGATCTGGTCGCCGAAGCGCTGAAGCCCGAGCCCTTCGCGATTCAGTTCGATCTGGTGACCGGCGGCGCGGGCTATCGGGTCCGCCTGTCGGTGCCGGGCCGCCACAATGTCTCCAACGCGCTGGCCGCCATCGGGGCGAGCGTGGCGGCGGGCGTGCCGCTGATCGACGCGATCCGCGCGGTCGAGCGCTTCACCGGGCTGAAACGCCGGTTCGAAAAGGTCGGCGAGGGCGGCGGGGTGACCGTGATCGACGATTTCGGCCACAATCCCGACAAGATCGCCGCGACGCTCGACACGCTCCATGCCTTTCCGGGACGCCTGCTGATCCTGTTCCAGCCGCATGGCTATGGTCCGCTGAAGGTCATGCGCCGCGAACTGGTCGACAGCATCGCCGCGCGGATGAAGCCCGGCGACGTGCTGGCGATGCCCGACCCCGCCTATTTCGGCGGTACCGTCGCGCGCGAGGTCACGAGTGCCGACATCATCGCGGACCTGGGCGATCGCGGCGTCGACGCCCGCCACATCGCCGACCGCGCCGGGGCGGCGGCGGCACTGGTCGCGGAAGCGCGAGGGGGCGACCGCATCGTGGTGATGGGCGCGCGCGACGACACGCTAAGCCTGTTGGCGCAGGACATGGTGGAGCAACTCGCCGCCACGTAAAGGACGCTTTACGTAAAGCGAGCTTTCCATGTAAAGCTTCCTTCACATTCGAAGGAGGCTCGTCATGCCCATGCAACCCGAAATGAAGCGCTATACGCGCCGTCTGATCACTATGATGACGCTATACGCCGTTGCTCTGGTGGGGGCGAATATGGGGTTCCGCCACGCTCACCCGACCGGGGTGCTGGCCTATCTGGTCGCCGTGTTGCCCGCCCTGCCGATCATCGGCGTATTCGTCGTCATTGGCCGCCTGCTGGTCGAAATGCGTGACGAATATGTCCGGATGCTGTTGGTGCGCCAGTCGCTGGTGGCAACCGGCTTTGCCCTGTCGATCACCACGGCCTGGGGATTTCTGGAGAGCTTCGGTCTCGCCCCCCATGTGCCTGGCTATTATGCGGCCGTGATATGGTTCGCCGGATTTGGGGTCGGTGGCGGCTTCAACGCAGTGCAGGAATGGCGGGCGAGGGCGTGAACAACCACCTGCGCACCCTGCGCGCCGAGCGGGGCTGGAGCCAGCAGGAGCTGGCCGAGCGGCTGGAGGTCAGCCGCCAAAGCGTCAACGCGATCGAGACGGGCCGCTACGACCCGTCACTGCCCCTCGCCTTCAAGATCGCCGAACTGTTCGACCGCGCGATCGAGGAGATTTTCGTCAGTCCCTCGCGCGGCTGATTTGGCCAATCCCCATCATCATGATAGGATCGGCGGACGGCCATAGGAGATCGCACACCATGTTCCGTCGCCTGTTCACCGAGCATCCCGACAGTGTCGGCGAAAGCTATCTCCAGCATTTCGGCGTCGCGGCGCGGTTCGGCGGGATCATGATGCTGGGCGGTCTGGGCGCGATCGTCCATGCGGTGGTGCCGGGGCTGTGCACCACGACCGGCAGCGATACGGTGGCGCGATTATACGCCGAGATGGTCGCCAAGCGGCGCAAGGTTCAGGCGGCGCAGGCGCAGATGAAGAGCGTGGAATATGTGATCTGAGGGGGAATGCCCCTCCACCACTCGCTGGCGCGAGCGGTCCCCCTCCCCAAGCCCGTTCCACCCCCTACGACCGTTCAGCCTGAGCGTAGTCGAAGGCCACGCCCCGGACCTTCGCCAAATCCCCCTTTGGCGACGCGACTCCCGTGGCCTTCGACTACGCTCAGGCTGAACGGAGGACGGGAATGGGCATGCGGGTTTCCATCGTCCCGCCCAGACCCTAAATCCCCGTTATGACCGACACCGCCCCCTCTCCCCGCCCCAACCTCGCCTATCACTGGACCGAGGGCACCGGCCCCGCGATCGTCTTCCTGCCCGGCTATGCGTCGGACATGCAGGGGTCAAAGGCGTTGGCGCTGGAGGCCTGGGCGCGTGAGAAGGGCCGCGCGTTCCTTCGCTTCGATTATGGCGGGTGCGGCCAGTCGGAGGGGGCGTTCGAGGATCAGGCGCTGGCCGACTGGCGCGACGACGTCCTCGCGATGCTGGACGATGTGGTGAAGGGCCCCGCCGTGCTGGTCGGATCGTCGATGGGCGGCTGGCTGATGCTGCTCGCGGCCAAGGAGCGGCCTGACCAGGTCAAGGCGCTGGTCGGGATCGCGCCGGGACCCGACTTCACCGACTGGGGCTTTTCGACCGAGGAGAAGATGACGCTGCTCCAGAGCGGTCGGCTGGAGCGTCCCAACCCTTATGGCCCCGCTCCCACCGTCTATACCCGCCGTTTCTGGTCGTCGGGGGAGGCCAACCGCCTGACCTTCGGCCCGATCGCCTTCGATGGCCCGGTCCGGCTGCTTCAGGGCATGGCCGACCCCGATGTGCCCTGGCACCGCACCACCCATCTGGCGCAGCTTTTCCGTTCAGCCGATGTGCAGACTCTGTTGATCAAGGATGGCGACCACCGCCTGTCGCGCGACGGCGACATCGCGCTGCTGATCCGCGCCGTCGAAGAAGTGTCAAGCCCCCTATGATCCTCCTCCCCCTCGCACTCGCCGCCGCCGTTCAGGCGTCCCCCAAGCCCGCCGCCAGGACACCCCCACCGCCATCTGCCGCGCTGCCCGCCGACCCGCGCGAGGCGCGCTATCAGCACTGCGTCGTCATGGCCGAGCGGAGCCCCGCCGCCGCGCGGATGGAGGCGAGCAGTTGGACGCTGGCGGGCGGCGGCTATTTCGCACAGCAATGCCTGGGCCTCGCCTACACGACCGAGCGGCAATGGGCGGCGGCGGCCAGCGCCTTCGAGCAGGCGGCACGCGCCGCCGAAACCGCGCATGACATACGCGCCGCCAATTACTGGTCGCAGGCGGGCAACGCCTTTCTGGCGGCTGGCGATGCGACCAAGGCCCGCGCGGCGCTGGATGCGGCGCTTGCCTCGGGCGACCTGACCGGCTTCGCGCGGGGCGAGGCGCAGCTCGACCGCGCGCGGGCGCTGGTCGCGGCGGGACAGCCCGTGGCGGCGCGGGTCGATCTGGACGCAGCGCTGGTCAACGCCCCCGCCGATCCGCTCGCCTGGCTGTTGTCGGCGACGCTGGCGCGGCGGATGAAGGATCTCCCGCGCGCGCAGAAGGACATCGCCCAGGCGCTGGCCCGTTCCGCCGACGACCCCAATGTCCAGTTGGAGGCGGGCAATATCGCCGCCACCGCCGGGGACGAAGCGACCGCGCGCAAGGCGTGGAGCGAGGCCGCCCGGCTCGCCCCGCCGGACAGCCCGATCCGCGCCGAAACCGCCAAGGCGCTGTCACAATTCCCATCACGCTGATCCTTATCGCACGTCAAAGCCGCCCGGCCCCCGACGGATTAGAATGACCATCGCGTCACAGGCAGGAGCTTCCATGCGCTATCTTCACACCATGATCCGCGTCAGCGACCTCGACGCCAGCATCCGCTTCTTCGAACTGCTGGGCCTGAAGGAGGTGCGCCGCATCGATAACGAGGCGGGGCGCTTCTCGCTGATCTTCCTGGCCGCGCCGGGGGACGAGGGCCGTGCCGAGGTCGAGCTGACCCATAATTGGGACCCGGAAATCTATACCGGCGGGCGGAATTTCGGCCATCTCGCCTACCGCGTCGACAATATCTACGAGACGTGCCAGCGCCTGATGGACGCGGGCGTGACGATCAACCGGCCGCCGCGCGACGGGCATATGGCCTTCGTCAAGACGCCCGACGGCATCTCGATCGAACTGTTGCAGGACGGTGCGCTGCCCTCCACCGAACCTTGGGCCTCGATGCCGAACGTCGGAAGCTGGTAAGAGCATTTCCATGGAAATCGTCCGAGTCCCCGTCCTCAGCGACAATTACGCCTGGCTGATCCACGATGCGGGCCGCACCGTCGCGCTCGATCCGGGCGAGGCCGCGCCGGTCGCCGCCGCCGCGTCGGCGCGCGGCTGGACCATCGAGCAGGTCTGGCTGACCCATTGGCACCCCGATCATGTCGGCGGGGCGCAGGCCTTGCGGGCGCAGGGCGCGCGGGTGGCGGGTCCGGCGGCGGAGGCGGCGAAGATCGCCGGGCTCGACACGCTGCTGGCCGAGGGAGACGACATCGCCATCGGCGACGCGCACGCGACCATCTGGTCGGTGCCGGGGCATACGGCGGGGCATATCGCCTTTCACTTCGACGACCGGGCGGTGATCTTCACCGGCGACACGCTGTTCGCCATGGGCTGTGGTCGGCTGTTCGAGGGGACGGCGGAGCAGATGCATGCCAATATGCGCCGCTTCGCCGCGCTGCCGGGCGACACGCGGGTTTATTGCGGCCACGAATATACGCTGTCCAACGCCCGGTTCGCGGCGGTGGCGGAACCCGACAACGGCGCCATCACCGACCGGCTGGTCGAGGTGACGGCGATGCGCGATCAGGGCGAGCCGACCATTCCGACGACCATCGCGCTGGAGCGGGCGACCAACCCCTTCCTCCGTTCGGTCGATGCCGCCGAACTGTCCGAGCGGCGTGCAGCCAAGGACGCGTTCAAGGGTTAAGTCATTGCTACGGGGGTTTTTGTGATGGAGGCTGAAAGATGCGTTTCCGAACCCTGCTCCCCCTGACGACCTTGGCCGCGGCGATCGCCGGGTGCACGCCCACCCCGGCGGAACAGGCGCGGATCGAACAGGCCGCCGCGACCAACCGGGCCGATCTCGCCGCCACTTTGCGCGGCCTGACGCCGGGCAAGCCGACCCAGTGCATCGGCCAATATACGACGCGCCAGGTCAACGCCTATGGCCCGACCATCGTCTATACGATCAGCCCGCGCCTGAAATTCGTCAGCCAGACGGCAGGCGGCTGCGAAGGGATCGGGCAGCGCGCGCGCAACGACATCCTCGTCACGCGGACGACCACGGGGCAGCTCTGCTCGGGTGACATCGCCCAGACGGTGGATCGCGCCTCGGGCTTCTTCACCGGCAGTTGCAGCTTCGGGGAGTTCGTCCCCTATCGAAAGGAGCGGTGATGCGCGCGCGTTTCGCCACCGTCGCGGTGCTGGCGCTCGGCCTGACGGCGGCCAGGTCGGACCCCTTTGCCGGGCGGACCGCCGGCCCGCCCGCGCAATGCGTCGACACCAGCGTCACCATGACGGGGCCGTCCATCTATGACGACAACACCATCGTCATCAATCCGGGCGGAAAGCGCATGTGGAAGGCCAAGGTGCGCGGCCAGTGCCCGGGGCTTCGCCCGTTCAACACGCTGATCGTCGAGCGCTGGGGATCGCAGATCTGTCGCAACGACCGGTTCCAGGTGCTGCAACAGGGGATGTCGATTCCGTCGCAATGGTGCTTCTTCGACGGGTTCGTGCCGTATGAGCGGGGGCGGAAATAGGGGGTATCGCAAGCTGTATGGCTTGGGGCCTTCCCTCCCCCATCCCCTCCCGCTTGCGGGAGGGGAGCGGCCAGATCGGACGGCGCGATCTATTCCGAACTGTGACCCTTGGCACGCCCCTCCCACAAGCGAGTTTCAGGTCGGTCATGCCCCCGGGCATGACCTAAACGATGCGGGGCATCGTTTACCTGAAACTGGGATGGGGGAGGGCCCGGTGTCTCACCGAGCCCCCGCCCCCATCAAAGCACAAACCGACTCAAATCCGTATTCCGCGCCACCGCCGACAATTGCTTGTCGACATAGGCCGCATCGACGGTCAGCACCGTCCCCTGCCGATCCTCCGCCTCGAAGCTGATTTCCTCCAGCAGTTTCTCCATCACCGTCTGGAGCCGCCGCGCGCCGATATTCTCGACCTGGCCGTTCACCTCGGCGGCGATGCGCGCAATGGCGGCGATGCCGTCCTCGGTGAAGGAAATCTCCACCCCCTCGGTGCCGATCAGCGCCTTGTATTGGAGCGGCAACGACGCCTTGGTGTCGGACAGGATCGCGACGAAATCCGCCTCGGTCAGCGCTTTCAACTCGACCCGGATCGGCAACCGGCCCTGCAACTCGGGCAACAGGTCGGACGGCTTGGCGACGTGGAAGGCGCCGGACGCGATGAACAGGATATGGTCCGTCTTCATCGGGCCGTACTTCGTCGAAACCGTCGTCCCCTCGATCAGCGGCAGCAGATCGCGTTGCACCCCCTCACGACTGACTGACCCGCCGCGCACGTCGCTGACCGCGATCTTGTCGATCTCGTCGAGAAAGACGATCCCGTTCGCCTCGGCATCGGCGAGCGCGGCGCGGCTGACCTCGTCCTGGTCGAGCCGCTTGTCGGCCTCCTCCTCGACCAGCTTGGTCCAGGCGGCGGAGACGGTCAGCTTGCGGCGCTTGAGCGGCTGGCCACCGCCGAACGCCTTGCCCATCATCTCGGACAGGTTGATCATCTGCGGCGCGGCACCGGGGATCTCGAACGGCATGGCTGGGGCCTGTTCCAGTTCGATCTCGATCTCGGTCTGGTCGAGATGGCCGTCGCGGAAACGCTGGCGGAACGCCTCGCGCGTCGCCTGGGTCGAATCCTTGCCGACCAGCGCATCGAGCAGCCGGTTCATCGCCGCCTCCTCGGCCTTGTCCTTCACCGCGACGCGGCGGCGTTCCTTTTCCAGCCGGATCGCCTCCTCGACCAGGTCGCGGGCGATCTGCTCCACATCGCGGCCGACATAGCCGACCTCGGTGAACTTGGTCGCCTCGACCTTCACGAAGGGGGCGTCGGCCAGCTTGGCCAGACGACGGCTGATCTCGGTCTTGCCGCAGCCGGTGGGGCCGATCATCAGGATGTTCTTGGGCGTCACCTCGTCACGCAGCTCCGCGCCCAGCCGCTGGCGACGCCAGCGGTTGCGCATGGCGACGGCGACGGCGCGCTTGGCGTCGGCCTGGCCGATGATATGCGCGTCGAGCGCGGCGACGATCGCCTTGGGGGTCAACTGGTCGTTCATGGGAACCTTGAGTTACTGCGCGCCGTCGATCGCTTCGAGCGTGACGCGGTCATTGGTGTAGACACAGACATCGGCGGCGATCGCCATCGCCTTGCGCGCGATCGTCTCGGCATCCTGTTCATAGTCGACGAGCGCCCGCGCCGCGGCGAGCGCATAATTGCCGCCCGATCCGATCGCGCAGATGCCGTTCTCGGGCTCCAGCACGTCGCCGTTTCCGGTCAGGATCAGCGTCACGTCCTTGTCGGCGACGATCATCATCGCCTCCAGGTTGCGCAGGAACTTGTCGGTCCGCCAGTCCTTGGCCAGCTCGACCGCCGCGCGCAGCAGCTGGCCGTTATGCCGCTCCAGCTTGGCCTCCAGCCGCTCGAACAGGGTGAAGGCATCCGCCGTCGCGCCCGCGAAGCCGCCGATGACCGAGCCGTCGCCCAGCCGCCGGACTTTCCGCGCATTGGGCTTCATGACCGTCTGGCCCATCGAAACCTGACCGTCCCCGGCCACCACCACCCGGCCGCCGCGACGGACCGAGCAAATCGTCGTGCCATGCCAGGTGGGCATGGCGTGTTCATTCCCGCTCATGCGCGGCGATATGGAGGTGGGGGTGCGCGGGTTCAATGGAGGCCTGTTGCGAGCCGTTCGGCCTGAGCGAAGTCGAAGGCCGCGCTCGACCATCGAGGCTCACGATCCTCCCCGGCACGGGGAGGTGGCAGGGCAAAAGCCCTGACGGAGGGGGGCTTCCACACAGGCCCTTCCTCGCGGCACGCCCCCTCCACCGCCGCTTCGCGACGGTCCCCCTCCCCGTGCCGGCGAGGATAGCATTACTCCCCCAGCTTCTCGATCTTGTCCTTCAGCGCCGCCAGTTCCGCCTTCAGCGCGGCCATCTCCGCATCCTTGCCCGCCGTAGGAGCCGCAGCGGGCGCGGGCGCCGTCGCACCGGGCTTGAACCCCTGGGTCGCCGCCTCGAACATCGCCAGGTTGCGCTTGGCGAGGTCGGCGAACGGCGTATTCGCGAACGCCCCCTCGACCGCCGACTTGAACTGTTCCTGGTTGCGGCGGAAGCTGTCCATCGACGCCTCCAGATAACCCGGCACCATCGCCTGCATCGAGTCGCCGTACATGGAGATCAACTGGCGCAGGAAATTGACCGGCAGCATGGTTTCGCCCCGGCTTTCCTCTTCCATGATGATCTGGGTCAGGACATTATGGGTGATGTCTTCGTCGGTCTTGGCATCGACCACCTTGAAGTCGCGCCCCGCGCGGATCATCGCCGCCAGATGGTCGAGCGTGATGTAGGAGGAGGTTTCGGTGTTGTAGAGCCGCCGGTTCGCGTATTTCTTGACGATCACAATGCCGTCCGCCGCCTGCTTCTTCATCGACCCCCGCCTTTCCTGTCATGATTTTGGTGCAGCCTAACGCCATGGATTTCGCATCGCAACACGGTCCGCGCCCTTTGCCGGTGTTCCTGGCGATGTTGCGCAGCGAGGCCGCGGAAAATCCCGAATTGGTGCAACGCGCCATGGAGGGCTTGCGGCGGTTTCAGGCGGCCCGGCGCGAGCGACCGATGCGTGCTCTGCCCGTGCGACGACGGCGCGGTCGCGTGAGATTGCGCGATGCGGGATCGGGAGGAGAAGGCCGCCCTGTCCTGTTCATCCCCTCGCTGATCAATCCGCCATCCATCCTCGATCTGTCCCGCGACCGCTCACTGATCCGCTGGCTTCGCGGGCAGGGCTTCCATCCCTGGCTGATCGACTGGGGCGTGCCGGGGACGAAGGACCGCGACATCGATGTGGCGGGGCATGTCGAGCGTTTCCTGCTGCCGCTGATCGCCACCTTTCCCGAACCGCCGGTACTGGTCGGCTATTGCCTGGGCGGCACGCTCGCCATGGCGGCGGCGGCGCGGAGCAAGGTGGCGGGGCTGGCCGCCATCGCCGCGCCCTGGCACTTCACCGGCTATGGCGAGGAGGCACGCGACGCGATGGCCGCGCAATGGGCCGCGATCAAGCCGACCTCCGAGGCCTTGGGCCTGGTTCCCATGGAGGCGTTGCAGGCGGGCTTCTGGCGGCTCGACCCCGCGCGGACCATCGCCAAATATGCCGGTTTCGCCGATCTCGACCCGCGCAGCGAGGCGGCGCGCCGCTTCATCCGGCTGGAGGACTGGGCCAATCAGGGTGCGCCCCTGCCCCACGCCTTCGGGCGCGAATTGTTCGAGGAACTGATCGCGCTGGATCGTCCCGGCCAGGGACAATGGCGCGTGGCGGGCGAGATCGTCACGCCATCGCAATGCGACGCCCCTAGCGTCGAATTCGTCGCCACCGCCGACCGGATCGTCCCCGCCGCCACCGCGATCGGGCTGGCCGACCGGCGGGCGGGGGGGACGGGCCATGTCGGCATGGTCGTCGGGGGACGTGCGCAGGAACAGCTATGGCAGCCATTGGCCGACTGGATCACGACGCTGCCCACGCCTAGATAGAGAGAAAGTAGAGAGGAGCCTTCATGACCGAGATCGTCATTACCGCCGCCAAGCGTACCCCCGTGGGCAGCTTCCTGGGCGCTTTCGCCGCCACCCCCGCCCATGAACTGGGCCGGATCGCGATCACCGCCGCGCTGGAACAGGCGGGCGTCAAGGGCGAGGAAGTGTCGGAGGTCATCCTCGGCCAGGTGCTGACCGCCGCACAAGGCCAGAACCCCGCCCGCCAGGCGTCGATGGCGGCGGGCATCCCCAAGGAAGTGCCCGCTTACGGCGTCAACCAGGTCTGCGGATCGGGCCTGCGCGCCGTGGCGCTGGGGCTTCAGGCGATCGCCAATGGCGATGCGACGATCGTCGTCGCGGGCGGCCAGGAGTCGATGTCGCTCTCGCCCCATGCCCAGACGATGCGCGGCGGGACCAAGATGGGCCCACTGACCATGGTCGACACCATGGTGCATGACGGCCTGACCGACGCCTTTGCCGGCTATCACATGGGCATCACGGCCGAGAATCTGGCCGAACAATATCAGGTGACCCGCGACGAGCAGGACCGGTTCGCCGTCCGCTCGCAGAACCTGGCCGAAAAGGCACGGGGCGAGGGCCGCTTCAAGGACGAGATCGCGCCCGTCACCATCAAGACCCGCAAGGGCGAGACGGTGGTCGCCGACGACGAGTATATCCGCGCCGGTGCGACCCTCGACAGCGTGTCGGGCGTCCGCCCCGCCTTCAAGAAGGACGGCACGGTGACCGCCGCCAACGCCTCGGGCCTCAACGACGGTGCCGCCGCGCTCGTCCTGATGAGCCGCGAGGAAGCCGAGAAGCGCGGCACCCCCATCCTCGCCACGATCAAGAGCTGGGCCTCGGCGGGCGTCGATCCCTCGGTGATGGGCATCGGCCCGGTCCCCGCCACCAAGCGCGCGCTGGAAAAGGCGGGCTGGACCGTCGGCGACCTCGACCTGATCGAGGCGAACGAGGCCTTCGCGGCGCAGGCGCTGTCGGTCGGCAAGGAACTGGGCTTCGATCCCGACAAGGTGAACGTCAATGGCGGCGCGATCGCGCTCGGCCATCCGATCGGGGCCAGCGGTGCGCGCGTGCTCACCACGCTGATCTACGAAATGGAGAAGCGCGACGCCAAGAAGGGTCTCGCCACCCTGTGCATCGGTGGCGGCATGGGTATCGCCATGTGCGTCGAGCGCTGACCCAAAGCTTTTCGCGACTGATGCGGGGGGTGTGACGGAGACGTCGCATCCCCCGCTTCATTTCCCGCCTGTAACGACGTCCTTGCCCGATTCTGGCGATCCAAACCGCCTGCCCCGAACGGTGTCGAAGGACGCATCGCCCCGCCTGAATTCGCGGTTAACCGCAAAAATGCCGCAATGCGAATTGCGTCCAAAAAGTTCATGATAATTTCGTGACTTAATGCATTTTCGATTAAAAATGACAAAGCTGTCACAAACATGCCACATGGTCTTCATAATAGCCCTGGACGACGCGTTAGGCGCTTGTTTTTGATCGAATAATTTCTTTCCCTGAGGACAGCGGACGGAATGATCCGCAGTTAAAGGGGTAAATAAAATGAAGATGCGTACCCTGCTGGGAGCGTCCGCGCTCGCCAGCACCCTGATTCTCTTGCCCGTCTCCGCGCTCGCCCAGACCGCCGCCTCGGGAACCACCGCCGCCCAGCCGCAGGAGAACGCGGCGGATGATCCCAACATCGATGAGCGGGCCGCGCAGGAAAAGGGCGACGTCATCGTCACCGGCTCGCGTCTGGCGCGTCCGAATCTGGATTCGCCGACTCCGGTCACTTCGGTCACGGCCGAACTGCTGACTTCGACCGGCAACCTGAACCTGGGTGACTCGCTCAACCAGCTGCCTGCCCTGCGCACCTCGTACAGCCAGGCGAACTCGACGCGCTTCATCGGTACTGCCGGTCTGAACCTGCTCGATCTTCGTGGTCTGGGCACGCAACGTACGCTCGTCGTCGTCAACGGTCGCCGTCACGTGACGTCGCAGCCGGGCAGCTTCGTCATCGATACCAACACCATTCCGACCGATCTTCTGGAACGCGTCGACGTCGTCACTGGCGGCAGCTCGGCGGTCTATGGTTCGGACGCCATGGCCGGTGTCGTGAACTTCGTGCTGAAGCGCGACTTCGAAGGCATTCGCGCGACGGGCCAGAGCGGCATTTCCAGCCGCGGCACGCGTGGTTCCTATTTCGGTGCGCTGACCGTCGGTAAGAATTTCGCCGAAGGCCGCGGCAACATCGCGGCGGCGGCCGAATATTCCTTCTCGGACGTGGTTTATTATACTGACCGTGACGACATCACCGGCGCCTATTCGGGCCGCAGCCAGTTCAACGCGATCCAGAACACCGGCCCGCAGTTGAATCCCAATGGCGGCACGATCCGCACGGGGCCGGAATCGGCGCTGGGCGACGGCATTCCCGACGCGGCCTTCCTGCGCAACGTGCGCAACAACACCATCTCCGAAGGCGGCCTGTTCACCGCCAGCTGCCCGACCGTGGCCGCGACCGGCGAGTCTGCCGCCGCCTTTGCGGCCCGCCGTGGCGTCGCCTGCTCGGGTCTCGCCAATATCGGCAGCTCGAATCCGCTCAGCCAATATGGCCGGACCTTCGTCTTCAACCCCGACGGCTCGCTATCGGCCAATAACTGCATCACCGACCTGCGCCCCTTCGGCTCGGGCAATTGCGTGGGCGGCCAGGGCTCGACCCTGCGCCTGAACGGCATGCTTCAGCCCCGGCTGGAGCGTTTCTCGGGCAACATCCTGGCGCATTTCGACGTTTCGGACGCTTTCAAGCCGTTCGTCGAAGCCAAATATGTCCGCATCAACGCGTTGCAGGAAGGTCAGCCGACCTTTGCGAACAACACGTTCAGCATCAACAACCCCTATCTGACCGACCAGACGCGGGCCACGCTGGTGTCGGCGCTGGCGCCGGGGGCCACCACCTTCACCGCGCAGCGCTTCAACGTCGATTTCGGTGGTCGGGGCGAAATCCACAAGCGTGAGACGTTCCGCATCGTCGGCGGCGTCGAGGGCGACTTCGGCGATGGTTGGCATTATGAAGTGTCGGCCAATTACGGTCGCCTCGACACGTTCTACAAGACGAACGGCAATTACGTTACCCAGAAATATGCCAATTCGATCAACGCGGTGCGCAATGCCGCCGGTCAGATCGTCTGCGGCATCAACGCCGATGCCTCGACCGCCAATGACGACGCGGCCTGCGTGCCCGTCAATCTGTTCGGCGACGGCCAGGTCAGCCAGGCCGCGCTGAACTATTTCTCGATCACCTCGACACGCAAGCAGAAGGCCGAGCAGTTCGACGTGGTCGGCTATATCAACGGCAAGCTGTTCCCCCTGCCGGGTGGCGATGTCACCTTCTCGCTGGGCGGCGAATATCGTCGCGAAACGGCGTTTTCGAAATATGACGACCTGACCGCCAGCGGTGCGACGTTCCTGAACGCGATCCCGACCTTTGCGCCGCCGGCCTATGACATCAAGGAAGCGTTCGGCGAAATCAGCGTGCCGTTGCTGGCCGATCGTCCGTTCTTCCACGAACTGACGCTGACCGGTGCGGCCCGCGTCTCGCATTACAATATCGGCAATGCGGGAACGCCGTGGACGTACAACGTCAACGCGATCTGGTCGCCGATCCGCGACATCACCTTCCGCGGTGGTTACGCGCGTTCGGTCCGCGCGCCGTCGCTGAGCGAACTTTATTCGGCCAGCTCACAGACCTTCGCACAGCCGTCGGACCCCTGCAGCCAGAACAACATCAACAACAATCCCAACCGCGTTCGCAATTGCGCCGCGGCGGGTGTGCCGACCACCCAGACCTTCAACGGCACGACCGAACCGTTCACCAACAATGCGGCATCAAGCATCTATGGCTTCAATCGCGGCAATTCGGAGCTCCAGGCGGAAAAGAGCCGCAGCTTCACCATCGGCACGGTGATCCAGCCACAGGCGATCCGCGGCTTCTCGGTGACGGTCGATTATTACAACATCACGATCAAGGACGCGATCTTCTCGCTGGTCGCGCAGACGATCATCAACCAGTGCTACGACAATCCCAGCGGCATCGACAATCCGTTCTGCGCGGCGGTCTTCCGCAACCCGAACGGCACGTTCGCGGGGCAGCAGAACGTCATCCATGGCGGTGCGACCGTCTCGTTCCCGACGACCGGACCCTCCTTCTTCTCGCAGGGGTTCAACTATGCGAAGCTGGAGACGTCGGGCATCGACATCGACGCGTCCTATCGGACCAAGATCAGCGACACCGGTACGCTGACCTTGCGCCTGCTGGCTAGCTATGTTGCGCAGAACAACGGTTACACCGATGTCGGCGATCCGACCTATCGCGATCGTTACAAGGGCGAGCTGGGCTATTCCGCGTGGCGCGGTCAGTTCATCGGCAATCTGAATTTCGAAACCTTCGATCTTCAATATCGTCTGCGTTACGAAGGCAAGTCGACGATCTCGACCGAGTATGAAACGCAGAACAGCTATGATGGCCGTCCGGCACGTAACCCGGACGCCTTCCCGATGATCTGGTATCCGGAAGCGTTCTACCACTCGGTCCAGGTCGGCTTCAACGCGACCGATCGCTTCCGCTTCTATGTCGGCGTCGACAACCTGACCGACGTGAAGCCGCCCTATGACCTGCTGGGCGTGGCGGCCGGCGATCCGTACGACAATATCGGCCGGTTCTTCTACGCCGGGTTCAAGGCCAACTTCTGATCCCGAGGGATCGGACCTGATCGGGGCTCTCCTTCGGGAGGGCCCCTTTTTCTTACCCCCGCGCGAAACGCTGTCCCAGGCCGGTCAGCAACTCATATTGCGAAACGCCCGACACGGCGGACGCCTGGGCCAGGTCATAGGCCATGGCCAGCCAGTCGCCCTCGCGCAGGTCGGCTCGCGCGCTGACATCGACCGCGAGCAGATCCATCGACACCCGGCCCAGCACGGGCAGGATCGCGCCGTCCGCCGTCGCCGCCCCCACGCCCGACAGCGCGCGGCGATAGCCATCGGCATAGCCCAGGTTCAGGATCGCGACCTCGGTATCGGCGGGCGCGGTCCAGGTCGCGTTGTAGCCGACCGTCTCCCCGACGGGCACGCGGCGGCGTTGCAGGATCTGCGCTTCCGGAAAGCCCACCTGCCGCAGGGGCCCCGCCATGTCGGGACGGGGTATGCCGCCGTAAAGCGCCAGACCGGGGCGGGTCAGATCGAAATGATAATCGGTGCCCAGCCCGATCCCCGCCGAATTGGCGAGGCTCATGCGTCGCGCGGAAGTGTGGCCCCTTAGGCTGGCGAACATGCTCTGCTGCCGGGCGTTCATCGCCACATCTTCGTCGGCGCAGGCCAGATGGCTGAGCAAAGTCTCGATCTCCAGCCCGTCGAGCAGGCCGTCGCGCACCGCCTCCACGGAGACGCCGAGCCGGTTGATGCCGGTATCGACCATCACGTCGCACGGGCCGCCGCCGCTCTCGCGCCAGCGCGCGACCTGTTCGGGGCTGTTGAGCACGGGCCGCGCCACGCCCGTGCGGGCCACCGCCACATCCTCGGCCCGCAGGCCATGGAGGACCGACACGCTCAGCCCCAGCGGCGCCAGCGCCAGCGCCTCGGCCCAGTTGGCGACGAAGAAATCGCGGCACCCCGCCTCGGCCAGCGTCTCCGCCACGAGCGTTGCGCCCAGGCCATAGCCATTGGCCTTCACCGCCGCACCGCATACCGCCTCGCCGCTCCAACGGTCGAGTTGCTGCCAGTTGGATCGAAGCGCGTCACGGTCGACGCGCAGGCGGAGGGGAGCGGCTATGTCCATCACCCGCCGGGCTTTAGGCCGCATTGCCGGGCGGGAAAAGGCGGGTCGGGTTTTTCCCGCGCCCATCCGCCGCCCCGTTCCGCCTGGGCGGGGGTGAGAGTTAGCGGAGGGTACGGATGATACCGGAGAAATCGACCGGCGGCTGGCCCTCGCCCACGAACGCCGCATAGAGTTCCGCCGCGCGCTCGCCCATCGGCGTCGTCGCCCCCGCATCGCGCGCGGCCTCCATCGCCAGCTTCAGGTCCTTCAGCATCAGCGCCGCCGCGAAACCGCCTTGATAGTCATGATCGGCGGGCGTCTCCGGCCCGACGCCGGGCACGGGGCAATATTTGGTCATCGACCAGCTCTGGCCCGACGAGACCGAAGCGATGTCGTAAAAGGTCTGCGCCTCCAGCCCCAGCTTCTCGGCCAGTACGAACGCCTCGCAGGTCGCGATCATCGTCGCGCCGAGCAGCATGTTGTTGCAGATCTTGGCCGCCTGGCCTGCGCCGGGACCACCGGCATGGATTACCGCCTGGCCCATGGCCGACAGGAAGGGCTCGGCTCGCTGGAAGGCTTGTTCAGGCCCGCCGACCATGAAGGTCAGCGTGCCAGCCTTGGCGGCTGCGATCCCGCCCGAGACGGGGGCGTCGACCGCCATCATGCCTTTACCCTGCGCCGCCTCCGCCACCCGGCGCGCGGTGGCGACGTCGATGGTCGAACAGTCGATCAGGATCGCGGACGGCGGCGCGGCGGCGAAGACGGCGTCGGCATAGACGCGCTCGACATGGGTTCCGGCGGGCAGCATGGTGACGACCGCCTCGACCCCGTCCATCGCCGCGACGGCACTGTCGGCGGGGAGGCACCCCGCCGCCTCCGCCGCGGCCAGCGCGTCCGCCGACAGGTCGAAAGCGCGGACGTCATGCCCCGCCTTCGCCAGATTGGCCGCCATCCCGCCGCCCATATTGCCCAGGCCGATAAACGCGATCCGCGCCATATGCTCTCTCCTATCTTCTTTTTCTTAAGCCCCTCCCGCAGGCGGGAGGGGTTTGGGGAGGGCAAGGTGTCTCACAGAGCCTGTCGCTTGCGGCCTGCCCTCCCCCATCCCCTCCCGCTTGCGGGAGGGGCGTGAGACTCAGTTACCGGTCCAGTTGGGGCTTCGCTTTTCCACGAACGCGGCCATGCCTTCCTTCTGGTCGGCCGAGCCGAACAGGCCGTGGAACAGCCGCCGCTCGAACTGCACGCCCTGGGCCAGCCCCATGTCGAAGGCGGCGTTGACCATTTCCTTGTTCGCCTTCACCGCGATCGGCGCCATGCCCGCGATGGTCGAGGCAGTCTTCAGCGCCTCCTCGACCAGATCGGCGGCTGGGACGATCCGCGCCACCAGTCCGGCGCGCTCGGCTTCCTCGGCGTCCATCATCCGGCCGGTCAGGCACATCTCCATCGCCTTGGCCTTGCCGACCGCATGGGCGAGACGCTGCGAGCCGCCCATACCCGGCGTCACGCCCAGCTTGATCTCGGGCTGGCCGAACTTGGCCGTATCGGCTGCCAGGATGAAGTCGCACATCATCGCCAACTCGCACCCGCCGCCCAGCGCATAGCCCGCCACCGCCGCGATGATCGGCTTGCGGATGCGGGTGAAGGCGTCCCAGCCCGAGAAATGGTCGCGGCCATACATGGCGGCGAAGTCCATTTCCTGCATCTCCTTGATGTCCGCGCCCGCCGCAAAGGCTTTCGCGCTCCCGGTGATGACGGCACAGCGCTGCTCCGGGTCGGCGTCATAGGCGCGCATCACGTCGAGCAGTTCGGCCAGCAATTCGGCATTGAGCGCGTTCAGCGCCTGGGGCCGGTTGAGCGTCACCAGGGTCACCGCCTCGCGGCGCTCGACGATCAGGGTGTTATAGTCGGTCATGCGGCGTCCTTCTCAGCGGTCGTCGGGTGTCCAGGCCTGCCCCTCGGGCAGCGGTGCGAAGATATGGTCGATCATCGTATCGGTCACGCCCTCCGGCATGGGCGGATTCCAGCGCGGCGCATTGTCCTTGTCGACGATCAGCGCACGGACGCCCTCGACGAAATCGGGACGCTGCACCACATGGGCAGCGACGCCATATTCGCGGCGCATCTCGTCGGCGAAATCGGTGGTCAGCCTGCCCTCGCGCAGCAGGCGGAGGGAGACCTTGGAGGCCTGGGGCGATTTGGCGCGGAGAATGCCCAGTTGCCGGGTCGCCCAGTCGCCGCCATCCGCCTCCAGCGCGGCGATGATCTCCTCCAGCGTGTCGGCGGCGAAGAGGCAGTCGATCTCGGCGGCGTAGGCCATGATCTTCGCTTCGGGCGCGGGCGTCGAGAGTCGGTCGAGTGTCGTGGCGATTTCCTGCGGTGCGGCGATGATCACGGCCTTGGCCTCCTCCAGCGTGGACGCGGGCAAATAATGCGTCGCCAAGCCCAACGCGCAAGCCTCCGCCCCGTCGAGCCGATGGCCGGTCAGCGCCAGAAACTCGCCCATCCGGCCCGGCAGCCGCGAGAGATACCAGCCGCCGCCGACATCCGGGAACAGGCCGATCCCCGTCTCGGGCATGGCGAACCGCGTATTCTCGGTCGCGACGCGGAAGCGCGCGGGGGCGGCAATGCCGACGCCGCCGCCCATGGTGATGCCGTCCATGAAGGCGACGATCGGCTTGGCATAGGTGAACAGCCGGTGGTTCATCCGGTATTCGGCGTGAAAGAAGCCGCGCGCCGCCTCGCCATCGCCAGCACCACTCTCGGCCAGCAGGCGGATGTCGCCCCCGGCGCAGAAGCCACGCCCCTCGGCATGGTCGATGATGACCGCCTCGACACTCAGGTCGCCGCGCCAGTCCTCCAGCGCGGCCAGTACCCCCTCGCACATCTCGCGGGTCAGCGCGTGGATCGCCTTGGGCCGGTTGAGCCGCAGCCGCCCGACCGGGCCTTCGCGGGTGACGATCAGGTCTTCACTCATGTCTTTCCTTAACCCCTTCCCGTTCCCCGGCGAAGGCCGGGGCCCAGTTGTGGCAACGTATGAGGCGCGCCACCGGCTGCTTAGAAACTGGGCCCCGGCCTTCGCCGGGGAACAGTTCAGTCCTTCAACAAGTCCCGACCAACGATCATCCGCATCACCTGATTCGTTCCCTCCAGGATCGAATGCACCCGCAGGTCGCGCCAGAAGCGCTCGATGGGATAATCCATCAGATAGCCGTAACCGCCATGGAGCTGCAGCGCCCGGTCGACCACCGACGATCCGGTGTCGGTGGCCAGCCTTTTGGCCATGGCGGCGAAGCGGGTCTTGTCGGGCGCATTGTCGGTCACCTTCGCGGCGGCGAGATAGAGTAGCGCGCGCGCCGCCTCCAGTTCGGTCGCCATGTCGGCGAGCGTGAACTGGGTATTCTGGAACTCGGCGATCGCCTTCCCGAACTGGCGGCGGTCCTTCACATAAGCGACGGCCTCGTCCAGGCAGCGCTGCGCGCCGCCCAGCGAACAGGCGCCGATGTTCAACCGCCCGCCGTCCAGCCCCATCATCGCGATGCGGAACCCCTCGCCTTCCGCGCCCAGCCGGTTGGCGACGGGGACACGGACATTGTCGAACATAACCTGCCGCGTCGGCTGCGAATGCCAGCCCAGCTTGCGCTCGTTCGCACCGAAGGAGACGCCCGCCATGTCCTTGTCGATCACCAGGCAGGAAATGCCCTTGGGCCCGTCCTCTCCGGTGCGGACCATGGTGACATAGACCTCATTCTCGCCACCGCCCGAGATGAACTGCTTGGAGCCCGAGACGACATAATGATCGCCGTCCAAGACCGCGCGGGTCTTCAGCGCGGCGGCGTCGGAGCCCGAACCCGGCTCGGTCAGGCAATAGCTGGCCATGCGCTCCATGGTGACCAGGTCGGGCAGATAGCGGCCCTTCACATCCGCCTCGCCGAAGCGGTCGATCATCCAGGACGCCATGTTGTGGATCGAGATGAACGCGGATGTGGAGGGACAGCCATAGGCCATCGCCTCCATGATCAACGCCGCCTCCAGCCGCCCGAGTGCAATGCCGCCCGCTTCTTCCGAGACATAGATGGCGGCGAAGCCCAGTTCGGCGGCGGCCTTGATCGTGTCGCGGGGGAAGATGTGCTGCTCGTCCCACTCGGCCGCGAAGGGGGTGATGCGGTCGGCGGTGAACCGGCGCGCGAGGTCCTGGATTTCGCGCTGCTCGTCGGTGAGGTCGAATTGGGTCATGGGGTTGGTCTCGTCCATCTAAAGCCCCTCCTCCCGGAGGGGGGAGGGCAGGCCGCAA
>NZ_JALNUR010000011.1 GCF_026540895.1 Sphingomonas sp. GM_Shp_1 | reverse complement strand
CCTGAAGGGGAGGGGCTCAGTTCGGGTCGACTCCATGTCATCCCGTTCTGGGGTAGGCGCCCCGGACAGGCTTCGACTTCGCTCAGGCTGAACGGGGGTTAGCCCGATCCCACAAAGAAAAACCGCCCGCCTCCCCTTGGAGAAACGGACGGTCGCAGGTCAGGCTTGCGGCCGGGGCCCGAAGGCCCCGACCGACTCGCCCGGATCAGAAGGTGCCGCGAAGCGCGAACGAGAAGCGGCGGTCGTTGACGATGTACGAGCGCGGCGCGGTCGCGGTCGAACCGCTGATATAGGCCTGCTCGGTCTTGATGACCTGATTGGCCAGGTTCACGCCCTGCACGCCGATCTTCAGATACTTGTTCAGGTTGATGAACGCCGAGGCGTCCAACTGCCCGCCCGCATCCTGATAGATGGAAGTGTAGGGGAAGATCACGTCCGCCGGGGTCAGCAGATATTTGGACCGCCAGTTATACGCCGCACGCAGCGAGACCGGACCCTTTTCGTAGAACAGCGCCGCATTGACCGTATGCTTCGACAGACCCTCGAGCGGGATGTTGCCCGGCTTGATGTTCGAGGTATTCGCCGGCGCGCCACCGTTCAGGAACGAGTTGGGCAGGCCCGAGCTGTCGATATAGGTATAGCTGCCGCTGGCGCCGAAGCCGCTGAGCAGACCCGGCAGGAAGTCGAAGGTCTGCTGATAGGCGGCCTCGAAGCCCTTGATCTTGCCGGTGCCCTCATAGTTGGCGGGACCACGGACCAGCACCGACTGCGTCACGCCATTGCTGGTGATCGTGCGGTTGGTCAGCGACTGGTAGAAGAAGTCCTTCACCGACTTGTAGAAGACGTCCACCGACAACTGACCGACGCGGGCGAAATACCATTCGACCGTCGCGTCGAACTGCCAAGCGGTCGCGGGCTTCAGATAGGGATTGCCCGCCGTCGCCGTGATCTGGCCGCTATTGGTGTCGAAACCGAGCTGCAGGAAGTTGCGGATATTCGCGAAATCCGGACGGGTCATGACCTTCGACGCCGCCAGACGCAGTACCACGTCACGGCCGATGCCAAACTTCAGGTTCATGCTGGGCAGCCAGTAGTGATACTGGCTACGCGCCGTGTCGGGCACCGTGATGCCGGTCGAGAATTGCTGGATGGCGTTATACCCGGCCTGGCCAAGCTGACAGATACCGGCGGGGACCGCGACCAGCGGCACGCCGTTCTGCAACACGGGCTGACCATTTTGCGTCACCGGCTGCGGGGCGCAGCGGGTGGCGAACGGATCGGTCGTGCCGGTCTGCTGCTGGGTCGGAGCGCCGATCGAGCCCGCCGAGGTGACGTCGGTCAGGACATAGCGGACACCGATATTGCCGCTCATCCGCACATCGCCGAACAGATTGCCCGGCGTCGCGAAGTTGAACTGCGCATAGGCATTCTTGTCCTGCTGCGACACGTCCTGGATTTCGGAGGGCAGATAGGGCGTGCCCGCGACGACGCCAGCACGCTGCGCCAGCGGCGACCATGTCGTCGCGGTCGAGCCATTGGCCGACTTCCACAGATTGCCGATCGACTGGAGATAGGCCGCCGACTGCTGGTAGTTCCCGGTCATATCGCCGGTATAGTAATAGGCAGACGGAGCGCCGTTGGTCGCGCCACGGAAGAAGTTCGGGAAGGTGTAAAGCTCGGTCTGACCCGGCGCCTGCGCGAACGAGACCGGGTTGGTGCCCGACCACACTTCCGACAGCGCACCCCAGTTATAGGTGGTGTAGCGCACCTGCGACGAGCGGTCCGCATAGCGCGCACCGAACTTGGCATGGGTCAGGAAGCTGCCATCGTCGAACTTATAGTCGACATCCGCCTTGAACGCGTATTCGCGGCCCTTGCTCTCTTCGAGATGGTCCATCGCCGCGCGCCAGAACTGGACGTTCCGGTTGGCGAAATAATCCGCGTCGCTCTGCTGGTTCAGGGTCGGGTTGGGCGTCGCCCAGCTTGCCTGCAACGTCGACGGCTTGTGCGGGGTCACGATCGGCAGGCTGCCGGTCAGGTCCAGCTCGGAATCGGCGAAGGTCGAGCCGAAGACGCGCAGATCGGTGCTGGTCTTGGTGGCGCGGGTATAGTCGCCGTCCAGGTTGATCGACAGGTGATCGTTGAGCTCGGTCTTCAGGTTGACGCCGAAATCGGTGACGGTGTTCTCGTCCCGCGTCATGCCGCGCGCGAGCGACTGCTGCGTACCGCCGGTCGGAATCCAGCAGGTCGCCTGGCCGCTGCACGATGCCCGGTAACCATTACCCGGCGCGGTGATGTAGCCCGACTGGAACAGGCCGTTCGCGTCGTAGACATAGTTCTTGGTCGTGCCGGTGGGGCACTGCGCGATCGTCGAGTTGGCAGGACCGGCGTTGTTCTGAACGCAACCCACCGGATAGGTGTTGTATTCCGACAGATCGGGCGCGGTCTCGAAGGTCCGCTCCGAGGTGTTGTTGATTGTATGGGTGCGCAGGAACTGCGCGGTCAGGACGGTGCGCTCGTCGGTGCTCTGCCACTGCCCCGCCAGCGCGATACCGTCACGCTTGCGATCAAATTCCTGCGTCGCGAACTGACCGCCGATCGGAGCGTAACGCAGCGATGCAGGATCGAGGAAACCGTCCGCGCCGGGCGTGCTGGCCGCGCCGCATTCGAAACCGGTCGCGCCGCCGACGGGCAGCGTGGTCTGGTCGACCGTGCCGGGCAGCGGGTTGCGGCAATTCTGCGCCGTGGTCGAATTGGCCGCCAGCGCCAGGACGTTGTCGCGGGTCTGGATGTTGGTGATTCGGATGCTGTCCGCGCGGCTGCGGACGCGCGAATAGGAGATGTTGCCGAGCAGGCCGAAGCGACCGATGCCGGTGTCCCAGGTGTCGCTAAGCAGCAGCGAGCCGGTCGGGGACCACTTCTTCTTGAAGTCGCCGTAATTGGCCTCCGCCGTGAAGCCGGCATGGAAACCCTTGTTGTCGAAGGGCTTGCGCGTGTTCAGGTTGACCGTACCGGCCAGACCGCCCTCGATCAGTTCGGCGGTGGCGTTCTTGTACACCTCGACCGAGCCGAGCAGTTCGGCGGGCACGTCGGAGAAGTTGATCGCCTGGCCGCCGATACCGGCCGAGAAGGTGTCGCGGCCGTTGAATTCCGAACGGACGAAGGTCAGGCCGCGCACCGCGACGCCCGAGCCTTCGACCGAGAAGTGGTCGGGATCGTTGGCGGCGGCGAAGCGGCTGATCGACACGCCGGGCACACGCTGCAACGCTTCGGTCACCGAACGGTCGGGCAGCGCGCCGATGTCGGACGCGGTGATCGCGTCGACGACGGTGTCGGAGTTGCGCTTGATCGTCTGCGCGTTCGCCAGGCTCTGGCGGATGCCGGTGACGACGACTTCCTTCTCGTCGACGGCTTCATCGCCCGCGGGCGGCTGGGACCCGGGGGCCTCGACGCTGGCGCTGGTGCGCGGGGTGGACGAACCGGCCGTACCCTGGCCCGCGACCGCACCGGTCGGCGAGGTCGTGCTCTGATCCGGATCGGTCGTCGTCTGCTGGTCGGCGGTCTGCGCCATGACGGGCGTGCTGAGCGCCGCGATGCACAGGGCACCGGCGGACGCACCGATCATAAGCCGATGAAAACGATTGGCAGTGACAGTGAGAGGCGCAACGCTGCGCATATGGTCATCCCCCCCTTTTTGCGCGCCCCTTTGGCGTCGCCCGTTAGGTCGAGATCATGCCTATCGACACGATCTTCGGACTCGTGATTGCGCTACCAGCAACATTTCGACAAGATGCTTAACTTATAAACGTCCGATCCGGTCGGAGGTGCGACATTCCTGCAACGCTTCCTTCTTGGTGGATTGCGGCGGCGGGGAAGGCGCGGCATGAAATGACGAAACGGCCCGGTCTTTCACGGGTCAGGAGGGGGAGCGAAGGGTGACGCAGGAACGGGTGCGGGTCGTCATCGTGGGCGGCGGCACGGCCGGATGGATGGCGGGCGCCGCTCTGGCGCGTCTCCTTTCGGGACAGTGCACCGTCCGACTAATCGAGTCGGAGGCGATCGGAGTCGTCGGGGTCGGCGAGGCCACCCTGCCCCATATTCGCGCCTTCAACGAACGACTTGGCATTCCCGAGGCCGAATTCATGGCGCGCACCCGCGCGACCTTCAAACTGGGAATCGAGTTTCGCGACTGGGGCCGGATCGGCGACAGCTATATCCATCCGTTCGGGACGTTCGGGCGGGGCAGCGGCGCGATCGACTTCCATCATTATTGGACGCGCCTGGCACGCGAGGGGCATGAACTGCCGCCGCTGGACGCGCTGTCCTATGCCTGCACCCTCGCGCGGGAGGCACGGTTCGATCACCCGATTCGCGATGCGGGAACGCTATCGTCGACCTTCGGCTATGCCTATCAGTTCGATGCGCTGCTCTTCGCCCCCTATCTGCGCGGGCTGGCCGAGGAAGCGGGCGCGGTGCGGACCGAGGGGATGGTCGTCGATGTCGAGCGGGACGGCGAAACCGGCCTGATCCGCGCGGTCGTCCTGGCGAACGGAGAGCGGGTCGAGGGCGACCTGTTCATCGACTGCTCGGGCTTCCGCTCGCTGCTGCTCGGCCAGACGCTAGACGAGCCGTTCGAGGACTGGTCGAAATGGCTGCCGACCGACCGGGCCGTGGCGATGCCGTGCCGGACCGAGACCGCCGTGACCCCCTATACCAGCGCGATCGCCATGCCCGCCGGATGGCGCTGGCGCATCCCGCTCCAGCATCGGACCGGCAATGGCTATGTCTATGCCAGCGACTTCATCGCCGATGCCGACGCCGCCCGTGCGCTGGAGGAGGCGGTGGAGGGCGAGAAGCTGGCCGAGCCGCGCCTGCTGCGCTTCAAGGCGGGGCGACGGCGGCGGAGCTGGGTCGGCAATTGCGTTGCGATCGGGCTGGCCAGCGGATTCCTCGAACCGCTCGAATCGACCAGCATCTATCTGGTGCAGCAGGCGATCACCGCGCTGATCGAGCTGTTCCCGGACAAGCAGGCCAGCGCCTCCGACCGTGACGAGTTCAACCGGATCATCGATCTGGAATATGATCGCATCCGCGACTTCCTGATCCTCCATTATCACGCGACGACGCGCGACGATTCCCCCTTCTGGAACTACGTCCGGACGATGGAGATCCCCGACAGCCTCGGCGAAAAGCTGGACCTGTGGCGCAGGCGGGCGCGCGTCGTGAAATATCGCGAGGGCGTCTTCCTGGATGCGAGCTGGATCGCGGTCTATCTGGGCCAGGGCATCGTGCCGGAGGGATGGGACCCGCGCGCCGATGTCGCGGGCACCGCCGATCTGCTGCGCGCGGTCGGCGATCTGCGGTCCGAGATCGCCAGCGAAGTCGCCATGCGCCCCGATCATCGCGGCTTTCTGGAACGCTATTGCCCGATGGTCGCCGCGGCATGACCGGCGCGGGACCGATCCGGAACGTGCTGGTCGTCGGTGGCGGCCTCACCGCCTGGTGCGCCGCCGCCGCGCTGAAGCGTCGGGCGCCGTTCCTCGACGTGACCCTGCTGGCGACACCGCTCGCGCCGGACGCGCTGGCGGATCGGATCGCCTGTACCCTGCCCTCCTTGGCGGGTTTTCAGGCCGATCTGGGCATCGGCGTGGATGACGGCGTGACGCGGACGGGAGCGGGCTATCGGCTGGGCACGCGCTTCATCGGATGGGCGGAGGGGCTGCCCGATTATGTCCATGCCTATGGCCCCTATGGCCATGCCATCGGTCCGGCGGCGTTCCATCTCCATTGGGTTCGCGCGGTGCGTGACGGCGTGGCGCGCCCCTTCGACAGCTATTCCCCCGCCGCCCGGATCGCACGCGAAGGGCGTTTCGCCCCGCCCGCGCCGGGCAGCATCTTCGGCGCGCACGACTTCGGCCTGACCCTCGACCTCGATCGTCACATGGCGATGATCCGCGCCTTCGCCCGCCATGTCGGGGTGCGGGAGGTGACGGGCACGGTCGCCGGGGTTCGGCTGGACGAGCGGGGGCATATCGACGCGATTGCCACCGGCGACGGCCGGACACTGACCGCCGACCTGTTCCTCGACGCCAGCGGTCCGGCGGCGGCGCTGCGCAGCGCGATCGATGACGATCGGCAGGACTGGAGCGCGTGGCTGCCCTGCGACCGCGTCCTGCTCGGCACGCGGGCGTCGGGCGAGGGCGCGCCGGTTCTGACCGACGTGACCGCCCATGCGGCGGGCTGGTGTTGGTCGAGCGGCGAGCAGGTGGGGCTGTCCTATGCGAGCGCCCATCTTTCCGACGCCGACGCCGCCGCGATGCTGTCGCGCGACGGAACGGTGGTCGAGGCGCCCATCGTCATCCGTCCCGGCACGCGCCCCCAGCCCTGGCGCGGCAACTGCATCGCGATCGGCGACGCCGCCACGCAGGTCGAGCCGCTGGAATGGTGCAACCTGCATCTGGCGCTGAGCGCGATCGACCGGTTGATCGCGATGCTGCCCGACCGCGCCATGGCCCCGGTCGAGGCCGCCGACTTCAACCGCCAGACGCTGGCCGAGGCGGAGCGGGTGCGCGATTTCCTGGCCGCGCACTACCGCACCGCGCACCGTCCCGAGCCGATGTGGCAGGCGATTGCACGCGCCGAACCGCCCGCCAGCCTCGCCCACACCCTGTCCCAATTCGCCGAGCGCGGTCGCCTGCCCTTCTATGAGGAAGAAACCTTCGCGCGCGATGGCTGGGCCGCGATGCTGCTGGGTCAGGGGTTCCTGCCGCGGCGGGTCGATCCGCTGGTCCATGGCGTTCCTCCGCACGAGGTGCAGGCGGTCATGACCCGCCTGTCCGACGCCATCGCCGCCGCCCTTCCCCAGATTCCCGCCCATGCCGAATGGCGCGCGGGCCAGATGAGACGCCTCGCCCGATGAGCATGTCGCCCCCCCATGACCATAGCATCCGCCGCGTCGTCATCGTCGGTGGCGGCACCGCTGGCTGGATGGCCGCCGCCGCCTTCGCCCGGTTGCTGAACAACGGCTATACCCAGGTGACGTTGATCGAGTCCGAGGAGATCGGAACGGTCGGCGTCGGCGAGGCGACGATCCCGCCGATCATCACCTTCAACCAGATGCTGGGCCTGGACGAGAACGACTTTCTCGCCGCGACCGGCGGCACGTTCAAGCTGGGCATCGAGTTCGTAGACTGGGGCGACAAGGGCGAGCGCTATTTCCACCCCTTCGGCCGGTTCGGCCAGGATTTGCAGGGGGTGCATTTCCATCAGCTCTGGCTGCGCGAGCGGAGCCGCCACGCGATCCCGGGCATCGCCGACTGGTCGATGAGCGCGGTGGCCGCGCGGACCGGACGTTTCGGGCGGGCCAAGGCCGATGCGCGCTCGCCGATCCGCGAGTTGTTCTACGCCTTTCACTTCGACGCGTCGCTCTATGCCCGCTATCTGCGCGGCTATGCCGAGCGCGGCGGCGTTACCCGGATCGAGGGGCGGATCGACGCAGTGAACCTGCGGCCCGAGGACGGTTATGTCGAGGCGGTGACGCTGTCCGATGGGCGGCGGATCGAGGGCGATCTGTTCATCGACTGCTCGGGCTTTCGCGGGCTGTTGATCGAGGAAGCGCTAAAGACCGGCTATGAAAGCTACGCCCATTGGCTGCCCTGCGACCGGGCGGTCGCGGCGCCCTGTGCCCTGCCCGATCCGCGCGAACCCGATCCCTTCACCCGCGCCACCGCGCGCGACGCAGGGTGGCAATGGCGCATCCCGCTCCAGCATCGGATGGGCAACGGCCTGGTCTATTGCAGCGAATTCCTCGACGACGAGACCGCGCGCGCGCAACTGGTCGGCAGCCTGGAGGGCGAGTTGCTGGGCGATCCGCGCCAGTTGCGCTTCACGGCGGGGCGGCGGCGGCAAAGCTGGAACCGCAATGTCGTGGCGCTCGGCCTGTCGAGCGGTTTCCTGGAACCGCTCGAGTCGACCAGCATCCATCTGGTGCAGGCGGCGATCCAGCGACTGGTCGCGCTGTTCCCCGACACGCGCTTCGATCCCGGCGAGCGGGACGAGTTCAACCGCCAGATGCACGATTTGTACGAGGATGTGCGCGACTTCATCATCCTCCACTATAAGGCGACGCGGCGCGCCGACACGCCCTTCTGGAACCGGGTGCGCACCATGGAGGTGCCCGACAGCCTGTCGCGCAAGATGGCGCTGTGGGCGGGTAAGGGGCGGCTGTTCCGCGAAGGCTATGACCTGTTCGCCAATCCGAGCTGGGTCGCGGTCTGCCTGGGTCAGGGGCTGGTCCCGCAAAGCTGGGAGCCCGCCGCCGATGCGCTGGATGAAAATCTGGTGGCACAGGCGCTGGAACAGATGCGCGGAGGCTATGCCGATGTGGCGGCGCGCCTGCCCAGCCATGGCGACTTTCTGCGGATGACCGCGCCGTCGCCACTGGCCCCCGGACTGGCGGCGGCCGGTGCGACTGACGGCGGTTTCGACTTCACTCGAACCACGCCCGGTTCGGCGGGGCGGCTGCTGTGAAGCGGATCGTTCTGCCCCTGCTCGCGCTCACCGGGATCGGCGCGAGCGATGCGCCGGGGCCGCATGTCAGTCAGATCGGCTTCCGCCCCGACACCGCCAAGCGCGCGATCATCGCGGCCAGCGGCTCGACCCCGCTTCCCTGGCAGTTGCTGGACGAGGCAGGTCGCGTCGTCGCGGAAGGGCACACCACCTATTTCGGTCCGGATGCGGCGTCGGGAGACAAGGTCCACCGGATCGATTTCGCCAGCTATACCCAGTCCGGCACCTATCGCCTCCGGGTCGATGGCCGGGTCAGCCACCCCTTCGTGATCGATGCGGGCATCTATCGCCCGCTCGCCCGCGCATCGCTGAACTTCTTCTACCAGCAGCGCGCCGGGGTCCCGATCGACGCGCGCTTCGCCGGCAGCCCGCAATGGGCGCGCGCGGCGGGGCATGTGAAAGAGGTCGTGACCTGCTTCAAGGGCCCCGACCTTGCCGGGACCAATTGGCCGGGCTGCCCCTATACGCTCGACGTCACCGGCGGCTGGTATGATGCGGGCGACCAGGGCAAATATGTCGTCAATGGCGGTATCGCCCTGTGGATGCTGCAAAATCTCTATGAGGTCGATGCGGGCTCGCCCCCCTTTCCCGATGGCAGCGCGGCCCTGCCCGAGGCGGGGAACGGGATCGACGACCTGCTGGACGAAGCGCGGTGGGAGATGCGTTTCCTGCTGGCGATGCAGGTGCCCGACGGGCAGACACTGGCGCTGCCGGTCGGGCGGCAGGGGCGCGGGCCTTACACGCTGACCGATGTCGATGCCGGGGGTATGGCGCATCACAAGATCGCCGACCGCAACTGGACCAAGCTGCCCACCGCGCCCGCCGACGACCGCGAAGAACGGCTGCTCTATCCGCCCAGCACGGCGGCGACGCTGAACCTCGCCGCCACCGCTGCGCAATGCGCGCGCATCTGGCGCGACGTGGACAAGGGCTTCGCCAAACGCTGCTTGGTCGCGGCGGGCAAGGCCTATCAGGCGGCGCTGCGCAACCCGGCCGTCTATGCCGCACAGGCCTTCAATGGCAGCGGCGGCTATGGCGACAACGACCTGACCGACGAGCTTTATTGGGCGACCGCCGAACTCTATGCCGCCACCGGCATGCCCGAACTGGCCGAGGCGCTGCACCGCAACCCGCTTCACGCCGCCGCCCTGACGGCGGAGCCGAGCTGGGGCGGGACCGCCGCGCTGGGCACGATCACGCTCGCCACCGCGACCGGCGTGCCGTCATCCGAGCGGGCGGCGGCGCGCGCCAAGCTCATCGCGCTGGCCGACCGGTTCCTGGAGGAGGAAGCCCGCTCGGGCTATCATATTCCCTATGCCTCGACCGCCTATCAATGGGGGTCGAACAGCGGGCTGCTGGGCCGGGGCATGATCCTGGCCCTCGCGGCGCGCTTCACCGGCGAGCGGCGCTACCGCGACGCGGAGGTCGACGCGATGGACTATGTGCTGGGCCGCAACCCGCTCGACCAAAGCTATGTCAGCGGCTTCGGGTGGAAGCCGATGCGGAACCCGCATCACCGTTTCTGGGCGCATCAGTTCGATGCGAAGACGCCCGGCCCGCCCCCCGGCGTGCTAAGCGGCGGCGCCAACAGCACCAGCTTTCCCGAGCCGGCCTCCGCGCCGATGAAGGGGCATTGCGTGGGCCAACGCTGCTGGATCGATGACGCGCGCGCCTATGCGCATAACGAGGTCGCGATCAATTGGAACGCGCCGCTGGTCTGGGTCGCGAGCGATCTGGCGATGCCGCCCAGACCATGACTTTTTCTCGATATTTTCGGAGGGGACCACAATCCATGGATCGTCGTAATTTCATGAAGTCCGGCATGGCGATGGGCGGTGCCGCGCTCGCCACCGGTGGCGGCACGCTGGCCGCCACCCGCGCGGCCGCCGCGACCGCATCGGACCTGAGCTTTCCCAAGGATTTCCTGTGGGGTTGCGCTACCGCCTCCTACCAGATCGAGGGCGCGGTGAAGGAGGATGGGCGCGGCCAGACCAACTGGGACGTCTTCTCGCACACGCCGGGCAGAATCGCGAACGACGACAATGGCGACGTCGCGTGCGACAGCTATCATCGCTATAACGAAGACATCGCGCTGCTGAAGAATCTCGGCGTGAAGGCCTATCGCATGTCGATCGCCTGGTCGCGCATCTTCCCCGAGGGTCGCGGCAAGCCCAACCAGAAGGGCCTCGATTATTATAACCGCGTGATCGACGGCCTGCTCGCGGCGGGCATCCAGCCCAATGTCACCATGTTCCACTGGGACCTGCCGCAGGCGCTGCCCGGCGGCTGGCAGAATCGCGACACGGCCAAGGCCTTTGCCGACTATGCGGGCTTCATGGCGGGCAAGCTGTCCGACCGCGTCCACCGGTTCATGACGGTCAACGAACTGCGCTGCTTCACCGATCTGGGCCATATGGTCGGCATCCACGCGCCGGGCCTGAAGCTGCCCCAGGGTCAGGTGAACCAGGTCCGGCACCATGGCGTGCTCGCCCACGGCCTGGGCGTCCAGGCGATCCGCGCCCATGCCAAGGCGGGAACCGAGGTCGGCATCGCGGACAATGCCAGCATCTTCGTCCCCGTCATCGAAACGCCCGAGCATATCGAGGCGACGAAGAAGGCGATGCGCGACGAGAACGCCATGTTCCTGACCGCCGTCATGGAAGGCAAATATATCGACAGCTATCTCGCGGCCGCCGGGGCCGACGCGCCCAAGGTGCAGGCGGGCGACATGGCCGCGATCGGCAGCCCGCTCGATTTCGTCGCGCTCAACATCTACACGCCCACCTTCGTCAAGGCGAACCCCGCCGATCCGCGCGGCTATACCCCCCTGCCCCATTTGAAGAATTCGCCGCGCATGGCCTCGCCCTGGCTCTATGTCGGCCCCGAGGCCGCCTATTGGGGCGTGCGTGCGGTTGCTGAGATGTGGAACCCCAAGGCGATCTACATCTCCGAGAACGGCACCTCGGCCGATGACGTGCTGAACGACAAGGGGCTGGTCGATGACGGCGACCGGATCATGTATCTGCGCAACTATCTGGGCCAGTTCCGCCGCGCCGCCGCCGAGGGATATCCGCTGAAGGGCTATTTCCTGTGGAGCCTGATGGACAATTTCGAATGGGCGGACGGCTATGGCCTGCGCTTCGGCCTGCACCATGTCGACTATACCACCCAGAAGCGCACCCCCAAGCTGAGTGCGCAATGGTATAAGGAACTCATCCGCCGCAACGCGCTGGTCTGATAGCGAAGCTTTGAAAATAAAAAAAGCCCGCCGGTCGTAGGAGCGGCGACTCTAAAAAATTATCATTAAATAAATTCTATTCCTTATTCATAATAAATAACATTTTTATAGCAGAAAACGACCCCCTTCTCACATATCATATCGGCATCGCGACTCGCGATACTGGGAGAGATAAGCCATGAAGACATTTATTGGAGCATTGCTTGTTGCTTCTTTTGGGGCTTCACCGATCATTGCACAGAGTGAACCCTGCCTCCAAACTTGCGATCGAGAATATTCGCGCAAGCTTTCCGACTGCTATCGCGGAACTGGTCCAGAAAGGGATCGCTGCGTTACAGAGGCGGCAATTGCGCGGGATTCCTGCGCACGCGGATGTCGCGGAGGCTGATTCAATCGGAAAGCGTGACGGGGAGCATTATCCCCGTCACGCTTTCCAAGCAATCATCCCTATTAGAACCGGAAGCGCACGCCCAGCCCATAGTACCGACCCTCGTCACGCACATCCCGCGGATAGGACAGGCCGTTGCCATAGCTGCGATAATTGTTGAACGGCTTGGCCAGCAGGTTGGCGGCGTCGAAGGCGATGGTGATCTCCTTCGTCAGGTTATAGTTGAACCCGAAATCGAGCCGTTGGATAGTGGTGGTGCCTTCGCCGTTATAGAAACCATCGCCGTTGATGAAATTGCCGTTCAGGAACGCATCGCGATTGTTGAACGACAGGCGCGTCGACACGTCGCCCTTTTCGTAGAACAAAGCGATATTGTACGTCCACTTCGACAGGTTGGTGATCGGCACGAACGGAGGTTCGGTGGTCCCGCCGTTCGAGGCGAACAGGTTGGCCGGATAACGCTGCTTGCCTTCCAAATAAGTGACGTTCGCCTGCACGCCGAAACCGCTCCACAGCCCCGGCAGGAAGTCGAAAAAGGTCTGGCCGCCGACTTCCACGCCCTTGATCCGACCCTTGCCCGCATTTTCCGGACGGCTGACTTCGATCAGGCCGTAAAAGGGATCGATGGTGCGATTGACGTAATTGCTGATGAAGCCATCGAGATCGCGATAGAATACCGCAGCCGTCAGAGATGCGGTCGGCGAGAAATAATATTCGACCGTCGCGTCATAGTTGGTCGAGGTCAACGGACGGAGGTCGGGGTTACCGCCGCTGCCATAAGCATTGGGCCGCGTGTTCAGGCCCGCCGGAAAGCGCGGGTCGAGCGGCTGGTCCGGAATGATCGCCTGGGTGTTCTGCGTGATGTTCAGTGCCGGATTCAGCTGGCCAAATTCGGGCTTGGTCCGGGTCTTGGTGATACCGAAGCGAATTTGCAGCTTGTCGTCGGGCCGGATACGCAGCGACGCGTTGGGCAGGATGTCGACATAATTGGCGCGGGTCGTCCGCACCTCGCTGCGGCGAACGCCGTCGAACTCCACGGTCGAGATGCCGCTATACTCGCCCACCGTGTTGACCACGCGGGTGCCGAGCATACCGTCGAACCGGACCGAGCCGATATTGAATTCATATTTGGCCTGCCCGTAAAAGGCATAGGTCTGTTCGGTCGCGTAGAAGGCGGCCAGCGGGTCGAGTTGGACTGTGGGCGAGGCGAAACGGTTCAGCGCGTCGCGATACCCCTGGTCGGCCGGATTGCCCGCCACCAGCCGCTGGAGCGCATCGAACGCATATTGGCGAAGCTGCGGCGCATTGCCCGCAATCCCGTCACGCGACGGCATCAGCCAGCTGGTGAAGCCCTGATTTCCGCGGAAGGCATTCTGGGTCAGCCCCAGATCGCCCGCCGGAACCTCCGACAGCGGGATCGCCAACTGCTCGGTATAGGCATAGCGGTTGCCGCGCTTCAGCGACGCATCGCGATCGGTCCAGCGGACGCCGAACTGCAATCTCGGCAGGAGCGACAGATCGGTCTCCAGGTCGAGGTCGGTGCGCCATTGCCACCCCTTGCCCTGTACGCGGTAGGTCGCTTCATAATAGCCGCGCCAGATGTAATTGGCCGGGTTCTTATTGTCGAAGCCGGGCAGATCGAACGACACGCCGTTGTCGACGAAGAAATCGACATTCGTCACCGGCGGCTTGGCGAAGGCCGTGTCGAAGCTCCATTCGTCGGAGCCATATTCCGACCGGGTATAGGCAAGGTCGGTGGACAGATGCGCGCGGCCGACATCCCATTTGGCGCCGCCCGCCGCCTGATAGGTGTTGGTGTAGCCCTTGGCGGTGCTGCGATACGCCTCGGGGCGATAGCCGCCGGTCTTGGTCAGGCTCTGAACCTGAAGCGGCTGGCCGGGACGCAGGACCACGTCGCTGAGCGTCGGATTGTTGTCGAGCAGCGGCACGCGGAACCAGTCGTTCGCGATCTCGCCGCGATAGCCCTGGTAGAGGAAGTCGTAATATAGTTCGAGATTGTGCGCGGGGCGCCACTGGACGCTGGCGTTGATCGCGGGGCGCCAGCGCTTACCGCTGTCATTATAGACGCCGACCGCCGTCGGTATCTGAAAGTCGCGGCCGACCGAGCTCGGCAGCACCGTCGTGCCCGCCGTCGGCGAGTTGGTGTTGCCCTCGCCCCAGCGCACCGCATTGCGATACTGCGCCTGGGTATAGGCGGCGTTGATGAGCCAGCCGATCTCACCGATCGCGGTGTCGGCGCGCTGGCTGATCAGGAGGTTGCCGAGCGGGTCGAACTTCTTCGACTGGTCGTTATAGGTACCGCGAACGCCGCCCGCGATGGTGAAGCCCTTTTCGAAATCGAAGGGGCGACGCGAACGGACATTGATCAGGCCCGCCAGACCCGGCTCCAGCAGATCGGCGGTGCCCGATTTATAGACCTCCAGCCCCGCCAGCGCGCCCGCTGGGAAATCCTGAAGGGCGGCGCGGCGGTTCTCCGCGGTGAAGATGTCGCGGCCGTTGAAGGTCGTCGCCACGTCGGGCAGGCCGCGCACCAGGACCTGGGTCACTTCGTCGCTATAGCGGCTGACCTGCACGCCGGTGACGCGCGCCAGCGACTCCGCCGCCGTATTGTCGGGCAACTTGCCGATATCCTGGGCGACGATCGCGTCGAGGATCGCGTCGGAATTGCGCTTGATCGCCTGCGCCGAACCCAGGCTGGCGCGATAGCCGGTGACGACGATGTCGCGCGGGTCGACGGCCTGTTCGTCCAGTCCCGTGGTCGAGGCCTGGACCGGGCTGCGGTCCGGAACCTCCTGAACATCCTGCTGGATTCCGACCTGTGTCTGCGTTTCGATCGGCGCGTTGGGATCGGCGGTCTGCGCCTTCTGGTCGGGCGCGGCGGTCTGCGCCATGGCGGGCGCGGCCAGAAGCGCCCATGGCGCAACCGACAGCAGCAGGACGTGATGCTTCATCGAATCTCCCCTCATACGGTCCGAACTTTCGGTACCGGTCGAAGCGATTTGTCTGACTATCCGACGCTCCGGTCAAGCTGGAGATGACGAAATAATGATAGACAATTCAGGTCGTGGATTTTGAGCAACACCAAGGCTTCAGCAGGCATCGTGATGTTAGCGCAAACATTGGCAAAATAACGTTTTTTGTCCGTCTTCTAGGCCGACTGGTGCATAGAATTTGCGCCGCTGTCTCTTGTCGGTCTTATAAACCGGGAGCAAACCGGATGCGAGAGCCGGAGCCCTCGCACCCTTGCCTCAGATCAAGACGGGACCGTTCGCGACCGGTCGTCCGAAATCGGGGGTGCCGTCGGCCCGATAGCCGAATCGCTGGACCCGCGTGTCGCGATTGGGGTCGTAGAGCGGATCGCCGGTGATCGGCTCGTAATCGCGGGCATGATAGACCAGCACGTCCTTGCCCGCCCGATCGACCGTGAAGCTGTTATGGCCGGGGCCGTAGATCCGCCGCGCGGCATCGGTGCGGAAGACCGGCTCGGGCGATTTGGTCCAGGCGGCGGGATCCATCAGATCGGCGTCGTCGCGCGCCATCAGCATCCCCATGCAATAACGCGCATCGGTCGCGCTGGCCGAATAAGTCATGAAGATGCAGCCGTTGCGGATCAGCGGCGCGGGGCCTTCCGCGACCTTGAACCCCTGTACCTCCCATGGCAGCGTCGGCACGGTCAGCCGCGCGGGCCGCGCCGCCAGCGTGGTCGGAGTGGCCAGCGGCGCCAGATACAGATTGGAATTGGTGTCGATCCCCGGCTCCTTCTGCGCCCAGGCCAGATAGCGGGTGCCGCGATGGACGAAGGTCGTGGAATCGAGTGTGAACGTGTCCCACGGCGTTTCCAGCTGCCCCAGCAGCGACCATTTCCCCGTCACCGGATCGGGGCCGTCGCATTGCAGGACATAGGTGCGGATGTGGAAGACGTCGCCGCCATCCCCCGCCGCGACATAGACATACCAGCGGCCATCGATCTGATGGATTTCGGGGGCCCAGATATGCCCGGCCATCCTGCCCGATGCGGGCCGCCGCCACAGCACCGTCTCCGGCGCGGTCGCCAGGCCGCCGATGGTCTTGGCGCGGCGCAGCACCACCCGGTCATATTCGGGGACCGACGCCATGAAGGTATAGAGGCCGTCCGCCTGAAGCGCGATCTGCGCATCGGCACGCTGCCGGATCAGCGGGTTCGTCACCCGCTCCGCGCCGGGGGCCGTCGCCCGACCCAGTGCCGGAATAGCGGCCAGCGCCGCGCCGCCCGCCACCAAAGCGCGACGGGTCATTACGAAGTCGGTCATGGCGTCTCCTTTTCAACCACGGGCCAGCCGCCCGCATCCCAGCGAAGCCGGGCGATCCGCAGCGTCGAGGCCCCCTTGGCCTCGGCGTCATAGGCATGATGAATGAGGTAATCGCGCCCGTCGCGATCGTGCAGCACGCCCGCATGGCCGGGCCCGCGAAACCGGTCGCGTCCTTCGGCATCGGCCCGCAACAGCACGGTTCCGCCGCCGTCACGCATCGCCCGTCCGCTCCGGTCGATATAGGGCCCGTCGATCGATCGCGCCCGACCGACGCGCAGGTGATAGCTGCTCTTCGTTCCCCGACAGCACAGGTCGAACGAGACGATCAGCCAGTACCAGCCGCCGTGATCGACGATGAAGGGCGCCTCGATCGCGTTGCCGCCGCCATCGCCCTCCCCCACTGCGCGGGCAGCGATCGTCACCGGGCGTGCGTCGGGTGCGGGCTTGCCGGTGCGGGGGTCGAGCCGGATCAACTGTATCCCGCCCCAGAAGCTGCCGAATGCCAGCCACTCGCCGCCCCGCCGATCGCGCGCGAAGGCCGGGTCGATCGCGTTGTAACCGTCGCCCTCGCGCGAGGCGATCACCAGCCCCTCGTCCCGCCAGCCATAGTCGGCGCGCGCCGGATCGAGCGTCGTCGCGGTCGCCAGACCGATGACCGAACGCTGCTTGCCGAAGGTCGAAACCGAGTAATAGAGCCGATAGCGCGCGCCGACGCGCGCTATGTCGGGAGCCCACATCTCCCGCGCGCCCGGGACCGCCGCGAGCGCCCAATCGGGAATGGCGGGCAGCGGCGAGGCCAGAGGCGTCCAGGATCGCAGATCGCGCGACATGCGCGCCACCAGCGGCTTCCTCGCGCGCTGTCCGGTCGAGTAGGAGTAATAGACATCGCCTTCGCGGATCAGAACGGGGTCGTGTGCGGGCACGATATCGCCGGACAATGGCCGATTGGTCGCGGCGGAGTGCAGCGCCTGTCCGCTCACCATCAGCGCGCCGGTCAAAAGCAGCACGCGCATGGCGCGCAAGCTCCATGATCGGCCCAAATGGCGCATGATCGGCGATCTCCCCCGTACGAATGATCTATCTTATTGGGATCGCGTTCATTCGATCCGATGCCATCTGATTATAGTCCGACATATGCCAAGGCAAGCGGCTTTGACAGGGATTGATCGCCTTCGCCTCTTGTCGATCGGGGGCCGACACGGCATCAAGCCGCCATGCGGATCGCGATCATCGATACCAGCAGCACGCGCGCCGCGATCATCTCCGATGGCCTGCGCGAGGCGGGGCTGACCGATCTGGTGGTGATCGACCCCGCCGGGCCGCTGGCCGCGCAGGTGGAGCGCGCCGCACCCGAGGTCGTGCTGATCAACCTGGAAAATCCCAGCCGCGACGTGCTGGAGGATTTCTTCGCCATGTCGCGCGCGCTGGATCGGCCCATCGCGATGTTCGTCGACCAGTCGGAGCCGGAATCGACCATGGCCGCCGTCGATGCGGGCGTATCGGCCTATGTCGTCGACGGCCTCGCCAAGCAGCGGATCAAGCCGATCCTCGACCTGGCCGTGCGCCGGTTCCAGGCCTTTTCGCGGCTCCAGACCGAACTGGCCGAAGCCAGGACCGCGCTGGCCGACCGGCAGGTGATCGACCGGGCCAAGGCGATCCTGATGCGCCGGCGCGGCGTCGACGAGCCCGCCGCCTATGCCCTGCTGCGCAGCCACGCCATGACCACCAACCGCCGCATCGCCGAGGTGGCGGAGGCGATCGTGACCAGCGAGCAGCTGATGGGAGATTTGCCATGAGCCTCGACCCGTTCCGCATCGGCTTCCTGCCGCTGGTCGACGCCGCCCTGCCTATCCTGGCGCACGAACTTGGCTTTGCCGAGGCTGAGGGGATCGCCATCGAGCTGGTCCGCGACGTGACCTGGGCGGCGGTGCGCGACCGGCTGCTTTATGGCCATACCGATGCCGCGCATCTGGTGGCGCCGCTCGCCATATCGACCGCGCTGGGGCGTGACCGTCCGGCGGTGCCGATGGCGGTGCCCTTCGTGCTGGGGCTGAACGGCAATGCCATCACCTTCTCGATCGCGCTGGGCGAGGCGGTCGGCCTGGGCGAGACTTTGGGCGATCCGGTCGCCATCGGTGCGGCGCTGAAGGCGGTGGCGGAGCAGCGGCGGGACGCGGGCAAGCCGCTGCGCTTCGGGGTGGTGCATCGCCATTCCAGCCACAATTACATGCTCCGCTACTGGCTGGCGGGCGTCGGCATCCGCCCGGACACGGATGTCGCGATCATCGTCACCAGCCCACCCTTCGCCGCCGATGCGCTGGCCGCCGGAGAGGTGGACGGCATCTGTGTCGGCGAGCCCTGGAACTCCATCGCGGTCGATCGCGGCGTCGGCCGGATCGCGCTCGCCACCGCGCAGATCTGGCGGCGCGGCGTCGAAAAGGTACTGGCGATGCGCGCCGACCGGGCGGAAGAGCGGCGCGACGGCGTCCTGTCGCTGATCCGCGGGCTCCATACGGCGGCGGCGCATTTCGTCGATCCCGAGACGGTCGAGCAGAGCGCAGCCATCCTGTCGCGCCCGCACTATCTGGACGCGCCGGTCGATGCGATCCTGCGCGCGATCACCGACCGCATCCGCGTGGTGCCGGGCGGCGAGCCGGTCCATTATCCGGACTTCATGTTCCAGTATCGCGAGGCGGCGAACTTCCCATGGCGCAGCCAGGCGGCCTGGCTCTATGCACAGATGGTGCGGTGGGAGGGCCCGGCCTTCTCGACCACCGACGCCGCGACCGCGCAAGGCGTGTTCCGCCCGGACCTGTACCGCGCCGCCCTGGCCGGATCGGGCGCGCCGCTGCCCGGTGCCAGCTCGAAGCTGGAGGGCGCGCTGGTCGAGCCGATCGGGGCGGGATCGACGCAAGGACGGCTGGTACTGGGCAGCGACCGGTTCTTCGACGGGCGCGCGTTCGATCCCGACGATATTCCGGGGTATTTGGCGGGCCTCCCCTGACCCCGTCGCCCCAGCGCAGGCTGGGGCCTTTTCGCGATTGGAGAACACCCCCGGCCAGAGATCCCAGCCTTCGCTGGGATGACGGAAAGCCCCACATTTTGCTGCAACAGCGAAAGGGACTTGCGCGGGGTCCGCGAATCAGGCAATTTTCGCTTCGTCCGGCAATGGAGTCGGACACGAGATAGCAGCGCAGGCCGTTCCAACGATGGGGCAGCGCGCTGGCGGAGGCGGGCTTTGCCCGTTCCCGCTTGGAGGCAACGAAGCCGCCAGGATGCGACCCGCAAGGGCACCGCGTCCTGGCGGCTTTTTTCGTTTTGGGCCCTGGGCCCATAGAGGCGGCACGATGGCGACGGCATTCTGGGACGACACCGAAAAGACAAAAGCCGATGACGGCGGCTTCTGGTCGAGCGGCCATACGCCGACCCTGATCGCGGCGTTCCTGTATTTCGACCTGGCCTTCATGGTCTGGGTGCTGTTGGGGCCCCTCGCCCCGCAAATCTCGGCCAGCCTGGGACTGACCCCGGCGGAGAAGGGCGTGATGGTCGCGGTGCCGACTCTGGCGGGTGCGGTCCTGCGTGTCGTCAACGGGCTGCTCGTCGACCGGATCGGGCCGAAGCGGGCGGGCGCGATCAGCCAGATCATCGTGATTGGGGGCCTCTTTTCCGCCTGGGTGCTGGGGGTGAACAGCTTTGGCGGCACGCTGGCGCTGGGCGTGATACTGGGCTTTGCAGGCGCGAGCTTCGCCATCGCATTGCCGCTCGCCAGCCGCTGGTATCCGCCCGAGCATCAGGGCAAGGCCATGGGCCTGGCGGGTATGGGCAATTCGGGTACGGTCCTCGCCGCGCTGTTCGCGCCCGCACTGGCCAAGCTGTTCGGCTGGAACGCGGTGCTGGGCCTCGCCTGCCTGCCGCTCACCCTGGTCTTCGTCGCCTATATGGCGATGGCCAAGGACGCACCGGGTGCCCCCGCCCCGCGCCGCTTGGTCGAATATCTCGCGCCGCTGAAACAGGCCGATGCCTGGTGGCTGATGGGCTTCTACGCCGTCACCTTCGGCGGGTTCGTGGGTCTCGCCGCCAGCCTGCCCATCTATTTCACCGATCGTTTCGGTCTGACCCCGGTGCAGGCGGGCTATGCCACCGCCGCCTGTGTCTTCGCCGGGTCGCTGGTCCGGCCGATGGGCGGCGCGCTGGCCGATGCGATCGGTGGGGTGAAGGCGCTGATGGCCGTCTTCGCCGCCGCCGCCGTCACGCTGACCGGCGTGGCGATGGTCGACGGGTTCGCCGCCTCGCTGGCGCTGTTCGTCCTGTCCATGCTGGCGCTGGGTGTCGGCAATGGTTCGGTGTTCCAACTGGTGCCGCAGCGCTTCGCCGCCGAGATCGGCGTGATGACCGGACTGGTCGGCATGGCGGGCGGCATCGGCGGCTTCTACCTCGCCTCGTCGCTGGGCATTGCCAAGCAGTGGACCGGCAGCTTCTCGGGCGGCTTCCTGATCTTCGCCGCCCTCGCCCTGGTGGCGCTGGCCGGGCTGACGCTGGTCAAGGGCCATTGGCGCCGCAGTTGGGGCGCAGCCGATGGCGTGCGGATCTGATGCTTTTCCTCTTGCCCGGATCGAACCGATGAAACACGAAGTCCTGAGCGCCGCCAAGGTCGACACCCGCGAGCATCTCATCGTCGTCGGCAACGGCATGGCGGGGTGCCGCGCGGTCGAGGAACTGCTCGCCCGCGATCCCGGCCGCTACCGCATCACCATCTTCGGTGCCGAGCCGTTGGTGAATTACAACCGGATCATGCTGTCGCCGGTGCTGGCGGGCGAGAAGACGTTCGACGAGATCGTCATCAACGGGCTCGACTGGTATGAAGATAACGGCATCACCCTGGTCAGCGGCGATCCCGTCACCGCCATCGACCGGGAAACGCGCACCGTCACCGCGAAGAGCGGCATGGTGCTGGACTATGACCGACTGCTGATCGCGACCGGCTCCGACCCGTTCATCATCCCGGTGCCCGGCCATGACCTGCCCGGCGTTATCAGCTTCCGCGACATGAAGGATGTCGAGCATATGCTCGCCGCCGCCGAACGGGGTGGCAGCGCGGTGGTGATCGGTGGCGGCCTGCTCGGGCTGGAGGCGGCGCATGGCCTCTCGCTTCGGGGTATGAAGGTCACCGTCCTCCACCTGATGCCGACCCTGATGGAACGGCAACTGGACGAAGCGGCGGGCTGGCTGCTGAAACAGGCGCTGGAGGCGCGCGGCCAAACCGTGCTGTGCGGTGCCGACACCGCCGAGATCGTCGGCGACGGCAAGGTCGAGGCGATCCGCCTGAAGGACGGGCGCGAGATCGCCGCCGATCTGGTGGTGATGGCGGTCGGCATCCGCCCCTCGGTCGCGCTGGCCCGTGCAGCAGGGTTGGAAGTCGGACGCGGGATCAAGGTGGACGACCATATGGTGACGTCCGACCCACGCATTCTGGCGGTCGGCGAGTGTGTCGAGCATGACGGACAGGTCTATGGCCTCGTCGCGCCGCTCTGGGACATGTGCCGGTCACTGGCCGATGCGCTGACCGGCGCGCCGTCCGGCTACCGCCCGACCGCCACCGCAACCAAGCTGAAGGTCGCCGGGCTCGACGTCTTCTCGGCGGGCGATTTCGGCGGCGGCAACGGCGCGGAGGATATCGTGCTGCGCGACGCGGCGCGCGGCATCTACAAGCGTGTCGTGGTCAAGGACGACCGGATCGTCGGCGCGGTGCTCTATGGCGACACCGCCGACGGCAACTGGTATTTCGACCTGCTCAAAAAGGGCGAGCCTGTCGGCGACATCCGCGACGCGCTGATCTTCGGCCAGGCCTTCGCCTCCGGAGGTGGGCAGGCGGACCCTAAAGCGGCCGTTGCGGCGCTCTCCGACACGGCGGAGATTTGCGGCTGCAACGGCGTCACCAAGGGCCAGGTCGTGTCGTGCATCGCCAAGGGCGCGCACAGCCTCGACGCCGTCCGCGCCACCTGCAAGGCGTCGGCGAGCTGCGGCTCGTGCACCGGGCTGGTCGAGACGCTGCTCGCGCTCACCCTTGGCGACGAGGTGGAGGCGGGGCCGAAGACGATGTGCAAATGCACCAGCTTCGGCCATGACGATGTCCGCCGCGAGATCGTCGCGCAGGACATGCGCTCGATCCCCGAGGTCATGCAGAAGCTGCACTGGTCGACGCCCGACGGCTGCTCCTCCTGCCGCCCGGCGCTCAATTACTATCTGCTCTGCGCGCTGCCCGGCGACTATGTCGACGACCAGCAGAGCCGTTTCGTCAACGAGCGGATGCACGCCAACATCCAGAAGGACGGCACCTATTCGGTCGTGCCGCGCATGTGGGGCGGGATCACCAGCCCGAAGGAACTGCGCGCGATCGCCGATGTGGTCGAGAAGTTCAACGCGCCGATGGTCAAGGTGACCGGCGGCCAGCGGCTCGACATCTTCGGCATCAGGAAGGAAGACCTGCCCGCCGTCTGGGCCGATCTGAACGCGGCCGGCATGGTCTCGGGCCATGCCTATGGCAAGAGCTTGCGCACAGTGAAGACCTGTGTCGGCTCCGAATGGTGCCGCTTCGGCACGCAGGATTCGACCGGCCTGGGCGTCAAGCTGGAGCGCGCGACCTGGGGGTCATGGATGCCGCACAAGTTCAAGATCGCGGTGTCCGGCTGCCCGCGCAATTGTGCCGAGGCGACGATCAAGGACTTCGGCGTGGTCTGTGTGGACTCGGGCTATGAACTCCATGTCGGCGGCAATGGCGGGATCAAGGTCCGCGCCACCGACCTGCTCTGCAAAGTGACGACGGAGCAGGAAGCGATGGAAATGTGCGCCGCCTTCATCCAACTCTATCGCGAGGAAGCGCGCTATCTGGAGCGCACCGCGCCGTGGATCGAGCGGGTTGGGCTGGCCTATATCCAGTCGCGCCTCCTGCCCGATGCCGACGAACGCGCCGAACTGGCCCGGCGCTTCTTCTATTCGCAAGCCTTCTCGCAAGAAGACCCCTGGGCCGAGCGTGTCGCCGGGGCCGAACGCGAAATCCATGCGCCGATGGCGCGCTTCCAGCCGGTTGGAGAAATGGCATGATTGGCGAATGGCTCGATATCGGCTGGGTCGAGGAAATCCCCCTGCGAGGGAGCCGCACGGTCCAGGTCGAGGGCGGCGACGACATCGCCGTCTTCCGCACCGGCGAGAACAGCGTCTTCGCGCTGCTCGACCGCTGCCCGCACAAGCATGGGCGGTTGAGCCAGGGCATCGTCCATGGCGGCGCGGTGGCCTGCCCGCTGCACAATTGGCGGATTTCGCTCAGCACCGGCGAGGCGCTGGGCGAGGACAAGGGCTGCACCCCGACCGTACCGGTGAAGATCAGCGGCGGCCGCGTGCTGATCTGCCGCGCCAGCACCCTGAAGGCGGCGGCGTGAAGAGCAACCATCTCCCTCTCCCCTCCGGGGAGAGGGTCGGGGTGAGGGGCAGGTGTCTCACCGAGCTGAACATCTCTGCGAGGCCCGAACCCCTCACCCAACCCTCTCCCCAGAGGGGAGAGGGCTTATGATCCGCACCACCTGTGCCTATTGCGGCGTCGGCTGCGGCATCCGCGCGACCGTGACCGGCGAGCGCGCCGTGCGGATAGAGGGCGACCCCGACCACCCCGCCAATCGCGGCAAACTCTGTTCCAAGGGCACCCATCTGGGCGAGACGGTCGGCCTGGAGGGCCGCCTCCTCCACCCCTTGATCGGCAAGCGCCGCGCGTCGTGGGACAAGGCGCTGGACCTGGTGGCCAAGCGCTTCCGCGATACCGTCGCACAGCACGGCCCCGATAGCGTCGCCTTTTATGTCTCGGGCCAGTTGCTCACGGAAGATTATTACCTCGCCAACAAGCTGATGAAGGGCTTTATCGGCTCGGCCAATATCGACACCAATTCGCGCCTGTGCATGTCAAGCGCGGTGGCGGGCCACACCCGCGCGTTCGGCGAGGACGTGGTGCCCGCCTCCTACGACGACATCGACGCCGCCGACCTGATCGTCCTGGTCGGCAGCAACACCGCCTGGTGCCACCCCATCGTCTATCAACGCATCCGCGCCCGGTGCGATGCGGGCGCGAAGCTGGTCGTCATCGACCCGCGCCGGACCGAGACGGCCGAGCAAGCCGACCTCCACCTCGCCATCCGGCCAGGAAGCGACGTGGCGCTGATGAACGGCGCGCTCGCCTGGGTCCGCGCGGCGGGGCTGGTGGACGAGGATTTCCTGAACGCCTCCCTCAACGTGCCCGATGATTTCTGGACCGCGCTGGACGAAGGCAGCGATCTCTGGTCGGTCGCCAGGACCTGCGACGTCGCGCCCGCCGATCTGCGCCGCTTCTACGAACTGTTCGCCGCCACCCCGCGCACCGTCACCCTGTTCAGCCAAGGGATCAACCAGTCGACCGCCGGCACCGACCAAGTCAACGCGATCCTCAACCTCCACCTCGCCACCGGCCGGATCGGCAAGCCGGGCGCGGCCCCCTTCTCGATCACCGGACAGCCCAATGCGATGGGCGGGCGCGAGGTCGGCGGCCTCGCCTCGACGCTGGCCGCGCATATGGACTTCGCGCCCGACAACCGCGCGCGGGTCCAGCGCTTCTGGGCATCCCCCACCATCGCCCCCAAGCCGGGGCTGAAGGCCGTCGACCTGTTTCGCGAGCTGGGCCAGGGCCGGATCAAGGCGCTGTGGATCATGGCAACCAACCCCGCCGTCTCGATGCCCGACGCGGGCGCGGTACGCGAGGCGCTGGCCGCCTGCCCCTTTGTCGTGGTCAGCGACGTGATCGCCGAGACCGACAGTTCGGTCCACGCCCATGTCCGCCTGCCCGCCGCCGCCTGGGGCGAGAAGGACGGCACCGTCACCAATAGCGACCGCACGATCAGCCGCCAGCGCGCCCTTTTCCCCTTGCCCGGCGAGGCCAAGCCCGACTGGTGGATCGTCAAGGAAGTCGGCCGCCGCATGGGCTGGAAGACCGCCTTTTCCTATGACCGCCCCGCCGAAATCTGGCGCGAGCATTGCCGCCTGTCCGCTTACGAGAATGACGGCCAGCGCCTGTTCGCGCTGCCCGGCCGGTGGAGCGGCGGCAATGGCGATTATGACGCGATGGAGCCGTTCCGCTGGGGCGGCACGCCCTTTGCCGATGGCCGTTTCCCCACGCCCGATGGCCGCGCCCGCCTGATCCCCGTGACACAAAAACCGCTACCCGAGCCGCTTCGCGACTGGCCGATGACGCTCAACACCGGTCGTTATCGCGACCATTGGCATACGATGACCCGCACCGGCCTGGCCCCCAAGCTGGCGCGCCACCGCGAGGAGCCGTTGGTCGAGGTGCACCCCGACGATGCCGCACGGCTGGCGCTGACCGATGGCGGTCTGGCCCGCGTCGCGACGCCGCAGGGAGAAAGCCTCTACCGCGTGGCGGTCAGCGCCGGACAACGCCCCGGCGAGCTGTTCGTACCGATCCACTGGACCGACCGGACCGCGAAGGGCGGCCGCACCGGCCTGCTCCCCCGCCCGTTGACCGATCCCTATTCGGGCCAGCCGGGCTTCAAGCGCACCCCCGCCAGTATCGCCGCCGTCGCGACTCGCTGGCGTGGCTTCGTCATCCTGACCGGCGAGGCGGTGGCGACGCCGGACTGCCTGTGGGCCACGCGGGTCGCCATTCCCGGCGGCTGGCTGTGGGAGGTCGCGGGCGATGGCGATCCGGTCGTGCTGGAAACCCTGCTTCCCAAGGGCCAGCGGATCGAGGTGACCGACCCCGCGCGCGGATCGCGCCGCGTCGCAGTGATCGCCGAGGATCGCCTCGCCGCCGCGCTGTTCCTGACCGAGCGGGGGGAGTTGCCGGGCCGCGACTGGCTGATCGCACAGCTCAGCGCAAGCGAAGTCGCCCCCACCATTCTCGCCGGACGCGCACCCGGCGCGGCGGTCGAGCGCGGGGCGATCGTCTGCGCCTGTTTCGACATCGGGGTCCGCACCATCGTGACCGCGATCCGCGACCGGCAGCTTGCCGATGTCGCCGCCATCGGCGCGGCGCTGGGGGCTGGCACCAATTGCGGATCGTGCCGCCCCGCCCTCGCCCGCCTGCTCGCCGAAACCCAGGAGCCCGCCCATGCGCATGGATGATTTTCCCGCCGGTTCGGTCTGGCTGGTCGGGGCAGGCCCCGGCGATCCCGAGCTATTGACCCGCAAGGCCGAGCGACTGATCGCCGCCGCCGATATCGTCTTCTACGATGCGCTGGTCGGCCCGGATATCCTGGCGCTCGTCCCCGACACGGCCGAACTGTCCAGCGTCGGCAAGCGCTCGGGCCGCCACTCCAGGGACCAGGGCACGATCGACAGCCTGATCGTCGCGGCGGCACTGTCGGGCCAGCGGGTCGTCCGGCTGAAGGGCGGCGATCCGTCGATCTTCGGCCGCTCGACCGAGGAGATCGACGCCTGCCGCGCCGCCGGAATCGCCGTCCGCGTCTGCCCCGGTATCACGGCGGCGAGCGCGGCGGCGGCTTCGGGCAGCATCTCGCTGACCCTGCGCGGCTTGTCGCGCCGCCTGACCCTGGTCACCGCGCATTTGCGGGAGGGCGAGCCCCTGTCGCTCGACTGGCAGGCCCTCGCCGCCCCCGATGCGACGCTGGCCGTCTATATGGGCCGCGCCGCCGCGCCAGAAATCGCGCGCCAGTTGATCGCGGCGGGCATGCCGCCCGAAACGCCGGTGATGATCGCGGTGAACGTCTCGCTACCGACCGAAAGGCTGATCACCGGCCGCCTCGACGCGCTGGGCTTCCTCACCCGCACCATCGGCGACAAGGACCCCGCCCTGCTCATGATCGGCGAAGCGATCGGCGCGCGCCGGACGGGCAGCAGTGTTCATTCGCACCAATGCACGACGCTGACATCCCTGAACGTTCGCTAGAGCCGATCGATATTCACCCATTCCTCCCCGTGCAGGGGAGGAATGATAACCCTTCCGCCTGAATGTTGATCCGGCTTAGGTTCCACGTCGCTCCGGACCACATGCGGCGGATATTCATCCATCGCCCGAGAATCATTCAGGCCCCGCCCCCTTCAAGGTGGCGGGGCCTGCAATGTCATTCCTTTGTTCGGGCGCCGCCACCGACGGCGCCCAATTCCCGCCTCACCTCACTTAACGTTGCAGGAACCTGATGATCGGGGTGATGATCCGGTTCGTCGGATAGGGAAGCGTGAAGCCCTTGGCCGGCACGCAATTGCCCGCACTCTTAGAACCCGACGCGCAGGCCTTATCCCCTTCGCCGCCGTCACCATCGTTCGAGCCCTTCGCCGTACCGTCGCCGTTCTGGCCATCGGTACCGCCTTGGTCATCGCCATTCTGCCGCCGGCCGGTATCATCCTGAGATCCGGCATTCTGGCCGTTCTTGCCGTCCTGCGCGTCGCCGGTCTGCTGACCGTTGGCGTCAGTTTGAGTGCCGGCATTCTGGCCGTTCTGGCTAGCCTGAGCATCACCGGTCTGCTGACCGTTGGCGTTGGTCCGGGTACCGGTGCCCTGGCCGTTCTTCCCGCCCGAGGTGCTGCCGGTCTGCTGACCGCTCGCATTGGTCTGGGTGCCGGTGGCCTGGCCGTTCTTGCCGCTCTGATTGCCACCGCTCAGGCCGGTCGTGCCAACCTGGCTGTTACCAGTCAGGCCGTTCGCGCCGTTCTGAATGCCGCCATTCAGGCCGTTGGCGCCGCTCTGCGTGCCGCTATTCAGCCCGTTTGTACCGGCCTGAGTGCCAGTGTTCAGGCCATTCGCGCCGCCTTGGGTGCCGCCGGACAATTGACCCCCGGCATTGCCTTGGGTGGCTGCCCCACCTTGCGCCGCGCCACCGAAGGGATCGCTGGCGAACCAGGGAGCGGTGGAGATGGAGGTCGAGCCACCAGCGCTGGCCGCTCCACCCGTGTCGGCCCGGATGACCGGAGGCAATTGGTTACCGACCGAAGCCGCCTCCCTGACGACCTCCGGCGTTACCACCCCGGCACCGGTGCTGCCGCCACCGGTGCCACCACCGGTGCTGCCGCCCGTGCTGCCGCCCGTGCTGCCGCCGCCAGTGCCACCGCCCGTGCTGCCGCCGCCAGTGCCACCGCCCGTGCTGCCGCCGCCCGTGCCGTTGGCGACAATGCGGAACATGCCGTTCACGACCGTGACCGCATAGTTCGAGCCCGCCGAGAGACTGCCCTGCCGGATGACATAGTCGCCCGCGCTTTCCCCGGCTTCGCGAACGGCGTTGCCGGTCATCGTGTCGCCCGCCATCATGCCACCGGCGGTGACCGTGAAGCTCAGTGCCGGATCGGCCTGCCCCTGCAGCTTCGACGCGCTGTTCAGGGTCACGACGACATCGCGCGGCGTGATGAGGCCGAGCGCGTTGACCTTGACGACATTGTAGTTGCCGCCGCCATTGCCGTCGTCGAGCGTCCAGTCCGTCACCGCGATCGACCGGCTACCGGCATCCTTGCCGTCGAAGGCCTGCTTCAACCCGGTCATCTGGTCGCCGGCCATCAGGCCGCTGACCGTCACCGTGCCGTTCGACACCATCGTGCCGTCATAGGCCTTGCGGTCGGCGGTCGCGGTCACCGTCAGATCGGCCTTGCGGATCGTGGCGACGCTGTTCGCGATCGGTACGAGGGTATAGTTGCCCGCATCGGCACCGGCCAGCATCACCCCCGTCAGGGTCACCGCCTTGTTGGCGCCGACATTCCGGTCGGCGAACGCCATGTTGGCGGCCACGGCGAGACTATCGCCGTTCACGACATTGCCGAGCGAGCCGATGCTGCCGGTGGCGACGGTGGTACCGTCATAGACCTTGTCGTTCACCGTGACCGTGGCGGTCAGAGTGCGCTTCGCGATGACACCCGAGGCATCCTGCAACGTCACGGCATAGTTGCCGCCGTCATTGCCGTCCGCCAGCGAGACGCCGACGACCTTGATCAGTCGATTGCCCGCATTCTTGGTGTCGAAGGCCTGACCGGCCGTCACGGTGTCGCCCGCGATCAGGCCGAGCACCTGGACGGAGCCCGACGAGGTCGTGGTGCCGTCATAGACCTTGTCCTCGCCCGTTGCGGTCAGGGTCAACCGCGCCCGTGCGACATCCGCAACGCCACGCACCATCTGGTTGACCAGCTCGTAATTGCCGAACGTATTTCCATCGAGCGCGTAGCCCGTCAGGTCGACGCTCTTGCCGCTGCCCGCATTGCGATCCGCCAGCGTGCCGGTGACGCCGCTGGTGTCGAGGACGACGCCATCGGCCGCCAGCAACGCCTGAGTGATGGCATCCCCGCCCCCCGCAACGAACGTCAGCGTGCCCAGCTGGTCGTGATCGAGCAGCGTACGACCGTCATAGGTCTTCGCGCCCAGGCCCGAGCCGACGACCGTCACCGCGCGCGGCGTGATCGTACCGACATCGGCGTCGGCGCTGTTCGACAGGAGGACATAATTGCCCGCATCGGCGCCGGTCAGCGCCATGCCGTTCACCGTGACCCGCTTGCCGGTGCCGACATTGCGGTCGGCATAGCTGGCGCCCGCCATGGTCAGGGTCAGGGCGTCGCCCGCGATCACACCGTCGATGTTGACCGGCAACAGGGTGGCGGCGGTCGTACCGTCATACACCTTGCTGACCGTGCCGGTGAGCTGGCCCGTCAGCATCTTCTGCGCGACGGAGCCGTTCGCGGCGATCCGGACGACGGCATAGTTGCCGCCGTCATTGCCGTCGTTGATGGTCCAGCGGTCGGCCAGGATCGTGCGGCTGCCCGCATTCTTGCTGTCGAAGGCCTGGGTGGCGCTGGCGGTGTCGTTGGCGACGAGACCGCTGATCGCGACCGTCCCGACCGACGCCGCTGTGCCGTCATAGACCTTGCTGTCGGCAGCCGCCGTCAGTGTCAGCAGCGCCTTGGCGACATTGGCGGTGCCGCTCGCGATGGTGCCGAGGACATAGTTGGCGGCATCCGCGCCGGACAGCGTCACGCCGTTGACGGTGACCGACTTGCCGATACCGGCGTTGCGGTCGACGAACGCGAAGGTCCCGGTGCCGTTGGTGGCGACGGTGTCGCCCGCGACCACGCCGGACAGGCCGGTGATGGAACCGGTCGCCGCCGTCGTGCCGTCATACACCTTGTTCGCGACCTGCGAGGTGACCTGCAACTCCTTGCGGACGATGACGCCAGCGGCCGGGTTGCCGAGGCTGACGGCATAGTTGTTGCCGCCATTGCCGTCCGCGATGGTCCAGCCACCGTTGATCGACAGCGTGCGGTCGCCCGCATTCTTGCCGTCGAACGACTGGGTCGCGTTGACCACGTCGCCCGCGACCAGGCCGACCGCCTGTACCTGTGCCGCCGAGGCGGTCGTGCCGTCATACACCTTGCTGTCGGTCACCGCGTTGAGCGCGATCGCCTTGCGCGTGATGGTGCCCGTACCGTTGCCGGTCGTGCTCAGCACGTAATTGGCCGCATCCGCTCCGCCCAGCGTGGCGCCGGTGACGGTGACCGCCTTGCCGATACCGGCATTGCGGTCGGCGAACGCCAGCGTTCCGCCCGACAGCGTCACCGTCTCGCCGCTCACCAAATTCTGGAGCGCGCCGAACGTACCGGTCGCCGCGGTGGTGCCGTCATACTCCTTGGTGTCGACCGCGACCGAGGTGGTCAGAACACGCTGGGTGATCGCACCCGCCGCATCGACCAGCGTCACCGCATAGTTGTTGCCACCGTTACCGTCGTTGAGCGCATAGCCCGCAGCGACCCGCAGCGTCCGTCCGCCAGCGTTCTTGCTGTCGAAGACCTGGCTGGCGGTGACGCTGTCGCCAGCGACCAGACCGTTGGCGACGACCGTCCCGGTCGAGGTCAAGGTCCCGTCATACTGGCGGATATCGCTGACGGCAGTGAGCGCGAGGGCGGCCTTGGCGATCGTCGCCGTGGCCGAGGTCGGCAGCGGGACGAGGTTGTAGTTGGCCGCGCTCAGGCCCGACAACATGCCGGTGCCGATCGTCACCGTCTTGTTCGCGCCCGCATTCCGGTCGGCGAACGCCATCGCGACCGAAACCGCGACATCGTCCCCTGCGATCACGTTCTGCAACGGGCTGAGCGTGCCGGTGGCCAGCGTGGTGCCGTCATAGACCTTGTCGTTGACGGAGACCGAGGTGGTCAGGTCGCGCTTGGCGATCACGCCATTGGCGTCCTGCAACGTCACCACATAGTTGCCGCCGCCGTTACCGTCGGTGAGGGTGACCCCACCCACCTGCAACAGACGCGATCCGGCGTTGCGGCTGTCGAACGCCTGGGTCGCGGTGACCGTGTCACCGCTGACGAGGCCGGTGACGGCGACCGTACCGCTCGACGCCGACGTGCCGTCATACACCTTGCTGTCCGCGACGGCCGACAGGGTCAGCTGCGCCCGGGCGACATCCGCCAGCGCCATGGTCGTGGCGGATGCCAGGACATAGTTGCCGAATGCATTGCCATCGAGCGTGTAGCCCGACAGCGTCACGCCCTTGCCGGTCCCGGCATTGCGATCCGCCAGCGTGCCGGTGACACCCGTCGCGTTCAGGGCGACGCCATCGGCATTCATCAGCGCCTGCGTCACCGCATCGCCATCCGCCGCAAGGAAGGTGAGCGTCCCATGCTGGTTGGTACCCAGCAGGGTCGTGCCGTCATAGGTTTTCGCACCCAGACCGGTCGTCGTCACCGCGATCCGGCGAGCGGTGATCTCGCCGACACTCGCGGATGCGGTCGTGCCCTGGAGCAGATAATTGGCCGCATCCACGCCGTTCAGCGTGATGCCCGACACCGTCACCAGCTTGTTCGTACCGACATTCCGATCGGCATAAGTGGCGCTGCCCGCCGTCACCGTCACCGCATCGCCCGCAATCACGCCGAGCAGGTTGGTCGGCAGCAGCGTCGCCGCCGTCGTCCCGTCATAGACCTTGGAGACGGTGCCGGTGATCTCGCCGGTCAGCAGCTTCTGCGCGATGGTGCCGACCGCGTCGACCTTGACCACCGCATAGTTGTTGCCGCCATTGCCGTCGCTGATCGTCCAGGCATTGGCGCTCAGCGTGCGGCTGCCGGCGTTCTTCGTATCGAACGCCTGGGTCACGCCGCCGATCGTATCGCCGCCGACGAGGCCGCTGGCGGTCACGACACCGCTCGACAGCAGCGTCCCGTCATAGGTCTTGCTGTCCGCCGCCGCCGTCAGCGTCAACGTCGCCTTGGCGACATCGGCCACCGCCTGGAGCGAGGCGTTCGTCAGGGCATAGTTGCCGAACGCATTGTTGCTCAGACCATAGCCCGTCAGCGTCACGCTCTTGCCGTTGCCCGCATTGCGATCCGCCAGCGTGCCGGTGACGGCGCTCAGGTCCGTCGCCACGCCGTCGCTGGTCAGCAGCGCCTGCGTCGCCGTGTCGCCGTTCGCCAGCACGAAGCTCAACGTGCCGAGCTGGCCCGCCGTCAGAGCAGTCGTGCCGTCATAGGTCTTGGCCGCGTTGCCCGTGACGCTCAGCGCGATCTGGCGGGCCAGGATCGTGCCGACCGCCGCCTGGGCCGAGGTCGATTGCAGCGCATAGTTCGCCGCATCCGTCCCCGTCAGCGCGAGGCCCGACACCGTCACCAGCTTGTTCGTGCCAACATTCCTGTCGGCATAGGTGGCCCCGGTGCTCGACACCGTCACTACGTCGCCCGCGATGATGCCGTCGATATTGGCCGCGCCGAACGTCGCCGCATCGGTGCCGTCATAGGTCTTGCTGATCGAACCGGTGATCTCACCGGTCAGCAGCTTCTGTGCGATGGTCCCGACCGCATCGACCTTGGCCACCACATAGTTGTTGCCGCCATTGCCATCGGCAATCGTCCAGGCATTGGCGCTCAGCGTGCGGGTGCCCGCGTTCTTCGTATCGAACGCCTGGGTCATGTCGCTGATCGTGTCGCCGCCGACCAGACCGCTGGCCGTCACGACACCGCTCGACAGCAGCGTCCCGTCATAGGTCTTGCCGTCCGCCGCCGCCGTCAGCGTCAGCGTCGCCTTGGCGATGTTGGCGGTGCCGTTGGCGATCGATGCGATGGTGTAGTTGCTGGCATCCGCGCCGGTCAGCGTGACACCGCTGACGGTAACCGTCTTGCCGTCGCCCGCATTGCGATCGACGAAGGCGAACGTGCCGTTGCCATTGGTGAGGACATCGTTGCCCGCGATCACGCCGACCAGGCCGGTGATGGTTCCGGTCGCCACGGTGCCGCCGTCATAGACCTTGTTGTCGACGGTGGCGTTCGCCTGCACGGCCTTTGGCGTGATCGTGCCAGCAGCGGTGGTGCCGATGGTGACGGCATAGTTGTTGCCGCCATTGCCATCCGCGATCGCCCAGCCGCCATTGACGGCCAGCGTGCGGGTGCCCGCATTCTTGCTGTCGAACGACTGGGTCGCGGTGACCACGTCGCCCGCGACCAGGCCGACCGCCTGCACCTGCGCCGCCGAGGCGGTGGTGTTGTCATAGACCTTGGTATCGCCGACCGCATTCAGGACGAGCGCCTTCTGCGTGATTGTACCCGTACCGTCGCCGATCGTGCTCAGCACGTAGTTGGCCGCATCCGCACCGGCCAGCGTCGCGCCGGTCACGTTGACCGCCTTGCCCGCGCCCGCATTGCGGTTGGCGAAGGTCAGCGTGCCGCCCGACAGCGTCACCGTTTCTCCGACGACGATGTTCTGCAGCGCGCCGAAGCTGCCGGTCGCCGCCGTATTGCCGTCATACTCCTTGGTATCGACGGTGACCGAGCTGGTCAGCACGCGCTGCGTGATCGCACCGGTCGCATCGACCAGCGTCACCAGATAGTTGTTGCCGCCATTGCCGTCTGCGAGGGCATAGCCCGCATCGACGCGCAACGCCCGGCTGCCGACATTCTTGTCGGCGAAGGACTGGGTCGCGGTGAAGCTGTCGCCCGCGGCCAGGCCGACAGCCTGGACCGCGCCGGACGAAGCCAGCGTGCCGTCATACTGGCGGATATCCGTCGTCGCCGTCAGCGACAGCGCGGCCCGGGTGATCGACGCGGTCGCCGTGCTGGCGATCGGAAGCAGGGCGTAATTACCCGCATCCGCACCCGTCAACGTCACGCCGCTGATCGTGACCAGCTTGCTCGCACCGACATTGCGATCGTTGAACGTCATCGCCGCCGTCGCGCTGACGGTGTCGCCCATGACGAGGTTCTGGAGTGCACCGAACGTACCGGTCGCGGCGCGCGTGCCGTCATAGACCTTGTCGGCGACCATGACCGCCGCGGTCAGTTCCCGCTTGGCGATCGTGCCCACCGCGTCCTGCAGCGTCACGACATAATTGCCGCCGCCATTGCCGTCGACGATGTTATAGCCGGTGACCTGCAGCACCCGGTCACCCGCATTGCGGCTGTCGAAGGACTGGACCGCCGTGGCGGTATCGCTACCGATCAGCCCAGTGATCCCCACCGAGCCGGTCGACGTCCGCACGCCGTCATAGGTCTTGCTGTCACCCACGGCGCTCAGCACCAGCGTCGCCCGCGCGACGTCGGCCAGCCCACCGATCGTGGTGGACGAAAGCGCATAGTTGCCGAGCCCGTTGCCATCCAGCGCATAGCCGGTCAGCGTCAAGGCCTTGCCCGTACCCGCATTACGATCGGCCAGCGTACCGGTCACGCCGGTGGCGTTCAGCGAGACGCCATCGGCCGACAGGAGAGCCTGGGTGGCGGCATCGCCATCGGCCGCGAGGAAGACGAGCGAGCCCATCTGGTTCGCCGCCAGCGTCGTGGTGCCGTCATAGGTCTTCGCACCCCGGCCGGTCGTGCTGACCACGATCCGGCGCGCGGTGATCTCACCGACGTTCGCGGATGTGGACGCGCTCTGAAGCACATAATTGCCCGCATCCGCGCCGCTCAGCGACATGCCCGACACGGTGACCAGCTTGTTGGTCCCGGCATTCTGGTCGGCATAGTCCGCGCCGGTGGTGCTCACGACCACCGCATCGCCCGCGACCACGCCCAGCAGGTTGGTCGGCAGCAGCGTCGCGGTCGTGGTACCGTCATATACCTTGGTGACGGTGCCGCTGAGCTCACCGCTCAACAGTTTCTGCCCGATGGATCCCGCGGCGTCGACCTTCGTCACCGCATAGTTGCCTCCGGCATTGCCGTCGCTGATCGTCCAGGCGTTGGCGCTCAGCGTGCGGTTGCCCGCGGCCTTGCTGTCGAACGCCTGGGTCAGGCCGCTGATCGTATCGCCGGCCACCAGGCCGGAGTGCGTGACCACGCCGCTGGACGCGACGGTGCCGTCATAGGTCTTGCTGTCCGTCACCGCCGTCAGCGTCAGCACCGCCTTGGCAATGTTGGCGGTGCCGTTGGCGATCGACGCGAGGCTGTAGTTACCGGCATCGGCGCCCGTCAGGGTCATGCCGCTGACGGTGACCGCCTTCCCGTTACCGGCGTTGCGATCGACGAAGGCGAACACGCCGCTTCCGCCCAAAGCCACGGCGTCGGCGCCCACCACGCCCGACAGGCCGGTCGCCGCGCCGGTCGCTGCGATGGTGCCGTCATAGGCCTTGTCGTTGACGGTCGCGATCGCCTGCAGAACCTTCTGGCTGATCGTGCCGAAGGCGGTGGTGCCGATGGTGACGGCATAGTTGTTGCCGCCATTGCCGTCCGCGATCGCCCAGCCGCCATTGACGGCCAGCGTGCGGTCGCCCGCGTTCCTGCTGTCGAACGACTGGGTCGCGGCGACCACGTCGCCCGCGACCAAGCCGACGGCCTGCACCTGCGCCGCCGAGGCGGTGGCGCCGTCATAGACCTTCGTATCCGTCACCGCGTTCAGGACCAGGGCCTTCTGCGTGATCGTACCCGTGCCGCCACCGATCGAGCTCAGCACGTAATTGGCCGCATCCGCACCGGCCAGCGTCGCGCCGGTCACGTTGACCGCCTTGCCCGCCCCTGCGTTACGGTTGGCGAAGGACAGCGTGCCGCCCGACAGCGTCACCGTTTCTCCGGCGACGATGTTCTGCAATGCGCCGAAGGTGCCGGTCGCGGCCGTATTGCCGTCATACTCCTTGGTATCGACGGTGACCGAGCTGGTCAGCACGCGCTGGGTGATCGCGCCCGTCGCGTCCTGGAGCGTCACCACATAGTTGTTGCCGCCATTGCCGTCGGTGACGGCATAGTCCGCATCGACCCGCAGCGCGCGGCTGCCAACATTCTTGTCGGCGAAGGACTGGGTCGCGGTGAAGCTGTCACCCGATACCAGGCCAGCAGCCGACACCACGCCGGTGGAGGTCCGGGTGCCGTCATATTGGCGCACATCGGTTACCGCCGTCAGCACCAGCGACGCCTTGGCGATATCCGCCACGCTGTCCGCGATACTGGTCAGCGAGTAGTTGGCCGCATCCGCTCCACTGAGGATGATGTTCGACGCCGTGACCGTCTTGGCCGCCCCCGCATTGCGATCGGCGAAGGCCAGGGTCGCGGTGACGCCGACGCTGTCGCCCACGACCATATTCTGCAACGGCCCGAACGTGCCGGTCGCCGTGGTCGTGCCGTCATAGACCTTGTTGTTGGCGGTCGCGATGACGCTCAGCTGACGCTGCGCGATCGCGCCGGTGCCATCGACCCGCTGAACGATATAGTTCGCGCCGTTATTTCCGTCATCGAGGCTGTAGCCGGTGACCTGCAACGCGCGGTTGCCCACGTTGCGGCTGGCAAAGGCCTGCGACAGATCGGTGATGGTGTCGCCGGTCTTCAGCCCGACGACACCGACCGTGCCGGTCGAGGCGACCGTGCCGTCATAGGTCTTGCTCTCGTTCGCCGCCGTAAGGACCAGCGTCGCACGATCGACATTCGCCAGACCGCTGACCGTGTTGGAGGCCAGCACATAGTTGCCGAGCGAATTGCCGTCGAGCGTATAGCCCGACAGGGACACGCCCTTGCCGGTCCCCGCGTTGCGATCGGCCAGCACGCCGGTCATGCCCGACACGTTCAGGGAAACGCCGTCGGTCGCCATCAGCGTCTGCGTCGCCGCATCGCCGCTGGCAGCGGTCAGCGCCAGTGAACCCAATTGGCTGTGCGCGAGGGCCGTGGTCCCGTCATAGGTCTTCGTACCCAGACCGGCCAGGTTGAGCGTCACCGTACGCGCGAAGATCGTGCCGATATAGGCGGTCGCCGAGTCTGACTGGAGCAGATAATTGCCCGCCGAGCTGCCGCTCAGGTTCATGCCCGTGATGGACACGGCCTTGTTGGTCCCGACATTCTTGTCGGCGAAGGTCGCGCCGGTGTTCGAGACGATGACGTCGTCGCCGCTGATGATGCCCGCCACATTGGCACCGCTCAGCGTCGCCATGTCGGTGCCGTCATAGGTCTTGGTGACCGTTCCGACGAGCTGGCCGGTCAGCAGCTTGCGATCGATCGTGCCGACCGCATCGACCTTCGTGACGGTATAGTTGTTGCCGCCATTACCGTCGCCGATCGTCCAGGCATTGGCGCTCAGCACGCGGGTGCCGGCGTTCTTCGTATCGAACGCCTGGGTCATATCGCTGATCGTGTCGCCACCGACCAGGCCGCTGGCGGTCACGACACCGCTCGACAGCGCCGTCCCGTCATAGGTCTTGCTGTCCGACCCTGCGGTCAGCATCAACGTCGCCTTTGCGATGTTGGCCACTGCCTGGATCGAGGCGTTCGTCAGGACGTAATTGCCGAGCCCGTTGTTGACGAGTTCATAGCCCGTCAGCGTCACGCTCTTGCCGTTGCCCGCATTGCGATCCGCCAGCGTGCCCGTCACAGCGCTCAGATCCGCCGCGATGTTGTCGCTGGTGAGCAGCGCCTGGGTCGCGGTGTCGCCATCGGCCAGGACGAAGCTCAGCGTGCCGAGCTGGCCAGCCGTCAGAGCGGTCGTGCCGTCATAGGTCTTGGCCGCGGTACCGCTGACGCTGATCGCAATCTGACGCGCCAGGATCGTGCCGACCGACGCCTGGGCCGAGGTCGATTGCAGCGCATAGTTCGCCGCATCCGTCCCCGCCAGCGCCAGGCCCGACACCGTCACCAGCTTGTTCGTGCCGACATTCTTGTCGGCATAGGTCGCGCCGGTGTTCGATACCGTCACCACGTCGCCCGCGATGATGCCGTCGATATTGGCCGCGCCGAACGTCGCCGTGTCGGTGCCGTCATAGGTCTTGCTGATCGAGCCGGTGATCTCACCGGTCAGCAGCTTCTGCGCGATGGTGCCGACCGCATCGACCTTTGTCACCGCATAGTTGTTGCCACCGTTGCCATCGCTGATCGTCCACGCATTCGCGCTCAGCGTGCGGCTGCCGGCATTCTTCGTATCGAACGCCTGGGTCATGTCGCTGATCGTATCGCCGCCGACCAGACCGCTAGCGGTCACGACACCGCTCGACAGCACCGTGCCGTCATAGGTCTTGCTGTCGGCTGCCGCCGTCAGCGTCAGCGTCGCCTTGGCAACATTCGCCACGCCCTGGATCGACCCGGTCGTCAGGACATAGTTGCCAAGGCCGTTGTTGCTCAGCCCGTAGCCGGTCAGCGTCACGCTCTTGCCGTTGCCCGCATCGCGATCCGCCAGCGTGCCCGTGACGGCGCTCAGGTCCGTCGCCACGCCGTCGCTGGTCAGCAGCGCCTGGGTCGCCGTGTCGCCGTTCGCCAGCACGAAGCTCAGCGTGCCGAGTTGTCCAGCGGACAGAGAGGTCGTGCCGTCATAGGTCTTGGCCGCATTGCCCGTGACGCTCAGCGCGATCTGTCGGGCCAGGATCGTGCCGACCGCCGCCTGGGTCGAGGTCGATTGCAGTGCATAGTTCGCCGCATCCGTCCCCGCCAAGGCCAGGCCCGACACCGTCACCAGCTTGTTCGTGCCGACATTCTTGTCGGCATAGGTGGCCCCGGTGTTCGATACCGTCACCACGTCGCCCGCGATGATCCCGTCCAGATTGGCCGCGCTCAGCGTGGCCGTATCGGTGCCGTCATAGGTCTTGCTGATCCGTCCGGTGATCTCACCGGTCAGCAGCTTCTGTGCGATGGTGCCGACCGCATCGACCTTCGCGACAACATAGTTGTTGCCGCCATTGCCGTCGGCAATCGTCCAGGCATTGGCGCTCAGCGTGCGGCTGCCCGCGTTCTTCGTATCGAACGCCTGGGTCATGTCGCTGATCGTGTCGCCGCCGACCAGACCGCTGGCGGTCACGACACCGCTCGACAGCAGCGTCCCGTCATAGGTCTTGCTGTCCGCCGCCGCCGTCAGCGTCAGCGTCGCCTTGGCGATGTTGGCGGTGCCGTTGGCTGTCCCCGCCAACTGGTAGTTGGACGCATCGGCGCCGCTCAGCGTCAGGCCGCCGACGGTCACCGCCTTGCCGATACCCGCATCGCGATTGACGAAGCTGATGACGCCGTTCGACATGTCGACCGACACCGTGTCGCCGGAAATGACGCCGGTCAGGCCGTTGATGGTGCCGGTCGCGGTGGTCGTGCCGTCATAGACCTTGTTGTTGATCGTGACGTCGGCGCTGAGCGACTTCGCCGTGATCGTCCCCGCCGCCGTGGCGCCCAGCGTCACATCGTAGTTGCGGCCACCATTACCGTCGATGACCGAATAATTGTTCACCTGAAGCGTGCGGCCTGCGGCATCCTTCGCATCGAACGTCTGGGTGGCGATGACGGCGTCACCGCCGACCAGACCGACGGTCTGGACGATGCCCGCCGAATTCACGGTGCCGTCATAGACCTTGGTATCGCCGACGGCATTCAACGTCAGCGCCGCGGGAGTGATCCGGCCGACGCCGGACACGGCGCCGCTCAGGATATAATTGCCCGCATCCGTCCCGCCCAGTGACGCGCCGGTGACGGTGACCGCCTTGTTGGAGCCGACGTTGCGATCGGCGAACGTCAGCGTCCCGCCCGCGACGGCGACATCGTCGCCCAGCGCGATGTTCATCAGGGAGTCGAACGAGCCCGTCGCCGCCGTGGTCCCGTCATACACCTTGGTATTGATCGTCGCCGTCGCGGTCAGCGTGCGGCGTGTGATCGTCCCTGTCGCACCGGCGAGCGTGACGACATAGTTACGACCGTCGACCCCGTCCGAGATACGATAGTCGGAATTCACGGTCAGCGCGCGGCTACCCGCATTCTTCGACACGAAGGACTGGGTGGCGGTGAAGCTGTCGCCAGCCATCAGGCCGGTCGCCGCCACCGTCCCGTTGGACAGCGTCGTGCCGTCATATTCGCGGGTCTGTTCCACCGCACGCAGGATCAACGACGCGGGCGTGATGTCGGCCGTCGTGTCGGCGATGGTGTTCAGGACGTAGTTGCCGGCGTCCGCGCCGGTCAGCGCAGCCTGCGAGACCGATACGGTTTCCCCGGTCCGCGCATTGCGCGAGGCGAACTGCATGGTCCCCGCGACGCTCAGGCTATCCCCGGCGATGACGTTGGTCAGCGGCGTGAAGGTGCCGGTGGCATTGGTCGTACCGTCATAGACCTTATTGTCGGCGATCGCCGTGGTGGCGACCAGTCGCTGGAAGATCCGGCCGGTCCCGGCGGCCGTGGTGACGAGGTAGTTCCCGCCACCATTGCCATCCTCGATGGTATAGCTGTCGACGATGAGCTGGCGCGTCCCGGCATTCTTCTGGTCGAACCTGGTCGTCGCGGTGAAGCCGTCGTTGCCCACCATGCCGGACGACGCGACGGGAACGACCGACAGGGTCGTGCCGTCATAGGTCTTCGAATCATTGCCCGCCGTAAGCGTCAGCGCCTTGCGACCGACATCGGCCAGACCCGTCACCGCAGCGGACGACAGCACGTAATTCCCGGTCGCATTGTTCGAAAGCGTCAGGCCGTTCAGGGTCAGGCTCTTGGCCGAGCCCGCATTGCGGTCCGCCAGCGTGCCCGTCATGCCCGAGGCATCGATCGCGACGCCGTCCGCCGCCAGCATCGCCTGCGTCGCCGCATCGCCGCTGGCCAGCATCAGCGTCAGCGGCGCGAGCTGGCTCGTGCTGAGCGAGACATTGCCGTCATAGGTCTTGGCGCCGCGCCCGGACGTATCGATCGTCACCGTCCGCGCGATGATCGCACCGATATCGCCCGAGGCCGAGGTCGAGCGCAGCAGATAATTGCCCGCGTCCGCACCGCCCAAGCTCATGCCCGTCACGGTCACCGTCTTGCCGGTGCCGACATTCTTGTCCGCATAGCTCGCGCCCGTGTTCGAAACGCTGACCAGATCCCCGGCGATGATGCCGGTCAGGTCCGCGCTGCTCAGGGAGGCGGTGGTGGTGCCGTCATAGATCTTGCTGACCGTGCCGGTAAGCTGACCCGTCAGTTCCTTCTTCGCGATCGTGCCGTTGGCGCCGACCAGCACCACCTGATAGTTCGCGCCGCCATTGCCGTCGTTGACGGTATAGGCGTTCACGGCGAGCGTCCGGCTGCCCGCATTCTTGCTGTCGAACACCTGCGTCGCGGAGGCCAAGGTGTCACCGGCGATCAGGCCGGAATGCATCACCGTGCCGGTCGAGGCCACCGTGCCGTCATAGGTGCGGCTGTCCGCCGCCGCCGTCAGCGTCAACGTCGCCTTGCCGATATTGGCGACGCCGTTGGCGATCGTCCCCAGCGTGTAATTGCCCGCATCCACACCCGCGAGGCCCCAGCCGCTGGCCGTGACGGCCTTGCCGACGCCCGCATTGCGATCGACGAAGGCGAGCAGCCCGCCGCCGGCGCTGACGGTGTCGCCGGCCACGACGTTCGCCAGCGTCACCGTACCGGTCGCGCCGGTGGTGCCGTCATAGCTCTTGTTGTCGGCCGCCGCCGTCGCCGTCAGCAGACGCCGCGTGATCGTGCCGCTGGCCGCCGAACCGATGGTCGCGACATAGTTCGCGCCGCCATGACCGTCGGAGATGACATAGCCCGCATCGACCTGGAGCGAGCGCGTACCCGCCCTCGGTGCGTCATAGGACTGGGTCGCGGCGACGGTATCGCCCCCGACCACACCGGTGACCTGAACCGCTTCGGACGACGTGGTGGTGCCGTCATAGACCTTCTCGCCGGTGACGGCGGTCAGGGTGAGCGCCTTCGCCGTGATCGTGCCGATCGTTCCGGCGATCGTCGAGGCGATCGAATAATTGCCCGCATCCACGCCCGACAGGCTCAGGCCGGAAACCGAAACCGCCTTGTTCGTGCCCGCATTCTTGTTGCCGTAGACGGCGGTGCCCAGGACGAGCGCTGCGGTGTCACCGGAAACGACGCCGGTCATGGCATAGTTGGCGTTGCTCAGCGTCGCGGCCGTCGTACCGTCATAGATCTTGGACGCCGTTCCCGTCAGCGACAGCCCCAGCGCCTTCTTCTGGATCGTGCCCAGGCCGCTGATCGTGTTGCTGGCGAGGACATAGTTCGCCGAATCCGCGCCGGTCAGCGACAGGCCGCTGACGACCACCGCCTTGCCGGTACCGGCGTTCTTGTCGGAATAGACGCTGGTCGCGCCCGTGCCGAAGGTCACGGCCTCGCCGCCGATCACACCGGCCAGCGACAGGCCACCCGCGCCGATCGTGGCGGAGGTGGTGCCGTCATAGGTCTTGCTGATGTCGACCACCGAGGCGGTCAGCGTCTTGGCGGTGATGGCACCGATATTGCCCGTCACGCTGGTGGCGAAGGTGTAGTTGGCGGCGTCCGCCCCGGTCAGCGCCATGCCCGTGACCGTGACGGTCTTGCCGGTGCCGACATTCTTGGTGTCATATGCCGCAACGCCGGTCGACAACGTCGCGCTGTCGCTGCCCAGCAGGCCGCTGACGCTGAAGTTGCCCGACGTCAGAGTCGCGGTCGTCGTTCCGTCATAGACCTTGCTGGCGGTGCCGCTGAGCGCGATCGTCAGGGCGCGCGCCAGGATGGTGCCATTGTTGGTGGAGACGGTGTTGGCGACGGTATAGTTGCCCGCGTCCGTCCCCGTCAGGGTCAGGCCGGCGACCACGACGGACTTGCCCGTGCCGACATTCTTGTTGGTATAGCTCGCCACCGCACCGGCGCCCAGCGTGGCGCTGTCGCCCGCGACCAGGCCCGTCAGCGTGACGTCGCCCGCCGAGAGGCTGGCGAAGGCGTTGCCGTCATAGGTCTTGCTCAGCGCACTGATGCTGGCGGTCAGCGCCTTGGCCGTGACCACGCCGACCTGTGCCGAGGTCGTCGCATTGACCGAATAGTTGCTGGCATCCGTGCCCGTCAGCGCCATGCCAGACACGCTCACCGTCTTGCCGAAGCCGACATTCTTGGTGTCGTAGCTGGCGGCGCCGCCGCTCAGGTTCACCGTATCGCCCGCGAGCACGCGTGATCGTGCCTGACAGGCCGGTCGGCTGGACGAGCGTGTAGTTGCCGGCATCGATACCCGACAAGGTGTAGCCGGTCACCGTCACCGCCTTGCCGTTGCCGACATTCTTGTCCGCGAACCGCGCGTTCACGCCCGACGTGACGAGCGCCACCGCATCCTGGCCGAGCCCGACAACGCTGCCGCCGAGCATCGGCGCCACCGTGTTCCCGTCATAGGCCTTGCTCCCCACGGTCAGGTTGCCGATCCGCAGCGTGGCCGGCGTGATGCTGGCGGTTGCCGTCGGTGCCGATCCGGCGATGCGATAATTGCCCGCATCCGTCCCGATGAGCACGCCCAGGGTGCTGAGCGTTACCGTCTTGCCCGTGCCGACATTCTTGTCGGCAAAGCTGCCGGTCGCTCCCGCATAACTCAACGCGACCGTATCACCGGCCAGGATACCGGTCAGCGACAGCCCGCTGGTATCGACCAGGGCGGCGGTTCCGGCATCATAGACCTTGTCGCGGGCCAGCAGCGTCCCGCCAAGCGACACCGACAAAGCGGTGATCGTTCCGGTCAGCCCGGTCGGCTGGGCGAGCATATAGTTGCCCGCATCGCCGCCCCACAGCGCAAAGCCCGACGCAGTAACGGGTTTGTCCACGCCGACATTCCTGTCCGCGAACTGGCCGACGCCAGCCTCGATCCGGACATCCTCTCCCGATACCACGCCGACCAGACGGCCACCACGGAAGGAGGCGGCGGTCGTACCGTCATAGGTCCGGGTGGCCACCAGCATGTCGGCGATCGTCAGCGCCTTGGCGACGATCGCCGCCGACACGCCGCTCGAAGGCGCCAGCACATAGTTGGAGGCCAGGTCGCCATTGGCGCTGTCCGACAGCGTATAGGCCACGCTCGTCATGTACGTGCCGACATTGCGGCCCGATAGCGCCGCTGCGACACCCTCGACGCCGAGCGTCTCCGCACCCACCAGCCCCGACAGCGCACCGATGCTCAGCGCACCCGGGGCCGTCGTGCCGTCATACGCCTTGTCGGCAATCGACGGTGTGCCGATCGACAGGGTCGCCGGCGAGATGTTCGCCGTTGCGGTCGGTGCCGTTGCCACGAAGAGGTAATTGCCCGCATCGGCGCCGGTCAGCGTGCCCGCCGTGCTGAGCGTCACCGTCTTGCCCGCACCGACATCCTTGTCGGCGAAGCTGGCGGTCGCGCCGGTATAATCCAGCGCCACCGCATCGCCCGAAACGCCATTGACGAGCGTCAGGCCGCCGGTGTCGACCGAGGCGGCGGTGGTGCCGTCATAGACCTTGTCGCCTGCGACTAATTGACCGGTCAGCGAAAGCTGCCGGGCGGTGATCGTTCCGGTCAGCCCGCTCGGTTGCGCCAGCGTGTAGTTGCCGGCATCGCCGCCCCACAATGTGAAGCCCGATGCGGTAACGGCCTTGTCCGTGCCGACATTCTTGTCCGCGAACTGGCCGACGCCCGCATCGACCCGGACATCTTCTCCCGATACCACACCGACCAGACGGCCACCACGGAGCGACGCGGCGGCCGTGCCGTCATAGGTCCGCGTCGCCACCAGCATATCGGCCATCGTCAACCCCTTGGCGACGATGGCCGCCGACACGCCGGTCGAGGAGGCGAGCAGATAGTTGCTCGCCAGGCCGCCATTGGTGCCGTCCGACAGCGTATAGGCCACGCTCGTCCTATAGGTCCCGACATTGCGGTTCGACAGCGCCGCCGCGACACCTTCGACGCCGAGCGTCTCCGCACCCACCAGGCCCGACAGCGCACCGATGCTCAGCGCGCCCGGGGTCGTCGTACCGTCATACACCTTGGCCGCGATCGACGGCGTGCCGATCGACAGGATCGCCGGGGTGATGCTCGCGGCGGCCATAGGCGCCGATGCGACGAGGACATAATTGCCCGCATCCGCGCCGGTCAGCGTGCCCGTGGTGCTCAGCGTCACCGGCTTGTCGCTGCCGACATCCTTGTCCGCGAAGCTGGCCGTGGCACCGGTGTAATCCAGCGCCACCGCGTCGCCCGACACCCCGTTGCCGATCGTCAGGAAGCGCGTGTCGACCGACGCCGCGGTCGTCCCGTCATAGGCCTTGTTGCTGGCCACCAATCGACCGACCAGCGAAACCTCGCGGGCCGTGATCGTCCCGGTCAGCCCGGTCGGCTGGTCCAGCGTGTAATTGTCGGCGTCGGTACCCGTCAGCGTGAAGCTGGACAGCGTCACCGCCTTGCCAGTGCCCACATTCTTGTCGACGAACTGACCGTTGATGTCGCCCCTGGTCACGTCATCGTTCGCGAGAACGCCCGTCAACGTTCCGCCGGTGACGATCGCCATCGTCGATCCGTCATAGACCTTGGGGGACACCGACAGGCTGGAAACGGTCAGCGGCCTGCGCGTAACGACGGCCGAAACCGTCGAGGGCGCCAGCGTGTAGTTGGAGGCCCGACCCCCATTCGTCCCGTCCGACAGCGTATAGGCCACCGTGGTCGTGTAGATCCCGGCATTGCGGCTCGACAGCGCCGCCGCGGCACCCGCGACGTCGACGGTCTCCGTGCCCACGAAGCCGGAGAGCGCACCGATACTCAGTGCACCCGGGGTCGTCGTGCCATCGTACACCTTGTCCGCAATCGACGGCGTGCCGATCGAAAGGACCGCGGGCGTGATGATGCTGGACGAGTTCGTCACCGACGTCGGTATCAGCGTATAGCCATAGACCGGCTTGCCCCCGGACGACGCGCTAAGGATGTAAAGCCCCGTCGCAGTGACGGTCTTGTCCAACCCGGCGTTCGCGTCGGAGAAGGACGCGCCCGCCGCGTCCAGGATGACCCTGTCGCCCGCGAGTACGCCCGTGGCGCCCAGCCCGTTGACCCGCGCCGTCGTCGTCCCGTCATAGGCTTTCGAGGTCACCCCTAAACGCGCGCCGATCGCCGCCGTCGCTCGATACATCAGGCCGTTTCCGGTACCCGCGATGCTGCTCTGCCCGTAGGTTGCGCCATATTGCTTGAACTCGAAGTTCAGGCCCTCGACCTGGTCGTTGTCGGGTGTCCGCGACCAGATCGACCAGTAACCGGCCGGCGTCACCAGGGCATTCGTCCCCCCGGAGTTGATGAATCTGTCGCCCACGAGGTTGATGGCCTCGCCCGACGCCCCCGCCGTCAGCACCGCTCCCGACAGCACCACGACACCATTCCCCAGGCTCGGCCCGTCATTGACGACACTGATGCGACCGCCCGTGATGGACGAAAGCGCGATATCGTTGCTGGCGAAATAGGTCTTATCGGTGCCGCTCCGCATGTCGAACGTCACGTTGCCGCTGCCGGCATTGATCGCCGACCCCGCCGCCATGGTAATCGCCGCGGCGCCGCCGTCGCGCTGCGCATCGATCACGCCATTGGCGAGCCAGTCGTTGGCGATCACCGTCACGTCGCCACCGCCGGTGGTGATGTCCGCATTGATCAGGACCGACCGGCCCGCCTGCAGCGTCAGCGCACCGGGAGTCGCGAACCCCGGGGTAACGGACACAGGCCGGCTGACCGTGATATCGTTCGAGGCCTGCAGCGTGACCGCCGCTCCACTGGCGAGCTGCGCCGCCAGATCGGTGGCGCTGACCGTCACCGTGTCGGATGGGTTGCTACCATAGGTCGGCGTTGACCAGCCGGCATTCGATGGGGGAACGTCGCCGAAGAGCAGGACGGCCCCCGATCCCGCATCAGCGTTGGAAGCACCCCGCTTGCCGGCAACACCAACAGCCAGCTTATCGCCGGTGGCGTTAAAGGCAACGCTGTTCCCAAAGTTATCATATGGATCAATCTGGGTTACATCCAGACTCGGCGTATTGGGATCCGTTCCTCGCCCAACGCCTGTCGAGAATACGCCTCCCGAAAAATTACCGTCGCTGAAGGAGAATAGTCGGACATACCCGGAATATTGGAAACTGTTATTGGCACCGGCATCATAAGGCGCGCCAACGGCCAGCTGTGTACCATCGGCGTTCAGGGCGACGGCGCTACCGAAGAATTCGTTCCGCCCCAATCCAGTGACGTTGATGTTCTTACCGCCGGTCTGCCCCTTGCCGATCACGGCAGTCAGCGATCCACCGCCAAAGGTGGTATCATTGAAGCTGTAGAGAAACACTGCGCCAGTTTGCTCACCGGCATTTCCGGCTGTCGCAAAGGCCGAGGCGCCGACTGCCAGTCTGTCCCCGGCTGCATTCAAGCTGACGGATCGTCCAAAGTCGCCATTACTGACCAGCGTGGCGAAATTTATATTATTGCCGCCAGTGTAATCCCTGCCGATCGTAGCGATGCGGGAAGCACCGCTGAAATTGGTGTCACTGAACCCGAACAGGTAGGCAGCACCATATTGCAAACTCTGCGTCGTATAATTCTGGCCATCATCGCCAGGAACACCGACAACCAAGCGGTCACCGCTTGCATTTAATGAAACGGCACTTCCGAAATAGTCATAGCTGCCTACCCCAGAAACGGAAATATTCGATCCGCTATAACCAGAACCCATAATGATGGGCGTCGAAGCACCGGAGAAATTTGTACCTGAGAACCTGAAAAGATATACAGCACCGGCATTTATAACGGCATTTGACGCCCCCATATCACCGGGTGCCCCCACGACAAGTCGCGTACCATCAGCGTTCAAAGATACCGTTTGGCCGAAGGCATCGGATTGTTCCAAACCGGAAATATTGATATTCTTGCCACCGGCATATCCCCTGCCGATGATTCCTTCCAAAGCACCGCCGCCGAAGTTGGAATCCGTGAAGCTGAAGAGATATACGGCTCCTGCTCCGTTCGTGGCGTTGTCTACTCCGCGATCGCTGACTGCGCCGACCGCCATCCGGGTCGCCGTCGCATTCAGTGCGACACTAGCACCGAAGTGATCGTTTTGCTCGAGACGAGCGACATCTGTCGGGGTATAGCCCTTCCCCATGATTCCGATGTAGGACCATCCTTGCTGTGCCACGACGTCACCGATGATCAAATTCTTCGGGTCGAGCAGCAACTGCCCCTTCCCCACGGTCACCCGGTCCAGCGCGGCGTGCCGCAGGTCCTGTGCGGAGGAAATCTCGACCGAGCCGTCGGCGGTGACGCCGCGCGCGTCGATCGCGCCGAGGAAGGTGGTCTGCGCATCGGACCAGATCACCGCCGTGCCGCCGTCGCCACGGCTCGCCGACACATCGATCCGCGTCCCGTCGTTGACGAAGCTATGTCCCGCCGCGGCCAGCGTCGGCAGGGCTCCCCAGCGTCCGGTGAAGCTCTGCGTATAGGACTTGGACGGATCCGCCGCCTTGCCGCCCTGGAACGCGCCGCCGATGCGGACCAGGCCGCCCCGCTGCCGCCCCGTCGCCGAGATCGTCGTGCTCAACAGGCGCAGGTCCATCGCGGTCAGGTCGATACGCCCGCCCGCGCCATAGATACCGTCCGCCGTGTACCGGCCCGAGGTCATGGTGGTGCCGCCGATCACGGAACGGATCGCGCCGCCGTCGATCAGACCGGAGGCGTCCGTACGCCCGTCGCTGTTCTCGAACAGCCGAGCGGCGCTGTAACCGACACTACCGCCCGACCCCAGCGCGCTTGCCGCGCGTGTCGTTCCGCCCAGCGACAACAGCCCGCCGCTGTTGACGGTGATGGTGCCGCCCGCCTGGCGCAAGCCGGTGGCGGAGGCGTCGATGACGCCGCCCAGGCCGACCGCTCCGCCCTCGACCGCGACGGCGCCGCCGCTGGTGCCGCTCGCCAGGATCATCGACCCCGTTTCGGTGATGATGCCGCCCGAGCCGCTCAAGGTGATCACGCCGCCCTGGGAGGTCGCGGAATCCGCGCGCACGACGCCGCCGACATTGACCGAGGCATTGACCACCTCGCGCGCGGCGGTAGCGGTCAGCAGGATCCGCCCGCCCCGCGCCGTGATCGTGCCCTCATTCTCGACCAGCGCCTTCAACGGCGTGCCGGACGCATCCTTCAGCGTTTCGTTGATCGCGTCGCCCGCGCTGAAGCGCACCAGCCCGTCGCCGTAAAGGTCGATACCGAAGCCCTTGCCTGCGCCCAGCGAGATACGGCCCATATCGGCCTGGATCAGCCCGGCATTGCGCACGCGCGGGGCGACGAAGGCCGCCATGCCGGCGTCACGGATCGAAATCCGCCCCTCGACGACGATCTCCGCGGCATCGTTGCCGCCATTGTCGAAGCGCAGCACACGGTCACCGGCCATGAAGCCCGCCGCGTCGATGTCGTGCGAGGTGACGATCAGCCCGGCCGTATCGACGGTCGAACCCTTGCCGAACAGCACGCCGTTGCGATTGATCAGCACCACCTGACCATTGGCCTGGATCGACCCCAGGATCGTCGACGGGTCGCTACCGGTCACGCGGTTGACGGTGATGGACTTCGCATCGGGCTGGCGGAAGATCGCCGCGTCGCCCGCGTTCAGGGAGAAGCGGTTCCAGTCGAGGATCGCCCGGTCGCTGCTCTGGTTGACGACGGTCTGCGCCGTTCCCTGGCCGGTGATCGTCGCCTGACCGGCCACGACCGTTCCGCCGACGGTCTGCGCCTGCGCGGATGCGGTATGCAGCAGCACCCCCGCTGCAACGGTCAACGCGACGCCGCTCGTGCCGCAATACCAACGCTTGCCCCTGTTCGTCATCATTTCATCACCCCGTGTTTGTCATATGCATCTGGCTGCGCCCGACCGGTCCGGTCGGGCGGGATCAGAAGCGGAAGCCGATATTGCCGACCAACCGGCCACCATGATCGAGCGGGCTGCCCGCCGGCGCCCGGACGATCCGGCTCGCCTCGATCCCACCCGAAATATGGTCGGTCAGGCTGAGCCGGAGCCCGAGCCCCGCCGATGCGGCCGAGGCGCTGCGGCGCTCCTGGGGAAGCAGCGCACCCGCCTGCCAGATGCGACCGCCGTCGATGAAACCATAGAGTTGCGTCCCGACCGACACGCCATCGACCACGCCGCCCGTGCTCCAGCGCAGTTCCGCACTGCTCAGCACGCAATGGTCGCCGACCAGCACACCGGCATCGAAGCGTCGACCGAAACGGCGGCCACCCAGGCTGCACTCCGCTGCGCTATAGAGCGGGCCGCGCGCGGCCGCCTGGCCCTGCGTGGCGACCAGCGCCGACACCTGCCCCCCCGCCAGGGCGAAAAGCGGCTGGAGGCGCTGGACCTCCATCGTCACCAGCATATAGTCGAGCCGGCCATTGGCGCGGCTGTTGGCCCGGGCATCGAACCAGGTCAGGCCCGTCTCGACGCCCAGTCGCAACTGCGTCACCGCCTGCTGGCTGTTCGTCTCGGCATAGTTGAGGGCCGCCGTGGCCGAACGCAGCCGGTCGCGCATCTCGCCCGCGCCCAGCAACTGGGAGTCGGCATTGGCCAGCCCCGTCCCCACCTCGATCCCCAGATTGCGGTTGCGCGAGCGGATGATCGGATAGGCCAGCGAAACCCGCGCCGTGGCCGTATCACCCTGATAGTCGAGCAGGCGCAGCAACGGGGTGACCGGACGCGTATGCGAATAGCCGCCCGACAGGTTCAGCGTCAGCCCATCGGGGCCGATCATGGAGCTGTAATCGCCGGACAGGTTCCAGAAGGCATCGTCCGTGACGCTCTTGAACGCGCCCAGGCGCACCCGGTCGCCGCCGGTCAGCACGCCGTTGAAATCGACCGTGCCCCCGACGACGTGCGTCCCCAGCGAACGTGGAAGATAGCTGTTATAGCCGACATCCATGCCGCGGCGCGTCCGCCCGATCTCGATGGTCAGGACCGAGCCGCCGATCACGTCCTTGGACGGCGACAGGGTGGCGCGCGCCTGGACGCCGGGCACATCGTTGATGAGGAGAAGATAGCGTTCGAGATCGGCCGTGCGCAGCGGCCTGGACGCCTTGATCCGATCGGCGATGCCCGCGACCGGCCCGGTGTCGAGCAACCCCTTGGGCAGGGGTTCGCCGACGAACTCGACGCGATCGACGAAACCCTCGATAACGCGGATCACGACGATGCCGTCCTCGATCCGCTGCTCGGGCACGACCGCGAAGGACAGGGCATAGCCTTTACGGCTGTAGAGCCGCGTGATCGCATTCGCGAAGACGAACACGTCTTCGACCGAAACCTCCTCGCCCGGCGCGTGCTTCCATTCCTTCAGGAGTTCGGCGACCGGGATCGACTGGGCGCCATCGATCCGGACATCGCGCCACACGAAGCGTAACTTGCCCGCATCGGCGGGCGCCGCCTGCTGTTCGCCCTGCCCGATGACGAGCCTGGGGGTGGGCTTCAACTCCGGTGCCGCCTCCAGATTGCCGCCGACCCGGTTCGGATCGACCGTCGAGGGAACGCCCTGCTGCGCGAAGGCGGGCTGGGCGGCCAGCATCACGCCGAACGTACCCAATGCCCAGGCGAGGTGATGGACCCGGGCGGCATGGCGCGACTTCAGGAATCGCAACCGAGCAGACGAAGCGAGGAGATGATCTGACAAATTTACCTCATTGAAAAAGGACGCGGGCCGAGCACCCCGATGAGCGAGTGTCCCCGTGCCGATGGACGCGACGGAAGGGTGCGGGCGGGCGGCGTCCGAGGGCGGATGCCGCCGCATGGGTCCGCCCGGACGAGCCGTTTCGGAAAGTTTTTGCAGCGCGAGAGAAAGGGGCGAAATCTCGCGCTGCATTCCGCTCGCTCGGATGGAGTCCGACCGAACGAAATTCGAAGTCGATAGATGTGCCGGGAACAAGCGAAGCCGTGTGCGACGAGCGCTGGATCCTGCCGCTGCACCTCGCGCCGGTGAAAGCAGGCGGATCATTGACCGCGCGCGATATGAACGCAGGGCAGGCAACACATGTCCGGACAAGACGGACGACAAGACTGTTTTGATCACGCGGCGCGGACGAATGATCAATCCATCGCCGTTATTCGTCTCAGCGATACCACTGACAAATCTTACCGCTACACACACCACATCTTGTAGTGCAATCATCGACACCATATTTAAAATATGTTCACCACGAACCGCCCGATAGGCATCGTCGCAATATATACCGAGGCCATTTGACACGCGGGCTCCCCGCAATGACAACAGCGAAATCAAATATCGCTCGTTGGGTGATATCAATTGCGACATGGATCCCCCCACATCGTTAAAGCACAAAGCTATCTAATGCGGGCTTTTTAACCTTCGCGAAGAAATCAGGCAAGTTTACAACTTTAAACTATGGCCGTTTTCTTGAGTTGAATTATCGGTAACATAATGTGTTTGAACTATATTGTCTAACTCATGTAAATATATTCATTAGTTGGCATTAACATCATGCTTAACGTCAATCTATCGATGGAAAGTTTCTTAACATATGGAATATAATGGATTTTACTTTCCAGATTTTTGTTTACCGGCTCGAGGCAAGCTTCTGAATTTTACCTTTATTCGTCTATTGACCGATTCTACAGAATAACCATTTCCTCTTCAGGAAGATCAGCCTGAAACATGTGATATCGACCAGAATATTAGGATCAGGGACTTGCTCTTGTGTCCGGTCATGTCGACGTTAGTAATTGTTCCATAAAGCAAAAATCGGGGCACATTGCCGGTGCCGCAAAGCTTTCCCGTGTTCCTGCTATAGGCTGGGGCTCAGCGGCGTTGTTCTGAACCGCTGCGACAGAAGCGATCGCAGCGACACTATCGTTGTCGCGGCGGTCGTATCGGGTGCGGGCTAAAGCGACCGGCACGAGTCCCGCCCTCCAGGCATGAAGCTCCAGGATCGGCAGGGCGATCGAAACACCATGAGCATCGGCGTTGCGGACGGCTTGCGTCATCAGATCGAGAGGGCTGTCATGCCCTCCATGCGCAACCGCAAAGTCGCCATCCCTCATGACGACGCCGTCTACAAACCAGATGGAGCGATGCTTCGGCCGCCGGATGGAATTCCACCGCGGCGCCACCGACTATGACCGCCGAACCATCCACTTCAACGGCTTCGTCCCTCTGGCCGCCCCCCCTGCTACAGTCGTTACGCCGTGCCAGCGTCGTCGTCATCGGGCAGCACTTCGCCGCCGTCCTTGCGGATGAAGCTGATCTTGCCCTGCGTCTCCAAGATCGCCCAAGCGACTTGATCCATATGGGCGATTCCCGCCAGCCGCATCTCCGCCTCGACCTCTGCGCGCGTGATGCGGTCGCGGCGCAGATTGGCTTCGATCAACTCCCCATCCCGGATGATGACCTGCGGCCGACCGTCCAACAACGTTTCCAGCCTGGGTGAAAGATAGGTCGCCCAACTCATCACCAGCGCCCAGAAGGCAAAGGTCGCGATCGCGAGGATCGAACCGGTAAGGCTGAAGTCGTTATGCGTGACGCCTTGCTGGACCAGGTCGCCCATCACGACGATGACCACCAGTTCGAAGGGTGTGAGTTGGCCGATTTCCCGCTTCCCCAGCAGCCGCAGCAACAGGTAGAGTGCCGCGAACGTAACAGAGGCCCGTAGGACGATGTCCATTACGGCAAGACCGGAATGGCGATATGCGCCTCGGTCAGTGGGGCGTCGTCATCCAGAAGCGTGACGTTTCCCGCGACATGGCCGATCAACGGCGGATTGGTCTGGCCGTCGATCTTGACTTCCAATGTCTCCCCGGCCTTCAGCGCGCCATATTCGAAGCGATACTGCCCATGCTCGAAGCTCTCATTGGCAGGGGCTGGGACCTGACTGTTGATGGTCAGATCGCGCCACAGGGTCGCGTCCACCCCGATGACGGGCTTGGCAATGGCTTGTCGGGCGGTGACCCGAATACGGGTCTCGAAAAACAAGCCGCTGCGTAGCGGCCGGGCGATCTTGAGCTCCAGCGAAGCGGCGGGAGCGTTGACGGTCGTAACGGGCGCGGGTGCACCTCCCAGCAGCCCGGTCGCCGCCACGGCCAGCGTTGCGCCCAGAACAACGAAGGCGAGCGGGCTGGCATGCGCCCGAAGCCCTCGCACGGGCGCCACATGGCGCTCGTCGATGCCGTCGGGCAGGTCGGTGCTATCCATCTGCGTCATCGGGCCATTTTGCCCTATGGTGTATGCACAACGCCATATGGCTCGCTCCTCGCGTTCATTCCGCCATGCGCCATAAACGCCTCAAGGGCGTGCCAGGGCAATAAGCTCAGGTGAATAAAGTGCAGATCGGGCGGAGACTGCGTCCGTCCTGTCCTGCGGCATCCGAGGCGATGGCGGCGCCCCTGCAGGGCGGATGATCGGCGTCGCGGCGCCCCCGATCCCGCGCTGCCGTTTCGCAAGCTCGCGCCGGGTCCATCGGACCGCCAGATCGATCGCTGCGTCGCTCGCGCGTTCGGCGATCAGGCCTATGGCGATCCCGGCGACCACATCGCTGGCATAATGCGTTCCGCGCGGCACCTGCACGACAGAGACCGCCAGCGCTGCACCACGGGCAGCGAGTGAATGGTCGGGATAGGCTCGCGCCATGGCCTCGCCGACCGCCACCGCACCGGCGCTGTGGCCCGAGGGGAATGAATTCTCCTCGTGACGGTCGCTATCCCCGCGGCGCACCCGCGGATCATCACCGTTTTTCGGGCGCCTGCGGTCGATCACGGCTTTGATCCGGCTCTTGGTCCATGTCGCCAGCGTGTGGGCCGCCAACATCCTGACGCCGGCGCCGGTGAGGTGCCGATCCCGTCGGGCGATACCGAGAGCGATCGTGGCGGCGCAGATCGTCCGCATTTCCGGCTGATCGCCGATCTCGCTGGCGGCGCCCATCAGCCGCACCGGCCAACTGTCGCGTTCGTCATTCACTTTGGAGGTGATCTTGCGGTCAGCCCGCTCGACAGCCGTGGTTTTGCGTTCCCGATCCATGGTCGTTCAACACATGGATCAATCCTTTGGCTCCGCCCGATCGGCGTGGGAATGCGCGGTCTTATGAGATGACTGCGGCCTGGTCTGGTCTTGCGGAGCGGCGACGCCGCCATGACCATGGTGCGCGGTTCCGACCGGAAGTGGTGCCCCTGGCCGGACTCGAACCAGCATGCCTTGCGGCGTTCGATTTTGAGTCGAATGCGTCTACCAATTTCGCCACAGGGGCAGCGAAGAGGCGCTGCTAGACGAGGGTGATGCGGGGTGCAAGCGATGATTGTCGTTGCCTAGGGACAATCATGCGTGGCGATGCAGACGAAATAGACCAGGGTCGTCATCAACACCAATGCCACAGCGACCAGATAGAGTGGCAGGATCAGCCAGTTGGTGCTCCTCCGCACGGTGAGCAACGCCAGCCCGACGAGCCCCGGCGTTACCGCAAGAGCGGCGAGGCCATAGATGAAGATCGGTCCCTGCGGCCCCCACGCCACCGGGTCCGACCACAGGATCGCCAACCATGTCAGCGGCGGCCCCAACAGGATCAGGGCCGCGATCCCCGTCGCGCGGGCCAGCGTCGACGCCATGTGCCGCTTTGCCATGGCCGAACGTCCCACGCCGCGACCGCGCGCGTCAATTGGTCGGAGGGCGCTGGCGATAGCTGAGCGCTTCGGCGACATGGATGCGCCCCACCCGCTCCGCGCCCGCGAGGTCGGCGATGGTCCGGGCGACCCGCAGCACGCGGGTATAGCCCCGCGCGGTCAGGCGCATCCGCTCCGCCGCCTCGGCCAGCAGCGTGCGCCCCGCTTCGTCCGGCATGGCCCAGCGTTCGAGAAGAGCACCGTCCGCCTCGGCATTGGTACGGACGGTGACAGGCGCGTCGCGATACCGCTCGGTCTGAAGCGCACGGGCCGCGGCCACGCGCCGCGCGACCATCTCCGACGATTCGGCGGCAGAGGGTTGGAAGAGATCGACCGCGCGCACCGGCTGGACCTCGACCGACAGATCGATTCGGTCGAGCAGCGGCCCCGAGATCTTCGCCTGATAATCGGCGGCACAGCGCGGGGCGCGTGCGCATGCCAGTGCGGCGTCACCCAGATGGCCGCAGCGGCACGGGTTCATCGCCGCGACCAGTTGCACCCGCGCCGGGAAGGTCACATGGGCGTTGGCGCGCGCGATGCTGACCGTGCCCGTCTCCAGCGGCTGGCGGAGCGAATCGAGCACGACACGTTGAAACTCGGGCAGTTCGTCGAGGAACAACACGCCCAGATGCGCCAGGCTCACCTCGCCCGGTCGCGCCTTCAGCCCGCCGCCGGTCAGTGCCGCCATGGAGGCGGAATGATGCGGCGCACGGAAGGGTCGCGTCCGGGTCAGCCGCCCGCCGGCCAGCGTGCCCGCCACCGACTGGACCATCGACACCTCCAGCGCTTCGGCGGCGTCGAGCGGCGGCAGGATACCGGGCAGACAGGCGGCCATCAGCGATTTGCCCGATCCGGGCGGTCCGCTCATCAGCAGGTTATGGCCACCCGCCGCCGCGATCTCCAGCGCGCGGCGGGCATTTTCCTGTCCCTTGACCTGCGACAGATCGGGCCCGGGTGCGGCATCCTCCACCGTGCCCCCCTCGGGCAGCGGCAAGACGCTATGGCCTTTCAGATGGTTGATGAGCGACAACAGGTCCGGCGCGGCGATCACCGAACCGCCGCCGGCCCAACTCGCCTCCGCCCCTTGCGCGGCGGGACAGATCAGCCCCTTGTTGACCGCCCCCGCATGGATCGCCGCGAGCAGCACGCCCGGTGACCGGCCGATCCGTCCGTCCAGCGCCAACTCCCCCACCACGACATGGTCGGCGAGCAGTTCGGCGTCGATCACCCCCATCGCCGCCAGCAAGGCGAGCGCGATGGGCAGATCGAAATGCGATCCTTCCTTGGGCAGGTCGGCGGGCGACAGGTTCACCGCGATCCGCTTGGGCGGCAGCGCCAGGCCCATGGCGGCGATCGCCGCGCGCACCCGTTCGCGACTCTCCCCCACCGCCTTGTCCGCCAGGCCGACCAGGTTGAAGGCGGGCAATCCCGCGATCAACTGCACCTGCACCTCGACGGCGCGCGCCTCCAGCCCAAGATAGGCCACCGTGGATACGATGGTCGCCATGTACCGCCCCCCCTTGCACGAGCACTCCCCTGCCCGCATAGCCTCCCTGCAAAGGATGACCGTCGCCCGCAAGAGGGAGACTGGCGTCGATGCGATGCCGACAGCGGATTGACTTGGAACCCGGCTTTGCGTAAGCGGCTTGCCACCAAGGCCGTCCTCGTGGCGGCCGTTTTTATTCAGACGTATCCAAGGAATGAACGATGAAGCGGACCTTTCAGCCGAGCAATCTGGTGCGCGCTCGCCGTCACGGCTTCCGTGCGCGGATGGCGACGCCCGGCGGCCGTGCGGTGATCCGGGCGCGTCGCGCGCGCGGTCGCAAGAAGCTGTCGGCGTAATCACGACGCTGACCCGCCGCCGCGATTTCCTCGCGGCCAATGGCGGGCGACGCGTGGCGATGCCCGGCTTCGTGCTGCAGGTGCGCCCGCGTGACGACGGTGAAGCCACGATTCGCGTCGGCTTCACCGTCACCAAGAAGATCGGAAACGCGGTCGTTCGCAACCGGATGAAACGCCGGTTGCGGGCGCTCGCGCGCGATCTTTTGCCGGTCAAGGGCATTGCCGGTGCGGACCATGTCCTGATCGGGCGGCAAGGCGGGATAGAGCGCGATTATGCCGCGCTCACCGCCGAACTGTCCAAGGCGCTGACCCGCGCCGCCTCCCCCGAAACCGCGAGCGACCAAAGGCCGCGCGAGCCGCGTGTCCATCATGGTCGCGGCAAGGGGCGTGGACCCCGCGGCGGCGTGCATCGCCAGCCCGCCACCCCCACTCAAGAGCCCGCGTGACCATGTTCGCGCGGGCCTTGATTCTCATCGCGCGGGGCTGGCAACTCGGCCCCTCGCTCATTTTACCGCCCAGTTGTCGCTATCAACCATCCTGTTCGGCCTATGCAATTGAGGCCATTGGCCGCTATGGCGCGGTCAAAGGGGGCTGGTTGGCGCTCAAGCGCATTGCGCGGTGCCATCCCTGGGGCGGGCACGGACCCGACCCGGTACCCTGACACAACTGGGGTTTCAACGTGAACGAAGACCGCAAGAATTTCGTCGTGTTCGCGGTGATCGCGGCGCTGATCCTGTTCGGATGGCCGCTCATCCAGAGCAAGTTCTTCCCGAGCAACCCGCCCGCGACCAAGATCGTGGACGGCAAACAGGTGCCGGTGGCCAACAGTTCGGCCAACCCGACCGCGACGACGCCGACCGCGATCCGCGATCGCCGCGTCGTGCTGGCCGAGAACCCGCGTGTCGCGATCGAAACGCCGCGCCTGAAGGGCTCGATCAGCCTGAAGGGCGCGCGGATCGATGACCTGGTTCTGCTCGACTATAAGGAAACGGTGGCGAAGGACTCGGCCCCGATCCGTCTGTTGTCGCCGGCCGGGACGCCGGGTGCCTATTTCGCCGGATTCGGCTGGCGCACGGACGGGCTGAACCCGCCCGCCGCCGATACCGTCTGGACCGCCAGCGCGCCCGTGCTGCGCCCCGGCCAGCCGGTCACGCTGACCGCCGCCAACGCGACGGGTCAGCAGTTCCGCATCACCCTGTCGGTCGACAAGGACTATATGTTCACCGTCCAGCAGACGGTGGCGAACGGCGGCACCGCGCCGGTGCCGGTCGCGGCCTATGGCTATGTCAATCGCGGCATCTCGGCCGATCCGGACAGCTGGACGATCCATGTCGGCCCGATGTCGGTCAACAACGGCTCGGCGCAATATGGCCCGAACTGGAAGGATCTGGACAAGGCCCCGACCCGCTTCACCACCACCGGCGGCTGGCTGGGCTTTACCGACAAATATTGGCTGGCGACGCTGATCCCCGACCAGGGCAAGGCGTTTGACGGCCAGTTCCGCGCCGGTGCGAACCAGACCTATCAGGCCGACTATACGCTCCAGCCGCAGACGCTGGCGCCGGGCCAGCAGATCACCCAGACGACCCGCTTCTTCGCGGGCGCCAAGGAAGTCGCGCTGCTCGACCGCTATACCGACAAGGAAGGCGCGACGAAGCTCGATTATGCGCTCGACTGGGGGTATCTGCGCGTCCTCGAAAAGCCGATCTTCTATTATCTCGACTGGCTGTTCCGCCTGGTCGACAATTTCGGCGTCGCGATCATCCTGCTGACCGTCACCATCCGCGCGCTGATGTTCCCGATCGCGCAGCGCCAGTTCGCCTCGATGGCGGCGATGCGCGCGGTGCAGCCCAAGATGAAGGCGCTCCAGGAACGCTACAAGGACGACAAGGTCCGGATGCAGCAGGAGGTCATGGCCCTCTACAAGCAGGAAAAGGTCAACCCGCTGGCGGGCTGTCTGCCGACCCTGATCCAGATCCCGATCTTCTATGCGCTCTACAAGGTGCTGATGCTGACGATCGAGATGCGGCACCAGGGCTTCGTGCTGTGGATCAAGGACCTGTCCGCGCCCGATCCGCTGACCCCGGTCAACCTGTTCGGTCTGCTGCCCTTCGTGCCGCCGCACTTCATCGCGATCGGCGTGGTGCCGATCCTGCTGGGCATCTCTATGTACTTCCAGTTCAAGATGAACCCGCAGCCGATGGACGATGCGCAGAAGCAGGTCTTCGCGATCCTGCCCTGGGTGCTGATGTTCGTCATGGCGCCGTTCGCGGTCGGGCTTCAGGTCTACTGGATCACGACCAACTGCATCTCGATCCTCCAGCAGCGCCTGCTCTACGCCCGCCATCCGGGCCTGAAGCAGCCGGTCGCCAAGTGAGCGAGCTTCCTCCCATCCCCGCCCCCGAAGAGCCTCAGGGCTTTTCGGAGGAGTTGGTCGAATCGGCGCGCAAGCTGTTCGCCGGGCCGGTCACCTTCCTGAAGTCCGCGCCCGCGCTGAAATTCCTGCCCGATCCGATCGTGCCGGAAGTCGCGGTCGCGGGGCGGTCGAACGTCGGCAAGTCGTCGCTGCTCAACGCCCTGACCAACCGCAACGGTTTGGCCCGGACCTCGAACACGCCGGGGCGGACCCAGGAGTTGAACTTCTTCGACGTCGGCACGCCCCCCGTGCTGCGGCTGGTCGACATGCCGGGCTATGGTTTCGCTAAGGCGCCCAAGGACATGGTCAAGCAGTGGCGTTTCCTAGTGAACGATTTCCTACGCGGACGGCAGGCGTTGAAGCGCGCGCTGGTGTTGATCGACTCGCGCCACGGCATCAAGGAAGTCGATCGCGATATCTTGGAGATGCTGGACCGTGCGGCGGTCAGCTATCGCATCGTCCTGACCAAGGCGGACAAGGTGAAGGCCAGCGAACTCGCCGCCGTGGTCGAGCGGACCGAGGCCGAAGCCCGCAAGCGCGCCGCCGCGCACCCGGACATTCTCGCCACCTCCAGCGAGGGCGGCATGGGCATCGCCGATCTGCGTGCGGCGGTATTGGAGGCGATCGGCTGACCGCCATCCGCTCCACCGGATCGTGAAGGCCCGTTCGGTTCCGCCGAGCGGGCCTTTTTTGTGCGGTTGCGGGCCGCGTCCGGGCCGGTTACGCCTTGTCTCCATGAAGCTGATCATCGGTAACAAAGCCTATTCCTCCTGGTCGCTGCGCGGCTGGCTCGCCTGTCGCCAGTCGGGCCTTCCCTTCGAGGAGGTGGTCGTCCCGCTCTATAACGCCGACTGGGACCGGCGGCGCGAGGGGGCGGAATTCGCCCCTTCCTCCGGCAAGGTGCCGATCCTGTGGGACGGCGAGGCGGTGGTGTGGGACAGCCTGGCGATCATCGATTATCTGGCCGACAAGGTCGGGCGCGACCGCTTCTGGCCCGAGGATGACGCCGCGCGCGCCATGGCCCGTTCGATGGCGGCGGAGATGCATTCCAGCTTCGTCGCGCTGCGTCGCAAGCACAGCATGAACATCCGACAGGTCTATCCGGCCCAGACGCCCGACGAGGATGTGATCGTCGATCTCCGACGGATCATGGAGCTATGGGCACAGGCGCGCGCGCGGTTCGGCGGCGATGGCGACTTCCTGTTCGGCGCGTTCGGTGCGGCGGACATGATGTTCGCGCCGGTGATCACGCGGATCGTCACCTATCAACTGCCCGTCGCACGCTTCGCCGTGCCCTATATGGACGCGGTGCTCCGCCATCCGTTCATGCAGGACTGGATAGCCGCCGCACAGGAAGAGGAATGGGTGATCGAGCGGTTCGAGCAGCCTGTGGCTTAGTGGATCGTCATTGCCTTCGTTCGCGCCGAGCGAAGGCGAAGTGTGAGGGGTGGTGGTTCGGGCTGGGCGTGGCCTTCGACTTCGCTCAGACTGAACGGGGTTTTGTATCCAGCCCATACCCCACCTCCGTTCAGCCTGAGCGAAGTTGAAGGCCACGCCGACCCAACCTCACCGAGCCGTAGGTTGCACCTCGTTCAACGGAGCCCGCTGCTCGCTCGCCGGTTCGGCCACGCGCGAGGCGAAGATATAGAGCAGGATCGCCGCGATCCCGACCGCGATGGCCAGCCAGAGAATCAATCGTCCGCCCGCCTTATGGCCCTTGTGATCCGGGTCGTTCATCGCGTCACTCCTGTTGTCGAGGGCTGAAACGATGCCTGACCGCTTTGGGGTCCGTGATCGCCCCTTAATCGCCCGATTGCCGTTCGCGTCGCCGCTGCCTATGCCCCCGGCATGACCGACGTGCTGCAACTCGCCCAGTCCCTGATCCGCGCCGACAGCGTCACGCCCGCGCAAGGAGCCGTGTTCGACGTGCTGGAGGCGGCGCTGGTGCCGCTGGGCTTCGCGGTCGATCGCTTCACGGTCGGCGAAGCGCCCGATGGCCCGGTGGAGAATCTGCTCGCCACCCGCGACGGCGCGGGGCCGCATCTGGCCTTTGCCGGGCATGTCGATGTCGTCCCCGCCGGGGAAGGCTGGCAGGGATCGCCCTTTTCCGGCGAGGTTCGCGAAGGCCTGCTCTTCGGGCGCGGCGCGGTGGACATGAAGGGCGCGGTCGCCGCCTTCGTCGCGGCGATCTCCCCCGCCCCCGGCATCCCCCTGTCGCTGATCATCACCGGCGACGAGGAGGGCCCGGCCGTTTACGGCACCCGCGCGCTGATCGACCGGATGGCGGCTCGCGGCATCGCGCCCGACCTCTGCCTGGTCGGCGAGCCCACCTCCGCCCAGCGACTGGGCGACATGATGAAGATCGGGCGGCGCGGATCGGTCAATATCTGGATCACCGTGCCGGGGCGGCAGGGGCATGTCGCCTATCCACACCTCGCCGACAATCCGATCACCCCGCTGGTCGCGATCCTGGCGGGGATAGAGGGGGTGACGCTCGACACCGGCAATGCCTGGTTCCAGCCGTCCAATATCGAGATCACGGACCTGCATGTCGGCAATCCGGCGCACAATGTCATTCCGGGATCGGCGCAGGCGCGGCTGTCGATCCGCTTCAACGACGAACAGAGCGGTCAGGCGCTGATCGAGCGGATCACCGCCATCGCACGCGCCCATGCCCCCGCCGCGCAGGTGACGGGCCGCATCTCGGGCGAGGCCTTCCTGACCCAACCGGGGCCCTTCTCCGCGATGATCGCCGACGCCATCCGGGCCGAGACCGGGATCGAACCCGAATTGTCGACCACCGGCGGCACATCGGACGCGCGCTTCCTGTCGAAGCTGTGCCCGACGGTCGAGTTCGGCCTGCTCAACGCCACGATGCACAAGGTGGACGAGGCGGTGGCGGTCGACGATCTGTACGCGCTGACCCGCATCTATGCGGGCGTCATCGCTCGCGCGGGCGCCTGAACACGATATAGAGCGCGCCCTGCCCACCATGGCGCGGATGGGCATTGCGGATCGCGGCGATCGAGTCGGCATGACGCGACGCGCCCAGCCAGTCGCTGATCGCCGCACGGATCGCGCCGCGCGCATGGGGCCGCTCGCTCTCGGGCCGTGGCGGCTTGCCGGTCACGAGCAGCAGAACGCGGTCGCCGCGCGAAATCGCCCGCCCCAGCCCCTGGTCGAGCATCGCATGGGCGGAGGCCAATGTGTGGCCATGCAGGTCGAGCGAACTGTCGGGCATTACGCTGCCCCGCGACAGCCGCTTGTCCCAGCCGCCGTCGAGCGTCTCGCCCGGCCCCTTTCTCGGCGCAGTCGGCGGCGGTGCGGGCTGGCGCAACGGCGGCACCCGGCCCTTGACCCGCACCTTCGGCGCGCCCGGCGTTTCCTGAAACACCGCCTCCATCGTCGCGGGCGGGGCTGCGGGGCGGGCAGGAACGACGGCGGCGCGCAAGGGGCGCACCGTCTCCATCACCCGCGCCCAGAGTTGCGCTTCGTCAGAATTGAGGGGGCGCACCGAGCGTCCCGTTCTGGCTGGGCAAGCCGGCGCGTGCCAGCGTGCCGACCGGCAGCAGCAGGAACGCCGTTCCCCGCGCCGACATGCCGCCCGCCACCGCCCGTGCCGTCTCGCCCGCACCCCAGAAGGTGTCGAAGCGGTTGGAACCCTTGATCGCGCCGCCCGTGTCCTGAACCACCCACAGGCCGGTCACGTCCTGCCGGTCCATCGACAGGAAGACGGGGGCGCCCAGCGGCACGAACTTGGGATCGGCCGCCGCGCTGACCTGCCCGGTCACGGCATAGCCCATCGCCCCCTGCGGCGCGCCGCTCAGTTCGCGGAAGAAGACGAAGCTCTTATTCTCGCGCATGATCGCGCGGCCTTCCTCGGGATGGTCGTGCAGCCATTGCACGATCCCCTGCATCGAGGTCTGGCCCGGCCCCAGCAGCCCGCGCGCCTTCATCAGCGCGCCGATGCCCGTATAGTCCCGGCCATTCTGGCTGTCATAACCGATCCGCATGATCCCGCCATCGGGCAGGCGCAGCCGCCCGGAGCCCTGGATCTGAAGGAAGAACACCTCGATCGGATCCGCGCCCCAGGCCAGGATCGGCGCGCGGGCTTCCAGCGAGCCCTGCTCGATCGCGGTGCGGTCGTCATAGGGGACGAGGTTCGTCCCCTGCACCTTGCCGCGAACCTTCTTGCCCTTCAGATCGGTTGAGAAGGCGCCGAGATCGACATCGATCAGGTCACGGGGCCGGGCATAGATGGGGACTTCGTAACCCGAACGGCGATCCCGCGATCCGGCGATTTCAGGCTCGTAATAGCCGGTGGCGAGCGAACGCCCGTCGCCGACCTGCACCGCCTCGAAATAGCGCGCGAAAAAGTCCCGCGCGCCGCCGCTCGGCACGTTGGCGGCGGCCTGGCAAGCGGGTTGCCAGTCGGCCCCTTGCGTCAACCCGCTGGTGTCGGTGCGCCGCATCAGGCCAGGGCAGGACAGCAGGAACGCCGCCCGCGCCGCTTCCGCCTGGGGTTCGGTCATCGGCAGGCTGGCGACCGCCGGTCCGGCGATCAGTCCCGCCTGCGCCGCATTGACCGCGCCCGGCACGGCGACCACCGGGGTCGCGGGCAGCGGTGTGGACGGCAGGATGCGTACCGGTCCCGAAGACACGCGGGACACGCTGGGGCCGTTCGGCTGCACCGCCGAGCCGCCGGTCTGGGGGCGAGGCGCCGGACGGGGGGATGGCTGGTGCGGCGCGCGCGACGGATAGTCGGCCGACGCGCCGGGCGGCACGATCCGCCCGGCACAGGCCGAAACACCGATCGAAAGCGCGACGACCGCCGCGACGCGAAACCCTTTCAAGGCCCCCTATCCCCCCGTAACCGCGTCAGGCTTCGTCGGTGTCGACAAGCTTCCAGTTCGGGTCGCCGCTCTTCAGCGTGCGGGCGAAGGTCCAGACGTCATGGGTCTCGACCGCATCGCTCAGCGATCCGGCGATGACATTGCCCTCGGCATCGCGGGTGATGGCGGCGATATCGGCGTCGAAACGGACGGTGATCCGCGCCTGACGCCCCTCGACCTGAGCATCGACGATCTTGGCGCTGTCGATACGGATCAGGCGGTTGTCGAGCGTCTGCCCGGCCTCGCGCCGCTGTTCGATGGCCTCGGAGAAGGCGGCCAACACATCCGCCTCGACCAGATCGGCCAGCGCGTCCTCATCGCCCTTCCAAAAGGCTTCCAGCGTCATGCGATAGGCCGCCTGCGCGCCGCCCAGAAACTGGGTCACGTCGAAGCCCGGCTCGCCCGAAATGACCGAGCGCAGGCCCTGTTCGGCGCGCGGGTCGATATTGCGGTTCATCACCGGCGTCGTTCCCTGCACCGGCTCGGCGGCGCGCGGCAGCGTCACCGGCAGCGGGCGGTCGTCGGCACTGCGCGCCAGCGGCTGCTGTTCATGACCCGTGCGCTTGCCCAGCACGCTGTACAACCTCAGCGCGAGGAAGAGCGCGACCATCGCGAGAAGAACGACGTAGAATAACAACACAAGCGCCTTTCACTATCACGACCGATATAGGCGCACGGGCCGACAATGAAAACCCGCGCTCCCGACGGAAGAGGGCAAGGTTGAATCCGTGCCTGCCCGCTGCTACGCGCAACGGCCATTGGGCCGAACGCGCGAACCCGCCCTTTCGGTTCCCTATCCCCCTTGACCTACACGCAAGAAGGTATCGACGATGGACGAACAGGGTTTGCCGCAGGGCTTCGAAGCGCCGACCGCGGACGGTGAGGATGCCGGCCCCGCCGCCGGTCTGATCTCGCAATATGTGAAGGATCTGTCGTTCGAGAACCCGAACGCCCCCGCCATCTATCAGGCGCAGGCCGCCCCCGGCATCGACGTGCAGTTCAACATCGCCGCCAGCCAGGTGGGTGAGGAAGTCCACGAACTGGTCCTGAAGATCGAGGTTCGCGCCGAGTCCGAAGGCAAGACCGCCTTCATCGTCGACCTGAGCTATGCTGGCCTGTTCGGTTTCCGCAACGTGCCCGCCGACCAGATCCAGCCCTTCATGCTCGGCGAAGCGCCGCGCCTGCTCTTCCCATTCGCCCGCCGCGTGCTGGCCGATGCGGTGCGTGACGGCGGCTTCCCGCCCCTGATGCTCGAGCCGATCGACTTCGCGCAGCTTTACCTCCAGCAGGCCGAGGCGCAGGCGGGCGGCGCGCAGCCCAACACCCCGGAAACCGGCCACGCCTGATCCGGACTGAGCGATGAACCTGACCAAGGCGCTGGGCTCCGTCGGCGGGCTGACTCTGGCCAGCCGGGTGCTTGGTCTGGTTCGCGACTCGCTGTTCTTCCGCTTCGTGGGCGCGAACTTCGCCTCCGACGCGTTCCAGATCGCGTTTCGCCTGCCCAACATGTTCCGCGCGCTGTTCGCGGAAGGAGCCTTCTCCGCCGCCTTCATCCCGATGTTCAACCGCAAGGTGGCAGAAGGTGACAAGACGGAGGAAGGCTCCGGGCTGGCGCAAGGGCTGGCCTTTGCCGAACATGCGCTGTCGGTGCTGCTGCCGATCCTGATCGTGATGACCGCGATCGTCGAGGTCGCGGCCTGGCCGGTCACCTGGGTCCAGACCTTCGGCTATGGCAAGGGGAGCGCGGCTGAGTTCGACTATATCGTCCTGCTCAACCGGCTGACCTTCCCCTATCTGCTGTTCATCAGCCTGGTGTCGCTGCTGGGCGGCATCCTCAATTCGCTGCACCGTTTCTGGGTCAACGCGGCCGCGCCGATCCTGCTCAACCTGACGCTGATCGTAGCGCTCCTGTTCTTCCACACGCACGACCCGATGGCGACAGCGCGCAACCAGGCGATCGCGGTGTCGGTGGCGGGGCTGCTCCAATTCGTCTGGCTGTGGTGGGCCTGCCGCCGCGCGGGTGTTCGGTTGAAGCTCCGCTGGCCGGTCATCAACGACGATGTGAAGCGGCTGATGAAGCTGATCCTGCCCGCCGCCGCGGGCGCGGGCGCGGTGCAGATCAACCTCGTCATCTCGACCGCGCTGGCGGCGCGTTTCCTGCCCGCCGGATCGGTCTCCTACATCTATGCTGCCGACCGGCTGAACCAGTTGCCGCTGGGGCTGATCGGCATCGGCCTGGGCACCGTCCTCCTGCCCACCGTCTCCCGCCTGCTGGGGGCGGGGCGCGAGGTGGAGGCGATGGAGACGCAGAACCGGGGCATGGAGCTGGCGCTGCTCCTCACCCTGCCCGCGACGGTCGCACTGATCGTCTGCGGCCAACCGATCGTCGCGGCGCTGTTCGAGCATGGCAAGTTCACCGCGACCAACAGCTATTATACCGCGCAGGCGCTCGCCGCCTTTTCGATCGGGCTGCCCAGCTATATCCTCGTAAAGGTGCTGACGCCTGGCTATTATGCGCGGGCCGATACGCGGACGCCGGTGCGCTATGCGACCTGGTCGATGCTGGTCAATCTGGTGCTGAACCTGATCTTCATCTGGTGGCTGGGGCATATGGGGCCGCCGCTCGCCACCGCGATCGCCTCGACGGTCAATGTCGTGCTGCTCTATCGCACCCTGGCGCGGCGCGGGCATTTCGTGGCGGACGCCCAGCTACGGCGGCGAAGCTGGCGGATGCTGCTCGCCGCCATCCTGATGGGCGGGGCGATGGCGCTGCTCAATGCGCGGTTCCAGCCCTATGTCACCGGCACCAATATCGAGCGCTGGGGCGCGCTCCTCCTACTGGTCGCGACGGGGATGCTGGTCTATGCGGTCGCCACCTTCGCGACGGGCGCCTTCCGTCTCGGAGACATCAAGCGGCTCGTTCGCCGCAACAGTTGAGGACCATCATGCGCGTCGTTTCCGGCATCAAGCCCACGGGCAATCTCCACCTCGGCAATTATCTGGGCGCCGTGAAGCAGTGGGTGGCGATGCAGGACGACATCCAGGCGAAGGGCGGCGAGACGATGTACTTCATCGCCGACCTGCACGGCCTGACCGAATGGATCGCGCCCGCCGACATGGCCGCGAACACGATCGAGATGACCGCGACGCTGATCGCGGCCGGGATCGACCCCGAACGCTCGATCCTGTTCAACCAGACCCGCGTGCCGCAGCATAGCGAGCTCGGCTGGCTGCTGAACAATGTCGCGCGGGTCGGCTGGTTGAACCGCATGACCCAGTTCAAGGACAAGGCGGGCAAGAACCGCGAGGGCGCGAGCGTCGGGCTGTACGACTATCCGGTGCTGATGGCCGCCGACGTGCTGCTCTACAACGCCACCCATGTCCCCGTGGGCGAGGACCAGAAGCAGCATCTGGAACTGGCCCGCGACATCGCGACCAAGTTCAACAATGATTATGAGCGCGAGGTCTTCACCCTGCCCGCGCCGCTGATCAGCGCGGCCGCCCCGCGCATCATGTCCTTGCGCGACGGATCGGCCAAGATGTCCAAGTCCAACCCGTCGGAGATGTCGCTGGTCAAGCTGATCGACAGCGACGACATGATCGCCGAGAAGTTCCGCAAGGCCAAGACCGACCCGGACGTGCTTCCCGAGACGATGGAAGGGCTGGAGGGCCGGGCCGAGGCGCGCAACTTGATCACCATCTACGCCGCCATGGCCGACCGCGAACCGGCCGACGTGCTGACGCAGTTCGCAGGCCAGGGCTTCGGCGCGTTCAAGCCCGAGCTGGCCGATCTGGCGGTGGCGACCTTGAGCCCGATCCGCGAGCGGCTGACCCGGTTGCTCGACGATCGCGGCGAGGTGGGGCGCATCCTGGAACGCGGCGCGGAGAAGGCTCGCGATCTGGCCGCGCCGATGCTGCTCGACGTGCAGCGGACCATGGGTCTGCAAATCTGATGCCCCCCGGCCCCGTCGCCAAGGTCCCCACCCGGATCATGGTGATGGGGCCGCCTGGCAGCGGCAAGTCGACCCTCGCACGGCGGATCGGCGAACGACTCGGCCTGCCCGTCCATCATGCCGATGCGCTGTTTCATGCCCCCGGCTGGGTCGCCCGGCCGCGTGACGATTTCATCGCCGACATGGCCGCCCTCGCCTCCCGCCCGGAATGGGTGATCGACGGCAATTATTCCAGCGCCCATTACGGACCCGCGATCGCCGAGCGGCTCGCGCGGGCGGAGCGGGTCATCCTGCTCGACCTGCCCCGGCGGGTGACGATTCCGCGCATCCTGCGGCGGGTGGCGCGCTATCATGGGCAGCAGCGCCCCGACAGCGCGGCGGGATGCCCGGAACGGCTCAATTTGGCGTTCCTGGCCTATTGCTGGCGCTGGCGGCGTGCGGTGCGACCGGGGATACTGCGGGCCCTGGAGCCTGTGGACGAGCGCGTGATCCGGTATCGGCGGTCCCCGGAGATGGAACAGGTGCTGAGGGATATGGATTCCCTTGGCCTTCGACTTCGCTCAGGCTGAACGGCTGGGGGGAATGGGGGGTCATAGCCCAAACCCCGTTCAGCCTGAGCGAAGTCGAAGCCCACGCCCCAACCCGCCCCAAAGGGCTTCAGCCCTCCAATTCCTTCATCAACACCCGCACCGCATTGTCGATATCGCGGTCGGTATCGCGCAGTTCCTCAATCTTGCGCACCGCATAGATCACGGTCGAATGGTCGCGCCCACCGAACTTGCGCCCAATCTCGGGCAGCGAGCGGGTGGTCAGGCGCTTGGCCAGATACATGGCGATCTGGCGCGGGCGGGCGATGGCGCGTGCGCGGCGGGCCGAGACCAGATCGAGCGGCTTGAGCTCGAAATGGCGGCTCACCAGCTTCTGGATTTCGTCGATGGTGATCCGCCGCTGCGCCCCGCGAAGCACCTCGCCCAGCGTCGCCACGGCGAATTCCAGATCGATCTTGTCGCCGGTCAGCTGCGCATAGGCGACGACCCGGTTCAGCGCGCCTTCCAGCTCACGGATATTGCCGCGAATACGCGAGGCGAGCAGGTCGAGCACGTCCGTCGGCACTTCGATCTCGGGCAGGTCGGCGACCTTGCGGTTCAGGATCGTGCGACGCAGCGTCAGGTCGGGCGCCTTGATGTCGGCGACGAGTCCCGCACCTAGCCGACCGATGATTCGCGGTTCCACCCCATCGAGCGCCTGGGGCGAGCGATCGGCGGAGATGACCAGCCGCTTGCCCGCACCGACCAGCTCGTTGACCGTGTGGAAGAATTCTTCCTGCGTCGAATCCTTGCCCGCGATGAACTGAAGATCGTCGATCAGCAACAGATCGGCGGAACGCAGCCGCGACTTGAAGCTGAAGGTATCGCGCGCCCGCATCGCCGCGACGAAGTCGAACATGAACCGCTCGGCCGACATGCACAGCACGACCGCATCGGGGTGCGACTCGAGAAAGGCATGGGCGATGGCGTGCATCAGATGGGTCTTGCCCTGCCCGGTGCCGCCATGAAGGAAGAGCGGGCTGAAGCGCGGCGGGCCCGGCTCGGCCAGCGACAGCGCGGCGTTGAACGCGACTCGATTCGACGAATCGACCACGAACCGATCGAAGGTCAGACGCGGATCGAGCGGCGGGCGGTCGCTGGGAACGCGCAGCGCCGGGGCGGGTGCCGCCGCGACCGGGCTGGCGGCCTTGGCCACGCTGCGGGGAGCCGGACGCGCCGCCGGGGCGTCGACCGCGACGGGGGCGGGCCGCTTGCGCGCCGCCGGCTCGCCGAACAACGAAGGCTGCTCGTCATCTTCGCGTGCCTGCGGCTGGGGCTCTTCGTTGCGCACTACGACTCGGAGCGGGGCGGCCTCCAGCGTCTCGGTGGTCAGGCGAGCGACCTTGCTGGGCGCACGGGTCTCGATGACCACGGCGCGCACCTCGGGCAGAACCGCCTTGAATTCCAGATGCAAGCGGTCCGCATAATGGCTGCGCACCCAATTGGTCGCGAAGGCCGAGGGGAGCGCCAGACGGACCGTGTCGGGCTCGTCACCCTCGATCAACTCCATCGGCTTCAGCCACTGGTCGAACAGGCGGGCACCGGCCGATTCGCGCAGGTTCGCGCGGACGCGCGCCCAGGCACGAGCCTGGTCCGTCGTCGGTCGCGTGGCCTGCCAATTCGTCACCCGTGTACTCCACATATACCGACCGCACTGGCGCGGACGATGACCGTTTCGATCGGCGACACAAACCCGATGGGCGAATCAAACGGATTCGGCCCGGTTATGCCACTTTGCTATTTCCATGACGCGGGCACGAAGCACCGCTGCTGGGATACCGATTATGAGCGAAGGCGGGGTCCGATCAAGACCATGTCCGGCCATAAATCTGAAATAAACCGGATTGACAGGCGAAAGCCCGCAGAATCCCGTCCAATTATCTCATAACACGTTGATATTGCACGAGATTAACCGGTGAATTCGAATCGTTGAAAAAGACCGAATCACTCGAATCGCGGATAAAGCTGGGGTTGCGCGAAACGGCGGATGGTTCCGCCGGATCGAGTCCGAAAAAGCCGTTAACGCCTGTCTTGCGCGCACGAAAAAACCCGCCGGGGGACCGCCCCCGGCGGGTTTCATTCGTCGCGGAACCGAGAGGCTTTTAGGCCAGCGCGGCGATGCGCTTGGTCAGGCGCGAGAACTTGCGCGCGACCGTGTTCTTGTGCAGCACGCCCTTGGCGACGCCGCGCGCCATTTCCGGCTGCGCCGCGGCCAGAGCGACCGTCGCGGTTTCCTTGTCGCCAGCGGCCAGCGCGGCCTCGACCTTCTTCACGAAGGTACGGATGCGGCTGACGCGGTTGCCGTTGATGACGGCGCGACGCTCGTTGCGACGGATACGCTTTTTGGCCTGCGGCGTGTTCGCCATGAAAACCTCTAAATCTCGATCAAAAGGGATAGCGGCGCGACGCACCAGCTTTGAAGCCGGGGCCCTTACCTGTTGGTGGGCCGTCCGTCAACTCCGCTGGCAGGTCGAACACCAGAAAGTGGAGCGCCCCGAATCGGTTCGGCGCCGGACGATCGTGCCGCATTCGCATGCCTCGCCCTCCCGACCATAGACCCGCCATTCCTTGGAGAAATAGCCCAGTTCGCCATCGGGCCGCACATAATCGCGCAGGGACGATCCTCCCGCCAGGATCGCGGCCTCCAACACGGCGCGAATCGACTCGACCAGCCGGACGAGTCGCGCCCGCGAAATCTGGCCGCCCGCGCGCCCCGGCGTGATCTTCGCCAGGTGCAGCGCCTCGCAGACATAGATATTGCCCAGCCCCGCGACGATCCGCTGGTCGAGCAGCATCGCCTTGATCGGCGCGGCCCGCCCCTCCAGCGCCGCCGCCAGATAGTCGGCGGTGAAGTCGGGACCCAAGGGCTCGGGCCCCATCGCCAGGAAGGGCGGATAGCTCGCCAGCTCGGCCGTCGACCAGAGATCGACGAAGCCGAATCGCCGGGGATCGTTCAGCGCCAGCCGCCGCCCCGTGCCCGTCTCCAGCAGCAGATGGTCATGCGCCAGCGGCTCGCCCGGATCGATCCGCCAGCGCCCCGACATGCCGAGGTGGAAGATCATCGTGTCGCCGCGATCGGTGTCGATCAGGCCATATTTGGCGCGCCGCCCCAGCGAGGTGACGGTCGCCCCGGTCATCCGCTGGCGCAGATCGGCGGGAAAGGGCCGGCGCAGGTCGGCACGGCGCGGCTCGACCAGCGTTAGCCGCTCGCCCGCCAGCACCGGGGACAGGCCACGGACCGTCGTTTCGACCTCGGGAAGTTCGGGCATCGTCTCTCTGACTGGTTTCCTTGCGCCAACAGCTAGGTAGCGTTTGCCCCGCCAGCAAGGCCGGGCTAGGGCAAAGCGATGAGCGATACCGTGTCCTTCGGCTATGAAGATGTGCCCCGCGACGAAAAGGCCGCCCGTGTCGGCGGTGTCTTCACCAATGTCGCCTCCAAATACGACTTGATGAACGACGCCATGTCGGGCGGCATGCACCGGCTGTGGAAGGACCGCTTCGTGCGCCGGGTGAAGCCGCGCGCCTCGGACCAGATTCTCGACATGGCGGGCGGCACCGGCGACATCGCCTTCCGCCTGACCGAATCGGGGGCCAGCATCACGGTCGCCGACATCAACCCGGCGATGCTGGAAGTCGGCATGAAGCGTGCCCAGGAACGCGGCATCGACGGCCTGGTCTGGACCGAGGCGAATGCCGAGGTCCTGACCTTCCCGGACAAGTTCTTCGACGCGTACACGATCGCCTTCGGCATCCGGAACGTCACCGACATCCCGGCGGCGCTTCGCGAGGCGCACCGCGTGCTGCGCCGTGGCGGCCGGTTCTTCTGCCTGGAATTCTCGACCACCGTCTGGCCGGGCTTTTCCGAGGTGTACGACGCCTATTCGCACAAGCTGGTGCCCAAGCTGGGCCAGATGCTGGCGGGCGATGCGGACAGCTATCGCTATCTGATCGAGTCGATCCGCCGCTTCCCGGACATGCCGACCTTCGAGCGGATGATCCGTGAGGCCGGTTTCGTCGAGACCAAGGTCGAGCCGATCATGGGCGGCCTGGTCGCGATCCATTCGGGCTGGAAGATTTGATGCAGGGACACCTGGGCGGACCTGCCCTGTGACCCAGCCGGTGGTGCATCTCTGGCGTCTGCTCAAATGGGGGCGGACGCTGGCGCGGCATGGCGCGCTAAAGGGGATCGAGCGCGATCCCAACACCCCCGCGCCCGTGCGGCGGCTGGCGCGCATCGCCCGGTTCGGCGCGCGTGTGCCCGCCAAGCCCGCTTATGCCGATGCCTTCCAGGCTATCGGCCCGGCGGCGATCAAGCTGGGTCAGACGCTCGCCACCCGCCCCGACCTGGTCGGTGACGACGCCGCGCACGACCTGCTGCGGTTGCAGGACCAGTTGCCCCCTGTCCCCTTCGCGACGATCTGCGCCGCGATGGAGGCCAGCATGGGCCGGCCGCCCTCGCATTTCTTCGCCTCGATCGAGGAGGTGCCGGTCGGCGCCGCCTCGATCGCGCAGGTGCACCGCGCCGTCACCACCGATGGCCGGACCGTCGCGGTCAAGGTGCTGCGCCCCGGCGTGGAGGACGACTTCGCCCGCGCCATCGACACCTATCAATGGGCCGCCGCGCAGGTCGAGGGGATGAGCCCCGAGGCCGCGCGCCTGCGCCCGCGCCTGACGGTCGAGAATTTCCGCCGCTGGACGCTGCGCGAACTGAACTTCCGACGCGAAGCCGCCTCGGCCTCCGAACTCGCCGAGGCGATGACCGCCGAGTCCGATTTCATGGTGCCGCAGATCGACTGGGCGCGATCGACCGCCAAGGTACTGACGGTCGAGTGGATCGACGGCATCAAGCTGTCCAACCGACAGGCGCTGGTCGAGGCGGGATACGACCTGCCGCACCTCGCCCAGACGCTGGTACGGGCGTTCCTGCGCCAGGCGATTGCGGAAGGGTTCTTCCACGCCGACATGCACCAGGGCAATCTCTTCGCCCTGCCCGGCAACAAGATCGCCGCCATCGACTTCGGCATCATGGGCCGGATCGACCGGCGCGCGCGGGTGTGGCTGGCCGAGATCCTCTATGGCCTGATTACCGGCAATTATAAGCGCGTCGCCGAGATTCATTTCGAGGCGGGTTACGTGCCGCCGCATCACAATGTCGCCGAGTTCGCGACCGCCCTGCGCGCGGTCGGCGAGCCGATGCGCGGCCTGCCGGTCAAGGACATGTCGATCGGCATGATGCTGGACGGCCTGTTCTCGATCACCCGCGACTTCGACATGGTGACGCAGCCGCACCTGCTGCTGCTCCAGAAGACGATGGTGATGGTCGAGGGCGTGGCGACCAGCCTCGATCCCGACATCAACCTGTGGGACTCGGCCGCGCCGTTCGTACGCGAGTGGATCAGGACCGAACTCGGCCCCGAGGCCAAGATCGCCGACCGGCTGATCGAGGATGTGCAGACGCTGGCCCGGCTGCCCGAACTGGTCCGCCGGATCGAGGCGCGCTATCCCGCCCCCGGCGGCGAACCGCCCGCGCCGCCGCTGAAGCAGATCGAGGTGGTCCGGATCGGCGGCGGCTGGCGCTATGCGCTGCTGTCGATGCTGTCGGCGGCGGCGGGCGTCGCCGCGACCCTGGCCGTGCTTCGGTAGGATACGGGGGTAGGCATGCCCGGCAGCGCGCCCTCCGCCCCCTCGCGCCGTATGCCGCGACCGCTCTGGCTGGGCCAGCCGGGGCGGCTGTCGAACATATCGCCCATGGTGGCGATGGGGGTGCTGGCGCTGCTGGTCCTGTTCGTACCCGTAGCGCTGGCGACGCAAGGGCTGGTCGAGCCGGTCGCGGATCACCTGTCGCCGGTTTCGCTCGCGATCCTCGATCATGTCCGGCACGGGCAGTCCTTCTACCCCGCTGCGATCGATGCCCTGCGCGAGAATGACCGGGCGCTGCGCCCCGCCCTGCTCGCCATTCCGCTGCCCGCGCTGACCGTGACGCTGGCCGTGCTGCCCCAGTTCGTGGGGCGGTTGCTGATGGTGGCGCTGGGCCTGGCGGTGATGGCGAGCTGGCTGCGTCGCATCGCGCCGGTGATGAGCCATCGCGGCCCGGTGCTGCTCGCGGCGATCCTGCTGGCGGCGGGGCTTTATCCGCTGATCGATCGCGCGATGGTCGCGGTGCCCGAGGCCTGGGCCGGGCTGCTGATCGCCTTGTCGCTGGTGCAGCGCCGCCCGGAGGGAAGCCTCAGCGCCATCGCCCTGGGGCTGGCGGCGATGATCCTCAGCCCCATGGCGCTTCTCTATGGCATGGTCATGCTGGCGCTGGCCTGGCGGGCGAAGGTTCGGCAGGAGACGATCGGCTGGATGATCGCCCTGGCGGTCGCGCTGCTCGTTTTGGCGGCGCATGCCCATGCGCTCCACGATCTGGTGGGCACGGCCGACCCCGCCATGGGCTCGCCCATCGCCATTCTCTCCCCCGGTCACTGGGTCGCGAGCCTCGCTTCCATCCATGCGGTCGGCTTCCTGCCGATGGCGCTGGTCGTGCCGCTGACCGCATTGGCCGCACTGGGCTGGGCGAACTGGCGGCAGGCATTGGCGCGGCGGGCGGGGGCGACGATCTTGGCCTATGCGCTGGTGGCACTGCTGACCGGAGCGCCCGTGATGATGCTGGGCCTGTCCCCCTTGTTCTTCCTGGGCGTCGTCTTCGCCCCCGATGCGGTACGCGAGTTGATCGCCGCCGTGCGTGACCGGCGACGCATCACCGTGACGCGAGTCGTGCGATGAGCCATATCCTGTTGATCGTCGGCGGCGGCATCGCCGCCTATAAGAGCTGCGAACTGATCCGCCTGCTCCGCAAGAGCGGCCACAGCGTCCGCTGCGTCCTGACCGAAGGCGGCAGCCATTTCGTCACCCCGATGACGCTCGCCGCCCTGTCGGAGAACCAGGTCTTCACCACCCTGTGGGACCTGAAGGACGAGGCGGAGATGGGCCATATCCAGCTGAGCCGCGAGGCCGATCTGGTCGTCGTCGCGCCCGGCACCGCCGACCTGATGGCGCGGATGGCGAACGGCCATGCCGACGATCTGGCGACCACCCTGCTGCTCGCCACCGATACGCCGGTGCTGGTCGCACCCGCCATGAACGTGCGCATGTGGCTGCACCCCGCGACGCAGCGCAACGTGGCGCGGCTGCGGGCCGACGGCGTCGAGGTGATGGCTCCCGACGAAGGCGCGATGGCCTGTGGCGAGTTCGGCCCCGGCCGCCTGCCCGAGCCGCCCGCCATTCTCTCCGCGATCGAGGCGAAGCTGGCCCCCGCCGCCCGCCCGCTGGCCGGTCGCCATATCCTCGTCACCGCCGGGCCGACCCATGAGCCGATCGACCCGGTCCGCTACATCGCCAACCGGTCCTCCGGGCGACAGGGTTTCGCGGTGGCGGGGGCGCTAGCCGCTTTGGGCGCGCGGGTGACGCTGGTCGCGGGACCGGTCACCTTGCCGACTCCGACGGGGGTGACGCGGGTCGATGTCGAAACCGCGCGGCAGATGGCGGCAGCGGTTGAGGCGGCCCTTCCCGCCGACGCCGCCGTGATGGTCGCCGCCGTCGCCGACTGGCGGGTCGAGGCGGCGGAGCAGAAGGTGAAGAAGGACGGCGGCGCCGCGCCCGCCCTGACCCTGGTCGAAAACCCGGATATCCTTGCCACCGTCGCCGTCTCTCCCGACCGCCCCGCACTGGTCGTCGGCTTCGCGGCGGAAACGGAGAATGTCATCGACCATGCCGTCGCCAAGCGTGCGCGCAAGCGGGCCGACTGGATCGTCGCCAACGACGTGTCGGGCGACGTGTTCGGCGGTGAGGCCAACCGCGTCCACCTGATCACCGCCGAGGGCGTCGAAAGCTGGGAGCGGATGGGCAAGGACGATGTGGCCAGGGGGCTCGCGCAACGTATCGCCGATGCGCTACAAGACCGGTCATGACGCTTGCTCCCATCTCCATTGCCATCAAACGCTTGCCCCATGGCGAAGGGCTTGTCCTGCCCGCCTATGCCACGCCCGGCGCGGCGGGCATGGATGTCGTCGCGGCGGAGACGCTGACGCTCCATCCGGGCAAGCGCGCCGCCGTCGCGACCGGCTTCGCCATCGCCATTCCGCCGGGTTACGAGGTGCAGGTGCGGCCCCGCTCCGGCCTGGCGCTGAAGAACGGCATCACCTGCCTCAACACGCCCGGCACCATCGACGAGGATTATCGCGGCGAGGTGAAGGTGATCCTGGCCAATCTGGGCGAGGCGCCGTTCGAGGTGGTGCGCGGCGAGCGGATCGCGCAACTCGTCCCCGCCCCCGTCCAGCGCGCCACGCTGACCCTGGTCGATGAGCTGGACGAGACGCAGCGGGGGCATGGCGGGTTCGGATCGACCGGCCGATGATCGTGCTGTCGCTCCTGGCCGCCGCGCTGCAAGTCACCGTGCCGGCGACGCCCGCCACGCCGCCGCCCGCGCCGACCGCGGCCGAGCCGCCGCACGACTGGTCGACGCTGGCCGCGATCACCCTGCCCCCGGCCAGCCCCGACATGGTGCGCTTCGTCCGCGACGAGGTGACGTCGGGGCGTTGTCCCCGCGCGAAGGCGACCGACGAGCAGATGGTGCTGGTCGTGCCGCTGGCCGTGCGGCTGGGGCCGGACGGCATCGCGAACAGCGTGGTGCCGCTCGCCATCGGCTGTCCGACGGTCGAGCAATATAGCGCGGGCGTGGCGCAGCGGATGATCCGCCACCTGACCCACCGCACGATGATGGCGGGCGATCGCTGGTATCGCACGGTCATCACCTATACATGGCCGGGATGATCCTGACCGACGACGAACTTGCCCGTTATGCCCGCCATATCGTGTTGCGGGAATTCGGCGGCGGCGGTCAAATCCGGTTGAAACAGGCCAAGGTCGCGGTGATCGGCGCGGGCGGAATCGGCTCCCCCGCCATCCAGTATCTCGCCGCCGCCGGGACCGGATCGCTCGTCCTGATCGACGACGACGTGGTCGAGCCGTCCAACCTGCAACGCCAGACCATCTTCACCACCGAGGATCGTGGGCTCCCCAAGGTCGAGGCCGCCGCCGCCCATGTCGCGCGGCTCAACCCGCATGTCGCGGTCACCGTCCATCGCACGCGGGTGACGGCGGAGAATGCGGGAGCGCTGATCGAGGGTGCCGATGTCGTGCTGGACGGGTGCGACAATTTCGCGACCCGGCTGGCCGTCGCCGATGCCGCGCTGGCGGTGCGAATCCCCCTCGTCTCGGCGGCGGTCGGGCAGTTCGAGGGGCAGTTGGCGGTCTATCGCGGGTGGGAGGCGGACAAGCCCTGCTACCGCTGCTTCGTCGGCGACGCGGTCGATCAGGCGGGACTGACCTGCGCGGATGACGGGGTGCTGGGGCCGGTGACGGGCGTGATGGGCAGTCTCGCCGCGCTGGAAACCCTGCGCGCCGCCGCACCCTTCGGTCGGGACACCGCGGGCAGCATCCTGATCGCCGATATGCTGACCATGCGGTTCCGCACGCTGATGCTGCCCAAGGACCCCGGTTGCCGTTGCGCCCGATCGGTGGCGGCATGAGCACGCCCCCCGCGCCCCCTGCCCCGCCCGCAGGCTGGTTCGACTGGACCGGCGACAAGAGCTGGATCGGCCGGATCACCGGCCTGCCGGACAGTACGCTACACGTTCATGCGGGGATGGCGATCCTAGTGCTCGCGGCGCTGGTGATGCGGCGCAAGCCCTGGGACTGGCGATGCTGGCTGACCGTGCTGGTGATCGAAACGGTCAACGAAGCCTATGACCTGCTCCAGCCCTTCTACCCCACCGACGAGGGCAATCTGCCCGCCAGTTGGTCGGATATGTGGGAGACGATGCTATGGCCGACCGTCATCCTGCTGACCTTCGCGTGGCTCGGGCGGCGGGGTCAGCGGTAGCCCAAAATTCTCCCCATCTCCGATGGGGAGGGGGACCGCCGGGCGCCAGCCCGGTGGTGGAGGGGCATGGGGGTACAGCCCGCCAGGGCCGATCACTCATTCCTCCCCTGGAAGGGGAGGTGGCAGGCCGAAGGCCTGACGGAGGGGTGAAGCGCTCTCGATAGGGGGACACCCCTCCACCATGCTACGCATGGTCCCCCCTCCCCTTACAGGGGAGGAATGATGACCCTTCGCTTGAATTGCGGTCCGGCTTAGTTCGGATATGCCCTTTTTTTCCCCTCGCCCCTCATAGAGGGGAGAGGGTTGCGCAGACTTGGTCTTTGCGAAGCAAAGGCTTAGTCGGAGCGGGTGAGGGGTGAGCGCGCGGAGCGCGCGCGAGCCCGAGGCTCGCTCAACCCCTCACCCAAGCTGCGCTAGCCAGCACGCTGGCAAGCTCCGCTAACCCTCTCCCCTGTCCAGGGGAGAGGGAAGAAGCCATAGCATGAAGATCGATTGGTCTTGGAAACCGCATCCCCTGATCGAGAACGCCCCGCCCCTCCACCGCCCGACAGTACCGGGCGCCCCCCTCCCCAAGCGAGCTTGGGGAGGAATAAGAAAAGGGGCGGTGGCCTTTCGGCCCCGCCCCTCCCCTTACCACTCGGGAAACCCGATCAGGCGAACAGCGTCTTGGCGAATTCGCGTACCGCCGGACCGATGTCCTCGCGCGCGACGCCCAGTGCCAGATTGGCGGTCAGCCAGCCCGCCTTGTCGCCGCAGTCGTAACGCTGCCCGTCGAAGGTAAAGCCATGGAAGGGCTGGTTACCGATCAGCTTGGCCATCGCGTCGGTCAACTGGATCTCGCCGCCCGCGCCAGGCTCCTGCGCGTCGAGGATCTGCATCACCTCGGGCTGGAGGATATAGCGACCCGGGATCATCAGGTTCGACGGCGCCTTGCCCTTGGGCTTCTCGACCAGCGCGGTGACCTCAGTCAGGCGACCGTCCTGCTTGCCGGGCGAGATGATGCCGTATTTGTCGGTCTCGCTGTCAGGCACTTCGAGCGCGCCGATGACGTTGCCGCCGACCTTGTCATAGGCCTCGACCATCTGCTTCATGAAGCCGCCGACCATCAGTTCGTCGGGCAGCAGCACCGCGAAGGGCTCGTCGCCGACAATCTCGCGCGCGCACCACACGGCATGGCCCAGGCCCAGCGGCTCCTGCTGGCGGACATAGACGGGCGAACCCGGCTTCTGGCGGATGCCGTCGATCACCGCGAGCGACTTGCCGCGCGCCTTCATCGTGGCTTCGAGTTCGTAGGAGATGTCGAAATGATCCTCCAGCGCGCCCTTGCCGCGACCGGTGACGAAGATGATCTGCTCGATCCCCGCCTCCAGCGCTTCCTCGACCGCATATTGGATCAACGGCTTGTCGACGACGGTCAGCATTTCCTTGGGCATCGACTTGGTCGCGGGCAGGAACCGCGTTCCCAGACCGGCCACCGGAAAAACGGCCTTGCGCACTTTCTTGATCGTCATGAAACCTCCCTGAACACGGACGGCATTACCCTGATTTTGCGCCGCAACATAGCGTAACGACGCGCCGATACGATTAGGATGTCCTTAAAAGCGACAGCATAGAATGCGATCCATGAACCCTGCACCCATCCCTGCACCGATTCTGGTCGTCTTTGGAACCCGGCCCGAAGCGATCAAGCTTTTCCCGGTGATCCGGGCCCTGGCTGCGACAGGCGCACCGGTGCGCACCTGCGTCACGGCCCAGCATCGCGGGATGCTGGACCAGGTGCTGGCAATCGCCGGGCTGACCCCCGACCATGACCTGGACCTGATGGAGCCTGGCCAGTCGCTCGACCGGCTGACCGCGCGGCTGCTGATGGGTCTGGGCGAGGTGATGGACGGGGTGCGTCCCGCCATGGTCGTGGTCCAGGGCGACACCGCCACCGCGATGACCGGCGCGCTGGCCGCCTATTATCGCAAGATTCCGGTCGCCCATGTCGAGGCGGGGCTCCGCTCGGGCGATATCTATCAGCCCTGGCCGGAGGAGGTGAACCGGCGGATCGTGGCCCCGATCGCCGCGCTGCACTTCGCCCCCACCGAAATCGCCGCCGCCGCACTGCGGGCCGAGGGGATCGATCCCGCGCGTGTGCACGTCACGGGCAACAGCGTGATCGACGCCCTGCATTGGACCCGCGACCGGATCGCCGCCGACCCGGCGCTGGCGGCCGATCTCGACCCCGTGCTGGCGCGCATGACGGGCAAGCGGATCGTCCTGGTGACGACCCACAGGCGCGAGAATTTCGGCGGCGGCATGGCCTCGATCGCGCGCGCGCTGCGCCGGATCGCCGAGCGACCCGATATCGGCATCGTCTTCCCCATGCATCCCAACCCCAATGTGGCGCAGGTGATGGACGAGATATTGGGCGACCATCCCGCCATCGCCCGGATCGCGCCGCTCGATTATCCGCATTTCGTCCGCGCGCTCGACGCCACCCATATCGTCCTGACCGACTCGGGCGGCGTGCAGGAGGAAGCCCCCGCCCTCGGCAAGCCCGTCCTCGTGATGCGCGAGACGACCGAACGGCCCGAAGGCGTCGCGGCGGGCACCGCCCGGCTGATCGGCACCGACGAGGACCGGATCGCCGAGGAAGTCTTCGCGTTGCTGGACGACCCCGCCCGCCATGCCGCCATGGCACGCGCCCATAACCCCTTCGGCACCGGCGACACCGCCGACCGGATCAGCAGGATCATTTGCGATGCCCTTGGACTCTGAACTTTCAGTCACGGTGATGGGCTTGGGCTATATCGGCCTGCCCACCGCCGCCGTGATCGCCCGCACCGGCGCGATGGTGACCGGCGTCGACGTCACCCCCTCGGTCGTGGAGACGATCAATTCGGGCCGCGTGCATATCGAGGAGGTCGATCTGGACGGCCTCGTCTCCGGCGTCGTGTCGCGCGGAAGCCTGAAGGCCTCGCTGACCGTCGCGCCCGCCCACGTCTTCGTCATCGCCGTCCCCACCCCCTTCACCGAGGCGCGTCAGCCGGACATCACCTATGTCCTCGACGCCGCGCGCGCCGTCGCGCCGGTCCTGAAGACCGGGGACACGCTGATCCTCGAATCGACCTCTCCGGTCGGCACCACCGAGCAGGTGCGCGACCTGATCGCGGATGCGCGCCCCGATTTGAAGATGCCGGGCCTCACCCGCGCGGGCGAGCAGGCCGACATCGCGATCGCCTATTGCCCCGAGCGCGTGCTGCCGGGGCGGATCCTGGTCGAGCTGATCGACAATGACCGGGTGATCGGCGGCATCACCCCGCGTTGCGCGCGCAAGGCGCTGACCTTCTACCGTCGCTTCGTGCGCGGGGCCTGCGTCACCACCACCGCGCGCGCGGCGGAAATGACCAAGCTGACCGAAAACGCCTTTCGCGACGTCAATATCGCCTTCGCCAACGAACTGAGCCTGGTGGCCGATACGCTGGGCGTCGATGTGTGGGAGGTCATCCGGCTGGCCAACCGTCATCCGCGCGTCAACATCCTGTCGCCGGGCCCCGGCGTCGGCGGGCATTGCATCGCGGTCGATCCCTGGTTCCTGGTCGCCGCCGACCCCGCCAACACGCCCTTGATCCGCACTGCGCGCGAGGTGAACGACGGCAAGACCGACCATGTCATCGCCCGCGCCGCCGCGATGATCGAGGCGCAGCCCGACGGCCGCCCGGTCGCCTGTCTTGGCCTGGCGTTCAAGGCGAATATCGACGACTTCCGCGAAAGCCCCGCCCTGAAGGTCGCGACCGCGCTTGCCCGGCAATTCGGCGAGCGGGTGCGGATCGTCGAGCCCTATGCCACGACCCTGCCCCGCGCGTTCGACGGGACGGGCGCGACCTTGATCGACATCGACACCGCCTTGGAAACCTGCGAGGCGATGATCGTTCTGGTGGATCACGACCTGTTCCGATCGATCCCGCTGGAGGAGCGACGCGGCAAGACCGTCCTGGATACGCGCGGGCTCTGGCCCGACCAGGGCTGATGCCCGCTTCGCATTGCATGGGGGATTGGGGGGGGACTAGGGTCCGGACCCACAAACGGCAACGGCCGTGACGGAGCCGATTTTGGTTCAGGGCAAGAAGCGAAGAGTGGAGCGATGCTGATGCATCGTGACCGACAAGCGACGCCGCCCTGGACCAAAATCGGCCCGCCGCACAGCGGTTGCCCTGTCGCGTCCGCCGGTCAGCGTCGCGAGGCTTGCAGGTAGCGCCGCTACCTGCTGCACCACGCTCCTTGCCGGACGAACACGACAGGGCAATCACGGCCATTGCCGTTTATGGGTCCGGACCTTAAGGACAACCGCCTGTTGCGGACACCAAAACATCCATGCTTGCCAAGTTACTGAATCTTCGAAAGCGCGTACCCGATTTCGTGCCGGTCATGGAGCCGGGCGTTCGGGTCTATGCGGTCGGCGACATTCATGGTCGCCTCGACCTGCTGGACCGGATTCTGGAACGGATCGACTCGGATCATGCCGCGCGTGCGCCCGTACGACGCCACATCATCTTTCTGGGCGACCTGATCGATCGCGGACCGGATTCGGCGGGCGTGGTGGAGCGGATCAGCCGGCTCGCCGCCGCCGACCGCCATGTCCATTGCCTGATGGGCAATCATGAGGAAATCCTGCTCCGCGCGATCGATGGCGATGACAAGGCGCTGCGCCTGTTCTGCCGGATCGGCGGGCGGGAAACGATGATGAGCTATGGCGTTACGGCCCAGGATTATGAGCGGCTCGACTATGCCGAGGTTCATGAGCGACTCAATGCGATCGTCCCCGCCGCGCATCAGCATTTCCTGTCCAACCTCAAGGAGATGATGATCATGGGCGACTATGCCTTCGTCCATGCAGGCGTTCGTCCCGGCATCCCGATCGCCGAGCAGAAACTGGCCGAGACGCGCTGGATCCGCGATCCCTTTCTCGACCACCGCGCACCGCTGGAAAAGATGGTCGTCCATGGCCACACCGTCGCCGAAGAGGCAGAAATCCTGCCGCATCGCATCGGGATCGATACCGGCGCCTATCAGAGCGACCGGCTGACCGCCCTGATGCTCGAAGGCTCGGAGCAGGTCATTTTCTCTACCTGAAGCCTCTTTACCGAGGCGAAACGATTGCTGGGGCATTCCGTTTGACGGCAAAGCACAGTATAGCCGCATAGCGGCGAAGTAATGTTGCATTGCCGCATCAGTGTGGGAGCATAACTGTCCCATACTCGTTGGTGGGGTTGCCATGTCCCGGTCTCCGTGCCATGGCCCTACCCGCATATCTTAAGGGAGTTCGACATGCGTCTTGGGAAGTTTCTCGTCGCCGCTGCCGCCGTTTCGATGACCGTCGCCCCCGCGATGGCCGCGAATCCGGCTGCCAGCCTCTCGGTTTCGAAGTCGGTTCGCGCTTCGGCCCCGGCCGCCAAGAAGAACGGCCTGGCCGGCGGTGGCATCCTCGTTGCGGTTCTGGCGGCTGCTGCCGTCGTTGCCGGCATCGTCGTGGTCGCCGATTCGGACGACAACGCCGACAGCAACTAAGTTGCTTCAGCCTCACGGCTGAAAGGAATAGCGGCCTTCGGGCCGCTATTTTTTTGTGCCCTGAAGATGGTGCCGGCGGGAAGCTGATATCGGCAGAACGCCAACGATGGCCTCGCGACGCCCCCAAGCGACCTACAGCGTCGGTCGCCACATTTCTCTAGTCGCCGTACTAGCGCAGGCTGGGGCCTTTCTCGGCTAGGAACGGAACTCGCCCAGATTCAAGGGGCCAACGTACATTAGAACAGCGATAAGATTGGTTCGCGCGAAGACGCGGAGACGCGAAGGCGTATCGCCCGCGACGCCGTAAGACTTTCTTTCAAGCGGCGGACCATGCCCACGAAATCGCGCCGTTCGAGACACCTCTGCACGAATTGCCGATGCGATGGCCTAGGCTTGGCATACAGCCCGCCCAAGTGTCAGGAGCGCTCATTCCGAGAATGGGTAGCTCCGAGCCTTCGCTGAGGTGACTTGCATCATCGCGGCTAACACCACGGAAAATAGCTCGCGCCAGTCCGCCATTCCGTCCCCGTACCGCCCATAAGAAAATCCCCGGAGCCCCGTCAGGAACTCCGGCGATCTCGTTTCGATCCGGTTGGCTCCCGCGGAGCCGGTCGATCAGCGGGGCGACGGCGCGCCGGGAACGCCGCCGGGTGCCCCACCGGGCATTCCGCCCATCATCGACTGCTGCGCCTGCATCTGCCGCAACACCGCCTCGGGGATGAAGTCGAGCAACTCGACATCGAACACCAGCGTCGAATTGGCCGGGATCTTGTCGTTCGCCCGGTCGCCATAGCCGATCTTGGCAGGCAGCCAGAAGCGGTACTTCGCGCCCTTGGGCATCAGCTTCAGCGCCTCGGAGAAGCCGGGCAGCACACCCGACAACGGCATCGGCGTCGGCTGCTGCGACTTGTCGAAGACGGTGCCGTCGATCAGGCGACCGGTATAGTTGATCAGCGCCACGTCGCTGGCAGTCGGATGCGCACCACCCTGCCCCGGTTCGATCACCTTGTACTGGAGACCCGAGGCCGTGGTGACGACGCCCGACCCACGCGATTCACGCAGCAGCGGGGCATCGCCCTGACGCGCCAGCAGCGCGGCGACGACGACGGCGGCCACCACCGCAACCCATATCCAGACCAGATAGGAACGCCGGACGGGACGAAGGGGAACAGCGGTTACGGACATGCCTGCTTCTCGCTCTGTACGTGGGCGTTCGTCGGGGCCGTCACGATGCGACCCTCAAAGCGCTGGGGCACGATCCGCCAGAGCGAATCGGCCGACCGTCCGATCGGCGCCCCGCCCCCGCCGCTTTACGACAAGGGGACGAAGCCCAGCCGATCGAGTCGGTCTATTACCGGGCGCCGTCGCGCTCGGCGCGCTTGCGCTCCAGCTTGCGGGCGCGACGCACCGCCGCCGCACGCTCACGAGCGCGCTTTTCCGACGGCTTTTCGTAGTGGCGACGGAGCTTCATTTCGCGATACACGCCTTCCCGCTGCAGCTTCTTCTTGAGCGCGCGAAGGGCCTGATCCACATTGTTGTCGCGAACGATGATCTGCATAAAAACGAATTGCTCCGGCAAAACAGAATAAAGCGGCCGCAGAATGCTGTGGCCGCAACGTTGGGCGCTCCTAGCAGTGCGGTCTGGCGAATACAACCCGCTGGATCGCAAATCGCTCCGGCCCGCGTCATTCGCCCAGGGATATGAATGATCTTGTCATGCTGCGGCCATGCCACGGTGATGCGCCGTCCCCTATAGCATCCCTCGTCCGGCCAACTCCCGTACGTCGGACACCCTGACATGTTCTCGGGGCCTTTCAGGCCTTGGAACGAAACAGGCGCGGTGCCTCCCCTGTCATCCGCGCCGGTCCCGGTCCGGCTTCCACCGGACCGGGGCCCCCTTTCGGGGCGAAGCCGACATGGCTAAGGCAAGCGCCATGACCGCGCCCGCCACCTCCACGATCCCGCTGACCCTGTACAACAGCCTGACCCGCGCCACGGAGACGTTCCGACCGATCGATCCGGCCAATGTCCGCGTCTATTCCTGCGGCCCGACCGTCTACAACTACGCCCATATCGGCAATCTGCGCGCCTATGTCTTCACCGACACGCTGTCGCGGGTGCTGCGCTGGAAGGGCTGGCCGCTGACGCACATCATCAACATCACCGATGTCGGGCATCTGACCTCCGACGCGGATGCGGGCGACGACAAGATGGAGGCCGCCGCGAAGAAGAGCGGCCAGGATATCTGGGCGATCGCGGGCCATTATACGACCGCGTTCAAACAAAATCTGAAGGACCTGGGCATCGCGGATCCGACCCGCTTTCCGCTGGCGACCGAGCATGTGCCGCAAATGATCGAGTTCGCCAAGGCGATCGAGAAGAAGCACTGCTACCGCCTGCCCGACGGCCTGTATTTCGACGTGACGACCGTGCCCGATTACGGACGGCTCGCCCGCCATCACGACGATGAGGGCGAGAGCCGGATCGATCCCGTCGCGGGCAAGCGGCACCCCGCCGACTTCGCCATCTGGCGCGCCTCCGCACCCGGCGAGAATCGGCAGATGGAATGGGACAGCCCTTGGGGCCCCGGCGCGCCCGGCTGGCATCTGGAATGCTCGGTGATGAGCAAACAATATCTGGGCGCGCAGTTCGACATCCATACCGGCGGCATCGACCATCGCGAAATCCATCACCCCAACGAGATAGCACAGAATCAGGCGCATGGCTGCACCGCCGACACCGGTGCGAACATCTGGATGCACAACAACTTCCTGGTCGACCGCACCGGCAAGATGTCCAAGTCCTCGGGCGAGTTCCTGACCCTGCAAGCGCTGGTCGATCGCGGTTTCCACCCGCTGGCCTATCGCCTGATGTGCCTTCAGGCGCATTATCGCTCGGAAATGGAGTTCGGCTGGGACGGCCTGGCCGCCGCACAGGTCCGGCTGAAGCGACTCGTCCAGTCGGTCGAGGGCTTGCGTGCCCGTGCCGATGCCCCGGAGAAGGGCGACGCCTCCTCCTATCGCGAGCGACTCGACGCCGCGCTGTCGGACGATCTGGCGACGCCCCGCGCGCTGCCGGTGCTGGACGAGATGCTGGGCGACAAGAAACTGTCCCCCGGGGTGCGGCTGGCGGCACTGGCCGATTTCGACGCGACATTGGGCCTGCAACTGACGACGCTGACCCGTGCCGACCTGCGCACCCGACCCGCCAACGCAACGCTGGACGAAGCGGCCATCGAGTCGCATCTGGCCGATCGCCGCGCCGCACGGGCGGACAAGGACTTCGCCCGGTCGGACGCGATTCGCGACACGCTGCTCGCCGCCGGGGTCGAGGTAATGGACGGCGATCCGCTGGGCTGGGACTGGAAGCCGGTGCTGCCGGAAGGCTAAACCCTTCCGGCGTCAGCGCCGCCCGCGCGGGCTTCGCATCCGCAGGCCGATGAACAGCACGGTCGGCCAGAACATCGTGTTGGCGATATCGCCCAGCGTGTCGGTCCAGCGCCAGGATCCGTAATGCAGCCGATCGAGTATCTCGTTCGCCGCCTCCGCCAGCGCAACGCAGGCGAGCGGGATCGGGGTGGCCAGCGACTTGCGGGTCAGGATTCGTGCCAGGAACAGCACCGCCATCCCCGCATGGACGTGCAACAGGCTGTCCGCCATGCCGGTTCCGTCGCCGATCCATTGGATGAAGTCGGCATAGCGTGCGGGAATATCCATGATCGCGCCCTTGCCGTCTGTGGCCCCAAGAGACAATCCCTGCGCCCCGCCTTATTGTAGTGGTTCAGCCGCGTGATCGAGCAGCGGCGGGCGATAGGGAATGGGCGCACCCGCCGGGATCGCCGCGATCTCCGCCGCCACCGCATCGGCCCGCGCGGAGGAGGACGGATGGGTCCGGCTGCGGAACAGGCCGCCATCGACCTCACCGCCATGCTCGCGCCAGAAGCGGACGGCGTCCTGCGGATCATACCCCGCATTGCGCATCAGATGGACGCCGAGCAGATCGGCCTCGGTCTCGGTCCGGCGGAACAGCCGCCCGTTGCGACCGAACTCGGACAGGAGGCCCCGCTTCACCCCGGCCGCGTCCAGCCGCTCGCGATGATGCAGGATATTATGCGAGAATTCATGCGCGACGACGACCGCGATCATCCGGTCGTCGAACCGCTCGAAAAAGCGCGAACCGATCTGCACGATGTCGCCATCCGCCGACGCCGACAGGCCGGGGCCGATCAGCATCTCGAAGCGGGAGCGGCACCCCGGCTGGGCCGCGATCGTCACCTCCCGCCGCTGGCCTTTTCGCAACAGGCTAAGGTGCAGGGGACGATCGGCGGGCTCGGCCGCGATCCGACGCTGCGCGGCGTCGCGGGTGGCGGTGTTGGCCTGGGTCGTCCCTGCCGGATCGACGGACAGCGGCTTGCCGTCGACCGCCTCGATCGTATCGTTGGCGAGGACGCCCGCCTTGGCGGCGGCGCTCCCCGCGACCACCGCCTCGACGGCCACAGGTCCCTCGAAGCCGAACAGCGCGGGCAATTGCTTGCGCACCGCCGGATCATATTGGTCGATGGCATGGACCACCAGACCGGGGGTCGGCGCGACATCGCGGCAGATGGCGGCATTGGCGGTCGCCAGCCGCCACGCGATCGTGGCCAGCCGCGCATCGGCATCGCGCATCACCCCGAACAGCGCGGTATCGTCGCTCTGTTCGCTCACGACCATCGACGCGACCGGCATGGTCGCAACCGCCTGGGGCGGCACCGAAAGCAGGAATGCGGACAGGGCGACGAACGCCGACGACAGGATGGGGGCACGCGACATCGCGCTTTTGCTAGCCGCTCCGTCCGCCAACCGCAAAACCGATCGGCGCAATCGGCCACCGCTCGGCGCAAAGCAGTATCATGCGCAACAAAGGGCGCGACTTGAGGGGCCCAAACGCCAACTTCATTGCGTCTGCCCACGATTCGGCGCATGGGCGATCGGATCGATAGCAAGAAGACGAAAGAGCAGGACCGCCATGGCCGCGAAATGGGCCCCCGATAGCTGGACGAGTGCCGAGGCGCGCCAGCTCCCCAACTATCCCGACCAGAATGCGCTGGACGCCGCGACGAAGACGCTGGCGACCTATCCGCCGCTGGTCTTTGCGGGCGAGGCGCGCAGCCTGACCGCGGAGCTGGCCGAGGTGGCCGAGGGTCGGGGTTTCCTGCTCCAGGGTGGCGATTGCGCCGAGAGCTTTGCCGAGCATAGCGCCAACAATATCCGCGACACCTTCCGCGTCATCCTCCAGATGGCGGTGGTCCTGACCTTCGCCTCCAAGCTGCCGGTGGTGAAGCTGGGCCGCATGGCGGGCCAGTTCGCCAAGCCGCGTTCGGCCGATACCGAGGTGATCGGCGGCGTCGAACTGCCCAGCTATCGCGGCGACAATGTCAACGACATCGCCTTCACGCCCGAGGCGCGCGTGCCCGATCCCCAGCGGATGCTGCGCTCCTATGCGCAGTCGGCGGCGACGCTCAACCTGCTGCGCGCCTTTGCGCAAGGTGGCTATGCGAACCTGCACCAGGTGCATCGCTGGACCCACGATTTCATGGGCCGCAGCCCCTGGGCGCAGAAATATGCCGAGACCGCCGACCGGATCGGCGAGGCGCTGGACTTCATGGCGGCGTGCGGCATCAACCCCGCCTCGGTCCCGCAACTGGCGCAGACCAGCTTCTACACCAGCCACGAGGCGCTGCTGCTCCCCTATGAGCAAGCGCTGACCCGGCAGGATTCGCTGACCGGCGACTGGTACGACACGTCGGCCCACTTCCTGTGGATCGGCGATCGCACCCGTTTCGAAGGATCGGCGCATGTCGAGTTCCTGCGCGGCATCGGCAACCCGATCGGCGTGAAGTGCGGCCCCAGCCTGGAGCCCGAGGCGCTGTTGCGGATGCTCGACACGCTCAATCCGGGCCGCGTGCCGGGGCGGATGACGCTGATCACCCGCTATGGCCATGACAAGATCGAGGCGCATCTGCCCAAGCTGGTCCGTGCGGTGACGCGCGAGGGCCACCCGGTCGTCTGGTCCTGCGACCCGATGCACGGCAACACGATCAAGGCGGCGACCGGCTACAAGACCCGCCCCTTCGACCGCATCCTGGCCGAGGTGCGCGGCTTCTTCGCCGTCCACCGCGCCGAGGGCACCCATGCGGGCGGCATCCATGCCGAGATGACCGGCCAGAACGTGACCGAATGCACCGGCGGCGCGATCGACGTGACCGAACAGTCGCTCGCCGATCGCTACCACACCCACTGCGACCCGCGCCTGAATGCGGGCCAGAGCCTGGAACTGGCCTTCCTGCTGGCCGAGATGCTGAACGAGGAAATGGCCGAACGCCGCAAGGCCGCGGCCTGATCTGACCGGAAGGGGCGGCGTGACGACCGGTCACCCCGCCCCTTCCACATTTATGTCGTTTTCGACGACCCGGTGCTTGACGCCCCACCCTACCCCCGCTAACAGCGCCCCTCCACCGCACACGGCCCCTTCGTCTAGCGGTCTAGGACGTCGCCCTCTCACGGCGAAAACACGGGTTCGAGTCCCGTAGGGGTCACCAGGCTAATAGCTTGATTTAGCTGGTAAATGCAGGGTCACGCAGAATCACGTGGCCGAGACCCCCAGCTAACTTTTGAAAAACCAATCGCTTTCCGTGGCACAACGCTTGTGCGGGCGCCCTGCTCTGCCCACGACGTGTGCGATCGGCAGCATGTAGAAGTGGCTGGATGCATAAGGCTGTCACTTGAAAGCCAAAGCCTAATTGGCCTTTGCCGCGCAGTTGACGTTTACCATGAGCCGTTTGGCCGCTTTCGGCCGCAGGACTCATTTTCGGCCGTTCGCGGCTCGTGTCCGGCCCTGCAAAAGCAGACGTCGGTTCATCGGGCACCGCCTATCGCCAAAAGCTGCGACATACGGCAACGAGACGGCATGAACCGTCTCGCCTTTCTTGCCCTCGCCCTGGCCGGACTTGCCTGGGGGCTTGGCTTTCCACTCGGCAAATTAGCCCTGCGTGAACTCGATCCGGCGCATATGGTGCTGCTCCGCTTCATCGTTGCCAGCATCGTCGCTTGTCTATTCGCCCTTGCCACGAAGGAGGCTCGTGCGCTGTTCCGTTCGCCGCCAGTGCTGCTGGCGGGTGCGCTTTACGGACTGGCCTTCGTGGTCCAGTTTGAGGGGCTGGCCGGGGTCACCGTCACGCTTGCTGCCCTGCTGGTTGGAGCGATGCCCGCGCTGATCGCAGTCTCGGC
>NZ_JALNUR010000010.1 GCF_026540895.1 Sphingomonas sp. GM_Shp_1 | reverse complement strand
GATCTCTACGAGATCACGTCGAGCCGGATCGCGCTGCAAAAGTCGAAGAATGAGGAGGTGCGGCGATTCGCCCAGATGATGATCGACCATCATATGCAGACGACCGCCGCGACGGTCCGCGCCGCCAAGCAGGACGGCCTGTCGCCCATGCCGCCCAAGCTGGGCGGCGCCGAGGCGTCGATCGGCGAATTGCGCCGCGCGTCCGCCGCTGATTTCGACCGGCTCTATATCGGCCAGCAACGGCCCGCGCACCAGGCCGCGCTCGACCTGCATCAGAGCTTCGCGGCGAACGGCGACAAACCCGCACTGAAGACCAGCGCCCAGAGCGCGGTGCCGATCGTGCAGCAGCATATCCAGATGCTCGAGCAGATGCCGCGCTGACCTTCTTGACTCCTCCCCAAGCCACGCTTGGGGTGGTAGAGGGGCATTCCCGCCAGCGGGGACGCCCCTCCGTCAGACCTTCGGTCTGCCACCTCCCCTTGCAGGGGAGGATTTACACCTCGCTCGCCAGCGCGGACCGGTCGATCTCCGCGATCGACCGTACCCCCGTCAGCGTCATCGCCACGCGCATCTCGGCATCGAACAGGCGCAGCAAATTGGTGACCCCCGCCTCCCCAGCCGTCGCCAGCGCATAGATGAACGCGCGGCCCAGCAGCACCGCATCCGCCCCCAGCGCCAGCATCCGCACCACGTCCAGCCCCGAGCGCACGCCCGAATCGGCGAGCAGCTTCAACTCGCCCTTCACCGCATCGGCGATGGCGGGCATCGCGCGCGCGCTGGAGCGGACGCCGTCGAGTTGCCGCCCGCCATGGTTGGACACGACGATCCCGTCCGCGCCGAAACGCACCGCGTCACGCGCATCCTCGGGGTCGAGAATGCCCTTGATAACGATCGACCCCTTCCAGACATCGCGGATCCATTCCAGGTCGCGCCAGGCGATCGACGGATCGAAATTGGCGGCGAGCCAGCCGATATAATCCTCCAGCGCGGTCGGCATGCCGCGATAGGCGGAGATATTGCCCAGATCATGCGGTCGCCCGCGAAGCCCCACGTCCCAGGCCCAGCGCGGATGTAGCGCCGCCTGCACCATCCGGCGAAAGGCCGCGTTGGGACCCGACATGCCTGCATGCGCATCGCGGTATCGCGCGCCCGGCACCGGCATGTCGACGGTGAAGACCAGCGTCTTCACCCCCGCCGCCTGTGCCCGCTCCAGCGCATCGCGCATGAAGCCCCGGTCGCGCAGCACATAAAGCTGAAACCAGATCGGCGCGGAGGACGCCGCCTGAACCTCCTGAATCGCACAGACCGAGACGGTGGACAGAATGAAGGGCACCCCCTTCACCGCCGCCGCCCGCGCCGCCTGCACCTCGCCGCGCCTGGCATACATGCCCGCCAATCCGACCGGCGCGAGGATGACCGGCATCGCCATGCGGGTGCCGAACAACTCGGTTTCCAGCGACAGGTCGGCGACGTTGCGCAGCACCCGCTGGCGAAGTTCGATGGCCGCCAGATCCGCGACATTGTGGCGCAGCGTATGCTCGGCATTCGCTCCCCCATCCAGATAATGGAACAGGAAGGGCGGCAAGCGCCGCCGCGCGGCTTCCCGATAATCGGAGGGGGCGGAAATGATCATCGGACGAAGGGCTCCCAATCGGTCGATCGAGCCCGGCGAGAGAGACGGCCATCGGGCTCTTTCCCGCTCCGTACAACGCCATGCGGTCGGAGACAAAGGGCGGGTTCGGCAAGCTGGATCCGATGCCTAGACTCATTCCTTCCCTGGAGGGGTAGGAATGATAGACCTTCCGCTTGAATGTCGATGCAGCCCAAAGGCTACCCTTGCCTATCGGAAATGTCGCTCATAATCTTGTCCGACAAAATAATATGGCGCCATCGCCTTTTGGGATGGCCAGGATCGGAGGAGCGGACATGGGACTTCGTAAAGGATCGCGAGGGGTCGGGAGGATCGCGGTTCGTGCGACCGTAGTCGTCGCGTCCCTGCTCTGTGGAGCCATGGCCGCGCCCGCCAAGCCGCCCGCGGCAAGCTGGCTGTTCACCTCGTTCCACGGCAATGGCGACGGACTGCATCTGTCGGTCAGCACGGATGGCGGCCACCAGTGGCGCGACCTCCACAAGGTCTTCCTGACCCCGAGCGTCGGCAGCAAGCTGCTCCGTGACCCGCATATCCTGCGCGGACCCGATGGCGTCTACCGCATGGTCTGGACGACGGGGTGGAAGGACAAGGGCATCGGCTATGCGCATTCACGCGACCTGATCCACTGGTCCGACCAGCGCTATCTGCCGTTCATGGAAGGGGTGCCGGGTACCGCCAATGCCTGGGCGCCGGAAACCATCCATGACCCGACGACCGGGCGCTATGTCATCACCTGGTCCTCCGACATCGAAGGTCGCTTTCCGCAAACGCGCCGTTCGGGGCAGATGAACAACCGCACCTATTATGTCACGACCAAGGACTTCCGTACGTTCACAAAGCCAAGGGTGCTGATCGATCCCGGCTTCGACCATATCGACACCACCATCCAGCGGGTCGGCCGACGCTATATCGCGGTGTTCAAGGAGGGCGACAATCAGGAGCGGGGCCGCTGGGGCCCGATCCAATGGGCGGTCGCCGACCGCGTACTCGGCCCCTATCGCCTGATGCCCAAGCCGCTGGTCACGGGCGAACGCGCCGAGGGGCCGACGCTGGTCACCGATGGCGACCGGACGCGGCTCTATGTCGATTACTATGCCAATGGCCGCTACGGCGCGTTCGAGACGAAGGACTGGCGAGAGTGGACCGACGTGTCCGACACCGTGGCCCTGGTGAAGGGGCAGCGGCACGGCACCGTGTTGAAGGTCCCCAGCCCATTGGTCCAGACGCTGGAAGCGGCGCGCTGAACGACGGTACCGGGGGTACCCCGACGGCTAGTCCAGGCCCAGCGCGGCGCGGTCGGCGGTGGCGGCGGCGAGTTCGGCGCGGGCGGCGGCGATCCGGGCCTGGGCATCGATCAGGCGCACCCGTGCGTCGTTGGCCGTATCCTCGCGCTGGTTGACCAGGAAGAAGTCGCTCGACCCCAGTTCGAACCGGCGCCGTTCGGCCGCCGCGAGCCGCTCGGCCAGTTGCCGTTCCTGCTCCGCGATCGTCGCCAGCTTTTCCGCCGCATCGACACCGATCGTGATCCCTTCCACCTCGACCGTGATCTGGTCGCGCAGGAAGCGGCTGCGCGCCGCCAGCGCGTCCATCTCCGCCTGGGCCTCGACGATCCGGCCCTTGGCCGCCCGGTTCTGGAGCGGCAGGGAAAAGCGGAAGCCGACCGCCGCCTCCAGCGGGGTGCGTGACGCACCGCCCAGCCCGATCGGGCCGACATCCTTGCCCATCTCACCGCGCAGGTCGAGCCGGGGGCGCAGGTCGTTCTGCGCCAGCGCCAGCCGCGCCGATCCCTGGTCGATCCGCGCGAGCAGCATCTGCAGGTCGGGGCGGCGGCGCGCGAAATCGTCGCGTACCGCCGCCGCGACGCCCGCCAGCGCACCGGCATCCGGCGGCAGGCGCTCGGGGCCGACCATGATCGGCTCCCCGTTCATGTCGCGGAAGTAGAGGGACAGGGCATTGGCCGCCGCCTGGAAGTCGCCTTCGGCGCGTACCACCAGGGCGCGGCGGCGGACGAGATTCTGGTCGTTCTCGGCAAGCAGGATATCGGGTCGCGCCCCGAGCTGGACCTGCCGCGCCAGGCCGCCGCGCCGACTTTCCGACAATTGGAGAAGATCGCGATACGCGCGCAGGCGCAGGCCCGCAGCGACCCAGTTCTGATAGGCGTCGATCGCGCGGCGTTGCACCCCGATGGCAACCGCCTCGCGCTCGAACCGGGCGATGTCGATGTCGCCCGACGCCAGGGTCCGGCGGGTCCGCCGTTCGTCGACCAGACGGTCGCGCAACAGCGAGTAGAGCGCGCCGACCTTCACTTCGCCGAGGCGATTGGTGTAATTCTCGTCCTCATAGACCGGAAAGCCACCGCGACTGACGCGGTAGCCGCCATAGACATAGCCGCCATTGTCGCTCAGCGGCCGGGTGGCGCGCGCCGACGCCACCGTTCCGTCGTAATAGCCGAGCGTCCGCGAGCGTCCCTCCGCCTCGAACACGGTGTCGAACGCCCCGCTGGCGGTGAGCGCGCGGCCTTCGGCGCCGCGAATCTTGGCCAGCGCCTCGACGATCTGCGGCGCGGCGCGTGCGGAGGAGCGCAGCACGTCGTCCAGGGTCAGCGGCGCCGTTTCGGCGCGTACCGGTGCGGGCGCCGGATTGGCCTCGATACGCTGGGCCGTCGCGGGGGCCGCCAGAAGGGGAACGACGATCAGGGCGGAGAGGAGCAGGCGCGACCGGATCATTTCGGCTTGCCCGCCTTGGCCGCGATCTTCTTGTCGTCGTCCTTGCCGCCGCCCTTCCCCGTATCGCCGTCGATCGGCTTCTGGTCGAATTCCAGCGGGAAGTCGTTGAGCTGGCGCCACAGTTCATAGCCGACGGTCACGGTTTCGCCCTGGACCCAGCCATGGACCTTGCCGCCCAGCCGAACGAAGCGGCGGTCCGGCCATGCGGGCTTGCCGGGCATCGGCTCGACCAGGATCCGGAACAGGCCCTGCGTATTGGCATTCGGATCGATCGTGCGGATGCGACCATCGAAAAAGCCATAGGCGACCGATGGCCAGCCGCTGAACTGGATCGCGGGCCAGCCCTCGAACTCAAGTCGCACCGGGCCGCCGGGGCGGAGCAGCGGCACGTCGCGCCCGTCGATCAGCAGTTCGACCGCGCGCTGGACCTGCTCCGGCGCCACGACCGCCAGCAGCGTGCCTGCCGACACCAGCGCACCGCCCGCTGCGGCGTTGAGATTCTGGATGCGGCCGTCACGCGGCGCGCGGACGAGCTGCGCCGACTGGCGGTTGAGCTGGACATCGATGCGGTTCAGCTTGGCGCGCGATTCCGCCAGCTTGGCACCCGAATCGGCGACTTTTATCTGCGCCTGTTCGAAATCGCGCCGCGAGGCCAACCCCTCCGAATAGAGCTGCCGGGTCCGGTTGACGTCGAGTTGTGCGACCGATTGCGACTGGCGGACCGATGCGATCTCCGCCTCGACCTGCGCCCGCTCGGCGGCCAGGCGGGACAGCAGATTGGGATCGAGATCGACGATCCGGGCGATCGGGTCTCCACGCCGCACATGCTGGCCGTCATGGACATACCATTGCTCGACCCGGCCGGGGACCAGCGCGGTCACGTCCTGCGCCCGGTCCTGCGGATCGAGCGAGACGACCTGCCCCCGCCCCTGCGCGGTTTGCAGCCAGGGCACGAAGAACAGGACGAAGATCGCCGCCGCGATGCCGACCGTCACGATCCAGGCGATCGCCACCGTGACGCGGGGCGGGCGCAGCGAGGCGAGCGTGCGGAAATGCGCGAGCTGTTCAGGCGGATGCGACATCGTTGCCCTCCCGCTGACAGGCGGCCTGGAGATCGGCGAGGTGGGCGAAGCGGCGCTGCTCGGTCATCCCCAGATAGAGATAGCCGTCCAGTTCCACATCTTCCGGGCGACCGGTACACAACAGCACGGTGGTCCCGCGCGCTTTCAGAACGCGTAGCGCCGCGAGCAGCCGTTCGGGCGGCAACAGGTCGTAAAGTTGGCCGAGCAGCAGCAATTTGGGCCCCACCAGCAAGGCATTGGCCAGTTTCAACGCCATCGTCTCCCCGACGCTGAGCGGATAGCCGGTCGAACCGAGCGGGGTGTCCAGCCCCTGCGGCAGGCTGGCGAGGCGACGTTCGAGCCCGACCGTCGCCAGCGCCTGCATCGCCGCCTCCGCCATCTCGCCCGAGGCCAGGCGGAGATATTCGCGGATCGTGACTTCGACGATCGTCGAACGGTCGAGCACCGTGACGTCCGAGCGGAGATGATACATGTCGAACGATCCCAGATCGCCGCCACCGATCCGGATCAGCCCGCGATCCGGCAAGGCGTGCCGTTTCAACAGCATGGCCAGACGGCGCTCGGCCCCGGGTTCGGCAACGGTGACCAGTTGCTCCCCGGCGGTCAGGGCCAGATCGTATCGCGCCGCGTCCAACGCCACATCGGTCAGCTTGACCGACCCGTCGCGCGGGCCATTGTCGCCCCGCACGTTGGGCTCCTGCGGAATGGCGAAGAGCAGCGACAATTCTTCCGAACTGGCGGCGAGGTCGTAGAAGGTGTCGAGATACCAGCCGAGCTGCGAGATCCCATAGAAGACGCCCGACAGGATCAATTCGGCGGCGACCAGTTGCCCCAACGACAATTGGCCGCGCAGGATCAACATGCCGCCGAGCAGCAGTAGCCCCGCGCTGGCAAAGGCATAGATCAGCAGGAACGCGACCGTCTGCGCGAACTGGTAACGGAAATAGCGGCGATGCGTGGCGACGTATCCGGCGGTCATCGCCTCCGACCGGTCCATGGCGAAATCCAGGTGCCGCAGCGACTTGTAGAAGCCGTTCGACCCGCCGACGCTTTCCAGCCAGCGGGCGGCATTATGCTTGGCGTGGCTCAGCGCCACCGCCCCGCTGATCGCACCGCGCCGCCACAGCAGCCAGACGAGCAGGACCGCGCTCACCAGCACCGCGTTGAACGCCAGGAAGACCGGGTGATAGAAGCTGGTGATCGTCAATCCGATCGCCGCCTGCAACATGATGGTGAAGGCGCCGATGATCAGGCTGGGGACCGCCTTCTGGACGACCACCAGATCGAAATAGCGGTTGAACAGATCGCCGCGATTGCCATCGGCGAAGAAGGGATCTTGCGCATGGACCGCGCGCAGCGTGACTTCCGCGACGACCCGCGAGAACAGGCGGCGCTCGAACGCCGCCATGATCCACACCCGCAGCGCGCTCAGCCCGGCGACCATCAGCAGCAACAGGAGAAGCACGCCCGACAGCGCCCATAAAGGTGCCGGCATCGCGGTATTGGCGACGCTGTTGATCAGCAACTGGACCGAGATCGGCGTCGCCAGCGCCAGCAGGCTGATCGCGACGGTATAGACGATACCGAGCCGGATATAGGCCGCATCCGGCCCGATGATCTGCGACAGCCAGCCTATCGCATCGCGAAATCCCAAACGTTCTGCCGCCAAGACAATCCCCTTTGTCGCGCCCCGATCACTCCGGATTGCCATCGCGCGCCCTGCCGCATGGCGAGCGCCCACTGATCCATGTGATGAAGGTGTAACGAAGTATCATCCGTTCGGCCAATCGGTTTTTGGGTGCCCCGGCTATAGGGTGGGACTATAGGGCGATATGCCTACGCTGCGTCAGCTCGAATATCTCGTCACGATCGCGGACACCGGCTCCTTCGCGCTGGCCGCGCGCGTCGCGCGGGTTTCGCAACCGACGCTCAGCCAGCAGGTCCGCGCGCTGGAGGAGCGGCTGGGCACCCGATTGCTCGAACGCAGCGCGGCGGGGGCCGTGCTGACGCCGGTCGGTCGCAGTATCGTGGTGATGGCGCGGCGGATGCTGAGCGATGCGCGGGACATCGTCGCGCTGGCGGCGGGGGCCTCGGACAGCCTGACCGGCACCTTGCGGCTGGGCACCACGCCGACGCTGGGCCCCTATCTGCTGTCGCCGATCATCGCCGAACTGCATCGCATGGCACCGCATCTGCGCCTTCATGTGCGAGAAGGTATTCCCGACGAACAACTGCTGGAACTGACGCGCGGCGATATCGACGTGCTGCTCGGGCCGTTGCCGATGGCGGGCGACGACCTGACCGTCGAGCCCCTGTTCCGCGAGCCGCTGCACCTCGTCGCCGCGCTCGACCATGCGATCGATGCGGACGGTGAAACGACGCGGGAGAGATTGAGCGGCAGCCCGCTGCTGACGCTCGACCCCCGCCACCATCTGGCGCGACAGGCGGCGGAGGTCGCCGACCGTTACGGCATGACGATCGCACCGGACTATTACGGCACCAGCCTGGAAAGCCTGCACCAGATGGTAGCAACCGGGCTGGGGCTCACCCTGCTGCCTACCCTTTACCTGCGATCGGAAGTAGGCGGCGCGGCGGGCCTGACGGTCCTGCGCGTCGAGGGCTGGCGCACCTATCGATCGATCGCCATCGCATGGCGTCGCCATTCTCCGATGAGCCCGGCATTCAAACTGATCGCCGATCATGTGCAGACCTGCGCGCGCCGGTTACTGGCAACGTAACGCGGAGGTGGCGCTACCCGGTTGCGAAGGGTTCGGTGGATATCTCAGTATAGAGCCCGCAAGACCGGTCGTGATCGCGATATGATGTCGGGTGAGACTCTGGCGTTCTATGCCACGCACTGTCCCCCGCTTCGCAAACGAGGGGGAGTGGCACGTCACAAAGGGTCGAGTGTCGGAGCCTACATTCGGCTCTGCCGAAGCCGCCGCCACACCGGTCCCCCGCCCCGGTCAGAGGTCGTTCTGCGCCATAAAGCCATGTGACGTGAATGGCGCACCCGACAGGCATCTAACTAATTGACCGCCACCGTTCGTTCCTGACCGCTCCCTCTCCTAAGGCAAGAACAAACAAAGGACGTTTGTTCCGCAATCGTTCGTGGACGTTCGCATTAAGCCGCGATATGGTGAGGGAACGGTTGAGGGAGGATTATGGGCAAGCTGACAGCCCTGTCGGTCAAGAACGCCAAGCCCGGACGCCATGCTGATGGCGATGGCCTGTATCTGCTCGTCAAGCCGACGGGCGGAAAGTCCTGGCTGCTGCGCGTGCAGGTCGACGGGCAGCGGCGGGATATTGGCCTGGGTTCTGTCGACACGTCCAGCCGCGTTGGAGCGGATCGCAACACCCCTCCCCCGATCGCCATCCCGATCCTGCATAAGAAGATCCTGACGCTGAGCGAGGCGCGGGAGAAAGCCGGGCTGTTGCGCACAGCCGCTAAATCCGGGCTCGACCCGATCGCTGAACGCGACCGCGAGCGCCGCAAGGTGCCGACATTCGAGGAAGCAGCGAAGGCGACCCACGAGGCGCTGAGAAGTGGTTGGGCAGAGAAGACCGCGACCATCTTCCTCGGTTCACTGACCAACCACGCCTATCCGTCCTTGGGCACGATGCGTGTCGACCAGATCGATGCCGAGCATATCCGGGACGCCGTGGCCCCCATCTGGACCAGCAAGCCGGACATGGCGCGCAAGGTGCGGTTCCGAATTAGTAAGGTGCTGGACTTCGCCAAGTCGAAAGGCTGGAGGAAAAGCGAGGCACCGCGCCGGTCCGTGACCGTCGGCTTGGCCAAGCAGGCGGATGGCGGGAATTATGCCGCCATGCCCTATGAACAAGTGCCTGCGCTGGTGGCCCAGCTGAATGCCGGGGCTCCGACTAAGGGGCGCCAGGCACTGCTGCTGGTAATCCTGACGGCGGCGCGATCGGGGGAGATTCGGTCGGCACGGCGCAAGCACTTCAACCTTGATAAAGCGGAATGGAACCGGCCGCCCGAGGTGATGAAAACCAAGACGGCGCATACCGTCACGCTAAGCAAGCCAGCGGTCGCGCTGCTGAAGCAGATTTTCGAGGAAGGCGGCCATGAGCCCGACGACCTCGTCTTCCCCAACCGTAAAGGTGAGCAGCTTTCCGATATGACGTTGAGTAAGGCCCTGCGTGACGCGGGACACGCCTATACGGTGCATGGCTTTCGCAGCTCGTTCCGGGACTGGGCAGCGGAGAAGATGCCCGAGGTGCCCGACGCCGTTGCCGAAGCCGCCCTGGCTCACGTCGTGCCGGACAAAGTGATCCGCGCGTACAAGCGCGCCAAGTTCCTCGACATGCGGCGCGAACTACTGGAGGCGTGGGGACGGTTCCTCACTTTTAATCTCGTCGGGAACGTCGGGTGAGCATCTTGCCGAGCGACCGACAGACGATGCAGGATGCTTTTGAAGCGTTCATCAGCAACACCAACCATCTTCGCGCTAGTGCTGAAGACGAAGAAGATTGGGCATCTGTAATCGCCATACAATCCCTTCATCTAGCGGCAGAACTGTGCGGAGACCGAGTTCTGCGACACGCTTATGGACCAACACCCGACCCAGTTGACAGGCAAGCATCCTTAGCGACGGCCTCAGAAAGACTGAAGATTGCATTCCATTTTTTTGCAAGCATAGAACAAGTTGGGTCAGGTTCATCCTTATTTGACGTAGCGAACGAAGCAGCCAGCGTAGCCGGGGGCGATTATCCTGTTCTTTTTGCCCCCATTGATCGGAAGCAAGGAAAGCGCCGGGATAGCTACACTCGCGCCGTGTGGCAGCTTCGCGCCTTAGAATGGGAAGCGTATTTCGAGGGATTAGGCCTCAAACTTGAGCCGCGACGAGAAATGGTTACGTCTGCTTTTGGAATTACCTGGTCGGCAATGCAGAAATGGCGCACCCGTGACCTACCACCCATTTTGGGGGGCGACGTCATTCAGATGAAAATCGCGATCGCAAAAAGAGAGGGTGAAAGCGATCTTTGGTTTACCGATCGTGGGACAGACGACCGGCTGCTCCTGCGCGATGGGGCAGTATACAAGCGCGTCCTCGGTTTTAATGGCGGGCCTGCCAGCGTGGACAAGAAAGCCGTTTAATGTCCTTGGCAATTTACCCCTAAGGCTCGCTACTAATCCTGTTGCCCGCTGGTGTTCGCCAGCATCCATACGGAGGCAACGATATGGACGAACCTCTCTTTTCGGTCGCTCAAGCCCGCCAAGACCTTGGCGGCATTGGTCGCACCAAGCTGTATCAGCTGGTCGCACGAGGAGACCTCGAACTTCTGAAACTCGACGGTAAATCCGTCATCACCGGACGTAGCGTACGCCGCTTCAAGGAAAAGCTGCTAACGCAGCTTGCTGCCTGATCGAGCATGGTGACCGAAAAGGGGCACTCGCGCCCTATTAAGCGAGAAAGCCGCCCGGCTGGCACCGTGCGGCTTCCCAAAACTTGTCAGCTTGGCTGCGACGATTTTGGAAATAGCACCTCCGCCCTGCAGCTTCAACGGCTGAATACCGCGTTCGGATTGACTGGCCTTCGTGCCGAACTGATCGCGTCCCTGCATTGGGGCGCCCTTCCCTCTTATAACGAGGGGGTGCGGTGATGCGCCAGACAGACACTTCAGCCGCAGCATGGGCATCCATTGCGGACGCCGCCGGTCATCTTGAGCGCATCGTCATGAAGACGCTGCATGCCAATCCCGGCGGCCTGACCGTCGACGAGACCTGCGCCGCTGCCGGGTACCCCCGGTATAGCTTGCAGCCCCGCTTCACGGCCCTGAAGGACCGCAAGGCGATCTTCGATACTGGCTTGCGTCGTCGCAATGTCAGCGGTGCGAAGGCGATCGTCTGGCGGATCACTGGGTTCCAACCGGACGCTGCGAACGACCGCGTCGCCCAGGAAGGTGGTGCCGCATGAAGAACGTCGAGATGTTCAGCGGCGCGACGCCGGTCGGGGACGGATTCACCGTCTCCTTCCGGTTTGCCAACCAGCAGCTTGAGGCGGACTGGTCCCCCCGCATGCCGGTCGGCCCCGCTGGTCGGAAATACCTTCCGGCCTATCGTCTGGCACGTGACCAGTTCCTGCGTCGCGTCGCCAAGCGCACCGGGATCAGCATGATGGTGGTCGACCTATGAGCGGCGCCATCATTCCCATCGCGTCGCGCCAGACGCCCGAGGTGCAGGCCCGTGCGATCGCTGCTGTCACCGCATTGCGGCGGCAGGTGAATGAGCCACGCAGCCTTGACCGCATCCTGGGCGTGGATCGCGGAATCGTCGGTTATCCGACGCTTGACGCCTGGTACCGTGCCCAGCCCGCCCCGAAGGGGCGGCTGGGTGCGCGCCTGCGCCTCTCCCCTGATGAGAAGCGGCTGTATGGCCTGCGTCCGTCTGCCCAGTTGGTCGAATTGCGCGGCTTGGGTGCAGAGGCAGAGCGTTGGTCGATCTGTGTCTTTCCGATCGCGGGCGGCTATATCGTCGGCGTGAAAGCTCCGATGGGCGGTGGCGGCGTTGGCGTGCGCTTCACCAAGTCGCATCAGGCGTCGGATTATGCGCACCGCCTGTCGGTCGAGCATGATCTGCCGATCGTGGAGCGGTACGCATGACCCGGCGGCTCGATACCAACGCGCTCGCCTCCGTCGTTGCGAGCATCCGCGACCGTTTCCCATTGTCGGGGGTTGCTGCCAAGGCGGGCGTGAAGCTGCAGCGTGCAGGCCGGGAATGGAAAGCATGCTGCCCGTTTCACCCTGACAGGACGCCCTCGTTTACGATCTATCAGGACGATCGGCGCGCCCATTGCTTTGGGTGCGGCTGGACTGGCGATGTCCTGGACTTCGTGAAGGCATCCTACAGGGTTTCGCTGATCGAGGCGATCGACATGCTTGACGGCGGCGTCCTGCGTGAACTCGAGCAGCAGCGTGCTCCTGCCAAGCCGAAGTCCGATCTGCGGGCCGTGGCTCAGCGGATCGTCGATGCGTCTGTCTCGATCGATGGCACTCCGGCGGAAGCGTACCTCCGCTCGCGTGGCATCAAGATGCCGCTGCCGCATACCCTGCGGTTCGCTCGGATCGCTCCCCCGAAAATCGACGGCAACGGCCTGTTGGCTGCGAACGGCCCCTCACCGCTTCCAGCCCTGATCGGCATCGTCACCAACCCGGCCGGAGAACTGGTCGGTGTCCAGCGCACCTATCTGACCGAGAATGGGCGCAAGGCAGCCACGACGCCGACCGAATCTGATCCGAAGCCGAAGGTGAAGTATAGCCTGGGTCAGGTGATCGGTGGCGCGATCCAACTCGGGCCGCCCGCCGCCAGCATGCTCGTGACGGAAGGGCTTGAGGATGGCCTGACGCTTGCCCAGGCACTGGGGCGGTCTGTGTGGGTGGCAGCAGGCACTTCGATGATGCCCCAGATGACGTTCGCAGACGTGACGCGGGCGATCGTCATTGGTGCCGATGGCGATGCGGCCGGTTCAGCCGCCGCCGCAAAAGCAGCCGAGGCATATTCCGAAGCGGGTCTGGCGGTGCGGATCATGCGCCCGAACCCACCCTATAAGGACTTCAACGATGAGTTGATGGGGACGCGGTCATGAGCGCGGCATCCGTGCAATCGCGGTTCGACGACGCAGAGTCGTTCACCTCGATGCCCTTCGAAGGGTACGCGACCTCGGGTCGCACCGCTGGATGGTCGACGCCCGACATGTCGGTTACGCGCGCCAGCCTTGCGCCCGCTCCACTTTTCCCCGGCGATGTGCTGGGCAACCTGATGCCGCTCGTTCGGGATCTGGCCGCAGGCAAAGGTGCGCCCGTCGACTATGTCGCTATCGGCGTCCTGACGGTTGCGGCGTCGCTTATCGGCGGCAAGCGCTGGGTTTCTGCTTGGGAGGGCTTCGACCAGCCTTGCATCCTGTGGGGCGGTCTTGTCGGTGACCCATCGTCCAACAAGTCACCCGGCATCGATGCCGCCACCCTCCCCTTGCGCGCCATGGAAGGTGAGCTGGCTGAGCAGCACCGCATGGTCCTGATGAGTCATGCCACCGTCGCGGAGCGAGCCAAGGCAGAGCGGAAGCAGTGGGAGGACAGGGTAAAGCAGGCGACCAAGGACAATGCTGAAACCCCCGATATGCCCGAAGAAGCCGAAGCCCCGGAGGCGCCGCAGCGCCCGCGCCTGATGGTTCAGGATTCGACGCCAGAGGAAATGGCATCGATCCTGGCCGGTAACGTCAACGGGACGCTGCACCTGCGTGACGAGCTGGCCGGATGGCTGGACAGCTTTGAACGTTATTCGCCTGGTGGCCGGGCGTTCTGGCTCGAGGCGTACGGTGGGCGGCACTTCGTCGTCGACCGTAAGAGCCAGACCAAGCCGCTCGTCGTGCCGTTCAACGGCGTCAGCGTCCTGGGCGGCATTCAGCCGGACAAGCTGCGGGACGCTCTTCTTGGCGTGTCGGACGATGGCCTTGTAGCACGATTCATGTGGGTATGGCCGGAAGCGATTCGCTTCAGCCGCCCGCGTCAGATCGCGGACACCGCGCGCTTGGATCGGCTCTATCGCCGCCTTCAGCAGATACATCGCCCCGCAGACGAGACGGTGACCATTCCGCTTGATGCTCGCGCCGCCGATATTTTCGAGGAATGGATCGCTGACAACGATGCCGACGTGCGGCAAGCGGCAGGTCTTTATGCGTCCTGGGCGGGCAAAGCGCGTGGCCTAGCGCTTCGCCTCGCTCTGACGCTGGAGTATCTGACCTGGGCGGACGCTGGCGGACGTGAACCGTCTTGCGTCTCGGTGCTGTCCCTGACCAACGCCCTGACGCTTATCGAGGACTATCTCAAGCCACACGCGCGGCGGGTCTTTGGTGACGCCGCTCTGCCGCCAGTTGAGAAGGATGCAGCGGCGCTTTCCCGGTTCATCGTCAAGGAGCGGCTCGAGCGGATCAATGCCCGTGAGGTGCAGCGCAACCCAAAGCTGCCGTCCTTGGGGAATAAGCAGGACGTCGAAGCGGCGGTTGAAGCGCTGATGGAAGCTGGGTGGCTCCGCGAAGGCTTCACCCGGCAAGGCGACGGCCCAGGACGTCCGAAAAAGGACTATCTGGTCAATCCGGCAGTGCATGGCGCGGATCATGGGTAACTGGCGACAGTCGGCGGCGGAGGCGCTGGCAGACACAGCGCCAACATATATCCGCACATCGGCCTATGGCCTGCCAGCCGCCGTAGAAGCGGGCCTTCGGGCGCTGGCGAAGCAAAAGCCACCGCGACTGGCCAGCCCCGACGAATGGCACGCAACCGTTGCCGACGCGATCCGGCTGGCGTCCGAAGGCTGGGCGACCACCGCGCTGTCGATGGGCTGGACCGAGCATGACGTGTTCGGGATCGGCCCACACGGGAGCAATGAATGGCTGTCGCTCGCGGTCTGGATAGCCGGGCGGTCGATCGTCGCGATGGACGACCACCGCGCGTTCACGTCCGACGACGTCTATTATCTCGAGCGCTGGGGCCGACCGAACACGACCTTCGTGGACCCGGTGATGCTGTGGGAGATCGGCCGGTGACCGGACCTATTGTCCCTATTGTCCCTATTGTCACAGGGACTGCGTCTCGATCACTGGCTGCCTGCGCCCTCGCGTCGTCCCCTAAAAGACTTCTATCTATCTATATAAAAAGGAGAACGCAGTGACACACACGGAGGCTCTGACAATAGAGACAATAGCGACAATAGGTCAGGCCGCGAAGGCGCAGAGGCCGGGGCACCCCGCCCAAAACCCGATATTCGCGCGGGGGATGCAGGTATGAACCGCTGGGAAACCCGCCTAAAGAAGCTGGAGGATCAGCGCCCCGAGGGGTCGGGCGTGTGGTATGGGCTCGTTCGCTACGCCCCGCCTGAGGTGGCATCCGACTGGGTCACGCCAATGCTGGCGCACCTCGGCTGGTCACCTTCGACGTTCGCGATGATTGTCGTTGACGCGAACGATCCGATCGATGTCACGCCGGCCGGGGTCATCGCTCCGACTGCCTTTGACGAGATGAGCGGCGAAGATCTGACGCGCTATTTCGCGGCTGGTCAAAGTGCTGGCCGCTGGTTCCTAATAATAACTGGCCGGGGAACGCCTGAAGCCATGCTAATGCACAGCGGCAGCGCGGCCTTCATCAAAGACCTTAAGGATCAGATCGCCCGGTCGCAGGGAGGGTATTTTGGACAGTTCTGAGCCCCGTAACGAGCCCGCAAAATCGGGGGACGGCCGATTCAAGCCCGGCAACCCCGGAAAGCCGAAGGGCGCACGTTCGCGGGTGACCCTTGCCATCGAGGCGCTGCTGGAGGGCCAGCACGAAGCGCTGACCAAGGCGGCGATCGACAAGGCGCTGGAGGGCGACACGGTCGCCCTTCGCCTGTGCCTGGATCGGCTGGCCCCGCCCCGCCGGGACGCGCTGGTATCCATCGATTTGCCCCCGGTTAAGACCGCCGCAGATGCCGTGTCAGCGTCATCGGCGATCCTGGCCTCATTGTCTGCCGGGGAGGTGACGCCAGACGAGGCCGGTCGCGTAATGGCGCTGCTGACCGCCCATAAGGCGATCGTCGAGACGGGTGATCTTGAGCAGCGCATTGCAGCATTGGAAGAAAGGGGCAGGGCATGACACGCATCAGGGAACGTCTGGCGCGATTGGAGGGTGCGCTGATCGGCGCAGGTCGGTTGATCGTCGCGCAATGTGGAAAGGGTCAGAACGTTGATGCGCTTTTGGCGGCACATGGCGTCGAACCGGCGGCGGCGGATTTGCTGGTGATCGTCCGCAAGCCCGACTGCGACAGTGGGCGCGTTTCAGTCAATTGACGGGTTGCTAAGCTCTAATAGGCGCTGCCCCCAGCCGAAGCCGCTGACCCGTCCGCTGACCTTTCCCGCCCCGCCATTCTCCCGCACGGTGCAACAGCCCATGCGCTTCAGCCCGCATGACAGTTCGACGAACGGTGCTGCGATCATAGAAGCGCAACGCCGCCGCTATCGCTGAATAGCTCGGCATGGTGCCAGTCTCGTCGAACGTCGCCTGGCAGTAATCCACCAGTTCGCGATAGCGGGGGAAGGGGCGTTTCCTCGGCTTCGGCATCCACCAGGGTTACGGGTGCTGCGCCGCTGCGGAATAGTGGGTAAAAAGCCAACGCCCACTATTCCACATGCCTGGGTTCTCACCATCGTGATGGCCAACGCAGCAAGGTGCAAGGTCAACGGAATGAGCGACGATCCCGCAGAAAAGCATATTCTCGCACTGGCCACCTGCGAGCTTGCGATCGTCCAGGCCCTCGCAACTTACGCGTCCGATTCAATCCGGCTTGGCTTCCGCAAGGAAGCGATAGAGGGAATGGCTCGGGCGATCGTCATCCTAAATGAAATGGAGGACGGGGGCCGGATCGATGACTCGTCATTGCCGGTGATGGCAATCGCCGACCGGCTTTCTGCCGACAAAATCTACGACGACGTCATGTCTCGCGCCCGCGACATCCGGAAGGACATCTGATGGTTGCTCCTCTTGCCATTGCAGGCATCTCGGCAGTCGGTAGCCTTTTCTCGGGCATCACCGGTGGCAAGGGCGCCAAGAAGGCCGCCAACATCGCGGCCCAACAGGCGGAAAAAGACCGCGCCCTCGCGCAGCAGGTCTATAATCAGAACTACAGCCTTGCAGCACCCACGGTTGACCGCGGGAATGCAGCGGGCACCCAGATCAATGCGTTGCTCGGGCTTGGAGGCAATACTGGCGCGGCGCAGGATGCCCTGGCTCAGTATAAGGCATCGACCGGCTATCAGACGCGGCTCAACGAGGGCTACAACGCGATCAACAGCGGGTATGCGGCTCGCGGGGCGCTAGAGAGCGGGGCGGCGCAAAAGGCATTGCTAAACTATGGTCAGAACCAGGCCAGCGGTGAGTTTGCCAATTACCTCGGGCAGCTCAACAATCAGCAGGGCGCTGGTCTGAACGCTCTGGGCTCGGTTACCGGCTCGGGTATCGCCTATGTCAATCAGGCAACCGCCGCAGGAAACAGTGCAGCAAGCGCCGGGGCAAACGCCGCGCTCTATGGCAGTCAGGTTCAGGCCAATGCGCTGGCAGGTTTTTTCAAACGCCTTGGGCAACGTACTCGGGAGCAGCAGTTATAAGACGCCGAAGCCGGATGCCCTATCTTCCGGAACCTTCTCACCTGGCGGTTCTATCTACGACAATTACGGCTTCATCAAAAGCTTCCCTGGCGCTGGGGTTTATTCGACACCAGGTTATGCTCCCACGTTACTAAGCAGGAGCCCTTTCGGATGACCTGATTTATCTGCTACCGTATGGAAGCAAAATTGGGGGATGTGGTATGCGCAAATGCGTAGGTTTAGCTATCCTGGCCAGCCTTTCGGCTTGCGCCGCCGGAAGTGCGAGTGAGGTCACGCTATACCGCAATTCCAGCGTGGACCGCACCATCCGCGTTCATTTCGCGACTTTCGACGGCGATAGTGCCGCTGAACCTAATCGTAAAAACTGCGAGATGGCTGCGCGGCTATTAAACGCCAACATCAATAGCCTTTCTAATGGGGCAGCGGCTGGGGTGGGTTTCTGGTGCGAAGATGGAAGATATGCAGAGAGCGGCAGTGTTCCAGGCGGCTTCAGCGCTGCGTTTCCAACGGATACCCAGTAACTGTTCCATATTCTGGGTCACGCGGGATGATCACCTCCCATTAGCTTTTACTACCGAGAGAAGCGCCAGCTGATTGCCGAGGTCCGCTTCCTCCAACGCGTCGTCCACACAGCCGGCCTGAGCCCGTGCAGCGTCACGCGCCTGGATCAGGCGGGCCGTTTCCAGATCATTAGCCATGGCCATCAGCGTATCGGCATGCGCCCGAACCTTCAGCGCGGACGCCAATGCCCGCTGTGCCTCTACCCTAATCCGATCGGCTTCCGCCAGCGCGGCGGCGGCTTTATCGCTCAATTCGGCCAACTGCGCCGATATCTTGGTCGGATGCGCCTCTTTCGGCGCCAGCGCCCGCCTCGTCACCTCCTGGCGGAGCATATCGGCGCGAACCTTGGCCTGTTCGACCTTCAACAGGCGCTGCCCCTCCTTCAGCTCGAGCCGATCGCACTTCAGGCGGTCGAACTCGTCCGCCCAGTGTGCGGCGCGGGCTTGCTCGGCTTTCTCCGCCCCTTGCTTCGCGTTCACGGCGTCCGCCTCTGCCGCCGCCCGCTTGCACTGTTCGTCCATCTCAGCGGCCTTTTCCGCGAACGGCCGGTATTTGCGCCCGCTGCCTGACACGCCGGGCTGCAACCCCAGCGGCTTCATCTCGGTCGCATATTCGTCGTGGGCACGCTGAAACTCGCCAGGACCGGTGATCTCGCGCCCGTTCAGCGTCCAGCGCTCGCCATCGTCCGGCCGCCGCCCGAACACCTTCTTGACCAGTGGCATCAGGACTACGTGAATGTGCGGCGTATATTCGTCGAGGTGGAGCACCATCTGCACGATGGTCACTTTCCGCCAGATCTTGATCGCAGCCAGATAGGCTCGGGCAACCCAATGCCACAGGCGCCGGTTTCTCTCCGCTTCGTCACCCTGCGCGAAATACTCGTGCGACGCGGTCAGGATCACCTCATGGGCGATGACGCCGTTAGCCCGAAGAGCGGACGGGTCGAGCCCGCGCAAGCACAATTCGCGTTGTGCGTCCTCGACTAGGCTTACCGATCCTCTGAGGCAAAAGGGCTCCGGTGCCGCCGGATCGCAATGCGGCAGTTCCTCTGTCCGCGCGTTATGCCGTTGGACAGATGTCATCCGCTCCCACGACTTGATAGGACCACGATTGTCGAACGTCAGAACGCCATAGTGCTTTGCCATGCCACATACCCCGTTGTGGCAATATGGTCGCTGACGTTGCGGGAATACGCCATACCCCCCTTAGTGACTTTACAAAATAAATTCGAGGCGAGCCAATTCGCTAAGCCTAGTAGCGGATTCGACTCCGCCATTTCGTCCGGTTTGGGCGGGAGCTGACTGGCGGCTTCCGGGAGCGAAGCGCATAGTCGCGCAACCGTACGCGCAGGAAGGATGATCTAGCATGCAAATCGCCTATTTTGATGAAAGCGGTATCGATGGCGCGCATGACATCACCCTAATTGCCGGGTTTGTTGCTCGCTTGCAAGATTGGCCCAAAATTGTTGCGACTTGGAAAGCTCAGTTGCAGGCAGATCGCGTGCCCTTCTTCCACTACATCGACTGTAAGAACCAAACCGGCCCTTACAAAGGCTGGAACTGGCACAAAGACTGCTTGCCACATCTTAGGCGGATGGCAAACATTCTGACAACAAGCCCAATAGGCGGTGTCAGCGCAGCCTCCCTCGGCAACTGGAAAGAATCGACTAGGCGGCGTTCAGATCTACAAGTTCGTTTTCCGTCCGCCTACAGCTTCTGCTTCGAAATGATGATGCAGAAGATACGCCAAGAGATGAATTTTCACGGCCAGCCCGATATTACAATGATATTCGCCGATCAGCGGCAATACAACGCCGTGCACTTGAGGTGTGGGAATGGCACCGCAAGCGCGACGCTTGGCCGGAGATCAAGGATATTCGCTATGCCGAGCCGAAGGACGTAGTAGGGCTGCAAATGGCCGATATGCTGGCGTGGGAGACGCGCCGCCATTTATACAAGAAGGGCGAGGAATTGCGCTCGTTGCCGTTACTATCGCGCCTTATTCCAAAGCAAGTAGAAACCGGAACAGCACTCTATGAGGTCGCATATAAGGACAAGGGACTGTCTGAAATCAAGCGGGCGACGGAAAGGTTTTTGAAGTAAGGTAGCTTTATCCCATGAAAGGTGCGCTCCGGGTCAATGGCTCCGAAGTGCGGTTTGATAGCCCCATTCAGCGGGTCGCCTTACAAGCACCTTTCCCCGCCCGGCTAATGTCAGATTCTGGGCGGCTTCAGCTTTGCCTCAGCCACGGTAGCGTCGCCCGCGCATCCCGCTCCGCTGCATCCGCGCTCTCGTACAACCCCGATTCGTGAGTCGGCGCGAAGTAGGCGCCGGTATATTCGTCACCCTCATAGTGGCTATGTTCAACGAACCGCCACATCCCGTTCGTCTGGGCGATCAGACTAAGCCGCCTGGTTGCGGTTTCTGCGATGAGATGCACATTTTCGGGCATGATCGTGATGTCCGCTAACGGGACCGCCCCGGCAAGCGCCAACCGTGAAAGACAGCGTCAGCCCCCCACGCCTTTCGTCAAGCGGACACCAACGCCGCCGGACGTCGATTTTTGACCCGCCCCGATTAGCGTGACGCCAGCAGAAGCCAGCGCGCCGGACAAGGCCTCAAGCGAAATATCCGCAATCTGATTCCCGCCCTCATAGCGGCGCACTGTCGCGACGCCGATGCCAGCTTGGTCAGCAAGTTCTTGAGCGGACCAGCCTAAAAGGGATCGCGCGGCTCGGCACTGCTCGACGGTCATCATGTGATATTTAATAGATCACTTCGAGCTTGATTGCCAGAAATACTAGTGATATGAAACCTATCAGTCAGCCGAGATGGGGCATCCTACCTCCCCACCCCGGCCTGACCACAACCGATCTATGAAGGAGATCGACTATGGCTACTGCCGCGCATAGCATCCTTGCGCCTGCCGTCCAGACGGCGGATTGCATCAACGCCCCTACCCCTGCGAATGACACCGCCCCCTGCTGGACAACCGACCGGCGCGCCCGCGCGATCCTGGCGACCGTTGCAGCCCATCCGCCCCATGGCGAATGGCACCGCCCGCGCTTCGGCAACACCGTCGACGAGTACTGGACCTATGTCGGCTATCGCTTCGACTGCCTGACGGCGATCCGGGACGCGTACGGCCAGAAGGCGCTGGAGCATTACCACGCGACCGGCAACTTCGCGGTGTTCGGTGCCTATTGCGATGCCCCCAACGTCAACGATGCGATCGAAGCGGCTCGTGAAGCCGGGCGGGAGGGCTAAACCATGACCACGGAAACTACCCGTCGCGCGCTGTTCGGGGGCGCTGGCCTTGTCGCGCTTGCCGCCGCCGTCCCGGCCGTCGCTGGTGCGCGGCACGACCTCGCACCGAGCAACGGGGTGAACCCCCGTCTGCTCCGTCTCATCGCTTTGCGGGACCGTGTCGAAGCCGAATGCGACCGCTTCGACGAGGAAGTGGAAATGCCCGCTCGCAGGGCATGCTGGGCGGAAAAGGAAGCACTCCCGGTAGAGGAAGCTCCGCCCCATCGCGAGGTGGCCACGACCTATGTGAACCTGTTCGGTGAAACGGTCCGGTTGAGCACAGCGCGGGCCAGCTCCGTTGCTGCTGCTCGGCAGATGGTTCGTGATCCACAACCAAGCGACATGGACCATCCCGATTGGCGTCAGGCGCGCCTGGAACTTGTTGCCCTTGCCGATGAGCGTGATGCCATCATCGCGGCACAGACCGCGCGTCGGGAGGCCCGCGAAGCTGAGGTAGAGGCACGTCATCAGATCGCTCGCCTTGCTGCTCGGTCGTCGACGCTTGCCGATCGGTCCTATGCCCTGCGCAGCGCGGCCATAGCGATGCCCGCGACCAGCATGGCCGACATTCTGATCAAGCTCGAATTTGTCGATCGGGTCGGGTGCGAGGGCGACCCGGACTTTGTGCTGGCGTCCATCACGGCGGATGCCCGCCGCCTGACCGGGGAGGGCCTCTGACATGTCGAACGCAAGCAAAACCTTCTGCGCCCTGCTCGACGCGCACGATGACGCCGTTCATCGGTTCAATGCCGTGCCGGATGATGGCCGTGTCACCCCGGAATACGAACAGGCCTCACAAGCGATGTGCGAGACATCCGATCTGGCGGACCGAGCCGTGCCGACGTCCTGGCCGGAGTTCGCACGCTTGCTGGGTCACATGGCCTGCGGTGGCCAGACCGGCATCGACGAGGACAATGCCAACCGGCTGATGCTCCACGCCCGTCAGCTGTTGGCAGCGCCCGAGGAATACCGCATCGCCTGGGATGCCGCCCTGGCCGAATATCAGCGACTGCGAGCAATCAGCGACGCCATCCCGCTCGGGACCCCGGGCGAAGATGAAGCCGTCGACCGATATGCCGACGTGATGGATCGACTGATCATCACTACCCCCGCCCCGGACTTCGACGCGGTCCTGCTCAAGATGGACCTAGCCAAGGAACGCAGCGAGGGCTTTGCCTTCAGCGAAGAATATGCCGACGCCATTCGGGCCGATGTCGAACGGCTCAAGCACGGGGTGCGCTGACATGGCTTCGCAAACCGCAAAATCCGCATTCATCCATGCGCTCACCGCGACAGATCAGTTAAACCCGAGCGAGCGTAAGCGGCATGCTGACATGAATCGCAGCAGGAACAAGAACCTGTTGCGCAGCCAGCGGTATGAGGCGTGGATGCGCGCCAAGGCCGCCTTTCATCTCGCCATGGGCACCACAGAACTGGCCTGTATGGCCCGCGTCAGAGGGCATGCCGACAAGGAGCAATGGTCAACCGAAGAGCTTGCGCAGGTCAGAGCCTTCATCGCGATTGCCGACCAGTTCATGTCCTTGCCGTTCGTGAACCGTGAGGACCATAAGGCGCGCGAGGTGTTGGTACGCAAATGGGGCGAATGCGCTCGGACGGTAGTGACAAGTCCGCTCTACAACACAGCTTGCAAGCGGTGGACCACCTATCTCCAGGCCAATGCCCCGGAGGGTCGCTGACATGGCCACCCTTCCCAACCCTACCACCTTCACCCCCACCGCTTGGCTGCACGCCCTCGTCCAGATCGGCGGCTATGCCCTGACGTCCGATCGCAAGCTGTGGCTGGTCATACAGGACTGCCCCTCCGATGACCTGACGCCGCTCATGGCACAGATCGTCGGGCACCCTGACCGGGCAGAGGCGGTGCGCCAGATCATCGAGCAGCGGCACTATGGGGAGGCGGCATGATGAATACCGTCACTCCTGAAGCGGCTGAATTCCTCACCCTGATGCTGGAAGAAACGCGCCTGCCTGACGATTGGGATACGTCAGGCTTCTGGCTCAGCCACGCCCAGCAGCTAGCGCAATTCATGGCAGATCATCGTGGTCGCATTCCCCTATCGGACGCGGCGATGCTGCTCGGGCTGGGCGGGGTGCTCGTCGAAATGGCGAAGCGTGAGCGCGAGGCTTCCGCTGAAGCTGGCCGCTGGCTTCGTGGCGAAGGGGACGCGGCATGACCCCGCTCTTCACCGTCCTCCAAGACCAGCAGACGATTGGAAGGAGCGAATGATGGGACACGCTGCCGTCACCCCGCCGCCCAGCACCAACCGTGCGATGCCGTGGCGACGATCGCGTCGCCGTCCCTGGCATCGGCTGGACCGGGTCGCATCACCGCACGCGGTACTGGCCACCATCCCTTCCCTGCCCCGTGCCGAACTGGCGCGGATCACCGAACGGCTGATCGACCGCATGGACGAGTTGGACGGGGACCCTGACGTCGAACTGAATGGCGACGAGCGGGACGGCTCGATGGGAGAAGACGACTTCCACGACCAAGGCGCCAACTGGCTGGAGCATCCCGGCTGCCCGGTCAGCGATCCCGGAGAGGACAACGGCGATCACGAAAGGGAGGAACCCCACGAATAGCATTGCACTGCCGCCGCCGGTCCCATCCCGGCGCATGGCACACAGGCCCGTCGCTCGCGATCGTCGAGCGGCGGGCTCTCCGCGTGTGCATCGCTTCCGGGACAGCCTGGCGCTGTCGGAGAGCTTCGTCGACGCGGATTGGTGGCTTCCCGTTTATCGCCGCGCGTTCCCTACGATGGTGTCTGCGGTGGCCGTGCGCGAGGACGGTTGGGCGCAGCGCGGCGGGATAGACCGGCTGCTCACACTGTCCTGCGGCCGGACGTACACCGTCGATGAGAAGGTGCGCATGCACGACTGGCCTGACGTCCTGCTGGAACGCTGGTTGGACGAAGCGCGCCGGGTGCCTGGGTGGATTCAGAAGCCCTTGGCGGCGGACTTCGTGGCTTATGCCTATGCGCCGGCCGGGATGTGCCTATTGCTGCCCGTCGTGCCGCTACAGCGCGCCTGGCGGCAGCATGGGCGCAAGTGGATCAACCTGTACGGCACGCGGGCGGCACAGAACCCCGGCTATGTGTCTGTCGGGGTACCTGTGCCGCGCTCGGTACTGATGCAGGCAATCGTTGAGGCGATGTGCATCAAATAATATTTAATGCCTTCGTTTGGCACACTTAATCGGTTCATGGGTTGCGATAATGAGTGCGCAATTTAATTAAGTTTTCATACGTCTTTGGATTCTTTTTGTTGCTCTCTCGGATGTGAGAGTAGCATTTATCATGATAACTGCAGATAAAACCCCTGACATTGTCGCTTACTATCTTTTTATCAAGATCACCTTGAAGCACACCGGAAGCAATAGATTCGAAATAGTTTAATATATATACCGCGGCAGCCGCAGCGCGCTGATCCTCCTCGGAATCCGAGTTTCTCAGCCCACTAATTTCTTTACTGGTTACCGGTTCCGTTATGGCCCAGCCAAACTTTTTGTGGAACCGATAGAGGGATTCACCAAAAGGCGTCTGAGAAAATCTTGCAAACAGAATGTTGTTAGTATTCTGACGAACGGTGTTTCGGTGGGTATTCCAACCCGCCACGGCCCATCCTATCGCCGCCACCGCTACAGTCGCGCATGCAGCCAAGAGCGGATAGGGCAACGAATGCCCCCGCGCTTTCATAAAAAGTAGAAAAATTGCGAAGCCGATAGCCCCTCCGGACGTGACGAGGGACATACCTACGACATAGGCGAACGGCTTGGCAGTGGGCAGCGAGTAATAGGCCTTGAAGGCAGATGAACGACGTGCAAGAGCCGCTATGGCTTTGGCTGACCGGGCACGGTAATACACCTCTTCACTCTCTGTGAGATGGAACTCCTGAAGGGGTTTTGGGTTAGTTTCTGCGATTAAGGAGCGTATTATTTCCTCTCGTTCAGCCCAGCTTCGGTAACGCTCTCCCATTAATCCCCCTCAACGATTGGTTGACATAATCCGACTAATAACTAGATTGAAACCAAGCAAGGAGACCGACCATGGTTCAAGAGCAAGAATGGGGCGGCTAATAAGCTGCAAGACCTAAAAACCCCGCAAAAGCGGGGTTTTTTTATGCCTCCTGACTCGACCGGCTGGCGGCGCCCCCCCCCTCATGCCAGAGCATGCTAAAGGCTCTCGGGTGGCCTCAGGATGCGTGCCATATAGCACGCTCCCGTATTATGGCCCCCGTCGAGTAAACAGCATGAAGATGCGCGAATCAGCCGCACAGCCTTTACGCCATAGGGGGAAACCCCTATTCCAAGACACACGATGCGGTCGGTATCGCAAGCGGATGGGTGAACACAAATGGCCGACGTTTTCGACGTGGCTGCCTACATTCTTGAAAAGACCAAGGTTCTGACAGCAATGAAGCTGCAGAAGCTGGTTTATTACGCACAAGCCTGGTCCCTCGTCTGGGACGAAAAACCACTCTTTGAAAACCGCATCGAAGCGTGGGCAAACGGCCCGGTAACACCCGACCTGTATTTTGCTCATCAGGGCGAATTTACAATTACCTCTGAGCCACGCGGCAATTCTTCAAAACTCACCAACGACGAACGCGATACGGTTGATGCAGTCCTTCGTGATTACGGCAATAAGTCTGCAACTTGGCTCAGCGCCCTGACGCATGAGGAAGACCCCTGGATTAATGCTCGCGAGGGCGTTCCAGATGGTCAGCGGAGCAGCCGACAAATTACAAATGCTGCAATGGCCGAATATTACGGCAATCTGTAATTTTAACTGTGGTGAACAGAGAGAAAAAGGCCAAAATTGCGGCGGAGCCTCAGCCTGAGAAGAAGGCTCGCTTTACCGACCACAACCTTGACGATGGCCATCCACTTGCGTGGCGCTTCAGCCACTCCGATCGCGAAGGCCCATTTGGCTGGCGCATCGCTGAAGATGCAAAATTTCGAGAGGTCGTCGAAAAACTTTATGAGTTTGAAGGCAAAAACTGGAACGATATAACGGCAGGTGGATCGCATGCCATTCCAGTCCGGAAACTGTGCGAGGATGCTCGAAAGCGCCTCATCGACATCCAACTGGACGATCTAGACGAGCTTCTCTCACTACGTTTGGCAGGCACAAACCGCGTGTGGTGCATTAGGAGCGGGCATATTATGCGAGTCCTGTGGTGGGATGAAAACCACAAGGTATATCCTGTTTTGAAGGACCGGGCAGACCGTCGCAAAATTCGCAATCGGTAAATCCTAAACGTTTGGCGCTATAGCCCCCGGCCCGAGACGGCACATTGATGCCGACCTGATCGCAATTCCGTCTTGCAGGGCACACCCGGCAGCGGGGGCCCGAACGAATGGCCGGGAGCGAGATTCGATCAAGGTCCGGGACGTGCCTATGCACGGTCAGCCGGTCGAATTGGCATGCGCCCTGACGCCCCAGAGACGTACAGTTCTGAATGAAGACAGTGCTTCATCCCTACCATCCGGATCGGCAGATCCATCGGTTAGCGTTCGCCTTTACTTCCTGTGAACACCCATGCTTTATCTCGGGATGAGAGGTGGGCATACAGCTACCATGGTCACGACCGTCGAACTAAGCATTGCAGGTCGCGACGAAGCCGATGCCCCTCGGCTGAGCGATCTGATCGAACAAATCCAAGACTTTTTTGCCATGCTCAATAGCGTGGCAGAGACGATGACGGGCGAAGCAACCGAGCAATTCGACTGGAAGGTTATTGGACTCAGTAAAAATAGCCCTGCCCGTATTTTGGTCGAGGCAGTGCCAATGCCAGGCTTCGATAACGGGCTCGCAATAGCCGCAAGAGCCCGCGACCTTACGACCGGCGGCCTCAGACAGCTTATCGCCACGGGCGAGCGCCCGCCATATTGGAATGATAACGTCATAGAGGCAGCGGATCGTTTCCTTCGGCGGATTACGCGGGGGCTGTCTGAAACGCGCATCGGCGCCGTTGAGAGCGATCTGCCAGAGATAGCCATCGGAACTGTAGCCGCAATAGAAGCGCTTAAACACGTCTCTATCGTTCAAGAAGCTGATCCTGTGCACCCATACAGAGAGCTCGGCAGCTTTGAAGGCCATATCCAAAGCGTCGGCACCGATGGCTGGCAGCGCCCATTTATTGTCATACGAAGCCGAGTGACGACTCAAGATGTCAAGTGCTTCCTAGCTGGCAACGCTTTGAAAGCCCTTGAAGACGAACCTGTGGCAAATGTCGTATGGAGACATAGGCGTGTTACCGCGACCGGCATACTCAAGTATCGCTCCCCGGCCCGGCTCAGTCAAGCTGAGGTGACAGCTCTCGACTTTCATGACAATGAGACACTCTTACCTCAGCTAAACGACATCATAGACCGAGATTTTACCCACGGTCTGTCTTCTAATGAGTATTTGGAGAGGGTCCGCAATGGGGAAGCCTAGGCGCGTCGCTTGGGACGCGTGCACCTGGATCGCGACCATAATTCAAGAACAGGCAGCACTAAGAGGAGGCGGCACCGAAGATCGCGCCGCACTTTGCAATCACACGATCGAGCTTGCCACACAACGTTCCGTCGAAATTGTCACCTCAGGGCTATCGCTCGCAGAGGTATGCAAAGACGACAAAGTCAGACCCGAAGACAGCGATGTCCTTTCAGACTTTTTCCGCAACGAATATATTCTGATAGTCCCCGTCGATCGATACGTTGGCACGCTGGCCCGCAAGTATCTTCAATCAGGCTACCCTAGCCTTAGGCCACCCGATGCAATCCACCTCGCGACAGCGGTAATCGCCAACGCAACCGAATTTCATACATTCGATAACGCGCTGCTTAGGCTCGATGGCTTTATCCCGAAAGAGGGTGGCGGAACGCTTGTCATCCGCAAACCTCCAGCACCTCCGCCGCGCTTACTCTAGACGCCAGACGCATAGACGTCCCACAAAGAGGTCGAGCTCACGTCACCGACGCTCAACTCAGACTCATGTCGTGCAACTTGAGCTCGAGCGAAGCTCGCTCCGACCTTCCAATTCAGCCCTCTGCTTACGGCGCAATCGATACAGGCGCTTTGACAGCGAGCGGCGGCAGCATCGTGTTAGCGATCGAAAGCGGCAGCGGTGATTACCCGGTGATTGCCAAAGGCTAATCACGCCAGTCACCACAAGGCCAAAAACCGCAGAAAACCCGACGTCTCAGGCCAAGCCTACCCTAAAATGTGGTATTACGGCAGCGTGTAGCATGCCCCGCGCGGGTTAGATGCGAGCGGATCAAAACGATACCTCCAGCACGATCACAACCGGCTTGCCATGAAGCTGCCCTACCAGCGTCACGTTCCCAAGCGGTGCGTCGGGGCTGTTCATCGCCATGATCGCCGTGACAGGCATGTGCGCGGTGAACAGCGGCTTGAACGTCTGAGACCGGGGTGCCGTGACGATCGTCGTTCCTGCCTTGTCGTCGACCCATGCGCCATATCCCCATGCCGAGCCGACCAGTCGCAGCGGCTTTCCTGCTGGCTGTGACACAACTTGATCGTCGTCATATCGACGACCATCACACACCGTCGGCGTCAAGCGTGCTTCGGACAGCTTGCCATAATACTCTGCGCTGAGGCTGAAGCACTGACCGCCGCTCAGTTGCAGTTGGACTGGAAGAAACCCTGGCGATTTAGCCCCGGTCAGCCGTTCACTGGCCCGAAGGTTGAGCGAATAAGCCCCGACCACCTTCAGATGCTGCTGATCCGCGTTTGGATAGCTTGGGTCCGTTTTAAATAGCTTGGCCGCTTCCGCTAATGGAATGCATGTCAGATTCGGCGCGGATAAGTCGGCGACGAGCGCCACGCACGGTTGGGTGGCCGAATTCGATCTGGCACCGTAACCTACAGGCGGCGTGAACCCTTGCGCCAAGGCCGGCGCGGCGATCATCCCTACTGCGATTGCCGCCCACCGCGACATACGGACCTTGTCTTGCGACATAGAATCTCTCCCTTTCCCGAGCATAACGCGAGGGTGTGGAACGTCCAGTCTGTCATATTTTGGCGCCCCATGAAGCCGTCCGAGCACATCGCGCCCCTTGACTCGTGTTCCCTATTCGTTCCAGCTAGGCCGGGTCACGAATCGCTGGAATATGAGCATGATGCAGCACGACCCCCGCCTGCGCGAAGCAGCGCGCGCCATCTATGAGGCTTGCTATCCCTCGGAGGAATGGGCGCAGTTCGCGTTCGATGAAGCGGAGCGATATGGGACTGTGCATTACCGTCAGGCAGTTGATGGCGCATTGGCGGCCCGTGCCTGCCTGGCGGCGGCTGGCGAACAGCTCATGCTTCCTGTCGCGTGAACCAGGGACAGCGGGTGCGGATCGTCTTCATGATCCTGTTCGCGCTGGATGAAGCAGCGGAGCGAGTTTTTGTAGCACATGCTGCTTTAGGAACATCCTTTTGGGATAGGCTTATCCCAGTCACATTTAGGCGATCGCCGGATGCGGCCGATCGTCTTTCTATGGGTCCTGGCGTTGATTGAGGGGCTCACTGCACCTTCCAGCTCCGATGCAACGGTCCGTTAGAATATGCTGCATGCACACTTTTGTGGCAGTTGCCGCGCCCTTGGTATCTTGTGAGCACGCCAACGCTTAGAACTATATTGGATCCATTTTACCCAAAAGGCTTGTTGACCTGCAAACCTCTAAATGTCTCAATGCTGCCCTCGCAGATGATATGGGAGCGCACTGTGAAGGCTTGGATAAACAGGAAAACCGGCGGAATTTCACTTCTTGCGGTTGGCGGGCTATTCATAACGACGCTTGTCAGTACAAGCGCGATCGCTGCTCCGTTCGAAACATATGAAGAGTGCTTTGATAACTGCGTTTCGAACGGAATAATGGACTCTGTCGAAGAGTGCCGTGTACGGTGTGAATATAGAACCACTCCCCGAGCCGATCCCCCACCGCCCTCGAACGGTAGTGGAAACGGTGCGGGCGAAGATGGCGGCGGCCGTGGCGGTGACGGCGGCTCGGTAGAGGGCCGAGAGGGCAACAAGTGCGACAGCGTGAGTTGGGCGCCTGGCGGCGGCCCTGGCATGTGTCATCCGCAAAAATAATTTAAAGGAACGGCCAGTTCGTGACATGCGTGCAGCGGCGGACTGGCCGGATCATCAGATGCTCTGCATCGCGTAATAGCCCCCTCAGATCGTATTGCCTTCACGGCACACCGCAGCCATGCCGTCACATCCTCAGGGCGCAGGACAGTAATCATCGCCTTCGGATGAATGGACTCTACTTGTCCCATTACCTCTTGAAATTGACGGTGATCGCCTCGTGATGTGCGGCGTGCGTTGATCCACACCGCGCCCCTCGAGCCAAACTCATCCACTTTAAGCTGACAGGTGCTGAGCCAGGATCAGACCGCCAATCACGATCAGGACAAAACCACCCAAGATGCCCGCGTATCGGCCGAGGTAGGGCCCGATATGCTTACCCAACATGACGCCAATGGTTGCCATCAATGTCGTCGTTCCGCCAATCACCATGCAGGCAGCCCAAATGTTGACGTCCATCAGAGCCAGAGTCACGCCGACGGCCGCCGCGTCGACGCTCGTTGCGATAGCCGTCGCAGCAAGCCGCAGCATACTGGGCTTGGTCTCACTATCGCCCTGTTGCGCATCACCTTTGCTAGTCCATGCTTCCCGGATCGTATAGGCGCCGACGGCGAACAACAGGGTAAACGCGACCCAATGGTCATAGTCGGCGATCCAGTCGTTCAGCGCAAAGCCGAGCAGCCAACCGAGTGCAGGCGTCAACGCCTCGAAGAAGCCGAACACGATGCCGACTTTAACCGCATCACGAAGGCGGGCTCGTCCTTCGATCGCCCCTTTGCCCAGCGCCGCCGCGAAGGCGTCGACGGACAGACTTGCGCCCAAAGCGCCAAGCGTCAAAATTCCGGGCATCACGTCAACACTCAAGGCCAGCAAACCAAACGATGCATGCACCCGTGGCCACAAAGCGGAGTGCTGCACCATTGGTCTCGCTGGGCAGGACGAACCTGCTGCTGCCGCCACGAGCCGATAGCTCAAGGATGTTGACGGCAACCCCGCTACTGCGGGTAGCTACTCCCCAAGGACGCAGGCCCAATATCTGGTGACACCGATTGCCTCCAGACGATAAATACGATCAATCAAGTCCAATTGATCGAGAGCAAAAGTTGTCGCTCGACCTTCGCGCGCGGGGTACCCGCGGTCCCCGCGCAGGTAGTTCCACCCGCCGCCCTGGAGACAAGGTGGCGGGTGACCAGCAGTTTAGCGTAGCTTCGCCTTGTCCGACTGAGGGATCGCCTTGACGATCGCCGTCACAGCGACGGCATAGGGATGAACGCCTTCGGGCGTCGGCTGACTCATTTGGTCAGGCCCTAAAGACGGGCAAAGATGACGCCACGAACAGGTACAAATCCTCCATAACGGAGGTTTACCATGAATGCTCGTCAATATGAGTCGCTTACCCCTACCGAGCGCCGCGTTCTCCGGCTGGTTCACCACACCCGCAAATCGGACGTGGTGGCGTCGTTGGCTGGCATGAGCCGACATACGGTCGACCAGCATATCAAATCGGCACGCGCGAAGCTGGGCAACGTCGGGCGATATGTTGCGGCCGACATGCTTCGAGCTTTCGAAGCAACGCATCCCCTATCGCTGGGGAACCCGGCACAGGGGATGGTTCAACCGATCGATCAGGCTCCACCGATGCTCCGACCCGCCGGGCCGGTCGAGCCGATGGTTGCCGAGGAGCGAACCGCTTTCGAGGGACTGGTGTCGATCAACCCGTCGGGTCAGGCCGATCATCTGGAAGAATGGTTGCAGGAAAGGTCGATGCTGTCGCGCTTCGTACTGGTGCTCACAGCCGCGTTCTTATTGCTGCTGCTTATAATTTCAGCCCCGCTGCTGGCAGAACGGATGGGGAGGATCGGTCATCTTCTCTATGGCTAGGAAAACCTATGAAGCTCTACGATCAGTCCATCGATCATGTGGCCGCGACCATCAATCCGGCGGAAGTCTCAGCAGATGCCGCCGCATTGGATGCATCTCGAGCGCTGACTGCTCTGCTCGAATCCCGCCAGCAGATGGGTCTTCCGATCTCCACCGCCCTCGCCGCGATCAACAAGGTTGCTCAGGCGACCATCATGGCCGTGAATGCCCGCGAGGAACTGATCCGAGCGCACGGCATGCTTAACCGGGTCGGTGCCGATCTGGGCGTCCGGATGGAGGATTACGGCAAGGATGTTCCACCTCAGGCGGCCGCCAATCGGACCATCAAAAATACAGCCGTTCCGGCTTGATCGATTTAAGCTTCCATGCTCCTAGCGGGGCATGTGGTACGCCGTATACGGTTTCTGGCTGTTCGTTGTTTTGACATCGCTCGCCGCTTGGCGATGGGGCAGTCGGATCGAGCGCGGCGTTGCGGGATTATATCTCGCTGCCGCGCTCGCAACCGTCGCACTTCGCCTCCCCGGGTCGTCTGACTATGCCACGGTAAACGCTGGCGTCTTCTTGATCGACCTGACGCTTTTGATGGGCTTGGTGTGGACCGCTCTAAAACATGCTCGATGGTGGTTGATCGCTTCAGCCGCGCTCCAGCTCGTCACCGTATTAGGCCACATCGCGATGTTCGACGCGCAGCGCACAGCTCCGTTCGCGTACTTTGCGGCAGTCGTGGGAACGAGCTATCCGTCGCAAATCTTACTGGCCTATGCGATTGCCAGGCGGGGCATGCGTGCGACGAGAAAGCCCGCTCCTCGCTATACCCCATCGCAGAGCCAGAACGCGTAGAGCTTGCACGAATCCTTAGCGAAACTGAGGCCCGCGTCGTGGGGGTTGGGCGTTCGACGATTATCCAGCTGCTCAAAGCCCTGGAACTGCAGGACGGGTTCGATCCTAGTGAAATACACGGGACCTCTAGCTCATCACGCTGAGCCTCGCGGCCATATGAGCAGCAGCGCAGCAAATCGCGAGCGATGCTGGTGGGGACGGGGCTGGATCAGGTGTCGTCTCTTCGCTCATCCCTCACATTTGGCGGGGATGGGTGAACGACCTACGACCGCCACCGTTCGCGCTTGAGCGCCTTCGACAAGCAGACGGTGAGGGAACGAAAGGTGGTACGGAGTCTACTCGCCAGCCTTAAACGGCTGCATTATCAGTGCGTTACATGATAAACGATGGCGCACCCGACAGGATTCGAACCTGTGGCCTCTGCCTTCGGAGGGCAGCGCTCTATCCAGCTGAGCTACGGGTGCGTGGGCTGGCCGACTAGCATCGTGCGCCACCCCGCGCCAGCCCTTTTATGACGGGGTCGCCGCTTTTGCGGCTTTGGCGGCGGGGGCGGGTGTCTTGGGGCGATAGGCGCACAGATCCTCGACCGGGCAGCGCCAGCATTCGGGCCGCCTAGCCTTGCAGATATAGCGGCCGTGCAGGATCAGCCAGTGATGCGCGTGCACCCGGAAGGGCGCGGGCGTCGCCTTGTCGAGCTTCAACTCCACCGCCAGCGGGGTCTTGCCCTTGGCCAGGCCGGTGCGGTTGCAGACGCGGAAGATATGCGTGTCGACCGCGAAGGTCTCGTGCCCGAAGGCGACGTTGAGCACGACATTGGCCGTCTTGCGCCCCACACCGGGCAGGCGTTCCAGATCGGCGCGATCCTGCGGCACTTGGCCGCCATATTCGTCGACCAGCATCCGCGACAGCGCGATGACGTTCTTGGCCTTGGTATTGAACAGCCCGATCGTCTTGATGTGCTGCTTCAGCCCGTCCTCGCCCAGTTCCAGCATCTTCTCGGGCGTGTCGACCTCGGCGAACAGGGCGCGGGTGGCCTTGTTGACCCCCACATCGGTCGCCTGCGCCGACAGCGCGACCGCGACGACCAGCGTATAGGGATTGCGGAATTCCAGCTCGGTTTCGGGATGCGGGTTCGCCTCCGCCAGCCGGTGATAGAATTGGACGACGTCCGCCTTCTTCATGCGCGTTACAGACCCAGCACGTCGCCCATGCGATAGCGCCCCGGTGCCTGCCCCGCGAGCCACAGCGCCGCCCGTACCGCCCCGCGTGCGAAGATGGTGCGGTCCTGCGCGAAATGGCCGAGCGTCACCCGCTCGCCCTCGCCCGCGAAGATCACCTCATGATCGCCGATCACCGATCCGCCGCGCAGTGCCGCCATGCCGATCGTCCCCTCGGTCCGGGCGCCGACCAGCCCGGCGCGACCATCGACCCGGAGATCGGACAGGGCATGGCCCCGCCCCGCCGCCGCCGCCTCGCCCAGCAGCAGCGCGGTGCCGGAGGGCGCATCGACCTTGTGCCGGTGGTGCATCTCGGTGATCTCGATGTCCCAGTCCGGGCCCAGCCGCGCCGCCGCCTCGCGCACCAGATTGGCGAGCAGGGTGATGCCGAGCGAGGTGTTGCCGGTCTGGAGCACCGCGATCTCGGTCGCGGCCTCGTCGATCGCGGCGTGCTGCGCGGGCGAAAGGCCGGTGGTGCCGATCACGATCGGGGTGCGTGCGGCCCGAGCCGCCGCCAGATGCGCATCGAGCGCGCCCGCGATCGAGAAGTCGACCAGCACATCCGCCGACTTGGCCAGCGCGTCGGGATCGTCACGCGAATCGCAGCCCCCGGCCAGCGTCGCGCCCTCCCCCTCGATCAGGTCCGCGATGGCGCGGCCCATGCGACCGGCGCTGCCGTAAATGCCGATGGCAATCATGCGGGGGTTCCGGTGGACTGGAGGAAGGACATCGTCATGCGGCGTTCCTTGGCACAGGTCCATGTCGGAGGAAACCGGCTGCGGGTGGTGCGCCCAGCGATCGGTGACCGCTTGTGGGGCAGGTTGCGGGGGTTTCCTTTTGGGGCCGGGCCGTCCGGGACCCCGTCAGCGGGGCAACCGGGTCAACCGTTCGGTAGTCGGCATGGGTTTGTGCCCAGAAGAGGATTTTACGGTTGGCACCGAAAACGGCGGATTTCTGCGGTTTTCTGAAAGAGCGTCGGGACGGTTGTATTAGGCTTTTGTACTAGGCGAGGCAACAGGCTTGCCCATCACCAAACGGCAGACTTAGGATGTTGGCAAGCAACGATCTTGTGATTGTGATAGGGCTTCGCTGGCGACGGTATTCGTCATGAATGGGGGGATTGATGGCGAGACGTCCAAGAGTGCCCGGTATGGAACTAGTGCCCATCAACGATGAGGACGAGGCGTGGGCGCTCCTTGAAGAGCTAAGCCATACCGGATTTGCCGACGACAGTAAGCTACCCCATATAAACCATTGGCCGCGTTTTCATTTCAAGTTTTGGATTGAGGGCAGCCAATTAGTTTTGACCCAGCCTGTTATGCAGGCAATGATTGACTATCAGACTAGCGTGAACCGAGCGTTCATGATTGTCTTAGAAAATACCTCGATTCTAAGAGGTCTTTCGGAAGAAGAGCGTCAAGAGTTTGAGATTGTATTCAAGGTAAAAAAGGGAAGCACTGATCTGAGCTTTAACGCTCAGGAACTAATTGAGAAATTCATGGAAAAGGCGGTTGGCAAGCTTACCGGAAAGCAGATTGCGATAATTGTAATCGCCTTTGCTCTGCTGTTTACAGGATATTCGTGTTGGAATGCATATCTTGAGGAGCAACGGGAAGAGGCGAAAGCCGAAGCCTCCAGTAAGCAGATGAAAGACGTGCTAGAGGCTCAAAAGTTCGCGAGCGAAAATGATCTTAAACGTATGAAGATATTAGCTGATGCGCTCACCGCTGCTCATGGAAGTCATGCACTTATTGATGCCAGTGAGGATGGAAAGAAGGGTGTCGTGAAGGCTGCAGCGAAGGTGCAGGATACCGAAATTGGTAACAACCACCTTCCTCCCGAAGTCGCTCGCCGTATGGCTAGAGCCGCCCCAAGTGCTCCGGTGAAGAAAATAGTTACAGCAGAGTACGAAGTTTTGCGTGTTGATACCGACGTGCCAGATGGCTTTCGTGTCAGGCTCAAGAACACCAAGACCGGGCAGACCGTCTTTGCCTCGCTACGCGACGCCTTAGTGTCTGAGAATGATCGGACACTTATTAGTCGTGGAGAATGGGAAAAGAAGCCCATTGTCGCTACGGTTCAGGAAACATGGCGACGCGGCAACCTTGCATCTGCGCGGGTCGAGCAAGTCATCAACGTAGTCGAAAAGACGCAGGTGGCCGGGAGGTAGCAAAGCCCTACGACCTGAAATCGCTAGAGATATGCGAGAGGGTAGATCAAAGCGGAGGGAGCGCGGTTTCCCTCGTATACCCCGCCTGCCCAGCCCCGCGATTATGACACGCCTGCCCGACCTGCATTATCGCGCGTGGTCTCCATCCCTGCATGACGTGTCACAGTAGCAGGATCATTGCTGGATCGGCGCTGTCCAGAATAACCAAACGAGTGATTGGAACCGTTCGCCACTCACAGCAAACATCCGCCCCCTTCCGGACACTCCACCCCCAGGATAAACCCCGGCCATGCGCGACACCCCGAACATCGTCATCCTCACCGGCGCGGGCATCTCCGCCGAGTCCGGCATCGCCACCTTTCGTGGACCCGGCGGACTGTGGGAGGGGCATCGGGTCGAGGATGTCTGCACGCCGGAGGCGCTCGCAGCCGATCCGGTGCTGGTCCACCGCTTCTATGACCTGCGGCGTGCCGCGCTGGCGACGGTCGGGCCCAATGCGGCGCATGAAGCACTGGCGCGGCTGGACCGGGAATGGCCGGGCGAATTGCTGATCGTCACGCAGAATGTGGACGATCTGCACGAACGCGCGGGGGCGACGCGGTTGCTGCATATGCACGGCGCGCTGAAGCAGGCCCTCTGCGCGGCCTGTGGGGAGCGGTTCGGGTGGGAGGAGGCGCTGCCGCCGGGAACGCCCTGCCCCGCCTGCGCCACACCCGCGCTGCGGCCCGATATCGTGTTCTTCGGCGAGATCCCCTATCATATGGACCGGATCGAGGCGGCGCTGGCGGAGGCCGATCTGTTCGTGTCGATCGGTACCTCGGGCGCGGTCTATCCGGCGGCGGGGTTCGTGCGGATGGCGAGCGCCTATGGCGCGCGGACGCTGGAACTCAATCTCGAACGCTCGGAGGGGAGCGGCTGGTTCGACGAGAGCCGGTTGGGCTCCGCCGGGCAGTTGGTGCCCGAATGGGTCGAGCAGATGCTCAGCCGGTGACGGGTACGATCACGTCGCGCGCACGGGGGCCGAGCCGCTCGACCGCCGCGTCCTGAAGCCCGCGCGCCGTCACCAGCACGCCGAACGCGCGCGGATCGGGCTTGTTGAACAGCAGCGGCTGGCCCAGCGCATCGGCCACCCCCGCCCCCGCCTCGGACGCGATCAGCGCGGCGGCGGCGATGTCCCACTCATTGCCCCAGCGCAGCGTCGCGACCAGATCGGCCTCGTCGGCGGCGACCATCGCGATGCGCAGCGCGATCGAGTTGGGCTTGAACACCGCCACAAGGTCGCGGTCCGCCTTGGGCAGCGCATCGACCGGCACGCGCGCGCCGGGCATCCGGCGGCAATAGCCCGCGCTCAGTGTGCGCCCGTTGCGGGTCGCGCCGCCGCCCGCCTGGGCTAGCCACAACTCGCCCCGGGCGGGCGCGGCGAGGACGCCGATCACCGGCCGCCCGTCCTCGACCAGCGCGACCGACACCGCCCAGCCTTCGCGTCCACGAATATAGTCGCGGGTGCCGTCGATCGGGTCGACCACCCAGACGCGGCGCGCGGCCAGCCGGTCGGGCTTGTCCGCCGTCTCCTCCGACAGCCATCCGGCATCGGGGATCAGCGCCTGGAGCCGTGCATGGAGCATCCGGTCGACGTCCAGATCGACCTCGCACACCGGGCTGCCCGGCGTTTTCTCCCATTGGCGGAAATCGGTGCGCCATCGGGCGAGCGCCATCGCCGCCGCCTCTCGCGCCGCCGCCACGACCGCCGGGATCAGGTCCGCCGTCGGGGTCGGGTCAGCCGCTGGCAACCGTCATTCCATCGATGCGCAGCGTCGGCACATTGACGCCGTAGCGGAATTCCAGATCATTGGCCGGCGTCATGGTTAGGAACATCTCTTTCAGATTACCCGCCACGGTGAACTCCGCAACCGGTTCCGCGATCCGTCCGTCGACGATGCGGAAGCCCGCCGCGCCCCGGCTATAGTCGCCGGTGACCGGGTTGACGCCGCTGCCGATCAATTCGGTGACATAGACGCCGTCGGCGATGTCGCCGATCAGCGTCTCCACCGGCACGCGCCCCGCCGCCATGAACAGGTTGCTGGTCGAAACGCCCGGCGCCCCCGCCGTGCCCCGCGCGGCATGGCCGGTCGGCTCCAGCCCCAATTGCCGGGCCGAGGCGGAATCGAGCAGCCAGGTCTCCAGCACCCCGTCCTCGACGATCGCGGTCGGCGACACCGCCAGCCCCTCGCCATCGAAGGGACGCGAGCGGAGCCCGTGCGGGCGATGGGGATCGTCCTCGATCCGAATCCCCTCGGCCATGACCCGCTCGCCCAGCCGGTCGAGCAGGAAGCTGGTCCGCCGGGTGATCGCGCTGCCCGCGATGGCGGAGACAAGATGGCCGACCAGCGACGATCCGACGCGCGGGTCGAACACGACCGGCATGGCGCCGCTCGCCAGCTTGGCGGGGTTCAGCCGCGCCACGGTCCGCTCGCCCGCGCGCTGGCCGATCGCCTCGGGGCTTTCGAGCAGGCGGCGAAGGCGCGCCCCGTGATGGGCATAGTCGCGCTGCATCCCCGCGCCCTCGCCCGCCACCACGCTGACCGACAGGCCATAGCCGGTCGCGGCATAGCCCGCCGCGAAGCCATGGCTGGTTGCCAGCGCCGAGACGGCGCGCGAGGCGGAGGCCCCCGCTCCCTCCGAATTGGTGACACCGGCCACGGCGCGCGCGGCTTCCTCGGCGACGAGTGCGGCGGCGCGGAGCTGCTCGGGCGCGACTTCTCCTCCGTCGTCCAGGTCGAGCATCGGCGGCGCGCCCTTGAGCAGCCGTTCCTCCGGCGCCAGGCCTGCCCAGCGATCCTCCGGCGCCTCGCGCGCCATGGCGACGGCGCGCTCGGCCGCGAGGGTGATCGCGTCGCCCGACAGGTCGGAGGTCGAGACGCTGGCCGAGCGCCGCCCGACGAACACCCGCAGGCCCAGTTCCTCGCTCTCCGACCGCCCGACATCCTCCAGCGCACCGAGGCGCACCGACACCTCCAGTGCGGCGTCGGCGGCGAAGATGGCGTCGGCGGCGTCGGCTCCGGCGGCGCGGGCGCGGGCGACGATATCGGCGGCCCGGTCGCGGGCCTGTTCGGGGGTCAACATGGGTAGGGACTTAAGGGCGCGGGGGGCGGGATGCCAGTGCGCGCTTGCCACGACCGCGACAATGATGGGAAACATGGCCAGTCAGTAAGGGGGGGAAGGACGATGCAATTCCTGCGCATGGCCGTTCTGATCGGCCTGGCCCTTGTCGCGACGTCTTTCACCCCCACCGCGTCCTGCGCCGATAGCTGGACGATGCCGACGACCCGGACCTTCACGTCCTGCAAGGGCCATGCACGCGTCACGGTCACGCCGCGCGACCTGGAAAGCCAGCTCGCCTATTTCGAGGACAAGGTCGATCATGTCGAACCGGCGGGGCAGACCGAGAACGGCCCGCGGGCCGCGACCGCAAGGGTTCAGACGCGGACGGGCGGGCGGTGGCGGACGGTCTGGGAAAAGCCGATCGCCAATGAGGTCGCACCCGTGGACGTGATCGTGCGGGAGGACGGCGCCTATACCGTCACCTTCGACAATTGGCATGGGACGGGATACGGCCCGAACGCCGTGGTGATCTACGGCCCCTCGGGCGAACAGGTCCGCGCGCTGGCGCTGACCGACCTCGTGCCGCAGGATTATATCGATGCGCTTCCCCATTCGGTCAGTTCGATCCGATGGCGGGGCAAGCCCTGTTTCTCATCCGATGGACGCCGGGTGGTCATCCCGGTCCTCGTGCCGACCAGCGATGACGAAGGCCCGGACAGCATGGTGCCGATCACGGTCGATCTCGCCACCGGTGCGGTCGCCCCGGCGAACGACTTCGCCCTGGAACAGGCGCTGTCGGCAGGCCGCCGCGTCCATGCCGAACAGCTTGCGGCGGCGGCCAGGGCGAAGGCGGCCTTCCTCGCCCCGCTCCTTGGCCCGGCGGTCAACGATCAACGGGAATGGCATGACTATCTGCGCGAGGCCGTGGCGCGATTGCGCGGACCCGACATCTCCACCTCCACCACCGTCCTCCGCCTGCCCGGTGCGAAGGATTACGCGATCACCGAGACCTGGACACGCGAGGCGTTGACCAAATCCTATGCGGATAACGTCGCGCTGGCGTCGCTGTCCCCGGCGAACATGGTCGCGGTTCTGCACAGGATCGGCGCGTCGCTCCCGCCCGGGTCCCTGTCGAAGGTGACGCTTTATGTCGCGGCGCGGGGCGATATCTGGCCCGAGATCCGGGCCGCGATGGCGCCGACGGGCGTTCATCTCGTCCAACTCGATCCCGACCGGCCGATCCCGCAACGTCGCGACCGCATCGCTCAGCGCTATGGCGCGTGAACGGACGGGGCGCCGCCGCGTTGATCGCCCATGTCCCATTCCATCACGCCACGCCGCCCCAGCCATCAGTCCGCCACGCTGCGCGCCGGGATCGGGCGCAAGGTCGTCCTCCGGGCCAAGGTGCGGGTGACGCCGGGCGGACTGCTCGCCATTGGCGGCCTGGTGTCGTCGATCCTGTTGTCGACGGCGGTGCTGGTCGGGGTGGCCACCCGCCACCGCACGACGCCGCACAGCGACTAGCGTCCGGATTCTAGAGCGGTTTCCGATCAGGTTGGATCATTGGCACGGAGGTGATTTCGGTTCGGGGCAAGGCGCGCGAAGGGAGCGATGCAGAAGCATCGTGACCGCCAAGCAACGCCGCCCTGGACCGAAAGCGCCCCGCCGCGAAGCGGTCGCCCACAGGGCGATGACGATGGTTCAACCTAGTCGGAAACCGCTCTAGACGGGCGCGGCGTCCGCCCCTGCGCCGTAATGATGCCAGGTGAAGATCGCCAGCGCGCTGCGGTGCGGGCGGAACGCCTCCGCCAGCGCACGGACCTGCTTTTCGGAAGGCCGCGCGTCATGGCCCAGGATGCGCCCCATCTCGATCTGCACGGCCAGGTCGCCGGCGGGCCAGATGTCGGTGCGCCCTTCGGCGAAGAGCAGATAGACCTCCGCCGACCAGCGGCCGATGCCCTTGACCGCGACCAGTTGGGCGATCGCTTCCTCGTCGTCCTCCGGCAGGTCCGACAGGTTGAGGCGACCGCTGGTCACCTCTTCGGCCAGGCTACGCAGATAGCCCGCCTTCTGCCGCGAGATGCCCGCGCCGCGCAATTCCTCATCGGTGACGCCGTGCATCCTCGTCGGGTCGGTCGCGTCGCCGAGCAACTCATTCAGTCGCCGCCAATGCGCATTGGCCGAGGCGACCGACACCTGCTGGCCCAAGATCGTGCGGACCAGGGTGGCGTAGCCGCGTTCGCGGATGCGCGGTTCGGGATAGCCGATGCGCGCGAGCGCCGCCGCGATGGCGGGCTCGGCGGCGGCCAGCGCGTCCATGCTTCGGCGAATCTGTTCGGCGTTCAGCCCCATGATGCTTGATCCGTGCGTTGAGGATCGGCAGAGGCGCTGCCGACAAGGAGAATGGACATGCCCAAGCTTATCGTCGTGACCCGCGACGGGGAAGAACGCGAAATCGACGGCGAGGCCGGTCTGTCGGTGATGGAAGTCATCCGCGACGCCGGAGTGGACGAGTTGCTGGCGCTGTGCGGCGGATGCTGCTCCTGCGCGACCTGCCATGTGCATGTCGATCCGGAATTCGCGGGCACCCTGCCCGCGATCGGACCGGACGAGGACGACCTGCTCGATTCGACCAGCGAACGGGACGCCACCTCGCGCCTGTCGTGCCAGTTGCCCTTCGGTGCGGCGCAGGACGGGATGCGGGTGCGGATCGCGGCGGAGGACTGATCGGGCATTTCGCGAGAACGCGGGGGCGGGGCCTTGGTCCCGCCTCTTTTTTTGCGCCGAGGCCCGGAGGGAACGGCGTGACTTGGTCTCGCAGCCTCCTCAGAGTTTTTGTTCGCGCGGAGACGCGGAGGCGCGGAGATTGAGAATCTGGCCGCAAGGCCTCTCCATCCCTGCCGGCCGCCGCAAAGTCTCCCGCTCGCGAGGGCGGCCTTCGCTGGCCCTATGCCGGACATCTCCGCGCCTCCGCGTCTCCGCGCGAACCCCATGCCCGTGGCCTTCGACTGCGCTCAGGCTGAACGGAGGCTGGGAACCGGCCTTCTTGAGTCTACCCGCCCCGAATACCCTGCCAATCCGACCAACAGCCGTTCACGCTGAGCGAAGTCGAAGCGCACGCCCGGCGCTCGCTCCAAAAAACCTTTGCGCGAACGAAAAGGCGGCAGGACCAATCCCGCCGCCGCGCCAAATCACCGCGCCGCCACCGCATACAGCGCGATCGCCGCCGCGTTGGAGACGTTCAGGCTCTCCACCTTCGGGCTGATCGGCAGCTTGGCGAGTTCATCGCAATGCGCCTCGGTATTCTGGCGCATCCCCTCGCCTTCCGCGCCCAGCACGATGCAGATGCGCTGCGTGCCCATCGCCTGGGCCAGGGTCTGGCTGGCATGGCCGGTCAGGCCGATGCGCCAGAAGCCCGCTTCGGCGATCTCCTCCAGCGCGCGGGCCAGGTTGACGACGCGAATCCACGGCACCGTCTCCAGCGCGCCGCTGGCCGAGCGGGCGACCGTGCCCGATTCGGGGGGGGCGTGCCGGTCCTGGGTCACGATGCCCAGCGCGTCGAAGGCGGCGGCCGAGCGCAGGATCGCGCCGACATTGTGCGGGTCGGTCACCTGATCGAGCACCACCAGAGGCCGCTGGTCATCCTGCCCTTCGTGCAGCAGGTCGCCCAGCCACATGTCCTCCAGCGGATCGACCTCCGCCACCAGGCCCTGGTGCGGCGCGTCGGCGGGAACCAGACGGCCCAGATCGGCGGCATCGGCATAGGTGATCGGCACCACCGGCGGCAGGTCGAGCGCGGCCAGCGCCTCGCGCGTGCCCCAGATCTTGCGCACCGTCCGGTTGGGGTTGGCGAGTGCCGCCGTCACCGCATGCCGCCCCCAGAAGCGCGGGCGGTTGGCGGAAGCCTGGCTGGGGCGATGTCCTCGGCGTGCCATCAGTCGTCATTGTCCGTATAGCTGAAAGGATTGGTCGGTGCCGGTTGGGTGGGAACCGGCGGACGCGGCAGCGCCTTGTCCGCATTCGCCGCCGCAAGCAAGACCCCGGCGAGCACCACCGAGGCCTGGCGCATGTCATCCCCCTTCAAATGGTCGAAGGTATCGGCCGAGCTGTGATGGATGCGGCTGCCATAGTCCAGCGGGTCCTGGATGAACTGAAAGCCCTGCACGCCGACCGCCTGCATGAACACGTGGTCGGTGCCGCCGGTGGTCCGCTGCACGACATTGCCCGCCCCCATCGACGCATAGGGCGACAGCCATTCCTTCAGCATCGGCACCGCCGCCGGGTTGTTCTCGGCATAGATGCCGCGCAGCTTGCCCGAGCCGTTGTCGATGTTGAAATAGGCGGCCAGGTCGCCGTAACCGGGCTTCGGCGTGATCGGCCAGCGATTGGTCCAGCCATAATAGCGCTTCAGGCCGGTCTGCGGCGCGTCGTCGGGGCGGCCGCGCGTCGCCAGATGCTGCTCGACATAGGCCATGGAGCCCAGGATACCCTGCTCCTCGCCCGACCAGAGCGCGAAGCGGATGGTTCGTTTCGGTCGCTGGCCGGTGGCGGCCAGGATGCGCGCGGCCTCCATGATCATCGCGCTGCCCGCCGCATTGTCCGCCGCGCCGTCGCCCGCGACCCAACTGTCCAGATGCGCGCCCGCCATCACATAGCCCGCCTTGGGGTCGGTGCCGGGAATCTCGGCGATGATGTTGTAGGCGTTGACGTCGCCGTCGTCATAGCGGACGTCGCTGAGCACCTCGATGGTCGGGGCCGGGCCGACCTTGGCAAGGCGGGCGAGGCGGCGATAATCCTCGGCGGCGAGTTCGATGCCGGGGACGGCAGCCGTCTCGCCGCGTCCGAACAGATAGCCCTCACCGTGCAGCAGCTTGCCGTCGCGATAGCTCTGCGTGACATAGGCGACCGCGCCCTCGGCCTTCAGGAACGCATCCAGCTTCTGCGAGAAGTCGAGCCGCTTCAACCGGCGGTCGGCGGCTTCGGGATCATGCTCGGGCTGCACATAGACGTCGAGCTTGGCGATGTCCTCGCCCGACAGGCGGCGGAAGGGCGCGGTGCCGGGCTCGTCGCCGGTGCCGGGCATCGACACCATCACGATCTTGCCGCGCAGCTGCCCCCGGAACTTGTCGAAATCGCGCTCCCGCTTCATCGGCGCGACGATCACCGGGGCGGTGACCGCGCCGTTGGTGGCGGGCGTCCAGGCGATGGGGATCGCGGTCAGTTGCAGCGGGCGGGGCGAGACCATCCGGACGCTCGCCCGCTCGATCGACCAGCCTCGGCCGAAGGGGAAGCCTTCCTTATGGACGTTCTTCAGGCCCCATTTGGCGAACTGCTCGACGGTCCAGCCCTCGGCGGTGCGCATCGCGGGGCTGTTGGTCATGCGCGGGCCGATCACGTCGGTCAGATGCTGCGCGGTCTGCATGACCTGGCTGTGGTTCATGCCTTCGTCGATGATGCGGCTGGCGCTGCCGCGATCCTGCGCGGTGACGGCGGCGACAGGCAACAGGGCGATCGCCGCGACGGCGGCGAGCAAGGAAACGCGCATAGGAAACGAAATCCCCGATTGGACTGATATGGGGCAGAGGCTATGTCCCGATCGTCCGACATGCAAGCAACCCGATCAGGCGGGGCATGTGCAAAACGCATAAAACGGCGTTGACAGGCGCGTTCAGCTTCGGCATTGGGCCCGCCTCGCTCCGGTGGAGCGACACCCCGGAAGGGTGGCCGAGTGGTTAAAGGCAGCAGACTGTAAATCTGCCCGCGTGAGCGTACACTGGTTCGAATCCAGTCCCTTCCACCATCCCCGCCCATCGGCTAGGGTCGATCACGGCGCTGGATATTGAGCGGGTATAGCACAATGGTAGTGCAGCAGCCTTCCAAGCTGAATACACGGGTTCGATTCCCGTTACCCGCTCCAACCTCCTGACATTTCGCGCATATTTCCTGATCGACGTTAGAGTACCGGGTGCTTGACGTTTACGTCAGGCCACGCCAGTCCGCCCCGTTCCCACCAGACGAGAAAGAGTGAAGCGACATGGCATCGGTCAATTTCGACATTCCCCATGAACTGGGTCATGCCGAGGCGCGTCGCCGGATCGAACAGGGACTGCCCAAGCTGGAGGCCAAGATCCCCGGCGGCGGCCAGGTGACCTCCGAATGGCCCGCCGACGACCGGCTGATGCTGACCATCATTGCCATGGGCCAGACGGTGAAGGCCGATATGAACATCGCCGACCGCGCGATCTCCGGCACCGTCGCGATCCCGATGATGCTGTCGATGATGGCCGGCCCCATCGGCGAATTCGTGAAGACCAGCGCGGAGAAGATGCTGGCGAAGGCGTAAGATCCTAGGTGGCAGGCCGCAGGCCTGACGGAGGGGGACTTCCTCAAAGGGCATATCTAGCCGCACGTCCCCTCCACCACGCCTCGCATATAGGGGAGGATCACTTCCCCCTTGCCCCGAGCCGCCCGGCACGCCACCATTTCCGGCGATGCCCACATTGCCCGCCGTCACCACCATCGCCCAGACCATCCAGCTGTCGCTCGCGCCGGTCTTCATGCTGGCCGCGATCGGGCAGTTGCTCAACGTGCTCGCGGGACGGCTGGCGCGAGTGATCGACCGGGCGCGCGGGCTGGAGATGATGATCAACAAGGTCGATGACGGCCCGGAGCGGATGCGCCACAAATGGGAGCTTCGGCTGCTCGACCGGCGCATGTCGATCATCAACGCGGCGCTGTTCCTGGCGGTGTCGAGCGCGGTCATGGCCTGTATCGTCATCGCGGTGCTGTTCATCGCCAATCTCGGCAAATTCCATATCGGCACCTGGATCGCGCTGGCCTTCATCCTGGCGGTGGTCCTGCTGATCCTGTGCCTGATCGCCTTCATGGTCGAGGTCCGCATCTCGCTGCGCGCCATCCATGTCCGCAAGGAAATCCTGGATTGACCGGACGCGATGCCGAGCGGCGCGGCCTGCAGGCGATCGTCGCCATCGCCTGTCTGGTGCCCCTGACCATCGGGGGGATCAGCGTGATGGAGGGACCGGGCTGGCTGGGCCATCCGCAAGTCGTGCCGAGCGATCTGGACAGCCAGTTCCGCTATGTCTCCGGCATCTTCCTGGGGCTGGGCCTTGCCTTCGTCACCTGCATTCCCGCCATCGAGCGCAAGGGCGCGCGGTTTCGGTTGCTCGGGCTTCTGGTCGTCGCGGGCGGCCTGGCACGCGCCCTGTCCTGGGCGACGGTCGGTGCGCCGTCGACGGGCCATCAACTGGGGCTGGCGATGGAACTGGGCGTCGTCCCGCTTCTTATGCTGTGGCAGGCCCGTATCGCGCGTGGCTATCGCTGATTCCAGGAGCCTTTCCATGCGCTTTGCCGACCCTATCCTCCCCGCCCACGGCGGGCCGGTCACGGCATGAGGATCGTCCGGTGGATCGCCAAGGGACTGGCGTTGATCCTCATCCTGATCGGCCTCGCGGCGACCATCGTGCCGCATTATCTCGACCGCCTCTATTATGAAGGGCCGGAGAGCGGCCATTATGACGGCGAGCGCTTCTTCAATCCCGATGGCGATGCCGACACCCTGCGGATGCCGACGCGGGGCGGACGGGGCGGCTTTTTCTGGCGGCAACTGACCGGCGACGACGGACGCCCCGCCTGGCCCGAGACGGTGGCCGTCCGCGCCGCCAGGCCCGAACCCCGTGTCGAGGGACAGCGCATGGTCGCGACCTGGATCGGCCATGCCACCGTGCTGGTCCAGACCCAGGGCCTCAACATCCTGACCGACCCCATCTATGCCGAGCGCGCCGGACCCTTCGGCTTCGGCCCCAAGCGGGTCGCACGGCCCGGCGTCGCGTCCGACGACCTGCCCAAAATCGACCTGGTCGTCATTAGCCACAATCATTACGACCATCTCGACCAGGCGACGCTGAAGAAACTGTGGCAACGCGACCACCCGCTGGTCGTCACCAGCCTGGGCAATGACAGCGTGATCGGACAGGTCGGCGTGCCCGCCACCGCGCTGGACTGGGGGCGGGAAAAGATCGTCCGGCCGGGCGTGTCGGTGGTGGTGACGCGCAACCATCATTGGGGCAGCCGCTGGTTCGCCGACCGCAACCGGGCGCTCTGGTCGAGTTTCGTCGTGAAGCTGCCGGGCGGGAACATCTTCTTCGCGGGCGACACCGGCATGGGCGACGGACGCTGGCCCGAGGAAGCGGCGCGACTGGGTCCCGTCCGCCTCGCCCTTCTGCCGATCGGGGCGTTCCGCTTCGTCCCCGGCCAGATGGCGGCGGGCAGCCATATCGGCCCGCCGCAGGCGGTGCAGATTTTCGAGCGGCTGGGCGCCTCGACCGCCATTCCGATCCATTGGGGAACCTTCCGCCTGTCCTATGAGGGCTATGACACGCCGCCGAAACTGCTCGATGCGGCGATGCGCTGTTCGGGCGCGCGGGGCCGGTTTGCGGCGGTTCGGTTGGGCGACGCGGTGGAGGTGCCTCCTTTCGGAGCTAAAGGCACGCAACGGACCAGTGATGCGGCAATGCGGGCGTGTCTCGACACACCACAGGTTCGGGCTTTGCGATAGGCAGCCTGATTCCCTCGGCCTTCGACTTCGCTCAGGCTGAACGGGGGGTGGGAATCGGGCTTCATACGAAAACCCGTTCGGGCAGAGCGAAGTCGAAGCCTACGCCTCAACATCGGAACCACTGGAACAAAAGCGCAACCGGGACCATATTCCCCTTATGGCGATCCAGATCCGCACCACCCTCGACAAGCCCGAAACCGGCGTCAGCTTCGTCCCCCACCGCCCCTCGCGCCCCGAAAAGGCCGAGGGCGGCAAGCGGTTCGAACTGGTCACCGAATACACCCCCAGCGGGGACCAGCCCGCCGCGATCCGGGAACTGACCGCCGCCGCGCGAGCCGGGGACAAGGACCAGGTGCTGCTGGGCGTCACCGGCTCGGGCAAGACCTTCACCATGGCCAAGGTCATCGAGGAGTTGCAGCGCCCCGCCCTTATCCTCGCGCCCAACAAGATCCTGGCGGCGCAGTTGTACGGGGAGTTCAAGAGTTTCTTCCCCAACAACGCGGTCGAATATTTCGTCAGCTATTACGACTATTACCAGCCCGAAGCCTATGTGCCCCGGTCGGACACCTATATCGAGAAGGAAAGCTCGATCAACGAGTCGATCGACCGGATGCGCCACTCGGCGACGCGGGCGTTGCTGGAGCGCGACGACGTGATCATCGTCGCCTCGGTGTCGTGCCTTTACGGTATCGGCTCGGTCGAAACCTATTCGGCGATGATCTTCGACCTGAAAAAAGGCCAGAGCGTCGACCAGCGCGAGATCATCCGCAAGCTCGTCGCGCTCCAGTACAAGCGCAACGACGCCGCCTTCATGCGCGGCAATTTCCGGGTGAAGGGGGACAATCTCGAAATTTTCCCCTCGCACTATGAGGATTCCGCCTGGCGCGTGTCCTTCTTCGGCGACGAGATCGAGGAGATCGTCGAATTCGATCCGCTGACCGGCAAGAAGTCGGCCAGCCTCAACTCGGTGCGCATCTACGCCAACAGCCACTATGTGACCCCCGGCCCGACGATGAAACAGGCGGTCGAGGCGATCAAGTTCGAGCTGACCGAGCGGCTGAAGGAACTGGAGATCGAGGGCAAGCTGCTGGAGCGCCAGCGGCTGGAGCAGCGGACCAATTTCGACCTGGAGATGATCGCCGCCACCGGATCGTGCAACGGCATCGAGAATTACAGCCGCTTCCTGACCGGCCGCCTGCCCGGCGAGCCGCCGCCCACGCTGTTCGAGTATCTCCCCGAAAACGCGGTGCTGTTCGTCGACGAGAGCCATGTGACGATCGGCCAGATCAACGGCATGTCGCGCGGCGACCATCGGCGCAAGATCACGCTGGCCGAGTACGGCTTCCGCCTGCCCTCGGCCATCGACAACCGGCCGCTGCGCTTCAACGAATGGGATGCGATGCGTCCGCAGACGGTCAGCGTCTCGGCCACGCCGGGCAATTGGGAGATGGAGCAGACCGGCGGCGTCTTCGTCGAACAGGTCATCCGCCCCACCGGCCTGATCGACCCGCCGGTCGAGATCAAGCCGGTCGAGGAGCAGGTACAGGACCTGATCATCGAAGCGCGCAAGACGACCGAGCTCGGTTACCGCACCCTCGTCACCACGCTGACCAAGCGGATGGCGGAGGATTTGACGGAGTATATGCACGAGGCGGGGATCAAGGTCCGCTACATGCACTCCGACGTCGAGACGCTGGAGCGTATCGAGTTGATCCGCGACCTGCGGCTGGGCGTCTATGACGTGCTGATCGGCATCAACCTGCTGCGCGAGGGGTTGGATATCCCGGAATGCGGGCTGGTTGCTATCCTGGACGCGGACAAGGAAGGGTTCCTGCGCTCCGAGACCTCGTTGATCCAGACCATCGGGCGCGCGGCGCGTAACGTCGACGGGCGGGTGATCCTCTATGCCGACCGCATCACCGGATCGATGGAACGCGCCATGTTGGAAACCTCGCGGCGTCGCGAGAAGCAGATGGCATACAATACCGAACACGGCATCACGCCGCAGACGATCCGCCGCCAGATCGGCGACATCATCGCGCATGTGGCCTCGGGCGATCAGGTGACCGTGCCGATCGATGAGGACCGCCCGCACATGGTCGGCCACAATCTGCGCGCCTATATCGAGGAACTCGAGAAGAAGATGCGCAAGGCCGCCGCCGACTTGGAGTTCGAGGAAGCGGGCCGGTTGCGGGATGAAATCCGGCAGTTGGAGAATGAAGAGCTGGGCCTGCCGGTCCATGAGCAGAAGGCGCCGATCATGGGCCGGTCCAACGAGGGCAAGCCGGGGACGCGCAAGACGCGGTTCGGGAAGAGCAAGAAGTTCGCGAGTGGGCGGAAGGCGAATTGATTTTCGGGGTGGGGTTGCTTGGCCCTTGCCCCTCCCCAACCCCTCCCCCTGCCGGGAGAGGGGCTATCGCTTTACGGAACGCCAACGATGTGAGGCGCGCATAGCGCTTCCACGCACACGCCCCTCCCGCAAGCGGGAGGGGATGGGGGAGGGCCCTCGCCGCAAATACTGCGTCCGGTAACCCATCACCCCAAATCCAAATTTTCCGTCCCCACCCCATAATAACCCGCGACCCGGTCGGCATAGGCCTGATCGAAGATCGGCGCATGGTTGGCCCAGCTCGGCCCGCCCTCCAGCAGGCGGCGGTCGACGGTGATGACATATTGATCGCCCACCGGATCGAACTGCAACAGGCTGAACGGCACCGGGTAGAAGCTCTTGCCCATGCCCAGGAACCCGCCCAGCGCCAGCACGGCATGGGTCGCCCGGCCCGAGCGCTTGTGCACCATGAAGGACGCGACGCTGCCGATCGTGTCGCCGTCGCGGCTTTCCAGTTTCAGCGGCCCTGCGACGTTGGATTGGACCAGGATCAGGGTCGGCGTGTCGTGATCGGCCATTCTTAACCTCCGTTTATCGCCCTCCCAACCCGCCAGAGCGAGGGGCGGTTCCGATGCCCGCCGCATCGGCACGGTCCGCCGCAGCACAGGGTTGAGCCCGAACGGCCCCTCGCGCATAGGCTGGATCCGATGCGTCGCCTGTCCCATGCTTCCCTTGCCACGACGATCGTCGCGGCCGCCGCCCTGTCGGGCTGTATCCCCGCCGCTCCGCGCCCTGCCGCGCCGCCGCCGGTGCGCCACACGCCCCAGCCCCTGCCGCCGGCACCGCGCCCGGTATTGGGGGCCGACTGGCGCGACTGGCCGCTGACGCCGGGCGACTGGCGGTATCAGCGGACCGCGCAAGGGTCGGGCGCCACGTTCGGCACGGGGGGCGTCACCCGCCTGTCGCTGACCTGCGATCCCCGCACCCGACAGGTCCGGCTGAGTCGCCCCGCCTCGGTCGCGGGAAGCGTCACCATCCGCACCTCCAGCACGACCAGGGCCCTCGCCGCCCAGGCGGTCGCTACGGGCGCGGAGATGGTGCTGACGGCCAACGACCCGCTGCTCGACGCCATGGCGTTCAGCCGGGGCCGGTTCACGGTGGAGCAGCAGGGCCAAGTCCCGCTGGTCATCCCCGCCTATGCGGAGATCGGGCGGGTGATCGAGGATTGCCGGGGCTGAGGAGCCGCTGTTCGGCGGCGCAAGATGGTCGGCCAAACATCGTCGCATTTCAAGTCTTGTTTATCCGCCTCCGACTACGCACATTGCACATGCGTTCTTCAAAGGGGCGCGTTGGCTATCCACTAGCGAAAGGAGGTGATCCGATGTCTCATGGTTCAGCAATGGGGTCGGTTCAGTTCGTTCGGGGGACCGGCTTCTGACATCGATGGGCGTGATTCGGGGGGTATCCTCCCCCAATCAACGGTCGCGCCTGATGTCATGAGGCCCACATGGTCTCCCGGGCTGGAGCTCTCCGGCCGCTGACCATGTTTAGGGGTTGTCGGGACGTCGCGATGACGTTCCGGCAGCCTCTTTTCATTTTCGGGGAAGCGCTGATCCTTCGGGTTTGCCGGGGCGTTACTCTGCCGGGCAACGGGACCCCGGCTTTCGCCGGGGTGGCCGACAGGGCTAAGGCCCGATCGACATTCAGGCGACGCCCTCATTCCTCCCCTACAAGGGGAAGGGTACCATGCGAAGCATGGTGGAGGGGTATCCCCGTATCGAGAGCGCGACACCCCTCCGTCAGGCCTGACGGCCTGCCACCTCCCCTACAAGGGGAGGAATGGTCGATCCACTCGAGTGGTTTGACAGCCCCCCAAACAAACGCCCCGACAGGCGTTACACCTATTCCGCTTTCTCTTCCCGATACTTCATTTCCAGGAAGCGCCCGCGTGTCGACAGGCTGTCGAGATCGGCCTGGGCCAGTCGCTGGGTCATGTCGCCGATTTCCTGCTCGATCAGCTTGAGGCCATCGACCAGCTGCGCATCCGGCGTCCGGCCGTTGCGCTCGACCCGGCGAAGCGGTTCGGGCACCCGCTCATAGTCGCGCAGGAAGGCGGGAAGCTGCTCGCCGATCAGGCGTCGGACCTCCATCGCCTCGGCGGTGTCGTTGTCGACGCCCGCCAACTGGGGCGAGAGCGTGTCGAGCCGCTGTCCGATCCGGTCGACCAGCTGCACCGCGGGCGCTGGCAGCAAGGGGCGCTGCGCCTCCAGCCAGCGTTCGGTCTGGGCGGGCAGCGCCTTGATATCGACCTGCGCCAACTTGGCGGGCGTCGGCGCGCGCGCGGCGGGGGCCAGCGCGATGGTCAGGGTCACCGCCAGCATCAGCAGCATCGCCGCCAGCGCGCCGAAAATGCCGATGCCGCCGGGCAGGATCAGGCCCGTCACCATCGCCGCGATCAGGATGGCGGCGTTGGCGACGGCGATCAGGATCACCCGCTGAAGCGCCGAACGGGCGCGGCGGCGCACCCGCTTGACCGTCTGTTGGGCCTGGCCGCGATAATCCTGCGAGATGCGCGCCATCACTTCGCGCGCACGCTCGATCTGGGCATCGACCTCGTTCGAGCGGGGCGTGGTCACGACCTTACAGCGCCTCCAGCTTGAACGACGAAGCGCCGCTGGTCAGCTGCGGGTTCTGCGCCCCCTCGGCCCGCGCAATATAGCCCTTCGACTTCTCGACCTCCTGGCCCAGCGTATTGACCGTGGTCTTCATCGAATCGAGCGCCTTCAGCTTGAAGCTGTCGATCGCATCCATCGTGTCGTAAATATTCTGGAAGGCGCGTTGCAGCGTCTCCAGCGGAATGGTCGAGGCCGCCGCCTGCTCATGGATCTGCGCGGTCTGACTGCGCAGCAGCTTGCCGGTCGAATCGATGATGTTGGCGGTGGTGGTGTTGAGCGCGGTGATCTGGTCAAGCACCAGCTTCTGGTTGGCCAGCGCCTGCGCCACGGTGACGGCGGTGCGCAAGGCCGAAACGGTGGTGGTCGAGGCACGATCGACGCCCTTCACCAGCTCGACATTGTTCTTCTTGACCAGGTCGAGCGCCAGATAGCCCTGCACTGTGACCGCCATCTGGGTCAGCAGATCCTGGGTCCGCTGGCGGGTATAGAAGAGCGCAGTTTCGCGGATCGCCTTGGCCTTGGCCGGATCGGTATGATCCAGCTCGTTCGCAGCGTCCTCCAGCTTGGCGTCCATCGCCTTGGACAGATGGATCATCTGCTCCAGCCGCCCCATGGCCGACCACAGATTGGCGCGCTCGGTATCGATCGCGGCATTGTCCATCAGCAGTTCGTCGCGACCCGAGGCCAGGCTCTTCAGGATCGCGGCGATATGCGTCTGCGACGAGCGATAGCCATCGAAATAGTCGCGCATCTTGTTGCCGAAAGGCAGGATGCCCAACAGCTTGCGCGGCGCGGAGAGATTGCCCTGGCGACCGGGATCGAGGCTTTCCACCACGCGACGCAGCTCGGTCAGGTCCTTGCCGACGCCGGTTTCGCCGTCCATCGCCTTGACCGGGCGGTCGAGGAAGCGGTTGGACTGGCCCGCCGCCTCGCGGATTTCCTTCTGACCCATGGCGGTGATCGCATCGACGCGGCGGCCGAATTCGGGGCTGTTGACGTCCTGCGCGATCAATTCGGCGACGAAGCCGTCGACCTTCTGTTCCAGCTGGGTCCGGGTCTTGTCGTCCACGGGCACCAGCCCGGCGGCCTGGGAGGGCGCGACCGTGGGCACGGGATCGGGCGGCGTCAGCGTCAGCCCCTTTTCCTGCGTCACGGTATCGGCGGTCGTGGCCATTCCATAGTCTCCAAATACGCGTGTCTAGTGTGGAGGCGATGGGCGCGGGGTTCAAGTGTGTTATGCGGATAATACTATGAATGGTTCCGGATGGATTTTATCCCCCCTTCCGTTCAGCCTGAACGGAGGTTGGATCGGGTTCGGCCGGGGAAGCCCTTCAGAGATCGAACAACCCATCCTGCGATCCGACCGGCGGGTTCAGGCCCAGATGCTTCCACCCCCCGGCATTCAGGATACGCCCCCGCGCCGTCCGCGCGAGCAGGCCGAGCTGGATCAGATACGGCTCGATCACCTCCTCGATCGTGTCGCGCGGTTCGGAGAGACCGGCGGCCAGCGTCTCCACCCCTACCGGCCCCCCGCGATAGACATCGGCGATCATCGTCAGATAGCGGCGGTCCATCGCGTCCAGACCCAGCGCATCGACCTCCAGCCGGTTGAGCGCCTGGTCGGCGGCGGCCGCATGGACGATCTCATGCCCTGCGACGGTGGCGAAGTCGCGCACCCGGCGCAGCAGCCGCCCGGCGATACGCGGTGTGCCGCGCGACCGGCGCGCGACCTCGATCGCGCCGTCTTCGGCGATCGGCAGGTCGAGCAGGCGCGCGGCGCGGATGACCACGCGGGTCAGTTCCTCGACCGTGTAGAATTGCAGGCGCACCGGGATGCCGAAACGGTCGCGGAGCGGCGTCGTCAGCAGCCCCTGCCGCGTCGTCGCACCGACCAGCGTGAAGCGCGGCAGATCGATCCGCACGCTCCGCGCCGACGGCCCTTCGCCGATCATCAGGTCGAGGACGCGGTCCTCCATCGCCGGGTACAGCACTTCCTCGACCGCCGGTTGCAGCCGGTGAATTTCGTCGATGAACAGGACGTCGCCGTCCTCGAGGTTGGTGAGCAGCGCGGCTAGGTCGCCCGACTTGGCGATCACCGGGCCGGAGGTCGCGCGGAAGCCCACGCCCATCTCGCGCGCGATGATCTGCGCCAGCGTCGTCTTGCCCAGGCCGGGCGGCCCGAAGAACAGCACATGGTCGAGCGCATCGCCGCGCCCGCGCGCCGCCTGGATGAAGACGCGCAGGTTGTCGCGCGCCGCCTGTTGCCCGACGAACTCGTCCAGGCTCTTGGGGCGAAGCGCGGCGTCGACATCCTCGGGACGGCGGCTGGCGGACAACAGGCGGTCTTGGTCGGTCACGACATGGGCCCTAGCGAGAGGATGACGGGCCTGTCGAGCATCGGGATCATGACGGTATCGGCGAACATTGCACGAACATAGCAGCGGATGGGCCACAGGGACAGCGGCCATGGCGCACTTGCCAACCTGGATGGCGGACTTGGGCCGAAAATCGCGCTAAGCTCGGCGCCATGCCGCAGGACATTTATCTGGCGACCGCCATTCCGCCCGCCCTGGAAATCGCGCTGGCCGAACGCTTTACGCTCCACCGCGATACGCCGCCCGCGACCACGCGCGCCATCGTCGGCGGCGGCATGATGACCGTCGACGCCGCGCTGCTCGACCGCTTGCCGGAATTGCAGATCATCGCGGTGAACGGCGTCGGCTTCGACGGCATCGACCGGGAGGCGACCGCCGCGCGGGGCATCCGCATCGCGATCACCCCCGATGCGCTGACCGAGGATGTCGCGGATCAGGCTATCGCGCTGTGGCTGGCGGTGGAGCGGCGGATCGCGGCGAACGACCGGGCACTGCGGATGGGCAATTGGACCGTGCCGCTGGGGCGGCGCGCGAGCGGTCGGCGGATCGGGATTTTCGGGCTGGGCCGGATCGGCCAGGCCATTGCGAAACGCGCCGAGCCTTTTGCCGGGGAAGTCCTCTACACCGCCCGTTCGGAAAAGCCGGTGACGTGGCGCTTCGTGCCCGAGCTGGTGCGACTGGCGGCGGAAAGCGACGTGCTGATCCTTGCCGCGCCGGGCGGCGCGGAGACGCGCGGGGTCGTCGATGCCGAGGTGCTGGACGGGCTGGGCGCGGACGGGGTGCTGGTCAACATCGCGCGGGGAAGCCTGGTCGATGAGGACGCGCTGATTGCCGCGCTGGAGACGCACCGGATCGCGGGGGCGGGGCTGGATGTCTTTACCGACGAACCCGATGTCCCGCCCGCGCTGCGCCGGATGAATCATGTCGTGCTCGCCCCGCATCAGGGCAGCGCGACGCGCGAAGGACGGGCGGAAATGGCGGCGATGGTTATTGCGAATCTGGAGGCGCATTTCGCGGGGCGGGAGGTGCCGGGGTTGCTGGGGTGAGGGACTCCCTTGGGCTTCGACTTCGCTCAGCCTGAACGGCTGGCGGGATAAGGCCTTCCAAACCTCCGTTCAGGCTGAGCGAAGTCGAAGCCCACGCCCCTTACTTGGCCGCCTTGCGCAACGCCAACCGGACCAGCGCGTCCAGCGAGGCCGCCGCCCCCAATTCCTCTTCCGCCGCCGCGACCGCCGCGCTCGCCTCGGCGGGGCGGAAGCCCAGGTTGAGCAGCGCCGACACCGCGTCCGCCCCCGCCCCGACCGGCGCCGCGACGCCACCCGATCCCGGTGCCAGCACGATCCCGCCGACCTTGTCCTTCAACTCCATCACGATCCGCTGGGCGAGCTTGGGGCCCACCCCGTTCGCGCGCGCGACCATCGCCTTGTCGCCGCTGGCGATGGCGCGCATCAGGTCGGCGGGCTCCAGCGCCGACAGGATCGCCAGCGCCACCCGTGATCCCACGCCCTGCACGCCGGTCAGCAACCGGAACCAGTCGCGCTCATCGGCGCTGGCGAAACCGACCAGCCGGATCGAATCCTCGGACACCAGCATCTCGGTATGCAGCATCGCCGCCTCGCCCACCGGCCCGATGGCGGACAAGGTGCGCGCCGAAGCGCCGATCAGATAGCCGACGCCGCCGACGTCGATGACAGCATGGTCGATGCCGGTGGAGTCCAAACGTCCCTTGAGATGCGCGATCATGCGAGTGGGTTAGAACAAAAGGGGGGATTGGTCACGGGGGTTATCGTTGGGTGGGTGGCTGCTTGGCTGGGCCCCTCCCCCATCTCCTCCCGCCTGCGGGAGGGGTGCGTTACCGGGCGGCGTTCGGAGCGCCCGCGAAGGATTCCTATGGTTGAACCCTGGCACGCCCCTCCCGCAGGCGGGAGGGGATGGGGGAGGGCCTCGCCGCAAGCCCCTCGCCGACGACGACGCTAAACCGCCGAAGCCCGTCGCTGCATCGCCCGTGCGCTGGCCAGATGGTGCGCATGGGTGATCGCCACCGCCAGCGCATCCGCCGCATCGGGCCCGGTCAGCTTCACGCCGGGCAGCAAATGCCCGACCATCGCCTGCACCTGCTTCTTGTCCGCGCCGCCGGTGCCGACCGTCGCCTTCTTGACGATGCTGGGGTGATATTCGCCGACGATCAGCCCCGCCTGCGCCGCCGCGAGCAGGACGATGCCGCGCGCCTGGCCCAGCTTCAGCGTCGATTGCGCATTGCTGTTGCCCAGCACCTCCTCGACCGCCGCGCCATCGGGCTGTTGCTGGCGGATCACATCGTACAAAGCGGCGTGCAGGTTCGCGAGGCGTCGCGGCAGCACCATCGACGGTTCGGTCTTGATCTGACCGTTGGCGACATGGCGCAGCCGGTTGCCCTCCACCGCGATCACCCCCCAGCCGGTGGTGCCGAGACCGGGGTCGAGGCCGAGGATGATGGCGGGAGGTGGGGTCATTATCGGGGCTTTCGGGAGGGGTCAGTATGTGCGGCCCAGCCCCTCCACCACGCAGCCCTGCCGCGCGGTCCCCCTCCCCAGGCAGAGCCTGGGGAGGAATGGGTCAGGCCAGCTTTTCCATCACTTCGTCGGAGACTTCATAATTGCCCCAGACGGTCTGGACGTCATCGTCATCGTCCAGCGTGTCGATCAGCTTGAACAGGGTCGCCGCCGCCGCTTCGTCGACCGCGACCATGGTCTGCGGCCGCCAGGCGAGCTTGGCGCCCTCCGCCTCGCCCAGCACGGGCTCCAGCGCCTTGGCGACTTCGTGCAGGTCTGCCTGCGCGGTCCAGATTTCGTGGCCGTCCTCGGTGGAGGTCACGTCCTCGGCACCGGCTTCCAGCGCCGCCTCGAACACCTTTTCGGCGTCGCCCACACTGGCGGGATAGTTGATCAGACCCATCCGGTCGAAGCCATGGCTGACCGAACCGGCAGTGCCCAGATTGCCGCCATTCTTCGACACCGCGGTGCGCACGTTCGTCGCGGTGCGGTTGCGATTGTCGGTCAGCGCCTCGATGATCAGGCTGACGCCGCCGGGGCCGAAGCCCTCATAGCGCACTTCCTCGTAATTCTCGCCGTCGTTGCGCGAGGCCTTGTCGATCGCGCGCGCGATATTGTCCTTGGGCATCGACGCCGCCTTGGCCGCGTTGACGGCGGCGCGCAGACGCGGATTCATGTCCGGGTCGGGCGTGCCCATCTTCGCCGCGACGGTGATTTCGCGCGAAAGCTTGGAGAATGCCGCCGAGCGCTTCTTATCCTGCGCGCCCTTGCGGTGCATGATGTTCTTGAATTTGCTGTGGCCTGCCATCGGTGCCTCGTAAAATGATCGCGCTCTCTACGACCGCGCAAGGGCCTTTGCCAACCCGTCGATCTTCGCCTCCAGCGTATCGAGCCGTTCGGTGACCGCATTGTCGAGCTTGTGGTGCAGCCGGAGGATGTCGATCTCGGCCCGCAAATTGGTGCGATAGTCCAGACTCGCCGCCAGCCGATCCTTGGCCGATTGCCGGTTCTGGCTCATCATGATGACCGGCGCCTGGATCGCGGCCAGCGTCGAGAGCATCAGATTCAGGAAGATGTAAGGGTACGGATCGAACGCCAGCCCGAAATGGCTGAGCACATCCGAGTTGAGCAGCATCCAGCCTAGCAGGATCACCGAAAAGGCAATGATGAAGCCCCAGCTGCCACCGACCGCCGCGACCCGGTCGGCCAGCTTCTCGCCCCAGGTCGAGGTCTCGTCCGCGACATCGGCGGCGTCGCGCGCGCTGAGCTGGCCCGACTCGATATCGGCGATGACCTGGGCTTCTTCCTCGTCCAGTTCGTGCGCGGGCTTGCCGAGTGTCCGGCGGGCGATTTCGGCGGCGGTCGACAAAGCCATAAGGGGAGCGCTCCGCTTGGAGAATCAAATGCCTTGCTCCTTGGGGCGTTGATCGGCCAAACGCCAGAGTCATGACGGTACGCGTGGATATGGGAACCGATGAGCGTGGCTCGTCGGTGCCGATCGATCTTGAGGAACTGCTGGCGACCCGCCTGCTCGTGCAGGGCAATTCGGGATCGGGAAAGTCGCATCTGCTGCGCCGGTTGCTGGAGAAATCGGCGGGCCAGGTGCAGCAGGTCGTGATCGACCCCGAAGGCGATTTCGTCACCCTGTCCAAGGCGTACGGCCATGTCGTGATCGAGGCGGGCGACTATGCCGAACGTGAGGTCGGGCGCTTCGCCTCGCGGATTCGCGAACACCGGGCCTCGGTGGTGCTGAGCCTGGAAGGGCTGGAGATCGAAGGGCAGATGCGCTGCGCCGCGACCTTCCTCAACGCGCTGTTCGATGCCCCGCGCGAGCATTGGTATCCGGCGCTGGTAGTTGTGGACGAGGCGCAGTTGTTTGCTCCCACGACGGGGGGCGAAGTGTCGGAGGAGGTCCGCCGCGCCTCGCTGTCCGCCATGACCAATTTGATGTGTCGCGGGCGCAAGCGCGGGCTGGCCGGGGTGATCGCGACCCAGCGACTCGCCAAGCTGGCCAAGAATGTCGCGGCAGAGGCGTCCAACTTCCTGATGGGCCGGACCTTCCTCGACATCGACATGGCGCGCGCCGCCGATCTGCTGGGCATGGAGCGGCGACAGGCCGACTCGATCCGCGACCTGGCGCGCGGGACCTTCCTGGCGCTGGGCCCGGCGGTGTCGCGGCGGCCGATCACGGTGAAGATCGGCGCGGTCGAGACCTCGGCCCGTTCGGGCAGCCCCAAGCTGACCCCCCTGCCCGACGCGCCGCCGCCGGACCTGCAGGAACTGCTCTTCGCGCCGGTCGAGGAAGCGCCGACGCTACCCATGACCTTCGACCCGCGCCCGCGCCGGGTGCCCGCCGAGGAGTTGATGGCGGATCTCGGCCGCCCGCCTTTGCCGACCACCGCCGCGCCGCCCGCGCCCGAGATGGACGAGGGCGAAGTCGAGGCGATCTACGAACAGGTGCTCCGCGCCATCGTCGAAGACCCCGAATCGACCTTCCGCCCCGCCTCGGTTCTGTTCCAGGATTTCCAGGTGCGGTGCCGGATGGCGGGCCTCGCCCGACCGCCGCTCGACCTGAACGGCTTCGCCCGGCGGCTATCCTGCGCGCGGGCGGGGATTTTCGACGTCAACGATCCCGACTGGCAGGAGGCGCTGGCGCTGGCCGCGATGCTGCCCGACGACATGCTGGGCGCGTTCCTGCTGGTCGCGCGGGCGGCACGCGAGGGCCTGCCCTGCCCGCCGGATACCAAAATTGCCGAGACCTATGGCACCAGTTCACTCGGCCGGGTGAAGCGGCTGATCGCCTATATCGAGAGCCGCGACTTGTTCGTGTGCCGAACGGACCTGACGGGCAAGCGGTCAATCACGATTCCGCGGCTGGGCTGGACGACTCAAGCGGCGGAGATGGGGTGAGCTTTGCCCTTGGCCTTCGACTTCGCTCAGGCTGAACGGGGGTTGGGGTCGCAGGCGATCTCCCGCGCGGCCACAATATCCCCCCTCCGTTCAGCCTGAGCGAAGTCGAAAGCCACGTTCCACCGCCCGCCAAACAAAAAGGGCGACGGAGCCAGAAGCCCCGCCGCCCTTCGCATCTCCGAACCCGAAACCGGGATCAGATCATGCCCAGCGCCTTCATATACACTTCGAGGATCGCTTCCTCTTCCTGATATTCTTCGCGCTTCTTCTTGCGGATGGCCATGATCTTCTTGATCGCCTTGGGGTCGTACCCGCGCGCCTTGGCTTCGGCGAAGACGTCCTTGATGTCGTCCGAAATGCCCTTCTTCTCTTCTTCCAGTCGCTCCGCGCGTTCGATCAGCAGGCGCAGTTCGTCCGCCGTCACATTGCCGCTGCTGTCGAAATTCTCGTCCGCCATCGTCTTAACCCTCTGAATACCGATATGCCCCTATGAGGCCGATCATGTCGCGGCTCGGACGCCCCTCGTCGGTGAAACGAAGGTCGGTCTGGCGCGGCCGGATCGGGCCCCATGTCGGGATCGGCGGTGGGTCTAGGCGCTTCCGTCGCCGGGCTCAAGCGCGCTCGTTCGTCAGGCGTTCTTCTTCACGCTTTCGGCCATCCGGGCCAGCTGCTCCGGGCTCGCCTCGCCCTGATGCTGCGCCTTCCACTGGTCGTAAGGCATGCCATAGATCGCCTCGCGCGCGCTCGCCTTGTCGATTCCCGCCGCCTCGCCGACCCAGTCGGACAGGCAGTTTCGGCAAAAGCCCGCCAGGCCCATCAGATCGACATTCTGGGCGTCGCTGCGGTGCCGCAGGTGCAGGACCAGCCGGCGAAATGCCGCCGCTGCCGCCTCGTCATCGATTGCATTCAACGCATCCGCCGCATCGCCCATATTCATCGCTCCAAGGTTGATCGTGCCGCATTAGGCTTTAGGACGCAGACAGCAAAGAAGCAGGATGTAACATGACCCAGGCCCTCCCACCGCGTTCGCGAAAAGTCCGCGTTCTTGCCACGCTCGGCCCGGCCAGCAGCGATCCCGAAACGATCGCCACCCTGTTTCAGGCAGGGGCCGACGCCTTCCGAATCAATATGAGCCATGGCGACCAGCAGTCCAAGGTTCCGCTGATTCAAGCCATCCGGTCGCTGGAGGAGCGGTTCGGCCGTCCGACCACGATCCTCGCCGACCTTCAGGGCCCCAAGCTGCGCGTCGGCAAGTTCGCCGAGGGCAAGGTCATGCTGGAAACCGGCAGCACCTTCATCCTCGACCGCGACCCGACGCCGGGCGACGCGACTCGTGTCGAGCTGCCCCACAAGGAAATCTTCGCCGCGATCGAGCCGGGCGCGCGCCTGCTGCTCGACGACGGCAAGCTGGTGCTGCGCGTGGCGTTCCACGACGACCAGAAGATCACCACGCTGGTCGAGGTGGGCGGCGCGCTGTCCAACAACAAGGGGTTGAACGTCCCCGACGTGGTGCTGCCCATGGCCGCGCTGACCGAGAAGGATCGGTCGGACCTGGCCTTCGCGGTCGAGCAGGGCGTGGACTGGATCGCGCTGTCCTTCGTCCAACGGCCCGAGGATCTGATGGAGGCGCGCGGGCTGATCAAGGGGCGTGCCGCGCTGCTCGCCAAGATCGAGAAGCCGCAGGCGATCGACCGGCTGGAAGAGATTGTCGAGCAGTGCGACGGCGTGATGGTCGCGCGCGGCGATCTGGGCGTCGAACTGCCGCCCCAGGCCGTGCCGCCGCTCCAGAAGCGAATCGTCGAGGTGTCGCGCCGCATGGGCCGCCCGGTTGTCGTCGCGACCCAGATGCTCGAATCGATGATCCAGAGCCCCTCGCCCACCCGCGCCGAAGTGTCGGACGTGGCGACCGCCATCTATGACGGCGCCGACGCGATCATGCTGTCGGCCGAATCGGCGGCGGGTGCGTGGCCGGTGGAGTCGGTCGCGATGATGAACGCGATCGGCGTGTCGGTGGAGAACGACCCCGGCCATGGCGAGCGCATCCACTTCACCGCGATGACCCCCGACCCGACCACCGCCGACGCGCTGGCCGAGGCGGCGGCGAGCATCACCAACACCGTGTCGGCCAAGGCGATCATCTGCTTCACCACCAGCGGCTCGACCGCGCGCCGCATCGCGCGCGAGCGTCCCTCGGTGCCGCTGCTGGTCCTGACGCCGCAGCTGGAGACGGCGCGTCGTCTGGGTCTGCTTTGGGGCGCGCATGCGGTCCACACCCGCGATGTCGAATCCTTCGAGGAGATGGTCGCCAAGTCCAAGCGCATGGCGCTGCGCCACGGCATCGCCGAGGCGGGCAACCAGGTCGTGCTGATGGCGGGCGTCCCCTTCCGCACGCCGGGTTCGACCAATGTGCTGCACGTCACCCGCATCATGGGCGACGAACTCGCCAATTACGGCGATCGCAGCGAGGCGTAAGCGCCGAGCCCGTGCGGTGCGCGGGCGATCGGACGGACAAAGGGGCGGCGGCGCGGAGATGCGTTTGCCGCCCTTTTTTTAGGGCGGATCGACATTCATCCATTCCTCCCCTTGTAGGGGAGGTGGCAGGCCGTCAGGCCTGACGGAGGGGTGTCGCGTTCTCGATACGGGGACACCCCTGCACCATTCTGCACAGACCGCCTCTCGCGAAGCGGACGTGGTGAAACTGTCTCAGGGCCGATCGGAAATCATTCTCACGCGAAGACGCGAAGGCGCGAAGATTATGTTCGCGCGGAGGCGCGGAGGGCGCAGAGATGTCGTGCCTAGGGCGACAGTGGTTCCTTCTTCGTCTGACGATCAGTGAGGGGCACCGCCGCGCGAGCATGATTTCTCTGCGTCCTCCGCGCCTCCGCGCGCAAAAAGGCGGCTTCGCTTGAATTCCGATTTCGATGAGAGTCGATCTACCCAGGGTGCCCTTCCTATAAAGGTCGGAAAGAACGCCCCTCGGCAAAGGCGAATCGCGAAGGCATGATCCGGACCGATGCCTTGCAGAAAGCCTGTCATGCCCCGACTCCTCGATCACCGCCCCGACCTGCAAACGGAGCGACTGTCGCTACGCCGGCCAGCGGATCGCGATGTCGACGCCATCGTAAACGCGGTGGGAGTCTGGGACGTCGCGCGTCGGCTGGCGCGCGTGCCGTATCCTTATACCCCGGACGATGCCCGATTTTTTCTGGAGCGGATCGTGCCTGCGGAATGGGTATGGGCGATCACCCTTCGCGGTTCGGATCATCTGGCGGGAGTGGTCGGGCTGACACCGCAGGAGCATGCCGATACGGCCGAACTCGGCTATTGGCTGGCGCCCGCGCATTGGGGACACGGCCTGATGACCGAGGCCGCGCGGGCGGTCATCGCCTTCGGCTTCGACCATCTCGGCCTTCCCGCGCTGACCTCGGAATATTTCGACGATAATCCCGCCTCGGGCCGGGTGCTTGCCAAGCTGGGTTTCGTCGAAACGGGCCGCATCCTGCGACCCTGTGTGGCGATCGGTGGCGATGTCCGGGCGGTGAGGATGATCCTGGAGCGTCCCACGGCGTGGACGGCGCCCGACTGATCCCTTCGGACCGAACCTACGCACGAAAAAGGGCCGGGCAACCCGCGCCGCCCGGCCCTTTCCGTACCGTCCGATGAAAATCAGCGCGCGATGCCGCCCGCCGCCAGCACCGCCAGCGTCACCAGATCGCCCGCGGTCGAAGTCATCGGCGCGATCTGCACAGGCTTTTCCATGCCGATCAGCATCGGGCCGATCATCGAGTCGCCGCCCAGTTCGCGCAGCAGCTTGGCCGAGATATTGGCCGACTGAAGCCCCGGCATGATCAGGACGTTCGCCGGACCCGACAGGCGCGAGAAGGGGAAGTTCGCCATCTGCTTGGGGTTCAGCGCGACGTCGGGGGCCATGTCGCCTTCATATTCGAAGCCGACCTGCCGCTGGTCGAGCACCGCCACGCCGTCGCGGATATTGTCGATCCACTGGCCTTCCGGGTTGCCGAAGGTTGAATAGGACAGGAAAGCGACGCGCGGCTCATGCCCCATGCGCCGCGCGACGGCGGCGGTGCGCTCGGCGATGTCGGCCAGTTCCTCGGCGGAGGGACGCTCGTTGACCGTGGTATCGGCGATGAAGACGGTGTGGCTCTGCCCGACGAGCAGATGGATGCCGAAGGGCACCTTGCCGTCGACGGGGTCGATCACCCGGCGAATCTCGCGGAAGCTCTGCGCATAGGTACGGGTGATGCCGGTGATCATCGCATCGGCCTGCCCCAGTTGCAGCATCACCGAGCCGAAGATGTTGCGGTCCTGGTTTATCATCCGCTCGGCATCGCGACGCAGATAGCCGCGCCGCTGGAGCCGCTCATAAAGGAAGTCGACCATCTGCGGCACCATCTCCGAGGTGCGGCTGTTGTGGACTTCATATTCCTGCGGATTGGTGACGCCCAGCGCCTTCAATCGGTCATAGACATCGTCGCGCCCGACCAGCACCGGAATGCCGTAACCGCCCTCCTTGAAGGCGATGGCGGCGCGCAGCACGACTTCCTCTTCGCCTTCCGCGAACAACACGCGCTTCGGATGCGCTCGCGCGCCCTCGTAAGCGAGCGTCAGCACCGAAGTGGTCGGGTTCAGACGCGCGCGCAGCTTCTGGCGATAGGCGTCCATGTCCAGGATCGGCCGCGTCGCCACGCCCGAATCCATCGCCGCCTTGGCCACCGCCGAGGGGACCAGCTCCATCAGGCGCGGGTCGAACGGAGCCGGGATGATGTACTCGGGACCGAATGTGTGCTGCGTGCCGTATGCCAGCGCCACTTCCTCGGGCACGCGCTGGCGCGCCAGTTCGGCGATGGCATTGGCGGCGGCGATCTTCATCTCGTCATTGATGCCGGTCGCGCGCACGTCGAGCGCGCCCCGGAAGATGAAGGGGAAGCCGATGACGTTGTTGACCTGGTTCGGATAGTCCGAACGCCCGGTCGCGACGATCGCATCGGGGCGCGCCGCCTTGGCGAGTTCGGGGCGGATCTCCGGCTCCGGGTTCGCCATCGCGAAGATGATCGGCGAGGGCGCCATGTCCTTGACCATCTCGGGCTTCAGCGCGCCCGCCGCCGAAAGCCCCAGGAACACGTCCGCGCCCGACAGCGCCTCGGTCAGGGTGCGGCGATCGGTGGCGGCGGCATGCGCCGACTGCCACTGGTTGATGTCCTCGCGGCCCTGATAGATCACGCCGGTGCGGTCGCACATGATGACGTTCTCGTGCCGGACGCCCATCGCCTTCATCAGCTCGGTGCAGGCGATCGCCGCCGCGCCCGCGCCGTTGACGACGACCTTGATCTCGTCCAGCCGCCGCTTGGTCAGCAGGCAGGCGTTGATCAGTCCCGCCGCGCAGATGATCGCGGTGCCATGCTGGTCGTCATGGAAGACCGGGATGTTCATCCGCTCGCGCAGGGTCTGCTCGATGATGAAGCATTCGGGGGCCTTGATGTCTTCCAGGTTGATGCCGCCGAAGCTCGGCTCCATCAGCTCGATGGCGTCGATGATCCGGTCGACATCCTCGGTCTTCAGCTCGATATCGATCGAGTCGACATCGGCGAAGCGCTTGAAGAGGACCGCCTTGCCCTCCATCACGGGCTTGGAGGCGAGCGCACCTAGATTGCCCAGACCCAGGATCGCGGTGCCGTTCGAGATGACGGCGACCAGATTGCCCTTGGCGGTATAGTCATAGGCGGTGGCGGGGTCTTCGGCGATGGCGAGCACGGGCACCGCGACGCCGGGCGAATAGGCCAGCGCCAAGTCGCGCTGCGTCGCCATCGGCTTGGACGCGATGATCTCGATCTTGCCGGGCCGTCCCTCGGAGTGGAACAGCAGGGCCTCGCGCTCGGAGAACTGGTCGGTGGGTTCGTCGGTCATGCGCGCGGCCTTCGATGCTGTGATGATTAGGACGCTACGGCTCATTAAACGTTCGGCCCCGCCTGACAACCCTGTCACGCGTCACTTTCGGCCCTCCAACCATCAGGATTATCTGCCGGATAAGCCAGGCTGTCCGGCTTGGTGCCGATGCCGCACCGCAGCATCGGCACCAAGCCTCGCCAGCCGGTGGAGGCCCGGCTATAGCGCGCCATCCCCTTCGCCCCATCCTTGCCCCCACCGTTTCGAATCTGGAATACGTGCCTCGATGACCACCCCCACCCCGATGATGGCGCAATATCTGGCGTTGAAGGCCGAGGCCGAGGATTGCCTGCTCTTCTACCGCATGGGCGATTTCTTCGAGCTGTTCTTCGAGGATGCACGGATCGCGTCAGGGGTGCTCGACATCGCGCTGACCTCGCGCGGCGAGCATGGGGGCGAGAAGATTCCGATGTGCGGTGTGCCGGTCCATGCCGCGACCGCCTATCTGCAGCGCCTGATCAAGGCCGGGCACCGCGTCGCCATCGCCGAGCAGACCGAAACGCCCGCCGAGGCCAAGGCGCGCGGGGGGTCCAAGGCGCTGGTGTCGCGCGGGATCGTGCGGGTGGTGACGGCGGGTACGCTGACCGAGGAAGCGCTGCTCGACGCCAAGTCCGACAATTGGTGCGTCGCCCTCGGCGAGGCGGGCGGCGCAGTGGCGCTGGCCGCCGCCGATATCTCGACCGGGCGGTTCGTGGTGATCGACGTGAAGGCGGACGCGCTGGGGGCTGAACTCGCCCGTCTCGCCGCTGCCGAAGTGGTCGCGGCGGAGAATGCGACCCATGCCGATGCCGCGACCACGCTGCGCCCCTCTTCGACCTTCGACAGCGGCCAGGGCGAGGATCGGTTGAAGCGGCTTTACGGCGTCGCGACGCTGGACGGCTTCGGCCAGTTCAGCCGCGCCGGGCTGTCGGCGGCGGGTGGATTGGTTGCCTATCTCGACCATACGGCCAAGGGCGCCCTGCCCTTCCTCCGGCCGCCGGTATTGATGCAGGCGGCGGGTGCGATGGCGATCGACGCGGCGACACGCGAGAGCCTGGAACTGACCCAGACGGCGAGCGGCCAGCGGAAAGGCTCGCTGCTCGACGCGGTCGATCGGACCGTGACCGGTGCCGGAGCCCGCGCGCTGGCGGGGGATATCGGCGCGCCGCTGATGGACCGGGACGCCATCGAGGCGCGGCTCGACCTGGTGCAGCATTTCCATGACGATGCGGCCTTGCGCGAACGCCTGCGCGCGGCGCTGCGAGCGCTGCCCGATATCGGCCGGGCGATCGGGCGGATCGCGGCGGGGCGGGGTTCCCCACGCGATCTGGGGCAGTTGCGCGACGGGCTCGACGGGGCCTGGGCCCTGTCCGAGCAACTGGCCGACGGCCCGCCGCTGCTTCGCGAGACGACGCCTCGCCTGCGCGGGCACGGTGCGTTGATCGACCTGCTCCGCCGCGCGCTCGTCCCCTCCCCACCCATCGAAGCCAGCGAGGGCGGCTATATCGCGGCGGGCTATGACGTGGCGCTCGACGATCTGCGCGATGCCGGAGCCGGAGGCCGCCGCGCCATCGCCGCGCTGGAGGCCGAGTTCCGCCACAAGACCGGCATCTCCGCGCTGAAGATCCGCCACAATGGCGTCCTCGGCTATCATGTCGAAGTGCCCGCCCGCGCGGCCGATGCGCTGATGAAGCCAGATTCGGGCTTTACCCATCGCCAGACGCTGGCGGGCGTCGTCCGTTTCAACACGCCCGAATTGCACGAGGTCGCGAGCAAGGTCGCGCAGGCGGGCGCCCATGCGCTGGCCGCCGAGGCCGCGCATCTGGAGGAATTGACCGCCGCTGCGCTCGCTTCCCGTGAGGGGATCGCCGCGACGGCGGACGCGCTCGCCCGGCTGGATGTCGCGAGCGGTCTGGCCGAGCGCGCGGTCGAGGGCGGCTGGGTCCGCCCCGAACTGGTCGACCACGCCTGTTTCGAGGTGACCGGCGGCCGCCACCCGGTGGTCGAGGCGGCGGTGGCGCGCTCGGGCGAGCGGTTCGTCGCCAATGACTGCCAGTTGTCGGAGAATTCGCGCCTCTGGCTGGTGACGGGCCCCAATATGGGCGGTAAATCGACCTTCCTCCGCCAGAATGCGCTGATCGCGGTGCTCGCACAGGCGGGGTCCTATGTGCCCGCGACCCATGCGAAGATCGGATTGGTCGACCGGCTGTTCAGCCGGGTCGGCGCATCGGACAATCTCGCGCGCGGGCGCTCGACCTTCATGGTCGAGATGGTCGAGACCGCCGCGATCCTAGCCCAGGCGACCCCGCGCAGCTTCGTGATCTTGGACGAGGTCGGGCGCGGCACCTCCACCTATGACGGCCTGGCCATCGCCTGGGCGGTGGTGGAGGCGATCCATGAGGATAATCGCTGCCGCTGCCTGTTCGCGACCCATTATCACGAGCTGACCCGGCTGGCCGAACGGTGCGAGGCGCTGTCGCTCCACCATGTCCGAGCGCGGGAATGGAAGGGCGAACTGGTCCTGCTACACGAGGTGTCGGAGGGTCCGGCGGACCGATCCTATGGCCTGGCGGTGGCGCGGCTGGCGGGGATGCCGCCCGCGACCGTGGCGCGGGCCAAGGCGGTGCTCGCCAAGCTGGAGGCGGGCCGCGCCAAGACCGGCGGGCTGGCAGCGGGCCTGGACGACCTCCCCCTCTTCGCTGCCGCCGCGCAGATCGAAGAAGAGCAGTGCGACGCAATCCGGGCGGAGGTGGAGAAACTCGACGTCGACGCCCTGTCCCCGCGTGAGGCGCTGGACGCGCTCTACCGGCTGAAGGCGCTGGCACGGGAGGGGTAATTCCCCCTCCCCGTTCAGCCTGAGCGAAGTCGAAGGCCACGCTCCTCGCCCGGCCGCAAGCGCATCCCGTGCACTTCGACTTCGCTCAGTGCGAACCGAGGAAGGACCAGGTCCAAGCGGACGCTGAACCCTCAGAAACTATAAAAACACGAAAGTGGGGAGCTTCTGTTGCCCGGTGCTCCCCGTACCGCTGGATTCCCCTTCTGTTGCCCGGTGGGGTCCGACCGCGCTATTTTGGTGTAATGTCAGGCCGTGAGGCCCTCAATTACGCCGCAATCGCGAGTGCTTCGTTATCGTTGGCACTTGTGAGTATGGGCCGTTGCGGTGGTCCCATTCCGAACGAAAACAGCGCTTTTCAACACACGTCGATCCTGGTTCGGCCCCGTCAGAAACGGTGTCCAGATACACCACCTTTTATGGTGGAGCCGCCGGGTACTGCCCCCGGGTCCGCTGCGTCTATTACTCGCCGCAGTTTATCGTCATAGCCGGGTGAAACCCGGCACGGACGGATATAGGAAGCCAAAGGACTTTACGCAAATGCCTTTCGCTCGCCCCATTTTGGGTCCATGGAGGCGCGCATGTTGACCCAGCGGTCCCGTTATGCGTTGCGCGCGATGCTGTTCCTGGCGGAGATGCCTGTCGCAGGGCCGCCGACCTCGATGACGCGAATCGCGACCGAGGCGAATGTGCCGCGCAAGTTCCTGGAGCTGATCCTCGCCGATCTGAAGGGCGCGCAATTGCTCGACAGCCAGCGGGGCAAGATGGGCGGCTATCGCCTCGCCCGGCCCGCGCACCTGATCTCGCTGGGCGACATCATCCGTACGATCGAGGGGCCCCTGGCGCTGGTCCCCTGTGTCAGCCGCACCGCCTATCGCCCCTGCAACGACTGCAAGAGCGAGGCCGACTGCGCCATCCGCCACGCGATGATGCGGGTGCGTGACGAGACGGCGCGTATCCTGGACGGCACCAGCCTCGCCGACGCCACCGCCAAGAAGCTGGCGGCGGCGTAACTCCCTTACCTCATCCAACTCCGCGCCACCCCGGCGAAGGCCGGGGTCCAGTTGCGGTTAAGGATGACGTGCCTCCCACGCAACATCATGGCGCGCCACGATCTTGGTGGCATCTGGGCCCCGGCCTTCGCCGGGGTGATTCAGGAAATTCAATCAAGAACGCCGCGCGCGCAGTTCGTCGCGAATCTCGCGGAGCAGCGCGATATCGGTCGGCTCGGCCTTGGGCTCCGCCGCCGCCTGCGCCTTTTCCTTCTCGAACAGCGTCGTCGCGCGGTTCACGGTGCGGACCAGCAGGAAGATGATGAAGGCGACGATGACGAAGTTCACCGCCTGCGTCACGAACGCACCATATCCCAGCAGCGGGACCCCCGCCTTCTTCAGAGCCGCATAGTCGCTCAGCGACCCCGCATAATTGGCCGGGATCGTCCCCATGCGCAGGAAATAGCTGGAGAAATCCAGCCCGCCGAAGATCTTGCCGATCACCGGCATCAACACATCGTCGGTCAGCGAAGTGACGATCTTGCTGAACGCCGCCCCGATGATGACCGCCACCGCCAGGTCCAGCACATTGCCCCGCGCGATGAAGGCCCGAAATTCCTTGAGCATCGCCAACTCCCTCTATCCGATGAAGTTTATGCTATCGTCGCTTTACCCCTTCGCCAAGCTGCCACGGCGTCTTATATAGCCCACACAGTTGACGGAGGAATATTCGAATGCGTCGTCCCGTTCTTGCCCTGACCCCGGTCGTGATGGCCGTCGCTTTGTCCGGCTGCGGCATGAACAGCGTGCCCACGGCGGAGGAAAATGCGAAGGCGAAATGGGCCGATGTCCAGGCCGCCTATCAGCGCCGCGCCAACCTGATCCCCAATCTGGAGGCGACCGTGAAGGGCGCCGCCGCCTCGGAAAAGTCGATCCTGACCGAGGTGATCAACGCGCGCGCCAAGGCGACCTCGGTACAGGTCAGCGCCGATGATATTTCCGACCCCGCCAAGATGCAGCAATTCGCGCAGGCCCAGGGCCAGCTCAGCGGATCGCTCGGCCGGCTGCTCGCCAATGTCGAGGCCTATCCGAACCTGAAGAGCCAGGATAATTTCCAGACCTTCATGAGCCAGATCGAAGGCACCGAGAACCGCATCACCATCGCGATCCGCGACTATAACGCGGCGGTGAAGGACTATAACACCCGCATCCGCACCTTCCCCGACGCGATCGGGGCGAAGGTCTTCTACGGCGCCAAGCCGATCACCCCCTATCAGGCGACCACGCCGGGGGCCGAGAATGCGCCCAAGGTGAATTTCGGCAGCTGATCGATCACCCATGACCCGGTTGCTCCGCCCATTTCTCGGGCTCTGGCTGATCCTCTGCGCCATGCCGGTCATGGCGCAGACCTTTCCCAAGCTCGACGGGCTGGTCGTCGATGCGGCAAACAAGATCGACCCCGCGACCAAGGCACAGCTCGAGCAGAAGCTGGAGGCCCTGCAAAAGGATACCGGCCGCCAGTTGGTTGTCGCGACCATCCCCGACCTGCAAGGCTATCCGCTGGAGGATTATGGCTATCGGCTGGGGCGGGCTTGGGGCGTCGGCCTGAAGGATGCGGACAATGGCGCGATCCTGTTCGTCGCGCCCAATGAGGGCAAGGGCCAGCGCGGCCCCCGGCTGGAGGTCGGGCGCGGACTGGAGCCGATCCTGACCGACGCCTGGTCGTCGCAGATGATCCGCACCCTGATGCTTCCCCGCCTGCGCGAGTCGGGCGATATTTCGGGTGCGCTGAACGCAGGCGCGGACGCGGTCATCGCGCAGCTTCGTGCCTCGCCCGAGGAAGCCCAGGCCAAGGTCGCCGAGGCCGCCAAGCAGTTCGACCGCCAGCATCGGCGCGGCGGCGGCGATGCCAACGGTTTTCCGATCCTCATCGTGCTGGTGGTGTTCGTCGGTGCCTTCGTGGTCCTGGCCTTGGTTCGCCGCAAACAGGGCCAGCGCTTCCACGATGATGACGACGACGATCGCGGTGGCGGAGGCCGTCGCGGTGGGGGCGGCGGCTGGCCGATCATCCTCTGGGGCCCCGGTTGGGGCAGCGGCGGCGGATCGGGCGGCGGCTGGAGTTCGGGCGGTGGATCGTCCGGCGGGGGCAGCGACGGATCGTGGTTCGGCGGCGGCTTTACCGGCGGCGGCGGCGGCGATTTCGGGGGCGGCGGCGCTTCGGGGGATTGGTGAGATGTTGAGCGATACCGATAGCGATCTGGTCACCGCCGCCGTCGCGCGGGCGGAGGCGAGCACCGACGCGGAGATCGTCACCATCGTCGCGCCCCGCTCGGACGAGTATCGCGACGTCGCGCTCTGCTATGGCGCAGGCGCGATGCTGCTGGTGCCCTTGTTCGCGGCGCTCTTCCCCGGTCTGGGGTTGAAGCTGCTGGCGCTGGTCCATGACGGCTGGAGCGCGCCCGGCGAGGATTTGATCCTCGGCGTGCTGATGATCGCCCAGATCCTGGTCTTTGCATTGGTCGTGGCGATCCTCGGCCCGGTGAAGCGCCGCATCGCGCTCGTCCCCAAGAGCATCCGCCATGCTCGCGTCCGGGCGCGCGCGGTGTTGTTGTTCCGCGTCTCGGCCGAGCGGCGGACCGACAGCCGCTATGGGGTGCTACTCTACCTCTCGCATGACGAGCATATGGCGGAGATCGTCGCGGACTCCGGTCTCACCGGCAAGGTCGGGCCGGAGACCTGGGGCCGGGCGATGGCGGTGATGCTGCCCCATGTCGCGGATGCGCGCGTCGGCGAGGGGATCGGCGCGGCGGTCGAGCGGATCGGGCTTGTGCTGGCCGAGCATTTCCCCAAGACGGCGGCCGACACCAACGAACTGCCGGACAGACCCATTTCGCTATGACCGATTCCCGCATGGACGCCCCCCTCGAAACCCTGGCCGAGGGGCGTTTCCTGGCGCTGCGCAAGCGTGGCACCTGGGAATATGCCGACCGACCGCGCGACATCCGCGCCGCCGTGATCCTGGCGATCGACGACGGCCATATCCTGCTGGTCGAGCAGTTCCGCATTCCGCTGGGCGCTTTCTGCCTGGAAATGCCCGCCGGGCTGATCGGCGACGAGACCGAGGGCGAGGCGGTGCTCGACGGTGCGGCGCGTGAGCTGGAGGAGGAAACCGGCTATCGCCCGTCGCGGATCGAAGCGTTGGGCGAATTCTGTTCGTCACCGGGCATGACGTCGGAGCGGTTCACCTTGGTTCGCGCGACCGGGCTGGTGAAGGTCGGCGAAGGCGGCGGCGATTCGGACGAGCAGATCACCGTCCACCGGGTGAAGCTGTCGGATGTCCCCGCCTTCATCGCCGAGCGCCGTGCGGCGGGCGTGGCGGTCGATGCCAAGATGCTGTTGCTGCTGGGTGGCGGCATCCTGGGGCTTTGATTTCGCGCGAAGCCGCGACGACGCGAAGAGAAGACATTTTGTTCGCGCGGAGGCGCGGAGAACGCGGAGGGGTCTGGCTTGCGGCAGCAAAATCCCTCTTCAACGACCGATGATGACAGGATGGCGGCGCCGCTGGACACGACATCTCCGCGCCTCCGCGTCTCCGCGCGAATTTCATTCGGAAATCTTCGCGGCATCGCGGCTTTGCGCGAACAAGAAGAGCTGGACCCCGACCTTCGCCGGGGTGGTCCCCCAGTATAAAGGGCGAAAGCACCGCTCAGTAGAAATTGTCGGCGTAGCTTTGCAGCCTCAACGTCTTCTGCGGCGAACGTCGTGCGGCGGGCGGGCGGTGGATAACAAGATGCTGTTGCTGCTGCGCGGCGACATCCTGGTCCTTTGAGTTCGCGCGAAGCCGCGATGACACGAAGAGAAGAGTTGTTCGCGCGGAGGCGCGGAGGACGCGGAGGTGTCTGGCTCGCGGCAGCGAAATCTCGCTTCAACGACCTATGATGACAGACATGCGGCGCGGCTGGATCAGACATCTCTGCGCCCTCCGCGCCTCTGCGCGAAATTCATTTCCGGTTCTTTGCGCCATCGTGGCTTCGCGCGAACAAAAGAAACCGGACCCCGGCCTTCGCCGGGGTGTCCCCTATTATAAAGGGTGAAAGCGCCGCTTAGCGGAAATTGTCGGCGTAGCTTTGCAGCTTCAGCGTCTTCTGCGGCGTCGGCACGATATGGTGGTCGAGCCCCTCGCGCTGGCAATAGGCGATCGCCTCTTCCAGCGTTGCGAAGGTCAGGCGGACCTGCTCCCGCGTGTCGCCGCTCCCGGCCCAGCCGGTCAGGGGATCGGGCTGTTTCGCCTCGGTGGGTTCGAATTCGAGTTGCCAGCGATCGGTCCGGTACTTGCCGGATTGCATCGCGTTCTTGGGGCGCTGGAAGATGCGAGCGGTGGCCATAATCATAGTCCCTTATCGCGAACCGGCGGCTCTTGCATCCGCCTTTTTCGTACGCAGCGTCGCGGAGGCCGCCGCAGGGTCGTCCGGCCAGGGATGGCGGGGGTAGCGACCGCGCATTTCCTTGGCGACCGCGCCCCAGCTTCCCGCCCAGAAACCGGGCAGGTCGCGCGTCGTCTGGATCGGCCGACCGGCGGGCGAGGTGAGGCTGAGGACCAGGGGCACGCGCTCCGTGCCGATCACCGGATGCTCCGCCAGCCCGAACAGCGCCTGTACGCGCAGTTCGACACGCGGACCGCCTTCGGCCGCATAATCAATCGCATGACTGCTGCCCGCCGGACTGGTGAAGTGCGACGGCGCCATCGAATCGATCCGCCTCTGGTCGTTCCAGTCGACCAGATTGCGAATCGTCTCGGTCAGCGCACCGGGCGCGATGGCATCCAGCCGCCTTTTGCCCGCGACCAAGGCAGGCAACCAGTCGTCCAGCCGTTCGATCAGCGTTTCGTCGTCCAGCGCCACCCCGGCATAAGCGGCGCGCGCCCGGTAAGCCCCTGCCCCGTCGCTCCAGGGGAGCAGCGACAGGCCGTGCGCCCGCACCCCCTCGACCAGCGCTTCCGCGATCGCCTCGGCCGAGGCACCCGAATCGGGGCCGCTCGACAGGCGAAGCCCGCCCAGCCGCCGTTCGCGCAGTGCCTCGACCCCGCCGGTCGTGGGGTTAAAGGTGACGGTCCGCCGCGTCTCGATCCGCTCCGCGAACAGCGCCTCCACGGTGGCGAGGTCGAGCGGCGCGGCGGAGAGGATTCGCGCGCCCGAGGCGGCCCCCTGCGTCTCACCCACCGCCAGCCATTCCGAACCCGCCAGTGCCGAGGCGGGATCGAGCCGGAATCCCCTGCCCCCGACGCTCGCCCAATTCTCGCCGGTCGAATCGCGTCGTCGCGCCACCCGGTCGGGATAGGCGAGCGCCAGGCACACGCCCGCCGGATGATCCCATGCCTCCTGCTCGACCGGCTTGGGGGCCAGGCTCGCCCAACGTTTCGCCATCTGGCGCGCCGCCTCGGCCTTGGGACCACGCTCGGTTCGCCAGCGACGCAGGCGCTGCTCCAAGTCGACATCCTGCCCGCCGATGCCCCGCTCGCCGAGCAGCACCGCGACCTCGGCGGCGGTCGAGGCCAGCCCCCGCTCGCCGCTGCGGATCAGCATATGCGCCAGGCGCGGCGGCATCGGCAGCCGGGCGATCGCCTTGCCATGCGCGGTCGGGCGGCCGGTCTCGTCCAGCGCCTCCAGCACGGTGAGGCGTGCCCGCGCTTCGTTGACGGCGGCCTCGGGCGGCGGATCGAGCCAGGGCAGCGCACGCGGATCGCTGACGCCCCACAGCGCGGTGCCGAGCAGCAGCGCCGACAGGTCGGCCTCCAATATCTCGGGCGGGTCGAAGCGCGGCAGGCCCGCCGTCGCCGCCTCTTCCCACAACCGGTATGCGACGCCCGGCGACTGGCGCGCGGCGCGGCCCGCGCGCTGGGTGACGGCGGCCTGGCTGGCGCGCTCGGTGACCAGCCGAGTCATACCCGCCGCGCGGTCATAGCGAGGGCGGCGGGCAAGGCCCGAATCCACTACGATCCGCACGCCGTCGAGCGTCAGGCTGGTCTCCGCGATCGAGGTGGCCAGCACGATTCGCCGCCGCCCCTCCGGGTCACGCCGAATCGCCGCGCGCTGCGCCGCCGGGTCGAGCGAGCCATGGAGTTCGTGGATCGCGATGCTGTCGGGCAGGGTCGCCAGCCGCTCGGCGGTGCGTGCGATCTCGGCGGTGCCGGGCAGGAAGGCGAGGATGTCGCCCTCCGCTTCCTCCTGTAACGCGCGGCGGATGGCGGAGGCGACGGAGTCCTCGATTCGTGCCTCGGCGGCACGACCAAGATGGCGCAGGGTCAGCGGATGGCTCCGCCCCTCGCTCTCGATGACGGGGGCGTCGCCCATCAGGCTGGAAAAGCGGCGGCCGTCGAGCGTCGCCGACATGGCGACCAGCCGCAGGTCGGGCCGCAGCCCGGCTTGCGCATCGAGCGCCAGCGCCAGGCCGAAATCGCCGTCCAGGCTGCGCTCATGTACTTCGTCGAACAGCACCGCCGAGACGCCCGCCAGTTCGGGGTCCGCCTGGATACGCGCGACGAAGATGCCTTCGGTGACGACGGTCACACGGGTCGCGCCGCTGACCTTGGTATCCATGCGGGTGGCATAACCGAAGGTGCGGCCGACCGGCTCCTCGGCGAGCGCGGCCATCCGCTCGGCGGCAGCGCGGGCGGCGAGGCGGCGGGGGGAGAGCAGCAGGACTTCGCCGGTGCACCAGGGCTGGTCGAGCAAGGCTGGGGCAACCGCCGTGGTCTTGCCCGCGCCGGGAGGGGCGACGAGGACGGCATTGGGGGCGTTCGCGAGCGCAGCCAGCAGATCGGGCAGGACGGCGGTGACGGGCAGGGTCATGCGGCTTGCGATAGGGGGTTTGGGGGGCGGGGTGAAGAACCCGTGCCCGTGCCCCCCCCACCTCCGTTCGGGCTGAGCGTAGTCGAAGCCCACGCCCCGCCATTCGCCAAGATGTCAGGTTTTCCCTTGGCCTTCGACTTCGCTCAGGCTGAACGGAGGGAGGGGGTGCCTTCTGGCCAAGCGGTTCCCCGGCGAAGGCCGGAGCCCAGGCGCCACCAGACCCGTGGCACGCTATACGAAACGGGGGAGATAACCGCCCCGCGCCTTCGATCATTCACTGCAACTGGGCCCCGGCCTTCGCCGGGGTCAAAGGAGGCTCAGTACGCCCGCGCCACCGCGAACTCGACCGCTTCGATCATCGCCGCCTTTGCCGGACCATCGGCGAAGCCCCGGATCGCCTCGATCGCCAGACCGCCATAATGCCGCGCGCGCGCCATGGTGTCGTCGACCGCGCGGCTCTTGCGGACCAGCGCGATGGCGTGGGCGAAGTCCTCATCCGACGTCCGCCGCCCCTCGACCGCGTCCTTCCAAAATGCGCGTTCCTCGTCACTCGCCCGCGCATAGGCCAGGATCACCGGCAGGGTCATCTTGCCCTCGCGGAAATCGTCGCCCGCATCCTTGCCCATGGTCCCCGCATCGGAAACATAGTCGATCGCATCGTCGATCAGCTGGAAGGCGATGCCCAGGTTGCGGCCATAAGCCTCCAGCGCCAGCTCCTCCGCCTCGGGCCGCTCGGCGACGACCGCGGCGATTCGGCAGGCGGCGGCGAACAAAGCCGCGGTCTTGGCATCGATGATCGAGAGATAGCGTTCCTCAGGCAAACCTACCTGTCGCACGGCGGTCAGCTGGTTCACCTCGCCCTCGGCGATCACCGCCGACGCGCCCGACAGGATGTTCAGCACCTTCAGGCTGCCCGCATCGACCATCAACTGGAAGGAGCGGCTGAACAGGAAGTCGCCGACCAGCACGCTGGCGGGATTGCCCCAGATGATGTTGGCGGTCCGCCGCCCACGCCGCAGATCCGATCCGTCGACGACATCGTCGTGCAGCAAGGTGGCGGTGTGGATGAACTCGACCGCCGCCGCCAGGACATGATGGCTGGCGCCCTGATATCCCAGAAGCTGCGCGCTGGCTAACGTCAGCATCGGGCGCATCCGCTTGCCGCCGCCCGAGATCAGGTGGCCGGCCAGTTGCGGGATCAGCGGAATCTCCGACCGCATCCGGTCGATGATCACCTGGTTCACGGCGTTCATGTCGTCGGCCACCAGCCGGATCATCGGGTCCAGCGAGGGCGCAGGCTTGGCGAGGCGGGTGGCGGTTACGGTCATGGGCAGATAAGAGCCTCTGGCGACAACGCTTGCCGAACGCAAGTCTAAGCGCGAAAGGACAGCCGCGAAATTGCGCGGAGCCCTGCGCGCCAGAGGGAGACACGTCCACCATGTCCGACACCGTGCTGACCGGCTATCGCCAGTCGATCGACAATATCGACGCCGCGCTCGTCTTCATGCTGGCCGAACGGTTCAAGGTCACCCAGGCGGTCGGCGAATATAAGGCGAAGAACGGCCTGCCCCCCGCCGATCCGGGCCGGGAAGAGTCGCAGATCGCCCGGCTTCGCCAACTGGCCTCGGACGCCCAGCTCGACCCGGAATTTTCCGAGAAATTCCTGCGCTTCATCATCGACGAGGTGATCCGCCACCACGAACGCCTGCGCGGCTGACATGGCCTTTCTTCTGGCGATCGAGGGCGCGGACGGCGCGGGAAAGGCGACCGCGACGGCGGCGGTGACCGAGCGGTTGAACGCCGCCGGGCTGTCGGCGGCGGCGTTGTCCTTTCCACGTTATGGCGACACGATCGGCGGCTGGGCGCTGGGCGAGTATCTGGCCGGTCGCCTGCCCCATGCCGCCGCGCCCGAAACGGCGGCGACGCTCTATGCGCTCGACCGATTCGAATCGCGCCCGCATCTGGTCGAACTGGCGGCGGCACACGACGTCATCGTATTCGACCGCTATATCGCGTCGAACATGGCCTATCAGGCCGCCCAGGTGCCGCCCGACCAGGCCGAAGCCCTGCTGCAATGGATCGAGCGGCTGGAGACGGTCCAGTTCCGCCTGCCGGCGCCCCATTTGTCGGTCTATCTCGACACGCCGCTGGAGGTGGCGCGCGACCTGATCGCCCGCAAGCGCAAGCGGAGCTACACCGACGACACCTATGACGCCTATGAGGCCGATCTGGGGCTTCAGGCGCGGGTGCGGGCCAATTATGTCGCGATGGCGGACGGCGCGATGCTGGGCGAATGGGCGACGGTGTCGACCGTGGCGCATGGCGCGTTGCGCGATCCGGCGGAGATCGCCGACGAGATCACCGCGCTGGTGACGGAGCGGTTAGGGTAGTTTCCTTTATTTCGCGCGAAGGCGCGATGCCGCGAAGAGAAAGAGGATGGTTCGCGCGGAGGCGCGGAGAACGCGGAGGTGTCGTACCCTGCGGGCAACGCATCCCTTCTTCCGCCAGCGACCGACGAAGGAGGACTGCGGGCTATCGCGCGCGGGACATCTCAGCGTCCTTCGCGCCTCCGCGCGAAATCAACATCTTCGCGCCATCGCGGCTTCGCGTGAACCAAAAATCCGGGCGACGACAACAGCCCTCAATTCGACGCGCGGATAGTCCCCGCCAGCGGAGCGAAGCGGGCGACCTGCTGGCCGACCAGCCGCAACTGCCCCTCCACCGTCGCATCGCCGATCTGGCCGGATTCATCGAACCGCGTCTGCTGGGTGTTCACCGCCGCAGCAAAAGGCGTCGGCCAGCCGCGCAGGGCGTGGACGATCGAGCGGAGCGCGGCGATGGTCGACCCCGTCGCCTGCCAGCCATAGGCGGTGGCGATCAGCCCGACGGGCAGGTCGGCGAGATAGGGTCGGTCGTCCTTCGCCGTTTCCTCCAGCAGATCGAGCGCGTTCTTCACCAGCCCGGAAATGCTGCCATGATAGCCGGGGCTGGCGATGATGACAGCGGAGGCCTGCCGCACCGTTTGGACAAAGGTCCGCTCGGCCTCGGTCCGCGTCGCGGCGCGGGGATTGTAGAGCGGCAGGCGCGCCAGGTCCTCGCCGCCGAAGACATGGGTGCGGAACCCTTCGTCGGCAGCCGCAGTCATCGCGATTCGCAGCGCGCGTTCGGTCGAGGAGACGCTGCCGATCGTGCCACCGATACCGACGACAAGCGGAGAAGAGGAAGGACTGGCCATGCCCGCCTTTCACCCCGGACGCGCGACAGGGGCAAGCCCTAAGTTCATCCGTCCGGAGCGGCCCACGAGCCGTGCCACGGCTTCAAGGCTTGGCTCCGACGGTCAGTCCCACCAGAAATACCACCAGTCCGATTCCATCAGGCCGGCCGCCAGCGAGGAGATCGAACCCGCTCCCTGGTCGATGATGTCGGGGCAATATCCATACATGTCGCGCGCCAGCGCCACGGCCTCGGCCCGGTCGCGCGGGCGGGTGCGGACGCGGATATCCATCGTGTCGCCGTTGACCGCGACGAGCTCCGCCCCGTAGCGCCGGTTCCAGTCGCGCAACGCCGCGACATGATATTCCGGCGGGGGACAGGCATTCCAATTGCCCCAGCGCAGATAGGCCGGGGCTTCCCAGCCATGACCGGCGGGCAGCAGCAGGATATGCACCCGGTCATGCGGCGCGCCGGTCATCAGGTCGTTGGCGATGCTCGGCCCGACATCGGGGGCATAGTCCCCTACCAGCGTGGGCCAATCGCCGAGCGGCGCGCGAAGGTCTTCGGGACGATAGGCGCCCGACCATTTCTGAAGGTCCGCGGGAAAGCGAATAGCCTCCGCCGCCGCCAAGATTTGCGCGGGCGGGCGCGGCGTACTGCCTGGCACGCCGCCGAATATCGTGGGATCGTCGGTCGTGAACTGGTCGGCGATCCGCTCCAGATCCTCGTCGCTGCCGATCACCACCGGCCAGCCACGCCCCGACGCCTTCAGCCGCTCCCACTCCGCCAGCGCATCCTTGCCGGGCACGGTGACACGCTCATAGGTCAGGGCCGCCATCATCCGCTTGTGCATGGCCTCATAGCGGGCCCGCTGTTCCGGGGTCAGATGGGATAGGTCCTTCACCGCCCGTTCTCCCGCAATCGACCGTGCCGCCGCGAACAGGCCGCTCGCGCCCAATCCCCCGATCAGTCCCCCGATCATCCATCGTCGCGTCGGCCTCATGCACAGGAGTTTGGCACGGGTTCGTTACGATCCGCAATCCGTTCGATCGCGACATTCGGGGCTGGCACACCCTCTCCGCCGGGCTAGAAGGGAAATCGATAGCATAAGAAGAGGACCGGACGGGGCATGACGAAACACCTTCCCTGGATCGCGCTGGCGATCGTCGGAGCGGGCGCGCTGGGCGTGGTCGCGACGGTGCGGGGCGAGCCGATCAACGCGCTATGGATCGTGGCCGCCGCCGTCTCGGTCTATCTGATCGCCTATCGTTATTATGCGCTGTTCATCGCGCGGGTGATCGGCATCGACCCCAGCCGCCCCACTCCCGCCATCCGTCGCGCCGACGGGCTGGACTATGTCGCGACCGACCGGACGGTGCTGTTCGGCCATCACTTCGCCGCCATCGCGGGCGCGGGTCCGTTGGTGGGTCCGGTGCTGGCGGCGCAGATGGGCTATCTGCCCGGGACCTTGTGGATTCTGGCGGGCGTGGTGCTGGCAGGGGCGGTGCAGGATTTCCTCGTCCTGTTCCTGTCGATGCGGCGCGACGGGCGTTCGCTGGGCGAGTTGATCCGCATGGAGATGGGCCCCGTGGCGGGCACCATCGCGCTGTTCGGCGCCTTCATGATCATGGTCATCATCCTGGCGGTGCTGGCTCTGATCGTCGTGCGGGCGCTGGCCGAAAGCCCCTGGGGCCTGTTCACCGTGGCGGCGACCGTGCCGCTCGCCATGCTGATGGGCGGCTATACCCGCTGGGTGCGGCCGGGGAAGATCGGCGAGGTGTCGATCATCGGCTTCATCGGCCTGATTCTCGCCATCGTCTATGGCCAGTCGATCGCCGAATCGGCGACGCTGGCGCCGCTGTTCACCTTCACGCCGGTGCAACTCTGCTTCCTGCTGATCGGGTACGGCGCGGTCGCCTCGGTCCTGCCGGTGTGGCTGCTGCTGGCGCCGCGCGACTATCTGTCGACCTTCCTAAAGATCGGCGCGATCGTGGCGCTGGCGATCGGCATCGTCATCATGGCGCCGCCGCTCAAGATGCCCGCCCTCACCAAGTTCATCGACGGCAGCGGGCCGGTCTGGGCGGGACCGCTCTTCCCCTTCCTGTTCATCACTATCGCGTGCGGCGCGGTGTCGGGCTTCCATGCCCTCATCGCCAGCGGCACCACGCCGAAGCTGATCGCCAGCGAGAAGGACGCGCCCTTCATCGGTTACGGCGCGATGTTGATGGAAAGCGCGGTGGCGATCATGGCGCTGGTCGCCGCCTCGATCCTTGATCCGGGCGTCTATTTCGCGATGAACGCGCCTGCCGCCGTGCTGGGCACCGATCCCGCCAGCGCCGCCGCCGCCGTCACCGCGATGGGCTTCCCCATCTCGCCCGAGACGCTCACGCAGGTCGCCAAGGATGTGGGCGAGCATACCATTATCAGCCGCGCAGGGGGCGCGCCTACATTGGCCGTGGCGATGGCGGAAATCTTCAGCCACCTGTTCGGCGGACAGGCGATGAAGGCCTTCTGGTATCACTTCGCCATCCTGTTCGAGGCGCTGTTCATCCTGACCGCCGTCGATGCGGGCACGCGCGCAGGCAGGTTCATGCTTCAGGACCTGATCGGGCTGGTCGTCCCCAGCTTCCGCGGATCGAGCAAGGTCGCGCCCGGCCTGATCGCGACCGGCCTGTGCGTCGCGGCCTGGGGCTTCTTCCTCTATCAGGGCGTTACCGATCCGCTGGGCGGGGTGAACACGCTGTGGCCGCTGTTCGGCATCTCCAACCAGATGCTGGCGGCCGTGGCGCTGATGCTGTCGACCGTCGTGCTGTTCCGCATGAAGAAGGACCGCTTCGCTTGGATCACGGTGGTGCCGACCGTCTGGCTGCTCGCCTGTACGCTGACCGCCGGGTGGCTGAAGATCTTCTCCGCCGATCCGCGCGTCGGCTTCCTGGCCCATGCCGACAAGTTCGCGGACGCCGCGGCATCGGGCAAGCTGCTGCCGCCCGCCAAGACCATGGCGGAGATGGGGCGGATCGTGTTCAACGACCGGATCGACGCGGGGCTGTGCGCGATCTTCCTGGGCGTGGTGCTGGCGATCCTGGTCTATGCGGTGCGCACCTGCCTGATCGCACGTCGGATCGACCGGCCGAGCGTGACCGAGGTTCCGCCCGAACCGGTGGCCGCCGAATGAGCTGGCTCGCCCGCCTGCGCGAGATCGGCAACGCCCTGGTCGGGATGCCCAGCTATGAGGCCTATGTGGCGCACATGGCGGCCAGGCATCCCGACCGGGAGCCGATGGACGAGGTGACCTTCTTCCGCGAGCGGCAACAGGCGCGGTACGGGGGGAAGAATGGTGGGCGGTGCTGTTGATTGTTCGCGCGAAGACGCGATGACACGAAGAAGGTGGGTTCGCGCGGAGACGCGGAGGCGCGGAGAGACGAAGAAGAGGCCTACACCCCTTCCCTCCGTTCAGCCGGAGCGTAGTCGAAGGCCATGGGATGACACCCGCCAAGCGATCAGGAGTGTCTAACGTTTGATGGTTCAAGCCTGCGGCTTGAGGACCTTGGGCGATGCTTGCCCTTGGCCTTCGACTACGCTCAGGCTGAACGGAGGTGGGGGTGCCGGCCTCGATGGCCACCAGGATACCCCTCTGCGTCCTCCGCGCCTCTGCGCGAACCCGAAAACCTCCGCGTCTCCGCGCCTCCGCGCGAACCCACTTTCTTCGCGCCGTCGCGGCTTCGCGCGAACGAAAAAGCGCCACCCCGCCCCGCCCTTGCCTTTTGACCAAGCCACAGCTACATCGCGTGCCCATCCGAACAGCGCGGACGGACCTTTCGTCGCAGGCCCCCTGGGGCAGGCGACGGCGGACCCATGCCCCGCTGACAGTAATTTCAACGCAGGTGCGGGAACGGCACGAGTGGCGAAGACGACCCCCATCGAATTCATCAACCAGGTCAAGACCGAAACCAAGAAGGTCGTCTGGCCGACGCGGCGCGAAACGGTGATGACCGGCGTGATGGTGGTCGTGATGACCACGATCCTGGCCATCTTCTTCCTGGCGGTCGACTCGTTCTTCGAGACGCTGGTCCGCACCCTGCTGTCGCTCGCGAAGTAAAAGGTTTCCCATGGCGCGCTGGTACATCATCCACGCTTATTCCGGTTTCGAGGGCAAGGTCCGCGACTCGATCATGGCCGAGGCGACCCGTCTGGGTCTCGACCATCTCGTCGCGCAGATCGAAGTTCCGACCGAAACCGTGACCGAGGCCCGCCGCGGCAAGAAGATCGCGGTCGAGCGCAAGTTCATGCCCGGTTACGTGCTGGCCAAGCTCGACATGAACGACCAGGTCTATCACCTCGTCAAGAACACGCCGAAGGTCACCGGCTTCCTGGGCGCGATGGGCAAGCCGCAGGCGATCAGCGAAAGCGAAGCCACGCGGATGCTGAATTCCAAGGAAGAAGCCGCCGCCGCCCCGAAGCACAAGGTCAAGGTCGATTACGAGATCGGCGACGCGGTCAAGGTGCTGGAAGGCCCCTTCGCCAGCTTCAACGGCGTGGTCGAGGAACTGGATTTCGACAAGTCCAAGGTCAAGGTGTCGGTGTCGATCTTCGGTCGCGCCACCCCGGTGGAACTGGATTTCGAGCAGGTCGAACGCTCGAAGTAAGCCCTGCTAGATCGACGGAACGGGGGCCGGGGCGGCAACGCCACCGGCCCTTTTTGTATCGGGCCTCCTGCTCCCCTTCCCAAACCTCCGTTCAGGCTGAGCGAAGTCGAAGCCCCCGCCCCCCGCCGCGCGCGAATCCCGCGCACTTCGACGTCGGCGCGATGCGCCGAAGTTCATCCTGCACGGCTGGCTTGCCAGCCAGCCGAAGGTCTCGGTGCGAACGGATGGTCGGCCTAGATCGAAGAAGCCGCTCTTTACAGCTTCGCGCTGTCCGCCACCTGTCGGAACGCGGCCACGCCCGCGTCGAAATAGTGCAGCCTCGGCGCCTCGAAGGTGATGAGGTACAGCTTGCCGTCGATCATCGCCGCTCGCCCCTCTCCCTTGCGCGGCAGGTCCTCATGCGGCCGCGTGAAGCTGTAGGTGAAACGGATCCCCGGCTTGCCCGCAAAGGCCATCGGCTCCATCCCGTCGACGCTGAACAGCGGCGTCTCCAGCGCGATGCGATAGCTGTTCTCGACCAAGGTCGGAATGTCGGTCACCAGCATCGTCGCCTTGACGCGCGGCAGCGGCTTGGTGCGCTTGCTGACCTCGCGGAACAGAGTCCGCTCGGGTTCGATGCCGCCGTAAAAGGTCAGGTCGTTCAGCGCATCGCCGTCGAAGGTCCATGTCTCCGAGTTGCGCCCAGGTCGCTCGCCCAGCTTGTTCCATTCGACCGACGGCGTGACCGTCAGCGTCGACTTGGCGACCGTCACCGCCTGTCCCGCCGCGATCAGCCGGTTGCCAGCCGCCACCGGCGCGGCGACCAGCGCCAGCCCCATCATCGCGATCCTGAAAGTCTTCACTGCACGCCCCCTTCCCCGATCAACATCGCCATCGCCGCCCGGTCGCTCGCCTGCGGCGCCCGCTCCAGATAGGTCTTCAACGCCGCGCGCCCGGCCTCCACCTGCTGCCCCCGTAGCAAGGACAGGCCGAGGCCACGCCAGGCGATCGGGTCGGTACAGCCCGCATCGATCGCCTGCTGATAAAATTGCGCGGCGCTGACCAGATCGCGCGGATTGCCCCGCTCCCGGTACAATTCCCCGCGCGTCACCAGCAGTTCGGGCGTCCATTGTCCGCTCGCCAGTTCGCCGAGCAGATATTCCGATCCGCCGAAATCGTTCAGCTTGATCTGGTCGGCCAGAAACGTCGCGCGCAAGGGCTGCATGGCCGTCTGGAAGCTCTCGCGCGCATCGTCGCCGCTCTCGCCATCCTGGCCCGCCGCATCGCGCAGATAGGTCGCACGGGTCAGCTCGGTCGGATGGTCGGCGAAGAAGCCCGCCGAATAGCGATGGGTGACATGCCGCTTGCGCCCCAGCGCGGTGGCATCCTCCTCCGCCATGATCCGTTCCCAGATCCGCGACGCCGCTCGTGGGCGATAGCCCGCCGCCTTCAGATAGCGCAGGCCCATCAGGTCGGCCTCGGTCTCCTGCCCCCGGCTGTACGCGAAATGCAGCCGGATCAGGCTGACCGGCAACAGGCTATAGGGGGCCGCCACTCCGGCCCAGGCGATGATGTCGCCGATGGTCCGGCGCTGGCGAAAGCTGGCGAGCGAATGGCGCATCTCGAAATGCCCGAATTCATGCCCCAGCACCGCCGCCAGCTCCGCCTCGTCGCGCAGGCGCAGCAACGTGCCGGTCCACACGACCATCATTCCGTTGGGAGCCATGAAGGCGTTGAAATAGGGAGCTCGCACCACATAGATGCGCACGCCCCGGCAGCGATCCTCGCCCACCGAGCGGCACAGCACCCGGCTCATATAGGCGTTCAGCGCCGCATCCCGGATCACGACGGGCGAGTCGCGCAGGTCGCGCTCCGCCTCGTCCGCCTGTTGCCACAGCCCGCGTTCGTCGACCGTCGTCGGCGTATAGGCGGCCTGATAGGGTGGCGGTGGGGCCAGTCTGTCGGACGCACCCGTGCCCATGGCCGCGCCGGCGAGCGCGGCGGCGATCATCCATGCGTTCATCACCCTGCCCTATCGCGCGGCGATCGAAGTCGGGGCTGAGGTGGCGGCTTCGGACGGCTTGCCCGGGAAACCTTCCAGCAACTGGGCGACGCGCTTGCTCGCGCCCTCGGGCGTGCGGACGTCGCCGCCCATGGCGAGATCGGCGTTCAGCCAGACCAGATCGCCGGTCTTCAGGTCGATCAGCCCGGCAAAGCCCTTGTGCACCCCGGAACTCACCCCGACGCCAGCCACCCCGGCGGCGAAGATTTGGAGCAGCTTGCGCCCGGTCGATCCGAAATGATCCTCGGTGGTGACGAACAGGGCATAGTCCGCCCCCTCCAGACCCGGCAGCTTCGCGATCTCGGGCCCGATCGACCAGAGGAAGCTGTCGTCGCGCTTCTTGGTGGGCAGGCGGTTGCCCGGGAAGAACTGATAGGTGATGACCGAATCGGCCAGCGCGGTGAACAGCGCGCGATATTCGTGAGCCGCCGCCGCCCCCTGCCCCGTCGGCTCGACATAGCTGACGACGCGGTTGCCCAGCCTGCCTTGCGCCTCGGCCAGCGCCTTCCCCAGATTCTCGCGGGCCTGGTCGGTCCAGTCGGCATTGGGTTCATAGGAGCCGCCGGTCGATTGCGACCCCGCCTGAATCTCGGGCCGCATCAGGACGATGGTGGCGGTGCCGGGTGCCAGCGTGAAACCCGGCCGGTTGCCGGTCTTTTCCTGTGCCGCCAACGGCGCGGCGACCAGCATCAGCGCCGCCGCCAGGGCGAGCGTGCCCGTGATCCTTCGCATGTGTCGAACCCCCGTTCAACCGATGGCGGATCTGGCCACTCCCCCGGCCGGATCGTCCATCCTACAGGCAGTCTGACATGGCCGGATCGGCCCTGACAAGCGAATTGCTTCGCTTGCGTCGCACGCCGTTTTCCGCTATCGGCCCGCGCTTCCCTAGCATCATGCGACGGAACCCTTGCGGGAGGGTGCGCTGGCCTATGCCTTCGTGCCCGTCACGACCGCTAGACTTGAAATGAGAGTGACATGGCAAAGAAGATTACCGGCTATATCAAGCTGCAGGTTCCTGCAGGCGCCGCCAACCCCTCGCCGCCGATCGGCCCGGCGCTGGGTCAGCGCGGTGTGAACATCATGGAATTCTGCAAGGCGTTCAACGCGCAGACCGGCGAAGTCGAGAAGGGCACCCCGCTGCCCACCGTCATCACCGTCTATGCCGACCGTTCGTTCTCGTTCGAGACGAAGACCGCGCCTGCGACCTACCTCATCAAGAAGGCCGCCAACCTGAAGTCGGGCTCGAAGGAGCCGGGCAAGGTATCGGCGGGCAAGATCGCGCGCTCGAAGCTCGCGGAAATCGCCCAGGTCAAGATGAAGGATCTGAACGCCAACGACATCGAGGCTGCGACCAAGATCATCGAAGGCTCCGCCCGCGCGATGGGCCTCGAAGTGGTGGAGGGCTGATATCATGGCGAAGCTGACCAAGAAGCAGAAGGCGATCCAGATCGACGCCGAGAAGCTGCACGGCATCGACGAAGCGATCTCGCTGGCGCGCACCAACGCGACCTCGAAGTTCGACGAGACGATCGAAGTCGCCGTCAACCTGGGCGTTGACCCGCGCCACGCCGACCAGATGGTCCGCGGCGTCGTCACCCTGCCCAAGGGCACCGGCAAGACCGTCCGCGTCGGCGTGTTCGCCAAGGGCGCGAAGGCCGACGAAGCGCGTGCCGCTGGCGCCGACGTCGTGGGTGCCGAAGACCTGATGGAAACCATCCAGGGCGGCACCATCGACTTCGACCGCTGCATCGCGACCCCGGACATGATGGGCGTCGTCGGTCGCCTCGGCAAGGTGCTGGGCCCCAAGGGCCTGATGCCGAACCCGAAGCTGGGCACCGTGACCATGAACGTCGCCGAAGCCGTCAAGGCGGCCAAGGGCGGTCAGGTCGAGTATCGTGTCGAGAAGGCCGGCATCATCCACTCGGGCATCGGCAAGGCGTCGTTCCCGGCGGAAGACCTGCGCGCGAACTTCGACGCGCTGGTCGATGCGCTGATCAAGGCCAAGCCGTCGGGCGCGAAGGGCAAGTATGTCCGCAAGGTCGCCGTCTCGTCGACGATGGGCCGCGGCATCAAGGTGAACGTCTCGGAAATCCCGGGCGCGTAATCCGCCGCTGCCGAAAGGCTGAGAAATTGGGGGTCGGAACCATGGTTCCGGCCCCTTTTTCTTTGGGGTTCGGCGTCGGGCCTTTGTCCCTCCACCGCCGGACTGCGCCCGGCGGCCTCCAAGTACAGCTTGGGGAAAATTTCGACAGAACCATTCCTCCCCATCTCCGATGGGGAGGGGGACCGCGCCCGTCAGGGCGTGGTGGAGGGGCGTTGCCCTGCCCTCGATCCATGCCCCGCGTGAGGCGATGTTCCGCTTTGCCCCGGCCAAGACGAAGACGAACTGGGGTCAATCAACATTGATCCATTCCTCCCCTTGCAGGGGAGGTGGCAGGCCGTCAGGCCTGACGGAGGGGTGTCGCGCTATCGATAGGGGGACACCCCTCCACCATGCTACGCATGGTCCCCCTCCCCTGTAAGGGGAGGAAAGATGGTCCTTCCGCCCGAATGTCGATCGGCTCACGAATTGACCACTTCGTCGGTCCGGCAAGCCCCTCCACCACCGCGCTGCGCCCGGCGGTCCCCCTCCCCAAGCAAGCTTGGGGAGGATTGGGGCGACATCACGCCGGGTCGGGCAAACTCCCCTCGACCAGCTCGCGACCCGACAGGACGAGCGGCACCCCGATCGCATCACGCGCGCGGGCGGGCAGCGTCACCTCCAGCGCGTCGCCGGTGCGGCGGAAGGGCAGCGGAGTCGTATCGCCGAACAACGTCACCCGCGACACCTCGCCGCGTCCGATCGTGTTGCCCGTCGCGAACAGCGTCAGCCGCGCCACGCCGTCCTCGGGCCAGCCGAGCAGCAGCGCATGGACCTGATCGCCCTTGCGGACATAGCGGATGTCCCTGGCGCCATATTTGGACTTTTGCGACTCGCTGAACATGCCGCCGCCGCCCATACCCGGCCCTTCGCCGAAGACGCGCCACGGCCGCGAGCCATGGATCGCCCCGCCATAGCGGCCCATCCAGGCGGCGATGCCCTCGACGATCGCTTCCTCCTTCTCGTCGATCGTCCCGTCGCCGCGCATCGGCACGTTGAGCAGCAGATTGCCGTTCTTCGACACGACATCGCACAGCGTATGGATCACCGTGGCGGCGCTCTTGTAACCGTCACGCTCGTAGAGTGCCCGGTCGTAATGCCAGTTGCCGATACAGGTATCGGTCTGCCACGGATAGGTCTCGATATAGGTCTTGCCGCCGCGCTCCACATCGTCGACCAGCGCCATGCGGCGGTGCGCGGGCGTGGTCTTGGCGGTCAGCACGCCCTCCAGCCGCCCGCCATGCCAGCGGCGATTGGCGTTGTAATAATAGGCCGCCATGTCGAGCCCGGTCTGCTCCAGCGGCAGGTCGATATCGTCGAAATAGAGCAGGTCGGGCTGGTAATTGTCGATCAGTTCGCGACAGCGCCGCGCCCAGCCTTCGACATAGTCGGGGCGGTTGGGCGGACGCCCCTCGGTCCACATGCTGTCGTTGCGATCGTGAAAGGCCTGTGCCTCGGTCCGGTTGGTGATGCCGTCGGGCATGGGCATGATCGGACCGTTGTAGAGAAGCTGCGGGTCCAGCCCCTCCCACCAGGTACCCCGCCCGTCCGCCGTCCGTCGCCACGCGGCGTCATAGCGCCTGCCCTGCATCGGTCCTTCCGGATCGTAACCATAAGCGGGCTGGTACCAGTGCCAGCTATGCGCGCCGTGGTTCGACACGCCGAAGCGCAGCCCCCGCGCCCGCGCGAGCTTCGCCCAGGTGCCGACGATATCGCGCTTGGGGCCGATCCGGGTGGTATTCCACGGATGCGACGAGGCGAAGGTGTCGATATTGTCGTGGTGATTGGCGAGCGCGACAAAATATTTGGCACCCGCGCGAGTATAGAGGTCGAGCAAGTGTTCGGGGTTCCAGCGCTCCGCCTTCCACTGGCCCGCCACGTCGAGAAAACCGACCTTGCTGGGATGGCCGTATTTCTTGATATGGGCATTATAGGCGCGCGAGCCCTGGATATACATGTCGCGGGCATACCAGTCGCCCTCCTCCGGCACGCATTGCGGCCCCCAATGCGCCCACATCCCGAACTTGGCGTCGCGATACCAGTCGGGCGCGCTGTAACCGGCGGATAGGGATGCCCAGTCCGGCGTGAAGGGACGGTCCTGCGCCGCCGCCATGCCGGCGGCTCCCGCTGGAGAGGACAGCGCCGTCGACGCGCCCGCCATTCCGACCGCCCCCAACAGATCGCGCCGATTGACCTTCATCCCGCCCTCCCGTCACACCCGCAGCACTGCCGGTCTTGTCGGAGTTAAGCTGTCATTCCGTTCGCTGCCATGCAAGCATTTTCATAAGCGATATGCAGAATTCGCCTGTGATAACGGCGATGACCAGCCGAGGATAAACGATGCGACCGGACATGGCAATTTGGTTAGTCCAAATTCATCACCGCAAAGCGGCCAGCGCTTCGTCGCGCGCAGGGATCGCACCCGGCCGCATCACCGTCCAGCCCGCCAGCAAATGCCCCCGAACCGCTGCCTCCTCCGGCGACGCCCCATCGAGCCGCGCGCCCAGATATCCGGCGTTGAAGGCATCGCCCGCCCCGCTGGTATCGCGCGGCGACAGGCGCTCGGGCGGGGGAACGACACCGACGCCGCCGAGCAGACAGCCTTCCGCGCCGAGCTTCACCACGACTTCCTCGGCACCGAGCCCCTGCCACTGCGCCTGCACCTCCACCGCCGAGGCCGCGCCATTCAGCATCGCCTCGTCCTCCAGCGTGGGCAGGCCGATGTCGCAGACCGCAATGGCGCGGCGGCACAGATGCTGCGCCTCCTGCTGGTCGCGGAACAAGCGCGGGCGGTAATTGCCGTCAAACGCGACCCGGCCACCCCGCGCCCGCACGCGACCGGCCAGCGCGATCAACCGATCGCGTCCCTCGTCATCCAGAATGGCCATCGTGATCAGCGAGAAGAGCAACAGATCGGTCTGCTCCGCCGCGGCCATCACCGCTTCCGCACCGGGCAGGGACAGGGTCCGCCGCGCCGCGCTCTCTCCGCGCCAATAGGCGAAGCTGCGCTCGCCATTCGCATCGGTCGCGATGGCGTACAGCCCCGGCATCCGCATGGGGTCGCGCTGGATCAGCGAGGTGTCGACCCCCTCGGCCGCCCAGTCGCTCAGCAATCCGGCACTGAACGCATCCTCGCCCAGCGCCGTGACATAGCGCACGTCCCGCCCCATCCGCGCCAGATGGATCGCGGTGTTCAGCGTGTCGCCGCCATGGCCGAGCCGCCACAGATCGCCCCCCGCGCGCGACAGCTCGACCATTCCTTCGCCGACGATCACGATCCGCATCGATATTCTCTCCTACAGGCCCATGGCGCCACAGCCGCCCTATAGTGGCAAGGCCAAAATTTGTAACTGGTCAACCAGACCGGGCGATGCTACCGCGAACGCGGAAAAACCAGGGTTCGGGACGGGGATGACGGCGTGTTGATGATCCAGTCTATGCGGTGGTTCGGCCCCGCCGATCCCATCCCCTTGTCCCATATCCGCCAGGCAGGTGCCACGGAAGTCGTGACCGCGCTGCACGAGATTCCCAACGGCGTGGTCTGGCCGCGCGAGGCGATCGCGGAGCGGCGCGCAATGATCGCGGCGGCGGGGCTCGGCTGGTCGACGGTCGAGAGCCTGCCCGTCCATGACGCGATCAAGCGCGGCGAACTGACGGACGAACTGGTCCGGGCCTATGGCGACAGCTTGCGCAACCTCGCGGCCGAGGGCATCCGCACCGTCACCTATAATTTCATGCCGCTGCTCGACTGGACTCGGACCGATCTGGACTGGCGGCTGCCCGACGGCGCGACTGCCCTGCGCTTCGAATGGGCAGCGGTCGCGGCCTATGACATCCATATGCTGCGCCGTCCGGGGGCGGAGGCGGATTATTCGGACAGCGTCCGCGCCGCCGCCGCCCGGCGCTTCGCCACGATGAGCCCGGAAGAGCGCCACCGGCTGGAGCGCACGATCATCGCCGGCCTGCCGGGCAGCGAAGAGAGCTTCGACTCGCCCGCCTTTCTCCGCGCGATCCACAGCTATGCCGGGATCGATGCCGATGCGCTGCGCGCCAACCATATCGCCTTCCTGCGCGCGGTCTGCCCGATCGCGGAAGAGGTCGGCATCACGCTGGTCGTTCATCCCGACGATCCCCCCTTCCCCATTTTCGGCCTGCCGCGCGTCGTCAGCACCGCGGAGGATCTGGACCATCTCTACGCCGCCGTGCCGTCGATGGCGAACGGGCTGTGCTTCTGTACGGGCTCGTTCGGCGCGCGGCCCGACAACGACCTGCCCGCCATGGTCCGCCGCTTCGCCGACCGGATCGACTTCCTCCACCTCCGCTCGGTCGGCTGGGAAGAGGGCGAGCGCAACTTCCAGGAGGCCGAGCATCTGGGCGGCAGCGCCCGGATGACCGAGGTCATGCGCGCGATCGTCGAGATTTCACACGACCGGGGTCGTTCGATCGTGATGCGGCCCGACCATGGCCATCGGATGATGGACGACCTTCATCGCACCTCCAATCCGGGCTATTCGCTGCTAGGTCGGATGCGGGGTATGGCCGAGTTGCGCGGGCTGGAGCGCGGGATCGTGCATATGCTGGGCCTCGACAAGACGGTGGCGCGCGCCGAACTGGAGTTGACCGCATGACCCGTCCGCTGGCGCTGCACCCCGACCGGCTGTTCCCCGCCGATCCGACGACACGCGGGATCGCCCGGACGCTGTACGCCGAGATCGCCGACCTGCCGATCATCAGCCCGCACGGCCACACCGATCCGCGCTGGTTCGCGACCGACGAGCCGTGGCGCGACGCCAGCGACCTGCTGCTCGCGCCCGATCATTATGTCTTTAGGATGCTCTACAGCCAGGGCATCGCGCTCGACGATCTGGCCATCCCCCATCGCGGCGGCCGCCCCGCCACCGATCCGCGTACGGCGTGGCGGCTGTTCGCGGCGAACTATCACCTGTTCCGGGGCACCCCGTCGCGGATGTGGCTGGACCATGTCTTTGCCGAAGTGTTCGGCTTCGATGTAGCGCTGGAGGAGGCGACCGCCGACCGCTATTTCGATGCGATCGGCGAGGCGCTGGCCACCCCCACCTTCCGCCCGCGTGCGCTGTTCGAGCGGTTCCGCATCGAATGCCTGGCGACGACCGAAGGCGCCGACGATCCGCTGGTCCATCACCAGGCGATCCAGGCGTCTGGCTGGCAGGGTCGCGTCATCACCACCTATCGCCCCGACAGCGTGATCGATGTCGAGCATGAGCAGTTTACGGCTGCGATGCAGCGCTTCGCCGAGTTGACCGGCGGGGACGTGTATAGCTGGTCGGGCTATCTCGCCGCCCATGCCAAGCGCCGCGCCGCCTTCCGCGCTTTGGGTGCGACCGCGACCGATCATGGCCACCCGACGGCGGCGACCGCGAACCTGTCGACGGCGGAATGCGAGGCGCTGTTCGCGCGCATCGTCGGCGGTAGCTGGACGCCCGCTGATGCGGAACTCTTCCGCGCGCAGATGCTGACCGAGATGGCGAAGATGAGCGTCGCGGACGGCATGACGATGCAGATCCATCCCGGATCCTACCGCAACCACAATGCGGGGCTGTTCGCCAGCCATGGTCGCGACAAGGGCGCGGACATGCCGATGCGCACCGATTATGTCCATGCGCTCAAGCCCATGCTCGACGTGGTCGGCAATGAGCGCGACCTGACCATCATCCTCTTCACGCTGGACGAGAGTGTCTATGCGCGCGAACTGGCGCCGCTGGCCGGGCACTACCCTTGCCTGAAGCTGGGCCCCGCCTGGTGGTTCCATGACAGCCCGGAGGGGATGCGCCGTTTCCGCGAGATGACGACCGAGACGGCGGGCTTCTACAACACGGTCGGGTTCAACGACGACACCCGCGCCTTCCTGTCGATCCCGGCGCGGCATGACGTGGCGCGGCGGGTCGATTGCGGCTTCCTGGCGCGTCTCGTCGCCGAGCATCGGCTGGAGGAGGACGAAGCGGTGGAGCTGGCCCATGCGCTGACCAACGGTCTGGTCCGCTCGGCGTACCGCTTGTGACCCGGCTGAACGAAGCGACCGCCGCCGCCCTGCCCGCCTCCGTCGTGCGGCCCGGTTACGACCGGGCGGGCCAGCGGATCGGCATCGTGCATCTCGGCTTGGGCGCGTTCCACCGGGCGCATCAGGCGGTCTATACCGATGATGCGATGGCGGCGGGCGATCGCGACTGGGCGATCGCGGGCGCATCGCTGCGTTCGGGCGGCGTGCATGACCAGATGGCGCCGCAGGACGGGCTCTATACCGTCACGGAACGCTCCAGCGAGGGAGAGTCCGTCCGCCTGATCGGCGCGATCCGCGAGGTGACGGTCGCGGCTAGGGCGCCCGAGCGGCTGGCGGCATTGCTGGCCTCGGCCGATACGCGGATCGTGACGCTGACCGTGACCGAGAAGGGCTATTGGCGGCGGCCCGATGGCGCGACCGATCTGGCTGGGATCGTCGCGGACGGGAACAGCATCTATCACCATCTCGCTCAAGCCGTGGTCGCGCGTCAGGCGGCCGGGCTGGGGCCGCTGACGCTGGTGAGCTGCGACAATCTGCCCGACAATGGCCGGGTGCTGCGCGCCGGGGTGGCCGCGTTCCTCGACCATCGGGGTCAGGATGCCGCGCGCGACTGGTTCGAGCGGGACTGGCGCTGTCCCAATACCATGGTCGACCGGATCGTCCCCGCCGTCACCGATGCCGACCGCGCGCGCGTGGAAGCGATGCTGGGCATGCGCGACGAGGCCGCCGTCATCACCGAGCCCTATCGCCAATGGGTCATCGAGGACGATTTCGCCGGCGACCGCCCCCGCTGGGACATCGGCGGTGCGCAGTTCGTCGCCGATGTCGCGCCCTATGAGACCGCGAAGCTGCGCATGCTCAACGGCGCGCATTCGGCGCTCGCCTATCTGGGGCTGGAGCGGGGGCATCAGTTCGTCCACCAGGCGGTCGCCGACCCTGCGATCCGCCCGATGGTGGAAGCATTGATGCGCGACGAGGCGGCGACCAGCTTTACCGCCGCCGAAGGGCAGGCGCTCGGCCCCTATGCCGATGCGCTGCTCGCCCGCTTCGCCAATGTCACGCTGGAGCATCGCCTGTCGCAGATCGCCAGCGACGGATCGCAAAAGGTGGGGCCGCGCTGGCTGTCCGCGCTCGCGGCGCATGGCGGTGACGCGCCCGCGACGCTGACCGCGCTGGCCGCGTGGCTGCGCTTCATCCGCACGGGGCATGATGCGTCGCCCGATCCTCGCCGGGCGGAACTGGCCGGACTATGGGCACAGGGCGATGCGGCATCGGTCGTGGATGCGCTGTTCGGGCCGGGCGGCTCGATGGCGAGCCAATGGCAGCCGACCGAAGCGCAGCGCGCGGCGTTGGTCCGCCAGATCACCCTATAAATTCCTCCCCTGCAAGGGGAGGTGGCAGTCCGCAGGACTGACGGAGGGGTGTCACCGCTCGCGTCCATGCCCCTCCGCCACCGCTTCGCGGCGGTCCCCCCTCCCCAAGCAGAGCTTGGGGAGGAATTGGCGGGATTACTGCCCGTCCTTGGGCGCGTCTTCCGCAGAGGCGTCGCCGGGCGTGCGCTCGACGCGGGAGGTCATGCCGGTGGCCGAGGCATCGTCCATCAT
>NZ_JALNUR010000001.1 GCF_026540895.1 Sphingomonas sp. GM_Shp_1 | reverse complement strand
GGCGGGGACCGACTGGGTCGACGGGATGACGACGATGCTCGCCAACCGCGACCCCGCCGATCTGGAGGGCGTCGCGGTCCATGTCTATGCCTGCAACCGCGACATGGACCGCGTCTTCGTTGATGCGGATGGCGAGCTGGTCTTCCTGCCGCAGGCGGGACGGCTGACCATCCTGACCGAACTCGGCCGGATCGACATCGCACCCGGCCAGATCGCGCTGGTGCCGCGCGGCGTGCGGTTCCGCATCGAACTGCCCGACGGCGACGCGGCGGGCTATGTCGCGGAAAATCACGGCAGCCTGTTCCGCCTGCCCGACCTCGGCCCCATCGGCGCGAACGGCCTGGGCAACCCACGCGATTTCGAGACGCCGGTCGCCTGGTTCGAGGACCGCGACGAACCCACCCAGGTCGTGCAGAAGTTCCTCGGCTCGCTCTGGACGATGACGCTCGACCACAGCCCGCTCGACGTGGTGGCGTGGCACGGCAATCTCGGACCCTGGCGCTACGACCTGTCGCGCTTCAACACGATCAACACGGTCAGCTTCGACCATCCCGATCCGTCGATCTTCACCCTGCTGACCTCGCCCAGCGACGTGCCCGGTCGCGCCAATGCCGACCTGGTCCTGTTCCCGCCGCGCTGGATGGTGGCGGAGGACACGTTCCGCCCGCCCTGGTTCCACCGCAACGTCATGTCGGAGGCGATGGGCCTCATCACCGGGGCCTATGACGCCAAGGCGGAGGGCTTCCGCCCCGGTGGCCTGTCGCTGCACAATCTGATGGCGGGCCATGGCCCCGACCTGGCGAGTTGGCAGGGGGCGAGCGCCGCCGATCTGAAGCCGCACCGGATCGAGGGGACCATGGCCTTCATGGTCGAAAGCTGCTGGCCCTATCGCCCCACCGCCCATGCGCTTACCCATGCGCAACTCGATTATGACGCGGTGTGGAAGGACTTTCCCAAGGCCCGGCTGCCGTGAGCCTGACGCTGCACGGTTACTGGCGGTCGAGCGCGGCGTATCGCGTCCGCCTGGCACTGGCGTTGAAGGGCCTGTCATATACCGGCATCGCGCATGACCTGCGCATCGGGGCCCAACGGGAGGCGTCCTATCGCGCGCTTCAGCCGCAGGGGCTGGTGCCGGTCCTTGAAGGTCCCGATGGCGCGTTGATCCAGAGCCCGGCGATCCTCGAATGGCTGGAGGAACGCTATCCCGACCCGCCCCTGCTGCCGAGCGACAGCGCGGGACGCGCCATGGTCCGGGCGATGGCGGCGATCATCGCCTGCGACATCCATCCGATCAACAATCTGCGCGTCCTGACGATGCTGCGGCAGGAGATGGGCGCAGATGAGGAGGCCGTGCGCCGCTGGATCGCGCATTGGGTCGGCGAAGGCTTTCAGGCGCTGGAACTGCTGATCGCGCGGCATGGGGCGGGCTATGCCTATGGCGACACGCCGACGCTCGCCGACTGTCATTTGTTGCCCCAGGTCTATAATGCCGAGCGGTTCGGGGTGGACCTGACCCCCTACCCCCTTCTGACAGCCGCCGCCGCACGGCTGCGCCAGCGCGTGCCCGAGGCCGCGCCCGAGGTGCAGGGCGACGCGGCATGAGTGACGAACGCCTGTCCGCGACGCCGCCGGGGATCGCGCTCGGCCCACTCGACACCATCGCCGACGGGGCCGCTCGCAACTTCGTGCTTCAGATGCGGGCGGGCCGGTTTCATGGCTTCGTCGTGCGGCAAGGGGATGCGGTGCACGGCTATGTCGACCGATGCCCGCATATGGGGCTGCCGCTGGCGCAGGAACTGGATGCCTATCTGACCCCGGACGGACGGCGGATCGCCTGCTCCTGGCACGGCGCGCTCTTCGCGGTCGAAGACGGCGCCTGCCTGGGCGGACCATGTATGGGACAGCGGCTGACGCCATGGCCGGTCACGGTCCGCGACGGGGCGATCGTCACGGCGTGACGGCTGTCACCTCGGCATGGGCGATCGCCTGCAGCCGCGTGACCAGCCGGGGCTCGAGCCCCAGGTCGCGCGCCGCCCGCTCCTGCTCGCCCAGCCGCCGGACGTCGAAGCCGGTGACCTTTTCGAAGATCACCAGCGCCTCCAGATAATAACCCGCAGCGCTGGCATGATACTGGTCCCAGGTCCACAGATCGACCTGGCCGAAGGCGATGCCGTCATAGGGGTTGGGATCGGCGACCCGCTCCGCCCAGGCGCGGTTCCACGCCTGCCCGACCGGGATGGTGCCCGAAATCTCGGGAAAGCGCCGCACCGCCCCGGCATTGGCGACCGCCAGATCCTCGGCCATCGCGGTGACCGCCCGCCCCCGCCACGGGCTGGGCACGCGATAGGTCAGGTCGGCACGGCTCCAGGTCGAGACCAGCTCGACGCGGACCCGGGGGTTGGCCCGCCGCATCATCGCCGCGATCGACCCCGCCGCCTCGGCATGGCGGGTCGGATCGCCGGGGCGTTGCGCGTCGAGCGTGCTATAGCCCTGAAGGATCACCACGTCCCAACGCGCATCGATCTCGCGCCGCTTCTGCTCATAGTGAAAAGCCAGGTCGCGCCCGCCCGCCGTCTCCAGACTGACGGTCCAGTCCTGCCCGGCCTGCTCGGCGAAGGTCTTGAACAGCGCGGGGACGCCGCCGATCCCCTCGCGGTTCAGGTCGCGGACCAGATCGGGGCGATAGCGCATCACCGGCGAATTCGCGCCGAAGGTGAAGCTGTTGCCGACGAACAGGATCGATTCGGCTGCGGCGGGCCCCGCCATCGTCATCGCCGCTATCGCCGCTATCCAGCCCTGCGTCCGTCGCATCATATCCATCCCCATTCGATCCCGTCTTTGCGTCATGTGGCCGAAGCCGACCGGCGCACGCAACCCGCGACTTGATGGCCTAGGCGATATACCCTATACCCCTATCCGTTATGGCCCATGTCACCACCAGCAAGGAAAAGATCGTCGCGCGCGTCCGGCGCATCGCGGGACAAGTCGCCGCGATCGAGCGATCGGTCGTCGCGGATGCCGATTGCGCCGAGACGCTTCACCTTGTCGCGGCGGTTCGCGGCGCGGTGGCGGGGCTGATGGACGAACTGGTCGAGGATCATCTCCATGCCCATGTCGCCGCACCGGGGCAAAGCGATGCGGAGCGCAACGCCGCCGCCGCCGAACTCGCCAAGCTGCTTCGCCGCCATTTCCGCTGAGCCCGATGACCCCGTACCGTATCGCAAAGGACGATGTCGTGACCACCCACAGCCATGATTATCTGGGCCATGCCCATGACGAAAATGCGCGCCGCACCCGGCTGGTCGTCTGGCTGTCGGCGGGGATGATGGTGGGGGAGATCGTCGCGGGATACTGGACCGGATCGATGGCGCTGCTGGCCGACGGCGTCCACATGGCGACCCATGTCGGCGCGCTGGGGATCGCGGCGCTCGCCTATTCCTATGCCAAGCGGCATGTCGCCAATCCCCGCTATAGCTGGGGCACCGGCAAGGTCGGCGAACTGGCGGGGTTTGGATCGGCGATGGTGCTGGGGCTGGTGTCGCTGGGCATCGCCTATGAATCGATCATGCGGCTGAGCGATCCGCATCCCGTCGCGTTCGGCGATGCGATTCTCGTCGCGGTGCTGGGCCTGCTTATCAACCTGATCAGCGCCTGGATGCTGGGCGGCGGGCACGGGCATAGCCATGGCCACGATCATGGCCACTCGCACGGTCATCATCATCACCACGGGCACGACCATGCGCATGACCGGCATGGCGGCGACACCAATATGCGTGCGGCCTATATCCACGTACTGGCCGATGCGCTGACCTCGGTCATGGCGATATTGGCGCTGGTGGCGGGACGGTATCTGGGCTGGCTATGGCTGGACCCGGCGGTGGGCCTGCTGGGCGCGGTCGTCATCGCCAACTGGTCGGTCGGGCTGATGCGGCAGGCGTCCGCCGTTCTCCTCGACGCCGCCGACCCCGTGCTGGCGAGCGAGGTCCGCAACCGGGTCGAGGGGCCGGGCGACCTGCGTATCCACGACTTCCATATCTGGCGGATCGGGCCGACCGCGCATGCGGTGGTCCTGGCGGTCGAAGGGCTGGACTCCACGCCCAGCAGCGCCAGCATCCACCGGCGGCTGGACGGGATGAGCGCGCTTGGCCATGTCACCATCGAAGTCCGCTAACCCTTCGTTCAGCACGGGACGCTAGGATGGCGTCGATGCGACCCTTGCAACTTCTCGCGGGCGCCATCCTCCTGGGTGCGGTGGGCGGTGGCGTGATGTTGTCGCGCCACGCCGCTCGGACGGATGCCGAGCCGAGTGCTCCGGTCGCCACCCGGGCCAGCCCCATGCCGGCGCCCCCCGCTCCGTCGCCGACGCCCAGCCCGACGCCCGCTCCCTTCGTCGTCCGCCACATCCTGCCGATCGACAAGCCGCTGCATCACGGCGAATTCGTCTGGGACGAAAGCGGCGCACCGCAGGGGCCGGTCGTCATCACCGTCGATCTGGAGGCGCAGGTCGTCTCGATCTTCCGCGACGGCCATGAAATCGGCGCGGCGGCGATGATCTTCGGCGCCGACAATATGCCGACCCCGCTCGGCGTGTTCCCGATCCTTCAGAAGGACGCGGACCATGTCTCCAACCTCTACGACGCGCCGATGCCCTATATGCTGCGGCTGACCAATGACGGGGTGGCCATCCACGCCAGCGACGTTCGCTATGGCAATGCGACCCATGGCTGTATCGGCGTACCGCTCGGCTTCGCGCGCAAACTGTTCGCCGCGACCAAGCTGGGCGACCGCGTCATCGTGACCAACGGCAAGCGGTTGGAAATGGGCCAGAGCATCCTGGGTTGAACCGAAGCCGGATCACCGGGTCTGTGAATGGCAGGAACAGCCGCTTGCCCTACCGAGAGCGGGCGAAGCTCCAACACCTGACGGGCAAGGCGCGGCGGCGTCCATGATTGCACGGGCGCCTCGCCGGTCAGCGTACCCTTCCGCCGTTTTGCGCACCCATTCGGGCCCCTCGCCACTGCGCGATCCGCCTCAAACATATCCCGCCCGCAAATAACACTAATGCGATGCATTCGCATTTTTTGTTTGCTCGTCGCTATCGACCTTCTTATTGCGAATGATAGTTGATAGCTAATAAGGGGTTGAACATGCTTTTGACGCTCGCCGCGCTGGCAGCGCTTTGGGAGCCTGCGGAGGACGGTAAGGACACAGGCGAGCAACGCGATGTCGTCGTCACCGCCACGCGTGTGCCGATCCAGGTGAAGGACGCGCCGGTCACCGTCTCGGTCAAGGACGCGGACGAGATCGCCGACGAACTGGCGACCGACATCAAGGAGCTGGTCCGCTTCGAACCCGGCATCAGCGTGCGGCGCGCGCCCACCCGCTTCGGCGCGGCGATGGGCACGACCGGGCGCGCGGGCAATGAGGGCTTCGTGGTGCGCGGTATCGGCGGCAATCGGGTGCTGATCCAGGTCGACGGCGTCCGCGTGCCCTATGGCTTCAGCTTCGGTGCACAGGATGTCGGGCGCGGCGACTATGTCGACTTGGGGCTCGTCAAGTCGGTCGAGTTCCTACGCGGCCCCGCCTCGGCGCTGTATGGCAGCGACGGGCTGGCGGGCGCGGTGAGCTTCACGACCAGTGACCCGGCCGACATTCTGGGGGGCAAGTCGTTCGGCGGATCGCTGCGCACCCAGTATAATTCGGCCGATGACGAATATACCCAATCCGCCGTGGTTGCGGGGCAATCGGGCGCGGTGTCCGCGATGCTGGCCTATACCCGCCGCGATTTTTTCGAGCTGAAGAACAAGGGCGATGTCGAGGGCACCGGCGTCACCCGCACCGCGCCCAATCCGCAGGACGGCCAGTCCAACGCGCTGATGGGCAAGCTGGTCTGGAACGTGGCACCCGGCCATCGCCTGCGTGCGACGGGCGAGTATCTGGACAATCGGGTCGAGACCGATGTGCTGACCGGCATCAACACCAGCGTTGCTGGATTGCAGGCGCGCGACACGGGCCGGCGCTGGCGCGGTGCGCTCGACTGGACCTATGACGGTACCGGCCTGGTCCAGTTCGCGCGGGCGGCGGTCTATGTCCAGGATGCCGAGAACCGCCAGTTCAGCGCCGAGGATCGCCGCACCCTGGCCGATCGTACCCGGCTCAACACGCTGGAGAACCGGGTCTATGGCGGATCGGGCGAGGTGCGGCTGGGCTTTGCGACGGGCGGGATCAGTCACCGGCTGGTGACGGGCGCCGATACCAGCGTCCTGCGCCAGCGGGGCCTGCGCGACGGCACGGTGCCGCCTGCGGGCGAGACCTTTCCGACCCGTGCTTTCCCCAGCACCGACTTCACCCTGGCGGGCGCCTTTGTCGGCGACGAGATCGGCATCGGCCCGCTGACCCTGCACCCGGCGCTGCGTTATGACTGGTATCGCCTGTCGCCCGACAAGGACCCGCTGCTGCCCCAATTCACCGGCGCGGGCCAGTCCGCCGACCGGGTCAGCCCGCGCATCGGCGCAGTGCTGGCGCTCGCCCCCACGGTGCGGCTGTTCGCCAGCTATGCCCGTGGCTTCCGCGCGCCGGAGCCGGGGCAGATCAACCAGTTCTTCTCCAACCTCGCCTTCGGCTATACCTCGGCCCCCAACCCGAATTTGCGGCCCGAAACCAGCGAGGCGATCGAGGCGGGCCTCAGGCTGAACAGCGAGGCGGTCGACGTATCGGCCAGCGTTTTCCGCGCCGACTACCGCGACTTCATCAGTCAGGAGGTGGTCAGCGGTGCCTTCACTCCCGCGAACCCGGCCGTGTACCAGTTCATCAATCTGGACCGCGCCAAGGTGAAGGGGGCCGAGGCACGACTGGATGCGCGCGCAGGCAACGGCCTGACCGGACAGCTCGCCATCTCCTATACCGAGGGGGACCAGATCGCGCCCGATGGCACGCGCAGGCCGCTGTCGACGGTCGATCCGCTGAAGCTGGTCATGGGTGTGGGCTGGCGCGAGCCGGGCCAGGGCCGGTTCGGCGGGCAGATCGTCATGACGCACAGCGCGCGCAAGGCCCTGTCCGACACGACCGGTGTGTGCAGCACCGAATGCTTCCGGCCCGCCGCCTTCACCATCCTGGACGCGACCGTCTTCGCCCGGCTGAACGATGCGCTGACCCTACGCGCGGGCGTCTTCAACCTGACCAACGCCACCTATGCCTGGTGGTCGGACGTGCGCGGCCTGTCGGTACCGCGTCCACTGCCGACCGGCGCGGCCGATGTGCCCCCGGTGGCCTTCACCCAGCCGGGGCGCAACGCCAGCGCCTCGCTCACCTTCCGCTTTTGAAAAGGACATAGCCGATGAAGAACCGTTCGATGCTGATCGTCGCGGCGCTCGCGCTGCTGCCCGTGCCCGCATTCGCCGATGGCCCGGTGAAGCAGACCGCCACCGAGGCCCAGGCCGCCAAGGTCGCCGACCGTGCCGAGATCCTGGCCATGGCGGGCAACTACAAGGTGCGTTTCGACATGCAGGAAACGACGCCCTGGGCGGCGGGCTATACGCCGCTCGACCGCAAGATTTCCGGCGGGAACGAGGTGGTGCGCGTGATCGAGGACACGCCCGACCACATCGCCCTGCAACACCTGCTGGTCATCGAGCATGAGGGCAAGACGCACGTCATCAAGCATTGGCGCCAGGACTGGGATTACCAGCCGTCGCGGGTGCTGGTCTATGCGGGCCAGGGGAAATGGGTGTGGGAGGCGGTGCCCGAGCGGATGCGCGCCGGGCGCTGGTCGCAGACCGTCTATCAGGTCGACGACAGCCCGCGCTATGCCGGTTGGGGCCAGTTCGAGACGCAGGCCGGTGTCCGCCGCTGGCGCTCCAACTGGACCTGGCGCCCGCTGGCCCGCCGCGATGCCGTGCGCCATCCGGTCTATGACCGCTACTATTCGATCAACCGCCACCAGCCGACGCCGGCCGGCTGGATTCATTGGCAGGACAATACCAAGATGGCGCTGAAGGACGGCAAACTGGTGCCTATCGTCCAGGAATCGGTGCTCAACACCTACCAGCGGTTCGACGGCTATAATGTGAAGGCCGCCGACGATTATTGGGCCAAGACCAAGGACTATTGGGCCGCCGTGCGAGCCGCCTGGACCCGCGTCGCCGACACCAAGGGCGGCATCGCGATCCCGGAAGAAGCCGAGACCGGCACCATGATCAGCGGTCGCCTGCTGGCCATCGCCGACGACATCCAGTCGGGCAAGACGAGCCTTGCCGCAGGAACCGCCGAGGCGACTGCCTTGATCGACGGGCGCACCACCAAAATCGGGTGATGGGCACAGCTGCTTTCGCCCGGTAACCCGTTCCCGCTCAAATGCGGCGTGGCATCACGATTGTGCGGATCGTGATGCCACGACTCTACGGGAAGCGCATCCCAGCGGGAACCCGGTCCGCAAACGCTCTTACTGCAACAGCGGGGCGAACAACCCCGGTGTGCCGTGAAGCGGGACCGGAAAGCCGTTCCTGTAGGAATGTACGGATGCTATGGAGCGGGTGAAGGGAATCGAACCCTCGTCGTAAGCTTGGGAAGCTTCTGCTCTACCATTGAGCTACACCCGCGGGGCATTCGGATGGGCATGTCCTCGTCCGATCGCGTGCACGCTCACTATTCAAACCGGCGGAGCGTTGCAAGGGCAAAGCGGTGGGTCAGACGCGGTGATAGTCGCGGTACCATTGGACGAACCGCCCCAGCCCCTCTTCCAGCGCCACCTTCGGCCGATAACCGGTCAGGGCATGGAGCCGCGAGACATCGGCATAGGTCGCGGTCACGTCGCCGGGCTGCATCGGCTTCATGATCTTGATCGCCTCGCAACCGAGTGCGGCCTCCAGCGTGACGATCATGCTCATCAGACCGACCGGGTGGCTGCCGCCGATGTTCAGGATGCGGTGCTCGCCGCCGTCGTGCGGGCGGTCGAGCACGCCGACGATGCCATCGACGATATCGTCGATATAGGTGAAGTCTCGCGCCATGCGGCCCTCGCCGAAAATCTCGATCGGCTCACCGGCCAGGATGCGCCGGGTGAACGAAAAATAGGCCATGTCGGGCCGCCCCCATGGCCCATAGGCGGTGAAGAAGCGCAAACCCGTCTGCGCGAAGCCGTAGAGGGTGGCATAGGACTGGCTCATCAGCTCGCCGGCCCGCTTGGTGGCGGCATAGAGCGAGACGGGCGCGATGGCGGGCTCGTCCTCGCGAAAGCCCTGCCCGCCCATCGGCTTGTCGCCATAGATGGAGCTGGAAGAAGCATAGACCAGATGCGCGAACCCCGGCTGGTGGCGACAGGCCTCCAACACCGCGAGATGCCCAGCCAGGTTGGAGCGTTCATAGGCGAAGGGATGGTCGATACTGTGCCGAACGCCCGCCTGCGCCGCGAGATGGACGACGCGGGTGATCCCATGCTGCCGCATCAGCGCGGCGATGGCATCCGGCTCGGCAATGTCCAGACGATGGAAGGTGAACCCGTCCATGCCCTCGAAACTGGTGAGCCGTGCCTGTTTGAGCGCGGGGTCGTAATAGTCGTTCACGATGTCGACGCCGATCACCCGCTCCCCACGGGCGAGCAGGCGATGGGCGGTGGCATGGCCGACGAATCCGGCCGCGCCGGTCACCAATATGGGGGCGGTCATGACGGTCAGCGTCCGACCATCATGTCGCGAAACACCGACGATCCCGTCACTCCGCCATCACCTCGCATCGGAAACCACTTCATAACGGCCTTTCGTGGCGCTGTCCTTTCACCGGCAGCGCCCGCTTTCTTCTGGCGGAACAAGACTAACGAAAGGATACCAGCATCATATGCCGTCGTAGACGACCGCATGTCCGGCCTTTTCCAGGGCGTCGATCAACGCCCGAATACAGTCGTCGGCCAAAGCCGGATCGGCGCTGCGCACGACGAAATTCGCGCCCGTCCGTCCTTCGCGGAAAAAGGGATAGCTGCCGATCGCGACGCCCTCATGCGCCTTTTCGGCGGTGCGCAGCAGGTCGGCGACCTCGCTCTCGCCGACCCAGCATCCGATCGTGCGGGACACGACGGGCCGCCCGCCCTCCAGCGTGCCGGTCAGCGCGTCGAGCATCCCCGCCGTGATATGCGGCACGCCCGCCATGATGAAGACATTGCCCGCGCGAATGCCGGGCGCGCCCGAGACGCGGTTGGGGATCAGCGAAGCCCCCTCCGGCGTCCGCGCCATACGGGCCCGCGCCGCCGTGACGCCGCCGCGTTCGGCATAATAATGGTCGAGGATCGCCCGCGCCTCGGCATGTTCGATCACCGCGACGCCCAGCGCCTCGGCAATCGCATCGACGGTGATGTCGTCATGCGTCGGCCCGATCCCGCCGGTGGTGAACAGATAGTCGTTGCGCGCCCGCAGGGTGTTCACCGCCTCGACGATCGCCTCCGTCCGGTCGGCGACGACGCGCACCTCGACCAGTCGGATTCCCTGGACGTTCAGCCAAGTGGCGAGCTGCGCGACGTTCTTGTCCTGCGTTCGCCCGGAGAGGATCTCATCACCGATGACGACCAGCGCGGCGGTCCAGATACGCTCTTGGTTGGGCACGGATTCCATGGTGCCGGACATAGCCTCGCAAAATCCGACGCGCCACGCTATATCGCCGTCATGACCGATTATGTGACCGTTTCCGCCGACGCGCCCCAGGGGCGGACCGGCGCGATCAAGCTGTGGGGCCGCGAGGCATTCGATGGCATGCACAAGGCGGGCCGTCTGGCCGCCGAGACGCTGGACATGCTGGTGCCGCATATGGTGCCCGGCGTCACCACCGCCGAGATCAACCGGCTGGTCCATGACTTCATCGTCGAGCGTGGTGGGGTCCCTGCGACTTTGGGCTATCGCGGCTATGCCCATTCGACCTGCGTTTCGATCAACCATGTCGTCTGCCACGGCATTCCATCGGATAAGACACTGAAGTCCGGCGATATCGTCAATGTCGACGTGACCCCGATCGTCGATGGCTGGCATGGCGACACCAGCCGCATGTACCTGATCGGCGACGTGCCGCTAAAGGCGCGCAAGCTGGTCGAGGTGACCTATGAATGCCTGATGCTGGGCATCGAGCAGGCCAAGCCCGGCAACCATATGGGTGACGTCGCCCATGCCATTCAGCAGCATGCGGAGAAGCATCGCTACGGCGTGGTCCGCGATTTCTGCGGCCATGGCCTGGGCCTGCTCTTCCACGACGCTCCCGAGGTCGTCCATGTCGGCCGCCCCGGCACCGGGCCCGAACTGAAGCCCGGCATGATCTTCACCATCGAACCGATGATCAATATCGGCCGCCCGGACGTGAAGCTGCTCGACGATGGCTGGACGGCGGTGACGCGCGACCGGTCGCTGTCGGCGCAGTTCGAGCATTCGATCGGCATCACCGAAGAGGGCTGCGAGATCTTCACGCTCAGCCCGGCAGGCTATACCCAGCCGCCTTATATCTGAGGCCATGATGCTGGGCGCGATCCGGGTGGCGGCGCGCGACCGCGCCCGACTGGCCGAGGTGATCGCGACCGCATCGCGCTATGGCCTCGACGTGCTGCTGGCGCGGCTGGGGCTCGATCCGGCGCGGCGCGATCCCGACGCCCTGCCATTCGACCTCCCCGCCCGGACGCGCCAGGCGATGGAGGCGCTGGGGCCGGTCTGGGTGAAGCTGGGCCAGATCCTGGCGACGCGTGCCGATCTGCTCCCGCCCGAATGGATTGCCGAACTGGAGCGGCTGCACAGCGCCGCCCCGCGCCTGCCCTTCGGCCAGCTTCGCGGCCAGGTGGAGGCGGCCCTGGGCGAATCGCCCGAGACCGCCTTCGCCCGCTTCGACGCCGAACCGCTTGCCGCCGCCTCGATCGCGCAGGTCCACCGCGCCGCGCTGGCCGATGGCACCGAAGTCGTCCTGAAGATCCGCCGCCCCGGCATCCGCACGATCATGGAGGCAGACCTCCGCCTGTTGACCCAACTGGCGTCGATGGTCGAGGCGACCAATGCCGAGGCACGGCGATATGGTGCGGTGCGGATGATCCGCGAGCTGGGCCGCGACATCCTCGAAGAACTCGACTTCACCAATGAGGGGCGTAACGCCGACCGGCTGCGCGACGACTTCGCGGGCGATTCCCGCGTCGTGGTGCCGGCCATCCATTGGAGCCATAGCTCCGAAACGCTGCTGGTGATGGACTTCATCGCGGGCGTGCCGCCCCGCAGCGCGGCCGACCTCTGCGAGGCGGGGATCGATCCCGCCGCCATCGCCCAGGCGGGGGCGGACATCGTGCTCGACATGACGCTGATCAACGGGCGCTTCCATGGCGATCCGCATCCGGGCAATCTGCTCTGCCTGCCCGGCAACCGCATTGCGATGCTCGACCTGGGGCTGATCGGTCATGTCAGCCCGCGTCGCCGTGAGGAGGTGATCGCCTTCACCCAGTCGATCGCCAACAGCGACCCCGCCCTGTTGGCCGAGACGCTGAAGAACTGGTCGCAAACCGATGATATCGCGCCCGAACGCTTCCAGGCCGTCGCCGACCGGCTGGTCGCCCGCCATGGCGGCGGTGCGCTGCGACTGACGGCGATCCTGGGCGATATCTTCCCCGTGCTGCGCGAGGAACGCATCGTCCTACAGCCCGACATGCTGCTGCTGTTCAAGGCGCTGATCACCATCGACGGGGTGTTGAGCGGCATCCAGCCCGACTTCGACCTGTCCGCCGCCCTGCGCCGGGCCAGCGCCCGGATCGTCGAGGCGCGGCTGTCGCCCGAACGCTGGACCCGGCGGGCCGCCGCGCTGGCGCTGGAACTGGACCGGCTGGGCGACGACCTGCCCCGCCTGATCCGCGCGACGACCCGCAAGCTCGAAAGCGACCATCTCGCCGTCTCCACCGCCGGAATCGAGGCTGCGATCCGCATCGGTGCGGGCTGGATCGCGGGCGCTCTGGCCTTTACCGGCCTGGCGATCGCGGCGGCGATGCACTTCGGATAGCATCTTCGCGCATAGCGATAGTGACGAACCCGCGACACCACGTTAAAGGCGCGGGCCATGACCGAGATCACGCCCCAGATCGTCGCCGACCACGGCCTGTCCGAAGAAGAATATCAGCGCGTCCTGACCGCGCTGGGCCGCGAGCCCAATCTCGTGGAACTCGGCATCTTCTCGGTGATGTGGTCGGAGCATTGCAGCTACAAGTCGAGCCGCATCCACCTGAAGAAGCTGCCGACCGAAGGGCCCCAGGTCATTTGCGGCCCCGGCGAAAATGCGGGCGTCATCGATATCGGCGACGGCCAGGCGGCGATCTTCAAGATGGAGAGCCACAACCACCCCTCGTACATCGAGCCCTATCAGGGCGCGGCGACGGGCGTCGGCGGCATCCTGCGCGACGTGTTCACCATGGGCGCGCGGCCGGTCGCCAATCTGAACGCGCTACGCTTCGGCCGTCCCGATCACCCCAAGATGCGCCACCTGATCTCGGGCGTGGTCCACGGCATCGGCGGCTATGGCAATTGCGTCGGCGTGCCGACCGTGGGCGGCGAGGTGAATTTCCACCCGGCCTATGACGGCAACATCCTGGTCAACGCGATGACCGTCGGCGTCGCGGATCAGGACAAGATCTTCTATTCGGCCGCTAGCGGCGTCGGCAATCCGATCGTCTATGTCGGCTCCAAGACCGGCCGCGACGGCATTCACGGCGCGACCATGGCCTCGGCCGATTTCGGCGAGGATGCGGATGCCAAGCGTCCGACCGTGCAAGTCGGCGACCCCTTCACCGAGAAGCTGCTGATCGAGGCGTGCCTCGAACTCATGGCCTCGGACGCGATCGTCGCGATCCAGGACATGGGCGCGGCGGGCCTGACCTCCTCGTCGGTCGAGATGGCGTCCAAGGGCGGCGTCGGCATCGAGCTGATCATGGACGACGTGCCCCAGCGCGAAGAGGGCATGACGGCGTACGAGATGATGCTGTCGGAGAGCCAGGAGCGGATGCTCATGGTTCTGAAGCCCGGTCGCGAGGATTTTGCCGAGGCGATCTTCCGCAAGTGGGAACTGGACTTTGCGATCATCGGCCATGTGACCGAGACCGGTCGCATGGTCCTGCGCCACAAGGGCGAGGTGGTGTGCGACATCCCGCTTGGCCCCCTGGCCGACGACGCGCCGCTCTATGACCGTCCGCATGTACCGACCGAGGTTCCCCCTGCGATCACCTCGCCGGGCTGCCAGGACCCGGCGGCGGACCTGCTCAAGCTCATGGCCTCGCCCGACATCGCCTCGCGTCGGTGGATCTGGGAGCAGTATGACCATATGGTCGGCGGCGACACGGTGCAGCGCCCCGGCGGCGATGCCGCCGTGGTCCGCGTCCACGGCACGCAAAAGGGGCTCGCGATGAGCACCGACTGCACCCCGCGCTATTGCTATGCCGATCCGGTGACCGGCGGGATGCAGGCGGTGGTCGAGACGTGGCGCAACATCACGGCGGTGGGCGCCAAGCCGCTCGCCATCACCAACTGCCTGAACTTCGCCAATCCGCAGCGCCCCGAGATCATGGGCCAGATCGTCGGATGCCTGGAGGGCATGAGCCAGGCGTGCCGCGCGCTCGACTATCCGATCGTGTCGGGCAATGTCTCGCTCTACAACGAATCGAAGGCGACCGGCGGCGGCTCGGCGATCTTGCCGACCCCGGCGATCGGCGGCGTCGGCCTGATGGCGGACTGGTCCAAGTCGGCGACCATCGCCTTCAAGGGCACCGGCGACGTCATCGTCCTGATCGGCACGCCGAAGAGCGAGATCGGCCAGTCGCTGTGGCTGCGCGAAGTGCATGGGATCGAAGGCCGTGACGCGGGCCCGCCGCCCTCGATCGACCTGGATGCCGAGCGTCGCACCGGCGACCTGGTCCGCGAGGCGATCACCGCCGGGCATCTGACCGCCGTGCACGACGTCTCGGACGGCGGCATCGCGGTGACGGTCGCTGAAATGGCGTTGGCTGGGAATATCGGCGCACTGATCCAATTCCCCGAAACGGGCGAGGCCTGCCGCCAGCTCTTCGCCGAGGATCAGGGCCTGTATGTCGCCACCGTGGAGGACACCGCGCTGATCGACTTCCTGGCAAACGCGCATCAGGCGGGCGTCGAGGTCGAGCGGATCGGTCGCACGGCGGGCAGCCGCCTGATCTTCGAGCGCGAGGATGGCGATTTCGTCGTCTCGCTCGACGATCTGCGCCGCGCGCATGAGGGCTTCTTCCCCACGCTGATGGGCGCCGACGCCGCGCTCGCCTAACGCCGATCGACATTCGAGCGGAAGGGTCGCTATTCCTCCCCTGCGAGGGGAGGGGGACCATGCGCAGCATGGTGGAGGGGTGTCCCCGCTATCGAGCGGGCGACACCCCTCCGTCAGGCCTAACGGCCTGCCACCTCCCCTTCCAGGGGAGGAATAGGGAATGTCGGTAGGCCCTAAGTCTCTACCAGAGCCTCGGCCGCATGCCGGGGCTCCGCGCAGAAGCGGAGGATCGCATAGCCGGTCCCCGCCGCCAGGATCGAGGCGATCAGCACGCCGAGCGATGCCGCCTCGCGCATCTCGCCATCGCCAAAGGCCAACCCTGCGATGAACAGCGAAATGGTGAAGCCGATCCCCGCCAGCGCGCCCACCCCCATGACCATCGACCAACTCACCTGATCGGGCCGCCGCGCCAGCCCCAGCGCACTCGCCGCCCAGGTAAAACCCAGAAAACCCATCGGCTTGCCCACTACCAGGCCCAGTACGACCCCCATCACCAGCGGGCTACCGATCATCGTCAGCAAATCCGATGAGAAGTGGATGCGGACATTGGACAGCGCGAACAGCGGCAGGACGACATAATTGACCCAGGGCGTCAGTATCTCGATCAGGCGGCTGCTCGCGACCCGGGTCGCCGATGCCATTTCCTGAAGATAGCCCAGCCGCTCCTCGGCGCGCTCGCGCAACTGCTGTTCCTCCTCACCGTCGCCCGCCTGCTCCGCCGCGCCGTGCGCGCTCTGGAATTCGTCGACCCGGTGCTGCACCCGCTGCGCGAAGTCGCGCTGTTCCAGGCGCGGGGCGACCGGCACGGTCAGGCCGATCATGACGCCCGCGATGGTCGCGTGGATGCCGGACTCCAGCACTCCGCCCCAGACGAACAACGCCAGCAGGACATAGGGGACCGACGACACCCAGCCGACCCGGCGCAGGCCGACGATCCCCACCAGCGCGACGCCCGCCGTGATCACCCCGCGCACGTCGATCGAATCGCTATAGGCAAAGGCGATGACCAGCAGCCCGCCGACATCGTCCACCGCCGCGAAGGCCAGCATCAGGGCACGCAGCCCCACCGGCAATCGCGTCGCGAACAGGGCGATCAGCGCCAACCCAAAGGCGGTATCGGTGGTGATCACGCTGCCCCAGCCCGGCGCGGCGGGCGTTCCCCCCGCGACGAGCAGATAGAGCCCGACCGGCACCAGCATCCCGCCGACCGCCCCGGCCAGCGGAAAGGCCGCGCTCCGCCAATGGGCAAGCGGCCCGGTCACCATCTCGCGCTTCACATCCGCACCGACGATGACGAAGAACAGCGGCAACAGCGCATGGTCGATCCATTCGGCCAGCTTGTGCGACACCTCCGCCGTACCGAAACCGATCGCCACGGGCGTGTCCCAGAACCCCTCATAGGCGCCCGCCCAAGGACTGTTGGTCAGGATAAGCGCCAGTATCGTCGCGATCAGCAGCGGCCCGCCGGTAACGTCGCTCCCGGCGAAAAACGGCTCGACCTTGTGAAGAAACGCCTGGGCGGCCGGTGAATGATGCGCGCGGGCGGTGGCGCGTCCGGTCAGGCGAGGTGATAATCCCATGGAATGGCAATGCTTCGGCGGACGGGCGGTTGCATCCTGACCCGCGACCGGTAAGTCCGCGCGATACGCAAACGGAGCATTGCTTTGGTCGACGGTCCCGCCCCTGCCCCCTCGCTTCTCGCCGTCGCGGAGAAGGGCGAACGGCTGGTGACGCTGGACGTGCTGCGGGGCGTGGCGGTGATGGCGATCCTGCTTGCCAACCTGCCGGGCTTCGCTCTGCCCGACCCGGCCTATTCCAACCCCATGGCCTGGGGCGGGACACGGCCGGTCGATCTGGGCGCGTGGTTCCTGACCGAGACGTTCGTGAACGGGCGAATGCGGGGCCTGTTCTTGCTGCTGTTCGGCGCATCGACCCTGCTGATCCTCCAGCGTGCGGATGCCGCCGGACTGAACGGTGCGTCGATCCATTTGCTGCGCATGGCGGTGCTGTTCCTGTTCGGACTCGTCCATCTGACCTTTATCTGGTCGGGCGACATCCTGACCCATTATGCGCTGGTCGGCGTGATCGCGCTCGGCTTCGTCGGACTGAGCGCGCGGGCGCTGTGCTGGACCGCGATCACCATGGCGGGGCTGTCGATGGCGATGGGCTGGCTGGAATGTTTCGGCCTGTTCGCCGCCGCCGCGCGCGACACGCCGCAATCGGTGGCGCTGTGGGACCTGTATCAACTCGCCTTCGGTACGCTTGACCCGGCCCGCCTAGCTCCGGAGATCGTGGCGATGCGCGGCTCCTGGGCCGTTTCCACGGCGTACCGGCTGGCGAATAACGGCAACCCCCTGTTCGACCTCATCCAGATCGGCCCCGATACGCTCAGCGCCATGCTGCTCGGGATGGCGGCGCTGAAGTCCGGGTTCCTGACCGGCCAATGGCCGCGACGGAGCTATCGGCGCTGGGCCGCTTTCGGCGTCACCCTGTCATGCGCGGCCTATGCGGCGATGGCGGGTGCGGTCATCGCCAGCGGTTATGACGTACGCGCGGTAGCGCTGGTGGAGTTGTTCCTCAACGTGCCGTTCCGGCTGATCGGTACGCTGGGCTATGCCGCGCTCATCCTGCTCCTGCTCAAACCCGGCAGTTGGTGGACCGTGCGAATCGCCGCCGCCGGTCGCATGGCCTTCACCAATTATCTGGCGACCAGCATCGTCATGACCCTCATCTTCTATGGCCATGGATTGGGCCAGTTCGCGCACTGGACACGGGCGAGCCTGTATCTGCTGGTGGTGCCGATGTGGGGGTTGATGCTGCTCTGGTCGAAGCCCTGGCTCGACTATTTCGGCCAGGGACCGCTGGAACGATTATGGCGTGCAGGCGTGCGAGCGGGGTTAGATCGAGCCCGATAATATTTGCAAACGCATCGCAACAGCCTTGCGATCCACTCTCATTAGCGCTAAACGAAGGGCGTAGATGATGGAGAGCGCCTTGGTCGTTTGCGTGTGCAATGCCATCCGGGAATCACAAGTCCGCGACTGTGCGCGGGCCGGATCGATGACTCCCTGCCAGATGTATCAGGCGCTCGGGCGCCAGCCGAAATGCGGACAATGCGCGGTCGTCGCGCGCGCGATCATCGAAGAGGAACGCGCCGCCGCCTAATCCAGGCGACGGCGCGGTTTTGAAGCGGATCGTCGGCGGTTCAGACCGCCAACAGCACTCCGGCGGCGATCACGCCCCACGACAACAGGCATGCGCCGCCCAGGATCATCATCCGGGTCCGCGCGCGCAGCTTATAGGGCCCCATGGCCTGTTGACTGGCCATCTCCTCGCCCGAGAAGGACAAGACGTTCGTCGGCCCCTGCGCCGCGGTGATCGCGCCCGACGGCAGCGGCTGGTCGAAGACACAGCCCAGCCCCTCGACGCCCTGCCACACCGCCGTGGCGCGGACGCGGCCGATATTGGCCAGCCCGATCTCGATCCCCGTTCCCTCCGCGATGGGCAGGTTCGTGTCGATCCGGCACCCTTCGCGCGTCAGGTCGAGCACGACCACGTCATAAGGACGCACATCGCCATCGATCCGAAGAACGCCGCGACGCTGCAACAGCGTCCGCTCTTCCGACCGGTCGTCATAGGCGAAGGTGTCGACGACGTGTGCCTGATTCATGCCCGTTAGCCTTTAAAGGAAGCTGCGTGAGGCTCTAGGAGAGCCGAGGGTGACGAAACCGGACCGCGACAAGGGCTGGAGTGTTTCCAGCCTCATGTCTCGATCCGGGACATTGGGAAAAATCGGGCGTGCCCCCACGCCCGGCGGGAAAACTCAGTAGAGACCGGCGACCGATCCGGCATAGAACAACGCCCAGCCGCCGACCGCACCGGACAGGATCAGCGCCGGAGTCATCATCCAGCGGGTGCGCGACGGCGCCACCGCGTGCTTCGCGCTGAAGCTGTCGAAAACCGCCTGCTCGCGCTCGCTATCGAACTCGTTCCACAGCCTTTCCTGCAAGCTGTGGACCGGCGAACCCGCAGCCGGGCCCTGCCATGCGTCGGCGGACGCGCCCGACTTGGTCGCGGTCGCGGCATCGCCCTTGTTCTTGTAAGCCAGGTTGTTTCGCATGTGGGTTCCCATACGGTACAGTGCACCGAAGGCCGATTTACCCCTTGCCGCTTAGATGAGACTTAATCCCGCTGGTTAACGCAAAATTAGGCATGAAATTGGTCGCCCTACAGCGCCTTGTCGAGCGATGGTCTTCTATGCCATTTGCGGATCGGAAACGGATCAAGGGGGATACCATGTCGACCTTTCAGCGGTTTACCCGCCTGCGCCCGGCGATGATCGCGCTGTTGACCGCCAGCGTCGCCCTGTCCGGCTGTGCCTCAACCAATGCGCCGCCCCTGCCCGCATCCGAGATCGGCAAGCCGCGCCAGCCCTATACTTTGGGGGTCGGCGATAAGGTACGCGTTAACGTTTATCGCGAACCCGAGTTGAGCGGCGAATTCGCCGTCGGCGGCGCGGGGTCAATCGCGATGCCGTTGATCGGCGAAGTACCGGTCAAGGGCCTGACCCGTGCTCAGGTCGAGGCGGAGCTGACCAAGCGGCTGGGCAATGGCTATGTGCGCAACCCCAGCGTGTCGGTCGAGGTCTATGACTTCCGCACCTTCGCCATCCTGGGCGAGGTTCAGCGCCCCGGCGCCTATCCGGCGCGCGAGGGTACGACCCTGACCTCGGCGGTGGCGCTGGCGGGTGGCTATACCTACCGCGCCAACGAGCATCGGGTGCTGCTGCGCCGGGCCAATGGTCCGACCTTCTACAGCGTCGATCCGGATGCCGATGTCGAGGTGCAGCCGGGGGATACGATCCGGGTGCCCGAGGTTCATTTCTGACAAGGGGTCATCGGGTGGTCCGTTCTCCCCTGGCAGGGTCCGCCACGCTGCTGTTGATGTCGACGCTGGCCATGCCCGCCACGGCGCAGACGACGCAGACGCCCCGCTCCGGCGCTTCGGTGCCGGGGCGACTGACCTTGCCCGCCCAGAGCGATCCGATGGCCACGCGACAGCCCGGCACGCCGGTGCCGCCACCCTTGGTCGATCCGCAGACCGGACGGCCGGTCGATGCGCGCGGGCAACCCATGGGCGTCGCGAACACGGGGGTCGATGCCGCGCCGTCGAGCGACGCCATACCCGTCCCGGCCTATATTCCCCTGCCCTCCGGCTCGACCCAGCAGACCGAAGTGCCGACCGCGCGGGTCGCGGATCGCGCGCTGAGCGCCTTGCGGTTGCCGGGCGAGACGGTGCTGACGCGCCGCCGCCCGGGCTATGACCCGCCCGGCCTTCGGGTCGGGGGGATGGTGCTCCGTCCCTATATCGATGCGGGCCTGGCCTATGACGCCAATGTCTATGCCGAGGAAAATCCGCGGACCGACGTCTTCGCCCATATCCTGGGCGGCTTCGACGCCACGTCGGACTGGGGGCGGCACCGCGCGGTGCTCAGCGGCTTCATCCGTCGTCGCGAATATGCCCGCTATACCTCGGAAAACACGACGACCTACCGGGTGGTGACGGCGGGACGCTATGACGCGACCTCGCATATCTCCTTCACCACCGAGGCGTCGCACCAGCGCATCCAGTTGGAGCGCAGCGCGGTCGAGGAAGTGTCGAGCCTGGCGCTGCCCAGCATCTACGACCTGACCTCGGGTCAGTTGGGCACGCGCATCGAATACGGCTCGACGCGACTGGCCGCTACCGGCGGCGTGTCGCGGACCGAGTTTCGGGACAATCGTTCGCTGGCGGGACAGATCACCGACCAGCGGTTTCGGACCTTCACCGGCTATAACGGCGAGGCACGGATCGAACATGACGTCTGGGGCACCCGCGCCGTCTACGGCCAGTTGAATGTCGAGCGTCGCCGCTTCGACCTCGCCGAAGCCAGGCAGCGGAGCAACGCCGACGTCTATACCCTGACCGCCGGTTTGCGCGGTGCGCTGACCCAGTTGATCCGGGGCCATGCGGGCGTGGGCGTCATCCGGGTCGACTTCCAGGAGCCGTCCGCACCGTCCATCACCGGCCTGACCTTCGATACCCAGCTCGACTGGCTCGTTCGCGAGCGGACGACGATATCGCTGTCGGGCTCGCGTGAGGTGCGCACCGCCGCACAACAGGACGCGCGCGCGGCGCTGTTCACCAACGTGACGCTCAGCGCCAGTGAAGAGGTTCGCCGCAATCTCATCCTGACGCTCGGCCTGCGTCAGCAATGGACGACCTATGTCAACGACATACGGCGCGCGTCCTTGACGGGCGTGACGCTGGGCGCGAACTGGCTGGTGGACCGGCATTGGACGATCAAGCCCCTGATCAGCTATCTTCGCCGTACCGATCGTGGCTTCAATCTCGATCTGGGGCCGGAGGACGGCCAGGTCGCGGTCAGTGCCACCTATCGGTTCTGATCCCGGTTGACGGGTCCGGATGACGACTGCCTCCCGCCGGGGGCATGAATGCCTGTGGAGGTGGGATTGACGGATCAAGCACTGGAGGCTGCGGGTCGAGCGACCGCCGAACCCTGGCGTCGGGCGGAGGCGTCGCGCGCCGCGCAGATCGCCCGGTTCGTGCGCCTCTACCTCATCCTGCCCGCCGCGATCATCGCCATCTATCGCAGTACGCAGATGTGGTACGGCTATCCGACGTCCCAGACGGAGAATGCCAGCAACGACCCATTCCTGATGCAGATGGTGCTCTATTCGCTGGTGCCGTTCATCGCGCTGACGACCATCGCATTGCCGCGCATGGCCGCGCGTGCGGTGCTGCGACTGGGGCCGCTCGTCGGGCTGCTCGCCATATTCCTGATCGGCTCGATCCTGGCATCGGCCAATCCGATGAGTTCGCTGCGTGGCTTTATCGCCATGATGCTCATCGTCCTGCCGATGATGTACCTGGCAACCTGTTTCGGTGCGAAAGCCTCTTTCGACATCGTGTGGCGAATGATGGCGGTGCTGCTGGTCGTCAACTTCACCTATTCCATCCTGTTTCCGGGCATCGCCTTCATGAGCGGATCGCTGAACGGCGCGATGCGGGGCATGTTCGTGCACAAGAACGCCTTTGGGGCCTATTGCGCGCTGACCTTCGTCATGCTGCTGCCGCCCGATTTCGACATTCGGCGCTGGGACCGGCTGCTTCGTCTGGCCCTGTGCGCCGTGGCGGCGGTGGGGGCGAAGCTGTCGCTGTCGTCGACCGCGATCGTCCTGTTGATCGTCGGTACGGGCGTGGTGGTCATCACCGGCTTCATGAGCCGTATCGAACAACGCACGCTGCGCGCCATCGCCTTCGCCCTGGCGCTGTCGCTGGTCATCGTCCTCGCCAGCGGGGCGGGTGTCGCGCTGCTCGGCGAGGTGGCGGGCAGCTTCGGCAAGGACGTGACCCTGTCGGGCCGCGCGGAAATCTGGGAAGTGCTGTGGCCGGTCGCGCTCGACAAGCCGTGGCTGGGCCATGGCTTCGCGATCTTCCGCCAGACCTCCTATTTCCAGCAGTTCACCAGCACCATCGCCTGGGGGCCGCGCTCGACCCACAACACCTATCTGGAGATCGCGCTGAATTCGGGCTTCCCCGCGCTGTTCACCTGGGTCGCGATCATGCTGGCGGCGATCTTCCGCGGCATCCTGCTGATCGATCCGTCGTCGCCCGACTATCGCCCGATCCAGAAGGCGCTGGCGGCGATCGTCATGGCGCTGCTCGTGTCCACCAGCGAGGCGGGGCAGATGCTGGCCCCGCAGGCGACCTGGCCGATCCTGGTCCTGTCGCTATATTGCATCGCCATTTCCGACGGCACGCGACGCCTTCGCCGCCCCTCCGATCGGGGGATTTCGAAGGCGGACTGGACACCCGCCAAGCGGCGCGCGGTATAGATCGCTCCCGCCGTCGAGAGATGGTGCATATCGGCGTAGAAGACCCGGCGCTTGCCGTCGCGGAACAGACAGCCGGACGGATCGCAGAGCGGCGGTACCGGATCGAACAGCATGACGCCGGGGCGCTGCGCCACCTGCCGCGCGATGGCCTCCCGTGCGTGATCCGGCATCACGGCCTGCCAGGGCATGCGGTCCTGCCGCACCTCCCTTTCCCGCTCGCCCAGCACGCGCGCGAGGGAGGTGCGGACCGGCATGAGATCGTTCAACGCCATGCTATGCGGATCGGCGGAGAAGCGCGGGATGTCCTGCACCACGATGACGGTCCGCCCCAATCTCTTCAGGGTATCGATCATCCGGCCCAGTCCCGCCTCCAGCGCCAGCCTTCGCCTAGCCATGTCCTCCCCGCCATCGGCGCTCGCGTCCAACAGTGATGACCAGTAACCCGCGAGGATGACCGTGCGTATCCGGGGATGCGTCCGGACGATCGCCAGCGCCTCCGCCAGAAAGGCGGCGCACTCCGCGCTATGGGTCGGGTGATTGGCGAGGAAATGGTCGTAGCCCAGGATCGGCTGGCACGAGGATTTCGTCATCTGGTACAGGGACAGCGAACGGGCCGAGGCCATATCCTCGATCCCGGCGACCAGCGCGTTGGCGTGGCTGTCCCCGATCAGCGCGATTGCCGCGCCGGTGCCGGATGGAAGGCAGGCCCGCATCGATCGGGGGGCGGTCGCGCCATAAGCCACGAGGCAGTCATTGCCGATCGCGCTGCGGACATCGGCGTCGACCTGCCTCACCGACGCGGCGGCCCAGCGCGCCATCCCGCCGCTGACGAAGATCAGGAACAACGAGCCGATCCCCGCTCCCCAGAGGACGACATAGCGCCGCGCCGCGATCACGCGTTCGCCACCGCCCCGCCGGAACGGAATCTCGACGAAATGATAGGTCGCGACGGCGATCAGCAGCGTGCCGAGGATCAGCCCACCCCTTACGGCGGCGCCGACCTCTATCCCCAGGATATGCACCACCGCCACCGGCGGCCAATGCCAGAGATACCAGGAATAGGACACCCGCCCCAACCCGACCATCGGCGCCGAGGCGAGTAGCCCCTGCCCCAAGCCGGAAGCGCCCGGCATGACGATCAGTCCGGCGGCGGCGACGGCGAGGACTTGTCGGACCAGCACCGGCTGGCTCGGCGGGAGGAACAGTGCCAGGCCGAGCAGGAGGGCCGCCGTCGGGAACAGGGCCGCACGCCGCCTGATCAGCCTGCCAAAACTCCAACCGAGCGCGATCAGGGACCCGGTCCCGATCTCCCACAGGCGGAACGGCATGAGATAAAAGGCCGTCACCGGTCGATAGTGAACGGTCAAGGCGGTGGCGGCGAAGGACAATAGCGTCGCGACCAGGACGATCCGCCGCAAGCCATCGCCGCCTCGCCGAAGTCCGAACAAGATGAAGGGCGGAATGACGAGATAGAATTGCATCTCGACGGAGAGCGACCATCCCATCAGCAGCAATTGCCGAACGGCCTTGGGCGAAAAATAGTCCGTGAATGCCAGAAAGGCGATGTTGGAGACCCCGGTCAGCGTCGCGGCCGCGGTCAGCGCATGGATCTTCAACTCATAGGGCGTCAGGATCAGGCAGGCGACCAGCGTCGTGACGATGACGACGCAGAACAGCGCAGGGATCAGCCTCCGCGCGCGCCGCAGGTAGAAGTCGCGATAGCGGAAGCGCCCCGTCTCGATCGAATGCCGCAGGATTCCGGTGATCAGAAAACCGCTGATGACGAAGAATATGTCGACGCCGACATAGCCCGCGGCGAAAAGCGGCACCTCATAATGGAACAGCACGACCAACAGGATGGCGATCGCACGCAGTCCGTCGATATCGCGGCGATATGCCACGTCCGCCGCCTTCGGCGCGCTTGCCTGCATTGCTCGACATCCTCTGCAAGCTTCTTACCTGCAGCGATGCTCCTTCCAGAGCGGTCGATCGCCGTCCAGCACCCGGGACCATGCGCGATCATGCTATAACCGAAACGATGCACCACTGGGCGCAGTCGCTGCCGCCAAGCTGCTGTCGAAGCCCGAAAAACGACGATGGGCGGACCGATAGGGATCGGCCCGCCCATCATTTCGTCCGCTGATCGCCGACCGGGAGACAGGCCCCCGGCCGACCGCCGGATTACAGCACCAGCATGTCGCCCGCGCTCAGGTGCGGCGTCAGGTCGATGACCAGCGCGCCCTGGTCATAGCTGCCGCCGATCGCCGCCTTGTAGACGAAGCTGTCGCTGGTCTTGTGGTCGGCCACCATCCGCGCATTGGCGTCGGCGTCCAGCGTGTAGGTGAAGGCGCCGGTGCCGTCGATGTGCAGCGTGCCATAGACCCCCTTCAGATCGACCGCGCCCTTGCTCAACTGCTGCCCGCCGACCGTGCGCAGCGACAGGGTGCTGCCGTCCGAGGTCAGGTCGTTGGTCGAGACATTGCCGACCACCGTCTGGGCATTGGCAGCGATCTTGTAGAAATCGTCGACCGCCTTGGCCTTTTCGATCGGCTGACCGGCCTTCAGCGCCGCCTTGGCCGCCGCGCTGCCAGAATCCTGCGTCCGGATATAGGCCGCCAGATCGATCGTCAGGTTCGACGTGACGACCTTGCCGCTGTCATTGGCCTTGTACTGGAAGCTTTCGACCGGAGCGCTGACATTCTTCAGCTTGGCGAGCGCGTTGCTGTCCAACTGATAGGTGAAGTGGCCCTTCTGATCGATGTGGAGCGTGCCATAGGTGCCCTTCAGGTCCAGGCCGCTGGTGCCGATCCGGGTGCCGTTGAACGAGCTGAGCGACAGCTTGTTGCCGGCCGCGTTGATGTCGTTGTCCATGATGTTGCCCGACATCTTGGTGCCCGACACGTCCATGGCATAGCGATCGGCGTTGATCCCGACCTTCAGCGCCTTGTTCAGATTCTCGCTATAGCTTTCCTGGAGCAGCTTGGCCGCGGCGGCGTCCGCCTGCGCCTTGGCGGCGGCGTCGACCTGGGCCTGAACGGCGGCGGCGGCTTCGGCCTGCAGGCCCGAGGGGGCATTGGCCGCCGTCGTCTGGACGTTGCCGACGACATTGAACGCACCGATCAGGCCGTTGCCCTTGATCTGCGACAGGGTGCTGTCGATGACCACATTGTCGTGGAAGGTGCCGGTCGTCTGCTTGTCGATCTTCAGCGCGGCGGTCGCGACGGTGACAAAGGTGTTCTTGCTGATGTCGATATTCTGGCGGGTGACGTCGCCATCGCGCGACAGACCGGTCAGCGCCACGCCGAAGTTCGATCCGACGATCTCGTTGCCCGAAATCTTGTAGTTGCCCAGGTTGATCCCGGCGCTCGCCATGATCGCCGAGGACCAGCCATATTTGTTCTGGCCGCTCAGCTTGTTGTCCGTGATCTCGACGTCCCAGCCGTTGATCGCGATGCCGAAGCTGCCGCCCTTCACCTCGTTGCCCGACGCGACGACGTTCGAGGAATTGTTGACGATGATCCCGCCCTTGGTCGAATCCGGCGAGGTGCTCTGGTCGATGACGTTGCCGGTCATGCGGACGTTGGACGAGTTGGTCACCTGGATGCCGTCGGCGGTGCCGCCCTTCAGGTTCGTCATGACGTTGTTGACGATCTTCAGGTCGGTCATGTCGACGACATAGATGCCGTCGTTCGACACATTGTCGAACTTGCTGTTCGAGATGGTGACGTTCTTGCTCGTCTTCATCGAGATGCTGCCGGTTCCCGTCCCGGCCCCGGCATTGATCAGCGAGACGTGATCGATAACCCAATTCTCGGTCTGCGCCGCGTAGATCGCGTTGAAGCTGGTCGAGAAGGTCAGGTCCTTGATGACGATGTTGCTCGTCTTCGTCCCGTAGATCCCCTGCTTGCCGACGAAGGTGGGGTCCGCGCCCTGCCCGTAAGCCGCGATGGTGATCGGCTGGTCGGTGGTGCCCGAACCGTTGATGGTCAGCATGTCGGCAAAGCTGCTGCCGCGCGCCAGCAGAACCGTGTCGCCGGCCTTGAGCTTCATACTGGAAATCTTGGCGACGGACTGAAACGCCGTGCCCGCACTCGTGCCGCTGTTCTTGTCAGAACCGTTGGCGGCATCGACATAATAGGTCGTCATGTTCCGGCTTCTCCGGGGAAGAGAGCAGAGGTCTTCCCGATGCGGAGCGTGTGGCAGCGACGGAGGAAACGACGGGTTACATCCTAGGGTTAACGTTTCGTACACACTAAAACACTGTCGGACCGACGTAAATTTCGCGACCCGCCAATGCCGTTAACATCTGTCGCCGGCGCGCCAGCTATTGCCACGACGGATATCGGGCGTTCTTGGACGCCGGACGCACGAACGCCGGCGACCTTGCGGCCACCGGCGTTCGGCGGAGTTCGAAAACGGTCGCCGTGTGGGCGGCGACCGATCGCGAATTAGAGAGCCGGCGCGGCCGAGTTGAACGCGATGTTCAGCAGGGCGTAGTCGGTGTTGTTGCCTTCGCCATTCTGGCCGTCATGCGGCTTGTAGGCGAACTTCTCGACGCCCTGAGCACCGCCCAGCGCGATGGTGTCGGGGTCCGAATAGTCGACCTGGTAGGTGAAGGCGCCATTGCTGCTGATCGTCAGGGTGCCGTAAACGCCCTTGATCTGCACGTCGGTCATGTCGGTGATGTGATAGTTGGTCTTGGTGGCCAGATCGATCACGCCGCCGACGTGCAGCGTATCGCCATCGGGATCGCTGTCGTTGAAGAGGACGTTGCCGCCCACGATGCCCGAATTGGTCGACACGAAGTCGTCGATCGCGACCGGCTTGCGGTTGGCTTCGCCACCGATGTCGAACGAGATATAGGCCTGATCGTACATGCCGCTGCTGTCGCGGACCTTGATCTTGAACTCTTCGACCATGTTCTGGCCGTCCTTGATGTTCAGACCGGCGTTCAGCTCATAGGTGTAGGTGCCGTCCTGAGCGATGGTCAGCGTGCCATACTTGCCCTGGAAGACATTGCCGCCCTTGCCGCCACCGATCGTGCCAGCGACATAGCCGTCGTTGACGCGAGCAACGGTGATCGTGTCGCCGTCGGCGTCGGTCGCGTTCTGCAGGATGTTGCCCGAGATGGAGCGGGCGTTCTCGTTGAACGAGATCTTCTGGTTCGGAAGGTCGGGACGACTCGGCATTGTAGGGACTCCCCTGTTTTTCGCTTTGATAGCGGTTTGGATTGCAGTGCTGGCCATGCGGCCGGTGTTGATGACCAGATGGTTAGCGCCGTGTTAACCAGAAAACAGCAGAAATGTTTCGCGCCTTTTGGCGACTGTCCCATGATGAGGCGGATATGACGGCGCGCGCAGTCCCGGCGCGGCGCACAGTTTCTGTCGATGGAACCAAGTTGACCCTGCCGGGTTCTTCTGCCCCTTTTGCCCTTGTTCATTGGGCGGGGGACCAAGATCACGAAGCATTGGTCAGTGTAGCAACTGCTCCGACACATCGGTCATTGCGAAAATGGCGGATTTCCGCGATTGCAAACGATATGATATTATAACCATATCGTAACGATCCTTATTTGCCAATATGAACGGTTCCTGTCCGATAGGCGCGGCCCCGGCGCAGATAGGTCATTCAGTCGTCCGAATGACACCGCTCGCCCGTTTGGATGAAAATAAAACTACAGAATGAAGAAAGCGCGATGACTCTCGGCGGCAAGAGGCCGGAATTGCGCTTGGCATCCGGCCGAAGATGAGGACGCTCCCCCGTGGGTAACGGTTCATCGCTACTGATGCACGTTCTGCCGTAAGCAAAAACGAATCGGATTCGCGCGAAAGATGGTCCGAGACCCGAATCGCGGTCCCGGACCATGAATTTTTAAAAGACCTTACCGTAGCTTGCCCTTGTCCATCTGGGAGACACGCTCCGCGATCGCCCGGATCATGCGCGGTCGCGGATGGGTGCCGGTCCGCGGGGTGCCCGATCCGTCATTGGCGTTGGGCGCGAAGACCTCTCCTCCGGCGGCGACCACCGTTCGTGCGCCGTTATAGCTGAGCTTGCACGTCCAGGCGCCCGGCTGCCCGGTGATCGCGATGACGGATGCGAAGTCGACCGCGCCACCCGGTATCCATTGCAGGACGTCCCCGAGTTCCGGCGCATCGGTCAGGACGATGCTGTCATAGGTCGTCGTGCCGTCGGTCCCCGCCTGCTGCGCCAAGGTCGTGACGAAGAAGGGTTCGGGCCATTTGCCCTGCGTGTCGGCCAGACCCACCGCGCGCGCCACGTCGATATAGCCCGCCAGCGTGCCGTCCATCCCGGCCTGCTTGTCCGCCTCCAACTGATAACGAACACCGTTCGGCCATTCGCCACCGGCCTGATACGCCTGGTTGGCGAGCGTCCGGAACCCGTCGGTGGAGTTGGGATGGATGACCTGCCCGACCGCGACGATCGGCGTTCCGGGATGACGCGCGAGGATACGGTCGTTCAACGCCTTCCAATTGCTGCGGGTCGTCGCATAGCTCCCGCTTTCATAATCGTTGCGGCCCATCTGGTTGAGGATGCAAGTAAAGGGCCGTCGCCCGCCGTTCATCGCCACCACCTGATCGACGATATCCCAGCGCTTGGCCGAGTTGGTCGCAATCAGTTCGCGCTTGGACGCCGCGCCCGGCAGGCCGATCATCATGTGCGGAATACGCCCATAGGGGCCGTCCCGATCGAGCCAGCGACGAAGCCACCCCATATTGCGCCGCATATCGGCGGCCAGCACGCTATCGGACTGACGCTCGCCGATCGAATCGCACACGACCAGCGGCACCGGACGCCCGTCCCATCCCTTGGCGACCATGAAGTCCGGCCCGTAATAGGCCGGGAAGGATGTCCCCTCGAGCGAGCCGGTGCTGGCCGTGTCCGTGCCGATCAGCGCGATCAGCGCCGCCGCATTGTCCGCACCCCATACCCGCTCGCCGCGCTGGCGCATGATCTGATGCACCGGGATCTGCTTCTCCCCGGCGGCGGTCGCATAGAGCGTATAGACCGTCACCTGCGCCAGCGGCGGCACCGCGACCGACAGGTCGTCGGTCCACGCCCCCAGCGCGCCGCTGGCGATGTTCGTCCCCGCCGCGCCCCCGAAGCCGCACGCCCGGGCTTCGCCGCCGTTCACCGCGATCCAGACACCATATATGACAGTCGCATTTCCCGGCAGCACCGTCTCCTGCGGGCTGTTCCCCCCTTCCGTGCAGGCGAAGCCCGAATAATGAAGCCGAAGATGGTCGATCGCATATTGCGGTGAACCGAAGATCAGCTTCGTCATGACGAAGCGCGTGTCCGCCTGCGCCGTGACGAGCACGCCCGAAGGCACCCGCGCGCCGGTCGCCCAGAACATATAGCGGTCCTGATCCGCCAGCATTCGCGGATTGCCGAAGGCCGGGCGATTGCCCGCATAGTCCCCCGCCATATCGCTCACGCCTCCCCGATCAGGTCGGCGGCGGTGGTGCCCGTGGCGCGGACGAAGCCGGGGCGGACATTCAGGTAAACTCCGCTCGCGACATTGCGATAGACGACGTCCGCCGTGCCATCGACCCCGCGTAGCGTGATATGGCCGCCGGTGCCGACGAACAGCCGCTTGGGCACCACGGCCAAGGGCACGCTGTCGCTCGGCGCGATGGCGAACGGTGCGCGCGACGGTGCGCTCAGGCTGTCGATGTTGAACGGATCGGCCATGGCTATTCTTCCCCCTGTAAATGCCGCGAACGGGACCGTCCGGGACATTGTTCTTCATATGTTCCTTTTATAGCTGTAGGAAAGCCCCGATGGAGCGGGTATCGGCGGCGCGTCACATCACGGTCGCACGGGCGGCGGGCGGCCGGAATTCGGGCCGCATCGGGAATAGGAAAGCATGAGCAACACAGCCGGAGGTGTCGGAAAGCGGATCGCGAAGGGGAGCATGTGGCTGACGGCGGCGCGGGTCGTCGTCAATCTTTCGGGGATGGTCAGCACCGTCATCCTGGCGCGCCTGCTGGTCCCCGCCGATTTCGGCCTGGTCGCGATCGCGGCGACGCTGATGCAGATCGTCACCTCCATTACCGAAATGTCGCTATCGCAGGCGCTGATCCGACTGGATGAGCCGACCGATGCCGACTTCCATTCGGCCTGGACTCTGTCAGCGTTGCGCGGGGTCACGATCGCGGTCGTGCTGTCCGCCTCCTCCCCCTTCGTCGCCAATATCTATGGCGATCAGCGGCTGATCCCGATCCTGATCGTGCTGGGCGGCGGTGCACTGCTGTCCGGGCTCGCCAATCCCTGGCTGGCGGTGTTCCAGCGACGGCTGGTCTTCTGGCAGGAATTCGTCCTGTCCTCCGCGTCCAAGATGAGCAACGTCATCGTCGCCGTCGCCGTCGCCTGGTATTTCCAGAGCTATTGGGCGATCGTCGCGGGGATCGTGGCGATGTACGCCTCCAACGTCATCGTCTCCTATTGCATCATGCCCCGCCTGCCCCGCTTCTCGCTGGGAAGCTGGCGGACGCTGTTGTCCTTCTCGGTCTGGACCAGCGCGTCGCAGCTGGTGAACGCGCTCAACTGGCGCGCGGACCAGTTGATGGTCGGCAAGATCGCGACGCCCACCGTGCTCGGCTATTATAATGTCGCATTCAACCTCGCCAATCTGGCGACGCGCGAGACGACGCTGCCGCTGACCAAGACGCTGTTTCCCGCCTTCGCCTCGATCAAGCACGACAAGCCGCGCCTGACCGCCGCCTATATCAAGGCCGACCGGTTGCTGGTCGCGCTGGGCGTGCCGGTGGGGGTCGGCTTCGCGCTGGTCGCCGAACCGATGGTCGCGCTGTTCCTCAACGCCAAATGGCTGCCCGCCGTGCCGATCATCCAGGCGTTCGCGGTGATCTTCGGGCTTCAGGGCGTGGCGGGGCTGGCGACGCCGCTGGGCATGGCGCTGGGTTATGTCCGGTTGCTGTTCATGCGCGATTTGCAGGTGCTGCTCGTCCGCCTGCCGCTGATGGTGTTGGGCGCCATCTTCTTCGGCGTCCCCGGCCTCGTGGCGACGCGCGTTCTGGCCGGGCTGTATCAGGTCAGTGTCGGGATGATGCTCGCCCGCCGTCTGGCAGGCGTCAGCATCATGCGGCAAATCGCCACGCATATGCCCACCCTGATCGGATGCATCACGATGTCGCTGGGCGTCTGGGCCGTCGCCGATCGCGGCTGGCGGGTCATCGGGGGCTTCGATCTGGCCCAGGAACTGATCCTGCGCGTCATCGTCGGCGGTCTGGTCTATCTGGTGACCCGCTTCGCCATCTGGTTCGCGATGGGCCGCCCCGAAGGGCTGGAGCGCGATGCCGCCGCCATGCTGGGGAAGCTGCGCCGAAAGCTCGCGTGACGGCCGTCCCCGGCAGCGTCCGGCGGGGCGTGTCATTTGGGGACAAAAGTGACGACGGTTTCAATTCCCCGCGTGGTGAAGCGACGCCGAACCTGCAATTATCGTGACATTGCGCCGTGTTGGGGTGGTGCAGGAATGGGCCCGTTAACCAATCGGGCCTATAGCCCACGGACATGACAGCGTCGGGGAACCCGGCGCGACGGAACATGTGGCGTAAGGAAGGGCCGGGTTTTGCGTACAGCCGACGGGGGACAAGACGATCTGCGCATGGCGTTGCGCCGGTTTCGATCGGTCTTCGGCATGATCGTGGCGGTCAGCGCCATCCTGAACATATTGCTGCTGGCCGGGTCCATCTACATGATGATGGTCTATGACTCGGTGCTGCCGGGGCGGTCGATCCCGACGCTGGTCGGCCTGCTGATCATGGTCACGCTGGCCTATGCCTTTCAGGGGCTGTTCGAGAATCTGCGTGCCGGGTTGTTGTCCGATGTCGGCAACGGGCTGGACCGTGCGCTGTCGCGGCGGGTGCAGGGCGCGATGGGGCAGATGTCGCTCGACGGTCGGGTGACGCAGGGCGACGGCCTGGGCCCGATGCGCGATCTGGACCAGGTGCGGAGCTTCATCAGCGGCACCGGTCTCGCCACCATGATCGACCTGCCCTGGATCCTGTTCTTCTTGGGCGTGCTGTTCATGCTGCACGTCTGGCTGGGCGTCACGACCCTGATCGGCGCGCTGATCCTGCTGGCGCTGACGCTGGTCACCAATCGGGTGATGAAGAAGCCGTCGTCGGACCTTCACCAGATGTCCTCGGTCCGCAACGCCATGGCCGAATCCAATATGCGCCATGTCGAGCTGTTCGCCGCCCTCGGCATGCGCGAGCGGATGCGCGACCGGTGGGAGCGGGTGAACAACCAGTATGTCACCCTGTCCAACCGCGTCTCGCGCGAGAGCGCCAAGCTGGGCGGAGTCAGCAAGGTGCTGCGCCTGCTGCTGCAATCGGTGATCCTCAGCGTCGGCGCGCTGCTCGTCATCAACGGCAAGGCGAGCGGCGGGGTGATCTTCGCTTCCTCCATCCTGTCGGGCCGCGCGCTGGCCCCGGTCGATCAGGCGATCGCCAACTGGCGCAACCTGGTCGGCGCGCGTCAGGGATGGGCGCGGCTGAAGCAGCTCTTCTCGCGCGTGCCCGTCGCCGATCCCGGCATGACCCGCCTGCCCGCCCCGCATCAGAGCCTGCTGGTCGAAAACCTGGTCGTCGGCCCGCCGGGTACGCAGCGCACGACGCTGCACGGCGTTCAGTTCAGGCTCAATCCCGGTGACGCGCTGGGCCTGATCGGCCCCAGCGGTGCCGGCAAGACGACACTGGGTCGCGCGCTGATCGGGCTCTGGCCGCCCCAGGCGGGCGCGGTTCGGCTGGACGGCGCGGCGCTCGATCAATGGTGGCCCGACGATCTGGGCCGGTCGCTGGGCTATCTGCCGCAGTCGGTGGAGTTGGTCGGCGGCACCATCGCGCAGAACATCGCGCGCTTCGACCCCGAGGCCACGTCGGAGGCGATCATCGCCGCCGCGCGCGATGCGGGCGTCCATGCGCTGATCACCAGCCTGCCCGCCGGTTACGACACCCAGATCGGCGAGGATGGCCGCGAGCTGTCCGCCGGACAGCGGCAGCGTATCGGCCTGGCCCGCGCACTCTATGGCGATCCGTTCCTGATCGTCCTCGACGAACCCAATTCCAACCTCGATGCCGAGGGGGAGGCCGCCCTGGCCGCCGCCATCGGGTCGATCCGCCAGCGTGGCGGGATCGTCGTGGTCATCGCCCATCGTCCCAGCGTTCTGGGACAGGTCAACAAGATCATGTATTTGCGTGACGGACGTATCGAGCTATTCGGGCCGAGCGATCAGGTCATGGAGCATCTGACGCGCGCGGCGCTGCCCAATGGCACGCCCACGCCCGAGCGTACCCTTGAGGAAAGCAAGTCATGAACGGCATCGTCACCACCGGCGGCCCCGGCACGCGCCTGACCGCGATCGACGAAGGCGCGCCTCTTTACGATCCGCTGCGCAGCGCCAAGCGGCAGTTCCGCATCGCGCTGACCGCGATCCTCGTGCTGGTACTGGGTTTCGGGCTGGCGGGCGCGCTGATCCCGATCGGCGGCGCGGTGATCGCCCCGGGCCAGGTCGGGGTGAAGAGCCGGATCAAGCGGATCGCGCATCCCGCGGGCGGCGTCATTTCCGAGATCCTGGTCGAGAACGGCCAGCGAGTCCGCAAGGGCCAGGTGCTGATGCGCTTCGACGACCGGGTGACCGACGCTGATGCCCGCTATTCCAGCCTGAGCGTCGACCAGTTGCTCGCCCAGCGCGCGCGGCTCGAGGCGGAGCGGCTGGGGGCGCCGACCATCACCTTTCCGGCGGAACTGGTGAATGGCGGCGAGGGTGCGCAGCGCGCCATGGCCGACGAGCGCAAGCTGTTCACCATCCGCAAGACCGAACAGTCGGGCCTGATCGCCCAGCTGGAATCGCGGGTGCGGCAATATGAGCAGCAGATCGGCGCCTATCGCGCGCAGATCAACGCGCTGGAACAACAGACCGCGCTCATCAATCCCGAGCGTCAGGGCGTGAAGGATCTGTGGGAAAAGGGGCTGGTCACGATCAGCCGCCGCAACCAGCTGGAACGCACCGCCGCCGATCTTCAGGGCAATGTCGGCGCGCTCCAGGCCAATATCGCCTCAACCCAGGCGCGCATCACCGAGGCGCGCGAACAGATCATCCAGCTGGGCGAGACCCGCCGTTCGGAAGCGGGCACGCGGCTGGCCGAGATCAACAACACGCTGAACCAGCAACAGGTGCGCAGCGTCTCGGCGGTCGACGCGCAGGACCGCAGCGTGCTTCGCGCACCCTATGACGGGGTGGTGGACAAGCTGGCCTTCAACACCATCGGCGGCGTCGTGCGCGGGGCCGAGGTCATCATGGAGATCGTGCCCGACAGCGACGAGCTGATGGTCGAGGCGGGCGTGTCGCCGCTCGACATCGATCAGGTGCGGGTCGGCCAGCAGGCGCGTATCCGCTTCAGCGGGCTCAATTCGACCGCGACGCCCGAAATCCATGGCCGCGTCGTGACCGTGGCCGCCGACCGTTCGACCGACCCGGAGGGCAAGCAGGCCTTCTATCCGGTGCGCGTCGCGATCGAGGAGGCCGAGCTGCGCCGCTATCCCGAGATCCAGCTTCGCCCCGGCGTTCCGGCCGAGGTGTTCATCGAAACCGGCCACCGGACGATGATTTCTTACATCACGAAGCCGCTGCGCGATCAGTTCGAGCGGGCTTTCCGAGACAATTAAGATACGGAGTGGGGCAATGATGGTGAACAGGGGGAAGGCGCTGGGGGTGTGCGCCGGATTGACGATCCTGGCCCTGATGGGGTCGGCATCGGGCGTGGCGCTGGCGCAGGTTCCGACCGCCGCCGGCATGCCGCAGCCGCTGGAGCCGCAACTGCCGCGCGAGACGCCGGAAGGCACGCTGGCCGCCAATGCGACGCCGACGCTGACCACGCTGGAGGCTGCGATCGCGCGCGCCTATTGGAGCAATCCGACGCTGGTGGCGGAGCGCTCGACCCTGAAGTCGGTGGACACGCTCTACCCGCTGGCGCGCGCCAATTACGGCCCGCAGGTCACGCTCCAGGGCTCGCACCAGTTCACCCGTACCCGCAGCGAGATCTTCCCCGGTCTGTTCAACCGGCCGGAGGGGTTCTCCAGCACCGCGCAGATCATCTTCTCGCAGCCGGTCCTGTCCTTCGGTCGCCGTGCCTCGCAGGAGCAGAACGCTCTGGCCCAGATCGCACTGGAGCGCGAACAGCTCCGGCTGGTCGAGGCGTCGACCATGTTCGACGTCATCTCCGCCTATGTCGGGGTGATCCGCGACCGCAACATCGTGGAACTGGCGCGGCAGAACCTCGCGCTGCTCGAACGCCAATATAGCGACGGGCGGGCGCGTTTCGCGGTCCGCGACATCACCTCCAGCGACTTGCAACAGGTGCAGACCCGCGTCGAATTCGGTCGGGCGCAGTTGCTGAACGCGCAAGGGCAATTGGGGGCGAGCCAGGCGCTCTTCCTCCAGGCGACGGGCGGTCTTCCAGGCGAGCTGAGCGCGCCGCCGCAAATCGCACTGGGCGTCGGTTCGCTTGAAGCGGCCTATGGCATTGCGGAGAATGGCAGCCCGATCATCCGCGGCGCCCAGTCGCGCGAGAAGGCGTCGCGCGCCGCCGTCGCCGCCGCCAAGGCGGAGCGCAACCCGAACGTGTCGCTGGAAAGCAGCGGTACCTATGGTCCCACCAACCTCTATCAGAACCAGCTTCGCACGACCGATCTGCGCTCCTCGGTGGTCGTCACCATGCCGCTGATCGATTCGGGCGTACGCCGCCTGTCGATCGAGCGGGCGCGGCAACAGAATGACGCCGATTGGCGACTGGTCGACGCCGCCTTGCGCGAGACGCGGCAGTCGGTGGCCCAGGCCTGGGACGCGCATCGCGCCGCGCTCGCCTCGCTCGAGCATCTGCGCGCCGCGTCGGCAGCGGCGCAGGCGGCCTATGACGGCGCGGTCATCCAGGAAAAGGCGGGCGACCGCACCACGCTCGACGTGCTCGACCTGGCGCGCGACCTGCTCAACATCCGCACCAGCTATGCCACCGCCGAGGCGAGCGAATATATCGCCCGCGCGCAGCTTCTGTCCGCGATGGGCAATCTGGAAGCGCCCAAGCTGATCACCGGCCTGCCCGCCTATGACACCAACGCCAATTTCGATCGCGTGAAGCGGCGCGGCGACGTGCCGTTGCTGACCCCGCTGCTGTCCGGGGCGGACAATCTGGTCAGCGGCAACGTCATCCGCGACGAACGCCCGATCCGTGATCCCTCCGGCGCGCTGCGCGTCGACACGGCGGTCGTTCCGCTGGAGGTGCCGCCCGCTCCCCCGGTGACGGAGCCCGCCACCCCCGCTATCGTGAAACCACGGACGGGGCGCTGATCACACTGCGCCCGTCGATCGCCAGACGAAAAGGATAGCCTGTGGCCAAGACCGATGCGCGTACGGAAAGCGCCATGACGACGCCGATCCACGTCATCAGCCTGACGAGCGCCACCGATCGGCGGGAGGCCTTCTCCCGCTCGATCGAGGGGCAGGAGCTCGACTGGCGGTTCTTCGATGCGCATCGCGAACCGGTCGGCATCCATTATGACGAGGCCGCCGCGATCCGCCATCATGGCCGTCCGCTGCAACCCGGCGAGATCGGCGTCTATTCCAGCCATGCCGCGCTCTGGCGGCAATTGGTGGCGGACCCGACGACCAACCAGTATCTGATCCTGGAGGACGATGTCATCGCCGACTGGGCGGCGATCCGGATGCTGTGCGCGATCGACTATGCCGCCGAGGGGATGGAGTATCTGAAGCTCTTCTACAAACTCCCCTCGCCGCATCTGCCCGATCGTCGCAACTGGCCGGTTCCGGGCTTCTACGTCGTGCGCCTCTACGGCAAGCCTTATGGTGCGCAGGGCTATTTCATCACGAAGAAGGCCGCCGCACGCTTCCTGGAACTCTATAACGACGCGGTCCGCCCGATCGATGATCAGACGGATCGCTTCTGGGAAAACGGCATTCCCAATCGCTGCCTCTTCCCCTTCCCCATCATGGAGGCCTATCGCCCCTCCACCATCGGTCCGGCGCGCTTTGCGGGGAAACAGACGCGCGCCGCCAAGATGCGCCTGCGGGCGGACCGGATGCGCCGCAAGATCGCCTTCATGATGGACCGCGCGCTCCGGCGCTGATCGCGTTCAGGCGGGGTCGGGCAGGACATAGAGCTCGGCCCGCACCGCACGATGGTCCGAGCCGGTATGGGGCAGCGTCTCGACCCGCCCGGCGATGATCCCGCGCCCGACGAAGATCTGATCGATCGGCAGCAGCGGCAACGGCCAATCCCGTCCGCCGACGCGCGCGGGGAAGCTGAAGACCGCGCGCGTCACCCGCGTCATCGGTCGCAGCCCATCGTCCAGCATCGCCATGCCCTGCCCCCAAGGGGTCAGGTTGAAGTCGCCCGTCAGCACCAGATGATCGGTCGCCCCCTGTCGAACGGCTTCGATCAGCGACGATCGGAACCGCGCCTGCGGTCCCGGCGGGAAGGGCCATGGCGCATGGACGGTCGCGACGGTCAGCGTCCCGACCCGATCGAGCGGGATCTCCGCCCTGAAGAGCGCGGGGCCGACCAGGCCGCCCCCACGCGCGGGCAGCCGCCAGCGGACCGGCCCCATCGGCAGACGTGAGAGAATCGCCAACTGACAACCTCGACACGCACTGCGATAGGGGAAGGCCCGCGACAAGCGCTCGAACAAGGGCTCGGCCCCGGTCGCTTCCTGAAGCAGCAGCACGTCCGCGCCGCTATCGATCAGCACCCGCGCGGCGCGATCGGGGCTGGTCCGCCCGCCGTGCAGATTGTGGGTCACCAGAACGATCCGCGTCGCCCCGGCCGGGATCGTGCCCGCCGATGGCCTCTCGGAGACTTCGCCGACGATCGGCCACGCGATCAACAGCAACGCCCCGACCGCCGGTATCAGGAACGCCGCCCGCCGACGATGCGGCGATATCGCGAATGCCGCGACCAGCGGCGCCAGCGCCAGGGGCAGGAAGGAGGCGAAGGCGTCCGCCAGCGGCCAGACCCGCCCCACCACCGGGCAAAGCGCCAGCCCCCATGCCAGGGCCAGAAGCATCCAGCCGACCATCAGCGCGAGCCGTTTCAATCATTGCCCCCTTGCCAATCGCTTGCGCGCTATAGAAGGGCCGCAAACCGTGTCAAACCGAGCCGTCTTCGCCGCCCGCCGCCGCTGTCGGAGTGCAGGACGCCGTGTTACAGCCGGGCCATTATAGGGGACCAAATACGCATGGCACGAGTCATCTGGGGTGAGAGTACATCGGCCTTGTCGGCCGCACCGGACGACCGCGCGGTCCTGTCCTCGACCTTGCGGCGCGGGGTGATCGCGGCGGTCGCGATCGGCGTCGTGCTGCAACTCATGCTGATGTTCGGTGCGCTTCTGGTCGGTGTGCTGGCGGATGCGGCGGTGCCGGGGCGCAATGTCGCGACCCTTTGGGGCCTGCTGTTGCTGGGTGTCGTGCTGTACGGCGTGTTCGGGCTGCTCGATACCTTGCGGGCGCGGCTGCTCTTCGACGTGGCGGGCGCCGTGGATCAGCAGCTCGCGCCGCGCGTCCATGACGGCGTCGCCTTCGTCGCGCGGACCGGCGTGCTGGAAGGCGATGGCCTGGGCCCCGTGCATGACGCCGACCGGTTGCGCCATTTCCTGACCGGCCCGATGCCCGCCGCGCTGATCGACCTGTGCGTCGCGCCGATCGCGCTCATCATGTTGTTCGCGCTCCATGTCTGGCTGGGCGTCGCGGGTCTGGCCGCGATGGTCGTGACCGGGCTGGTCGGCTGGGCGATGGGCGGATCGGCGGGGCGGCGGGCCGAATGGCTGGCCGAGATGCGCCCGCTGCGGTGGCTGTCGGCGGAGGAAGGGCGCCGCCACGCGCTGACCGCACGTGCCATGGGTATGGAAAGCCGCCTGCGCCAGCGCTGGCTGGGCATGGCGCAGGACACCATCCTGACCGAACGGGCGCTGCACCGGCGTTCGGTCGGGCTGGCGGGCGCGGCGCGCGGCGTTCGCCTGATGCTGTTCATCGTCCTCTTGTCCATCGGTGCCGGTCTGGCGTTCAGCGACCGCGCGGCGTGGAGCACCGCGCTGATCGCCGCGCTGCTGCTCTATCAGTTGCTCGCGCCGCTCGATCAGGTGGTCAGCGGATGGGGCGAGGTGAAGACGGCGCGCGGCGCGCTCGACCGCCTCAACATCCTGCTCGGCCAGTTGCCCTTGCGCGACGTCACCACGCTGCTGCCCCGTCCCCAGGCGGAGATGTCGACCGACCAGCTTTTCGTCGTCGCACCCGGCGCCCAGCGTCCGGTGGTCAGCAATATCGGCATCATCCTGAACGCCGGGGACTCGCTGGGCATCATGGGCGTCACCGGCTCGGGTAAGACCGCGTTGCTCCACGCGCTGGCCGGGGTCTGGCCGGCGGCGCGCGGCGTGATCCGCCTCGACGGCGCGTCGCTCGATCAATGGGATACCGAGGAACTCGGCAAATATATCGGCTATGTGCCGCAGCATATCGAGCTGATCGACGGCACCGTGGCGCAGAATATCGCCCGCTTCGATGCGGCGGCGTCCACCGACGCGATCATCGCCGCCGCCCGGCGTGCGGGGGTGCACGACCTGATCCTGCGCCTGCCCGAAGGTTATGAGACCATCGTCGGTCGCGACGGGCTGACCCTGCCCGCCGGTATGCGTCAGCGTATCGCGGTGGCGCGCGCGGTCTTCGGCAAGCCGTTTCTTCTGCTGCTCGACGATCCGACCTCCAACATGGACGGCGATGGCGAGCAGATGCTGGCCGGGCTGATCGCCGATATGTGCGACGAGGGCAGCATCGTGATCGTGGTCACCCACTGCCCGCCGCTGCTCAACCGGGTCGACCATATCATGCACATGCAGAACGGCACGATCGGCGCGTTCGGGCCGCGCGGGCAGATCCTGCAATTGCTGGAGGATCAGCGACCGGCGTGAGGGTGGATCGCGGGCCGAAGCTTTCTGGCCCGCACCGCCTGCCTGGACAGGGTCAGGCCGCCTGTTCCCAGCGGCCTTGGTCGTTCTGTTTCCAGTAACGACGCTCCACCCCCTCCCGATCGGCGAGCGTACGCCAGGCGGTACGCGCCTCGCCGATCCGGTCGCCGTCGAAGAAGTGGAAGGCCCGGTCGAAGTCCAGCGCCTCGTCGCGCCAGACCCCATCGGCCAGCGCCACATGCCGCGCGCCGTTCGTCGCCTTCGTGTCGGGGGCGATCAGCACCGGCTGCGCGGCATCGTCGCCCTCGCCCGCCTGCGCATGCGGCAGGAAGCCGTCCGGCGGGATCATCCACAATTGCCGGTCGAGCGCGGCGCGCTGGTCGGCATCGCCGCTGACGATCAGCAGACGGTTGCCCCCCGCCATCACCCGCTCGGCGATGACGGGCAGCAGCCGGTCGAGCGGCGCGATCGTCAGATGATAGAAGTCGACCTGCATGACCGCGCCGCCTCCGTCGATCAGGCCTCGAACCGGTCCGCGACGAACCGGTCGAGCAGACGCACGCCATAGCCGGTCGCGCCCTTGTCATGGTTGACGCCGGGCTTGTCCGACCAGACCATGCCCGCGATATCCAGGTGCGCCCAGGCGACGCCCTCATTGATATAGCGCTTCAGGAACTGCGCCGCCGTGATCGAGCCGCCGCCGCGCGGGCCGACATTCTTCATGTCGGCAATCTGGCTGTCGATCAGCTTGTCATAGGCGTCCGCCAGCGGGAAGCGCCACAGCTTCTCTCCCGTCTCCTTGCCCGCCGCCAGCAGTGCGTCGGCCAGCGAGTCGTCGTTGGCGAACAGGCCGCCATGCTCGCTGCCCAGGCTAATGATCATCGCACCGGTCAGCGTCGCGAGGTCGACGATGGTCGAGGGCGCATGCACCTTCTGGACCCAGGTCAGCGCGTCGCACAACACCAGGCGGCCTTCGGCGTCGGTGTTGATGACCTCGATCGTCTGGCCGGACATGGAGGTGACCACGTCACCGGGGCGCTGCGCATTGCCGTCGGGCATGTTCTCGACCAGGCCCATGACGCCGACGACATTGGCCTTGGCCTTGCGCGCGGCGATCGCCTTCATGGCACCCGCCACGGCACCCGCGCCGCCCATGTCCCACTTCATGTCCTCCATGCCCGCGGCGGGCTTGATCGAGATGCCGCCGGTGTCGAAGGTCACGCCCTTGCCGACCAGCGCCAGCGTCTCTGCATCCGCGCCGCCGCCATTCCACTTCAGGACCAGCAGCCGCCCTTCACGCACCGAACCCTGGCTGACGCCCAGCAGCGCCCCCATGCCCAAGTCGCGCATCTGCGCCTCGTCCAGAACGGTGACTTCCAGGCCGAGCCCTTCGACATCGGCCAGCACGCGTTCGACGAAGGTTTCGGGGTAGAGCTTGTTCGGCGGCTCGGACACTAGGGTACGGGTCAGCTCCAGCCCGCCATTGACCGCATGAACGCGCGCGAAGGCCGCTTCGGCATCCGCCCCGGCATCGACGATCGCAATCCGGGTCAGGGTCGGCTTGGACGTTTCGGGCAGCTTGGTCCGGTACACGTCATGACGCCAGCCGCGCTGGACCGCCGCACCCGCAAAATCCGCGATCGCATCGGCCGAAGGCTTGGTGCCCAGCCCGGTCAGCAGCACCGTAGCCGAGCCGGCGCTGGTCAGCAGCTTGGCGGTCAGCGCGCCGCCCGCCTTGCGCCATTCGGCGTCTTTGCCCTCTCCGACACCCAGCATCACGACGCGGCGCACGGCACCGTCGATGGGCACATAGACCTCGACCAGCGACCCCGCCTCGCCCTTGAACTTCGCCGCCTCGGCTGCGGCCTTGGCGATCGCCGCCATATTCTCGCCCCCCGCCGGTCCGGTAAACCCGCCGTCCTTCGAGATCGGGACGACGAGAACGTCGCTGGCGTCGACGGTGGAAGTAAAGGCGATCTGCATAGGAACCCTCTGATGAACTCGTAACAGTTGCTATCATCTAGGCTCTTGGACCGTGGTGGCAAGCGCGCGATTGCAGCAAGCCGCCGGTGATGCGATAGGCGGGCGTTCAGCGGCGTCGCCCTGCCCGGGCGGCTTTCTCTTCGTGTCGGCAAGGACGGACCAGATATCATCGTGTTGCGAATGACGCTTCTGACCGGCAGCGCCCTGCCCTTCACCCTGTCCCTGGCCCTGCTGGCGGCCGCGCCCGCCGCCGCGCAGGACCTTCAGGACCGCGCCGTCTCGCCGCCGCCGTCGGAGGGGGCCGCACCCGAAGACCCCAATCAGGTGCGGTTCAGCGCCAACCAGCTCGAATATGACCTCAACGCCGACATCGTCACCGCCACGGGCGAGGTGCGCATGTTCCGCGAGGGCGAGCGCCTGCGCGCCGACAAGGTCACCTGGAACCGCAAGACGGGCAAGGTGCTGGCCACCGGCAACATCGCCATCACCAATCCCGAGGGCGATATCGCCTATGGCGACCAGATCGAGTTGACCGACTCGTTGAAGGACGGCGTGGTCAACAATATGCTGGTCGTGCTGGAACAGGGCGGACGCCTGGCCGCCGACCGGGGCACGCGGCAACAGGACGGCACCGTCAACCTGGAGCGCGCGGCCTATACCCCCTGCGCCGTCGAAACCTCCGAAGGCTGCCCCAAGGAGCCGTCGTGGAAGATCACGGCGGTTCGCGTCACCTATCGCCCCGACCGTCAGCGTGTGTATTTCAACGGTGCGCGGCTGAACCTGTTCGGCCTGCCCACCATCCCGCTGCCGCGCCTGTCCGCCCCGGTCGGGCCAGGCGGCGACAGCGGTTTCCTGACCCCCGATATCCGGCTGGACCGGGTCAACGGCGTCGAAGTCGCGGTCCCCTATTACTGGCGGCTGGCGCCCAACAGGGGGCTGACCGTCACGCCCCATGTCTTCACCGCCGTCCTGCCGATGCTGGAGGCGCAATATGAGGCGCTGAGCACCAAGGGCGCGTTCCGGGTCACCGGCTATGGCACCGCCAGCCGCCGCAGCGACGATCTGAACACCCTGAACCCGACCGACACGACCCAGGCGTTTCGCGGCTATCTCGACGCGGTCGGGCGCTACCAGTTCTCGCCCGAATGGAGCCTGTCGGGGTCGATGCGGATCACCACCGACCGCACCTTCCTGCGCCGCTACGACATTTCGCGCGACGACCGGCTGCGCACCACCGCCAGCCTCGAGCATATCGACAAGGACAGCTATTTCTCGCTGACCGGCTGGTATGTCGAAACGCTGCGCGTCAACGATCCGCAGGGACAACAGCCGATCGCCCTGCCCGAGATCGACTATCGCCGTCGCTTCGACGACGGCCTGCTCGGCGGCAAGTTCGAGATGCAGCTCAACACCCTGGCGATCAGCCGCACCGCGGGCCAGGATACGCAGCGTGCCTTCGCCAGCCTGCGCTGGGATCTGCGCCGTCTGACCAACTGGGGTCAGGAGGTGACCTTCACCGCCTATGGTCGTGGCGATGCCTATAATTCCAACAACATCGTCTCCACTCCCCTCGTCTATCAGGGGCTGGAAGGGTTTCAGGGGCGCGCCATCGGTGCGCTCGCGGTCGATGTGAAATGGCCGTTCGTCGGCGAGCTCTGGGGCGGCAGCCAGCGCTTCACCCCGCGCGTCCAGATCGTCGCCAGCCCCAAGATCAAGAATATCGAAATCCCGAACGAGGATGCCCGCTCGGTCGATCTGGAGGATTCGAACCTCTTCGCGCTGAACCGCTTCCCCGGTTACGACCGATTCGAGGATTCGACCCGCATCACCTATGGCGCGCAATGGGCACTGACCCTGCCGGGCTTCACCTTCGACACGATCGTCGGACAGAGTTTCCGCCTGAACGACCGCCCGACCATCCTCTATCCGGGCACCGGCCTGTCGGATCGCTGGTCGGATATCGTCGGGCGGACCGAGCTGCGCTTCCGCGATTTCGTCTCGCTGACCCACCGCTTCCGGCTGGACAAGGACAGCTTCGCGGTTCGCCGGAACGAGATCGATGCGACGGTCGGCTCCCGCGCCACCTATTTCCAGGCGGGCTATCTGCGGTTGAACCGTAATATCTTCACATCGATCGAGGATTTGCAGGATCGCGAGGAGGTCCGGCTGGCCGGGCGGGTGCAGTTCGCGCGCTTCTGGTCGGCCTTCGGATCGACCGTGATCGACCTGACCGACCGGCGGGAGGACGCGCTGTCGCTGTCCAACGGCTTCGATCCGATTCGCCACCGGCTGGGCGTGCAATATGAGGATGACTGCCTCCGCCTGGGCTTCACCTGGCGCCGGGACTATGTGAACACCGGCGACGCGCGGGCGGGCAACAGCTTCCTGTTGACGCTGGCGTTCACCAATCTCGGTCGCTAAGCCGGTATTCAGCATGGTCGAGCCATATCGCGACGGTTACGCGCCCCATTCAGGCGCGATGAGGATCACAGACACGGTGAAGAACGACATTCGTACCAAGGGCCGCTTTCTTCGCGCGGGCGTGACGATGATGATGGCCGCGGCGGCCGCCGGCACGCTGGCCCAGACCGTGCCCGATCAGGCGGTGCCGGATACGGGCGGGCTGAACATCCCCTCCAACCTGCAACTCTTCGGCAAGCTGGACCCCAATGTCCGCAAGCCGACCGCGATCGTCAACGACACGGTCCTGACCCAGACCGACATCGACCAGCGCATGGCGCTGGCCATGGCGCTGAACAACGTCACCAACCTGTCGCCCGAGGATCGCGACCGCCTGCGCATGCAGATCCTGCGTCAGCTGATCGACGAGACGTTGCAGATCCAGGAGGCGAAGACCGCCGACATCACGGTCACGCCGGACGAGATCAACCAGGCCTATGCCCGTTTCTCGCAACAGTTCGGCAAGACGCCGACCGCGATGACGACCTTCCTGCGCTCGGTCGGTTCGTCGGATCGTTCGATGCGCCGCCAGATCGAGGGCGAGCTGGCGTGGAGCCGCTACTTACGCAAGCGGGTCGAGCCGTTCGTCAATGTCGGCGACGAAGAGGTGAACGCGATCCGCGCCCGCCTGGAAGCCGCCAAGGGCACCGAGGAATATAACCTCAAGGAAATCTTCCTTTCGGCGAACGAGGCGACGCAGCAGCAGGTCTTCGCCAATGCGCGCCAGATCATCGCCGAGATCCAGAAGGGGCAGCAGCCCTTCGAATATTTCGCGCGCAGCTTCTCCGAGGCGTCGACCCGCGCGGTCAATGGCGACCTGGGCTGGGTCCGCGCCGCGCAACTGCCGCCCGAGCTTCAGTCGGCGGCGCAGCAGATGGAGGTCGGCCAGGTCGCCGGACCGATCCAGATTCCGGGCGGCTTTTCGATCCTGTACCTGACCGACAAGCGCCAGGTGCTGACCGCCGATCCACGCGATTCGCGCCTCTCACTCAAGCAGTTGACCGTGAAGTTCCCGGCGGGCACGACCCAGGCCCAGGCCAGCGCACGTGCCGCCGAATTCGCCAAGGCGACGCAGGCGATCCGGGGCTGCGGCGACGTGCAGCGCGTGGCGACGACCTTGAAGGCCGAGGTGGTCGACAACGACCAGGTCACCATCCGCCAGTTGCCTGCGCCGCTTCAGGAAATCCTGTTGAAACTCCAGATCGGCCAGGCGACGCCGCCCTTCGGTTCACCGGAACAGGGTGTCCGCTCGCTGGTGCTGTGCGACCGCGAGGAGCCGCGTTCGGGCAATCTGCCGACCAGCGACCAGATCCAGAACCAAGTCGAACAACAGCGGGTCAACCTGCGCGCGAACCAGAAGATGCGCGATCTTCGTCGCGACGCGGTGATCGAATATCGCTGATGGGACTGATGCGATGATCCGGCCACTCGCGATCTCGATGGGCGACCCGGCGGGGATCGGGCCGGAGATCATCGCCAAGGCCTGGGCCGCACGTGCCGATGCCGGACTGCCGCCCTTTCTGGCGGTCGGTGATGCCCGCGCGATCGAGCGGGTGTGGAGCGGTCCCACCGTCCGGGTGTCGGACATGGCAGCCGCCGTCGCCGCCTTCGACCAAGCACTGCCCATCCTGTCCGTCGACGATGGGGGCGAGATTCGACCTGGCCAGCCGGACGTGGAGGGCGCGCGCTGCGCGCTCCATGCGCTGGAGCTGGCGGTCGGACTGGTCCGCTCGGAGGCGGCGAGTGCGCTGGTCACGGGACCGGTCAGCAAGGCGCAGCTCTACGGCATCGGTTTCAGCCATCCCGGCCAGACCGAGTTCGTCGCGGAGCGTTGCGGGGTCGCGGGCGAAAATGCCGTGATGATGCTGGCGGGGCCGTCCTTGCGGGTCGTGCCGATCACCACCCATGTCCCGCTCGCCGCCGTATCTGGGCTGTTGTCCATTGACCTACTCGTCGCCAAGGGGCGGGCGACCGCGCGCGGGCTGTGCAAGAATTTCGGGATCAGGACGCCGCGCCTCGCCTTTGCCGGGCTCAACCCCCATGCGGGCGAGAGCGGCGCGATCGGGCGCGAGGAGATCGAGCTGATCGAACCCGCCATCGCGCAGCTTCGCGCCGAAGGGATCGACGCGACGGGGCCCTTCGCCGCCGACACGTTGTTCCACCCGCGCGCGCGCGCCGCTTATGACGCCGCCCTGTGCTGCTATCACGATCAGGCGCTGGTGCCGATCAAGACGCTGCATTTCGACGAGGGCGTGAACATCACGCTGGGCCTGCCGATCGTGCGCACCTCGCCCGATCACGGCACCGCCTTCGGTATCGCGGGGCAGGACCGCGCGCATCCCGGCGCGATGATCGCCGCCATCGCCATGGCGGGCGATGCCGCCAGACGCCGGGCCGAAGCCGCCGCCTGACATGGACCCCGTCACGCCCCTGCCCCCTTTGCGCGAGGTGATCGCGCGTCATGGCCTGTCGGCGGCCAAGTCGCTGGGCCAGAATTTCCTGTTCGACGGCCAGTTGCTGGCCCGGATCGCCGCCATTCCGGGCGATCTGACCGACCAGGACGTGCTGGAGATCGGCCCCGGTCCCGGCGGCCTGACCCGCGCGCTGTTGATGGCGGGCGGACGGGTGACCGCGATCGAGCGCGACCGCCGCTGCATCCCCGCCCTCGCCGAACTGGCGGAGGCCTTTCCGGGACGGTTGAAGGTGATCGAGGGCGATGCCCTGCGCATCAACGCGCCGGAATTGTTCGAGAGCAAGCCGCACATCGTCTCCAACCTGCCGTACAATGTGGGGACGCCGCTGCTGGTCGGCTGGCTGTCGGGCGCCTGGTTGCCCTGGTGGCAGTCCTGCACGCTGATGTTCCAGAAGGAAGTCGCCGAGCGGATCGTCGCCGCGCCCGACCAGTCGGCCTATGGTCGGCTGGCGGTGCTGACTCAGTGGCGGAGCGAATCGCGCATCGCAATGCCGGTCCATCGCTCCGCCTTCACCCCGCCGCCCAAGGTGATGTCGGCGGTGGTCCACATCACCCCCAAGCCCGCGCCGGAGGGGGTCGGCTTCCGTACTCTGGAGCGCCTGACCGCCGCCGCCTTCGGCCAGCGTCGCAAGATGCTGCGCCAGAGCCTGAAGCCGGTCGCCGGTGCGGTCGAGGCGATGGAGTCGATCGGGATCGACCCCGCGCGTCGGGCAGAAACGCTGTCGGTCGAAGAGTTCATCGCCCTGGCCCGCGCGCTGGGCTGAACATCCTCCCCACTCGCGGGGAGGATCGTTACTGCTTCGTCTGACCCTTGGTATCGACCTGCGCGGTCGTCACGGGGGCGGGCGGGCCCTTGGCGATCTGCGCGGCCAGCGCGGTGGCCTCGGCGCAGTCGGATTTGCAGAGCGTCTTGATCTTGGCGAGATTGTCCTTCGCCCGCGCGACCGCGCCGCGCTGCACCAGCGCTTCGCCCTGCCCGCGCAACGCCTTCAGGTCATTGGGATCGAGCAACAGCGCCTCGCGATAGAGCCGGATCGCCTTGCCCGGCAGCCCGCGCGCATCGGCGACCTCGGCCAGCAGGACGAAGGCGGCACGGTTGCGCGGGTCGACCGTCACCGCGGTTTCCAGCACGTCGGTCGCACCGTCCAGATTGCCCGCCGCCTTCAGGCTGCGTCCCTGCTCCAGCAGTTGCAGCGATCGGACATCGATCTGGCTGTCGGGGCGCTGGCCGCTGAGCGAGGTGGAAACCGAAACCACCGCCAGTGCGGCGGCGGCGGCCAGGGACGTCAAACGCATGAGGAACTCCGGACTGGGCACTGAGCCGAATGCTAGCATGGCGCCCGAAGGCAGGCGACAAAAAAGCCGTCGGTGCCGTGGCTGGCGGGATCAAGCCGATGGCCCAGGCCATGCCGTGCACCGACCGCCGGTTCGACCGGCTCGGCCGACCAGCCCGGATGGCTCGCCAGGAACGTCGCGACCTGCTCCGTCCCCTCGGCATCAAGCAGCGAGCAGACGATATAGATCATCCGCCCGCCCGGCTTGACCAGCCCGGCCCCGACCGACAAGACCTGCTCCTGCATCACGCGCAGTCGCGCCAGGCGATCGGGCGTCAGCCGCCAGCGCGCCTCCGGGTTGCGGCGCCAGGTGCCGGTGCCCGAACAGGGGGCATCGATCAGCACCCCGTCCGCTTTGCCCGCCCAGTCGGACAGCATCTCCGCCTCATGACCGGGATTGAGCAAGCGGCTTTCGATGATCGTCGCCCCTGCGCGTTCGGCACGCGGGGGCAGCTTCTGCAACCGTGCCCGGTCGATATCGCAGGCGAGCAGCGCCCCACGATTGTCCATGGCCGCGGCGATCTGGAGCGTCTTGCCGCCCGCTCCGGCGCACAGATCGACCAACCATTCGCCGGGCCGAGCCGCCAGCGCGGCCCCGACCAGTTGGCTGCCCTCGTCCTGCACCTCGACCAGACCGGCGCGATAGAGATCGGATTGCTCGATCGGCGTTCCGCTCGCCAGGCGAAGCCCCAGCGGTGCGAGCGGCGTGGGGATGGCGTCGGGCAGTTGCTCCAGCACCGCCTGTCGCGTCGTCGAGAGGCTGTTCACCCGAACGTCCAGCGGCGCGCGATCGACCAGTGCGGCCTGTTGCGTTTCGTCCAGCCCGGACGCGGTCAGCGCCTCGACCAGCCAATCGGGTGCGATACCCCCCTCGGCGCGGGGTTCGTCCGGCGTGATCGGTGCGGGCCCATGGCCCTGCCCGTCGAAGGTCGCGGCGAGCGCCGGATCACGATCCGCCACCGCGACCATCGCGGCGCGGCCCGAGACAGGCACCGGCCCCGCCTGGCGGATGGCGGCATAGACCAGTTCGCGCACCGCCCGCCGATCCTTCGATCCGGCATAGCGACGCGCGGCGAAATAGCGCGCGATCAGCGTATCCGCCGCCGCCCCGCCGCTCGCCGCGGCGGCGACGATCGCGTCGAGCAACTCGATCGCCGCCTGGGTGCGTGCGGCAGGCGTCATGCGGACAAGCCTTTCAGGTCAGCGGGTCGGGTAATTGGGAGCTTCCCGCGTGATGGTCACGTCATGGACGTGGCTTTCCTTCAGCCCCGCGCCCGTGATCTGAACGAACTGCGCCCGCTCACGCAAATCCTTCAGCGTCGCCGAGCCGGTATAACCCATCGCCGCCTTGATGCCGCCGACCAGCTGGTGGATCACATCGCGCGCCGGGCCCTTATAGGCGACCTGACCCTCGATGCCTTCGGGAACCAGCTTCATCTGGTCCTTGATATCGCCCTGGAAATAACGGTCCGCCGAACCCCGGCCCATCGCGCCGACCGATCCCATGCCACGGTAGGACTTGTACGCCCGGCCCTGGTACAGGAAGGTTTCGCCCGGTGCTTCCTCGGTACCGGCCAGCAGCGAGCCGACCATGCAGGCCCCCGCACCCGCCGCCAACGCCTTGGCGAGATCGCCCGAGGTGCGCAGACCACCATCGGCAATCACCGGGACGCCCGACTTCCAGCCTTCCTCGGCGCAGTCCATGACGGCGGTCAGCTGCGGCACGCCGACGCCCGCGACGACGCGGGTGGTGCAGATCGAGCCCGGCCCGATGCCGACCTTCACCGCATCCGCGCCCGCGTCGATCAGCGCACGGGTCGCCGCCGCCGTGGCGACATTGCCGGCGATCACCTGCACCGTGTCGGACAGCTTCTTGGCCGCTTCCACGGCGCGCGCGACATCGCGGTTATGACCGTGCGCCGTGTCGATGATGACGCAGTCCACCTCCGCCTCGATCAACGCACGGGTCCGTTCGAAACCCTTCTCGCCCACGGTCGAGGCGGCGGCGACCCGCAGGCGACCGGCGGCGTCCTTGGTCGCCGATGGATAGGTGACGGCCTTTTCGATGTCCTTCACCGTGATCAGGCCGACGCAGCGATAGCTTTCATCGACGACCAGCAGCTTTTCGATCCGCCGCGCATGAAGCAGACGGCGCGCTTCGTCCTGGCCCACGCCCACCTTGACCGTCGCCAGATCGTCGCGGGTCATCAGCTCCGACACCGGCTGCTGCGGGTTTTCGGCAAAGCGCACGTCGCGGTTGGTCAGGATGCCGACCAGACGTCCGTCGAACTCCACCACCGGGATGCCGCTGATCCGGTGCCGCGCCATCAGCGCCTGCGCCTCGGCCAGCGTCGCGGTGGGCGAGATGGTGATCGGGTTGACGACCATGCCGCTCTCGAACCGCTTGACCTGCCGGACCGCCGCCACCTGCTGCTCAACGGTCAGGTTGCGGTGGAGCACGCCCATGCCGCCCAGCTGCGCCATGACGATCGCCATGTCGGCCTCGGTCACGGTGTCCATCGCCGCCGACAGGACGGGGATGTTGAGCGCGATCGAGCGGGTCAGTTGCGTGCGCGTGTCGGCGGTGCTCGGCAGAACGTCGGACTCCTGGGGCACGAGGAGCACGTCGTCGAAGGTGAGGCCGAGGCGGATATCCATGGGGCTGCCAAATCCTGCGGAGGGAACAAGTGGCGGGCCATGTAACCAAAGCGAGCCGTTCCCGCTAGGCCCTTGCTGCACCGCCATGCTAGAATGCCGGTCAGACAGATATGGGGGAGCCGTCCATGGGACTGATCATCGCCGCGCTCGCGGTCCTGCTGGTGCTGATGTACCTGATGATGTCGATCAAGATCGTCCGCCAGGGTTACCAATACACGATCGAGCATTTCGGCCGCTATACCGGCACCGCCGTCCCCGGTTTCAACTTCTACCCCGCCTTTTTCTACCGCGTGGGGCGCAAGGTGAACATGATGGAGCAGGTGATCGACATTCCGGGGCAGGAAATCATCACCAAGGACAATGCGATGATCTCCACCGACGGGGTCGTCTTCTTCCAGGTGCTAGACGCCCCCAAGGCGGCCTATGAGGTGTCCGACCTCTATGTCGCGCTGTTGAACCTGGTCACAACGAACCTGCGCACCGTCATGGGATCGATGGATCTGGACGAAACCCTGTCCAAGCGAGACGAGATCAACGCGCGGCTGCTCAACGTCGTCGACCATGCGACGACGCCCTGGGGCGTGAAGATCACCCGTGTCGAGATCAAGGACATCCGCCCGCCGGTCGACATCGTCAACGCCATGGCCCGCCAGATGAAGGCCGAGCGCGAGAAGCGCGCCAATATCCTGGAGGCCGAAGGCTCGCGCGCGTCGGAAATCCTGCGCGCCGAGGGGCAGAAGCAGGCGCGCATCCTGGAAGCCGAGGGCCGCCGCGAGTCGGCCTATCGCGACTCCGAAGCCCGCGAACGCGCCGCCGAGGCCGAGGCCAAGGCGACCCGCGTCGTCTCCGAAGCCATCGAGTCGGGCGGGACGCAGGCGATCAACTATTTCATCGCGCAGAAATATGTCGAAGCGGTCGGCAAGTTCGCGACCAGCCCCAATGCCAAGACGATCCTGTTCCCGGTCGAGGCGACCCAGTTGATCGGCACGCTGGGCGGGATCGGCGAACTCGCCAAGGAAGCTCTCGCCCCCAACAAGTCCGACGCCGCCACCCCGCGCGTCACGACCAAGCCGGGGCCGTTCGACCAGTCACAGTCGTGACGTTCGGCGAAATCGATCCCGCCGCGCTGTGGCTGGCGGCAGGGCTGGCGCTCGGCATCGCCGAACTGCTGGTGCCGGGGGTTTTCCTGATCTTCCTCGCCATTGCGGCGGGGGTGACGGCACTGACCACCTGGGCGCTGCCGGACCTGCCGATCGGGCTGCAACTCGCCGATTTCGCGGTGTGGAGCGTGGTGTGCGTGGTGATCGGGCGGCGCTGGTACCGGGACTTTCCGGTCGAGAGCGACGCCCCGGTCTTGAATGCGCCCGCGCTGCGGTTGCGGGGGCAGGTCGTTACCGTCACGACACCGATCGTCGGGGGCGAGGGTCGGGCACGGTTGGGCGATGGCGAGTGGCCGGTGCGCGGGCCGGACGCGGAGAGCGGAACCCGGTTGCGGGTCGCGCATGTCGATGGCGGGGTTTTGTTGGTCGAGCCTTTAGACTGAGGCTGGCGGTGGGGCGTGGCCTTCGACTTCGCTCAAGCTGTATGCAGATAATCCCGTCATCCCAGCGAAGGCTGGGATCTTCCGAGAGGATTTCCTCCATAGCCAAAGGCCCCAGCCTGCGCTGGGGCGACGGTCCGTACTTTCAGCCTGAGCGCAGTCGAAGGCCAAGGGAGGACGCTCACCCGAGCGCCCTCCCCGCCTTCAGATTACACCATGACCGAAACCTTCGGTGCCGCCGCGCGGACGCCTTCGTCGACATGCTCGGCGAACTGCTGGAAATTCTCGTTGAACAGATCGACCAGCTTGGCCGCCGTCGCGTCATAGGCCGCCTTGTCGGCCCAAGTGTCGCGCGGGTTGAGGATCGCCGGATCGACGCCCGGTACCGCAACCGGCACTTGGAAGCCGAAATTCGGATCGGTGCGGAACTCGACCTGGTTCAGGCTGCCATCGAGTGCGGCGTTGAGCAGCGCGCGGGTCGCCTTGATCGGCATGCGATTGCCGACGCCGTACTTGCCACCGGTCCAGCCGGTGTTGACCAGCCAGCAATCCACGCCGCCCTTGGCGATCCGCTCCTTCAGCAGATTGCCATAGACCGACGGATGACGCGGCATGAACGGTGCGCCGAAACAGGTCGAGAAGGTCGCATCCGGCTCGGTCACGCCGATCTCGGTGCCCGCCACGCGCGCGGTATAGCCCGACAGGAAGTGGTACATCGCCTGTTCGGGGGTCAGTTTGGCGATCGGCGGCAGGATGCCGTAAGCGTCCGCCGTCAGCATCACGATATTGCGCGGCACGCCCCCCATATTGTCCTTCGACGCATTGGGGATGAAGTCGATCGGGTACGCCCCCCGGCTGTTCTCGGCCAGGCTGTTGTCATTCAGGTCGAGCTGGCGCGTGACCGGGTCCATCACGACATTCTCGAGCACCGTGCCGAAGCGCTTGGTGGTCGCAAAAATCTCCGGCTCCGCCTCGGGCGACAGGCGGATCATCTTGGCATAGCAGCCGCCCTCGAAATTGAAGACCGCCGTGTCCGACCAGCCATGCTCGTCATCGCCGATCAGGGTGCGGCTGGCGTCCGCCGACAGCGTCGTCTTGCCGGTGCCCGACAGGCCGAAGAACACCGCCGTCGACCCGTCCGCGCCCATATTGGCCGAACAGTGCATCGGCATCACGCCCGTCGTCGGCAGCAGATAGTTGAGCAGGCCGAAGACCGACTTCTTCATCTCGCCCGCATAACGCGTGCCGCCGATCAGGATCAGCTTCTCGGTCATGTTGACCGCGATGACGGTCGAGGAGCGGCAGCCATGACGCGCGGGGTCGGCGCGGAAGCTGGGCAGGTCGATGATCGTATAGTCGGCGACGAACTTGCGCAGCTCATGCTCTTCCGGGCGGACCAGCATCGTGCGGATGAACAGATTATGCCAGGCGAGCTCGTTGATGACGCGCACGCGCACCCGGTGCTCGGGCTGCGATCCGCCGTACAGATCCTGGACGAACAGATTTTCCTTCTGGCCGAGCGCGGCGAAGAAATCGGCCTTCAGCGCGGCGAAGTCGTCGGGGCTCATCGGCTTGTTGGTCTTGCCCCACCAGACGGTGTCGCGGGTCTCGTCATCGCGGACCATGAACTTGTCCTGCGCCGAACGCCCGGTGTGCTCGCCCGTCTCGACCACCAGCGGACCGTCCGCCGACAGCTTGCCCTCACCACGCGCCACGGCGGTCTCGATCAGCCGCGCGGTGACCAGGTTCCAGTGGAGCGTCGCGCGGGTCTCGATCCCCTGCGCCTGCAAACCGATTTCCGGAATCCGTTCGTTCATAAGAGCTTCCTCGTTCCCCAGGGGTGCCGACCGCGATGGACCGGGCACCGTTTCTCACCGCATGCGAATAGGTATGCGTTGCACGATCCATAGCGCGTTTGTTTAACACGTCAAACAGGCGGATGTGCAAAGACGGTTGAGCCGTGTCCCGCTTTGGCTTAACCGAGGCGCATGGCGGTTCCTTCGCACGACAATGGTCTGGGGTTGATCGCATGACGGCGACGATCGCGCTGGTCGACGATGACCGTAACATCCTGACATCCGTATCGATCGCGCTTCAGGCCGAAGGGTTCGTCACGCGAATCTATGCCGATGGCGAAGCGGCGTTGAAGGCGCTGATCGACAATCCCCCCGATCTGGCCATCTTCGATATCAAGATGCCGCGCATGGACGGGCTGGAACTGCTCCGCCGCCTGCGTGAGAAGAGCCAGATCCCGGTAATTTTCCTGACCAGCAAGGATGACGAGCTGGACGAGGCGCTGGGCCTGGCGATGGGCGCGGACGATTATATCGCCAAGCCTTTCTCTCAGCGGCTGCTGATCGCGCGCATCCGTGCGATCCTGCGCCGGTCGGAATATGTCGGCACGCCGCAGGGAACGCCCGCCGCCGATGCGCAGGGGCCGCTGACCCGTGGCGCGCTGGCGATGGACCCGGCGCGGCACCGGGTGACGTGGAAGGGCGAGCCCGTCACCCTTACCGTCACCGAATTCCTGATCCTGGAGACGCTGGCCCAGCGCCCCGGCATCGTGCGCACCCGCAATCAGTTGATGGACGCGGCCTATCAGGACGACATTTATGTCGACGACCGCACGATCGACAGCCATATCAAGCGCCTGCGCCGCAAATTTCGGCAGGTAGACCCTGAATTCGACGCCATCGAGACGCTCTATGGCGCCGGCTACCGATTCTCCGAGGAGTGAAGCCCCCGACCTGGCGTTGCGCTGGTCGGGCCAGATTTCGCTGACCCAGCGAATTCTGGCGATCAACATCTTTGCCCTGTTGCTGCTCGCCGGCGGCTTCTTCTATCTCGACTCCTATCGCGCCCGGCTGCTCGACAATCGCGTCGCCCAGTCGCTGCGCGAGGTTCGCCTGATGGGCGAGGCGCTGACCTCGGTACGGAGCGAGGAGCGCGACCGGCTGGTCACGCGGCTGGCACGGGATACGGGCGCGCGGGTCCGGCTGTTCGACGCGGCCGGGCGACTGGTCGGCGACAGCCGCGCTTTGGGCATCCGCAACGTCGTGCTGCGCGATCCCGACAAGCAGGACCTGGGGCAGTCGATCGCGCGTTTCCTCGACGCCGGGATCGATACCGTCGTCGGCGCCGCCCGCCCCCCCCTCTACCGCGAGCGGCGCGAAGGCGCGGAATGGCCCGATGTCCGCGCGGCGCGGGCGGGGCGCATCTCCGCCTCGGTCTGGCGCGCGCCCGATCGCACCCCCGTCATCACCGCCGCCGCCGCCCTGCCCAGCGGCGGCGCGATCATGGCGACCGAGAATGCGCGCTTCATCACCGAGACGGTACGGATCGAGCGGTTCCGGCTGAGCGTCCTCCTGGCGCTGGTCGCGCTGATCTCGGTGCTGTTGTCGCTGTTCCTCGCCCGCACCATCGTCCGTCCGTTGCGACGGCTGGCGCGCGCCGCCGTCCGCGTCCGGCTGGGGCGCGCGCGCGAGGTCGTGGTGCCCCGCCTGCCCGATCGTCGCGATGAACTGGGGATGCTCGCCCGCGCGCTGTCCGACATGAGCCTGGCCCTGCGCGCCCGGATCGACGCGACCGAGGCCTTCGCCGCCGACGTCACGCATGAGCTCAAGAACCCCCTCGCCTCGCTCCGCTCCGCCGTGGACACGCTGGAGACGGTCCACGACCCCGATCTCCAGGCGCAGTTGCTGGCGATCGTCCGCGACGATGTGCGGCGGCTCGACCGGCTGATCACCGACATATCCGATGCCTCGCGGCTCGATGCGCAGCTGAGCCGCGCCAAGTTCGATCCGGTCGATCTCCACGCCCTGCTCGCCGGACTGATCGACCAGCGCGAGGCGCGTGGGGTCGAGCGTGGCATCCGCCTGCGCTTCGACTCCACCGAACCCGGCCCCGCGATCATCGCGGGCGAGGGCGCGCGACTGGAGCGGGTGTTCGAGAATCTGATTTCCAACGCCCTGTCCTTTTCCCCCGACGAGGCGGTCGTCGCGATCAGCCTGTCGCGCGAGCAGGACGATCTGGTCGTCCGGGTCGAGGATGAAGGCCCGGGCGTTCCCGAAGACGCGCGCGAGGCGATCTTCCGCCGCTTCCACTCGATCCGCCCCAGTTCGGAAGGGTTCGGCCAGCATTCGGGGCTGGGCCTGGCCATCGCGCGCACCATCGTCGAGGCGCATCAGGGCCGCATCCATGTCGAATCGCGCGAGGATCGGTTGAGCGGGGCCCGCTTCGTCGTCCGCCTGCCGCTGGCGCCCGTCCTATGATCGGGGAAGCGCCATCCGCCGGAGCGGACGAGCTGGTCCACGCGACCTGCATCGCAATCGGCGAGGTCGGACTGTTGCTATGCGGACCATCGGGTGCGGGCAAGTCGGACCTTGCCCTTCGTCTTATCGATCGGGGGGCGGTCCTGGTCAGCGACGACTATGTCCGGGTCGATGCCCTGAACGAACGCCTTCGCGCGACGGTGCCGGATACGATCGCCGGGCTGATCGAGGTTCGCGGCGTGGGGATCGTCACCTTGGCGCATCGCCGTGCGACCACCATATCCCTCGTGATCGACCTGAGCGCCGAGGCCAAAGACCGCTTACCCGAGCCCGCCGAAAGGGTCATCGCGGGCGTCACACTTCCGCTCTACAGGCTGAACCCCTTCCCCGCTTCGGCCCCGATCAAGGTCGAATTACTGGCCAAGCGTCACAAGGACCGTCCGTGATGGATCGCAAACGCATATTGTTGGTCACCGGCATGTCCGGCGCCGGCACCTCCACCACGTTGAAGACGCTGGAGGATCTGGGGTGGGAGGTGGTCGACAACCTGCCGCTCTTCCTGCTCGACGGCCTGCTGGAAGCCGCACCGCCGCGCGGCATGGAAGGAAAGAACCGCCCGCTGGCGATCAGCATCGGCGTGCGCACCCGCGACTTCGCCCCCGAGCACCTCGCCCAGAGCATCCGCCGCCTGAACGAGAGCCCCAATCTGGCGATCGAGACGCTGTTCCTCAATTGCGGCGGCGAGGAATTGAAGCGCCGTTATGCCGAGACGCGCCACCGTCACCCGCTGGCGATGGACCGCGCCGCCGATGACGGGATCGCGCATGAGCGCACCCTGCTCGCTCCCTTGCGCGACATGGCCGACCGGCTGCTCGACACGACCAACATGACCAGCAACGATCTGGGCCAGTGGATCCGCGCCAATTATGCGGTCGAAGGGCTGAGCGAGCCGGTGCTGACCGTCATGTCCTTCGGCTTTTCCAAGGGGCTGCCGCGCAACGCCGACCTGGTGTTCGACATGCGCTTCCTGCGCAATCCCCACTGGTCCGCCGAGTTGCGCCCCGGCACCGGGCTGGATCAGGGCGTGATCGACTATATCCGGCACGACCCGGCCTATGAAACCTCGCTCGGCCAGATCGAGACACTGCTGGAAACGCTGGTCCCCCGCTACATCGCCTCGGGCAAGTCCTATATCACCATCGCGATCGGGTGTACCGGAGGGAGACACCGCTCCGTCCATGTCGCCGAACGGATCGCGGGACGGTTGCGCCGGGACGGTTTTTCCCCCACGGTGGTACATCGTGATTTGAGTGCCGTGCCGAAAGACTCACTGGAAGCCGGGCCGGCCAAGCAATGATGGATATGCGTGTCTGACATGATCGGTCTGGTTCTGGTGACGCACGGGCGGCTCGCCGATGAGTTCGTGACCGCGATGATTCATGTGGTCGGCCCACAGGAGCGGATCGCGACCATCGCGATCGGGCCCGAGGACGATATGGAGGAACGGCGCGCCGACATCGCCGCCGCCATCGGCACGGTCGATGCGGGGCGCGGCGTGATCGTGCTGACCGACCTGTTCGGCGGCACCCCCTCCAACCTCGCCATCTCGCTGATGGAGCGGGGCCGGGTCGAAGTGATCGCGGGGATGAACCTGCCGATGCTGATCCGCCTGGGTTCCGCGCGCAAGTCGATGCAGGTGGTCGACGCCGTCGCCGCCGCGCGCGAGGCGGGGCGCAAATATATCTCGGTCGCCTCCGAAGTGCTGGGCGAGGCCGCCGCATGACGGAGCAGACGCGGACCGTCCTCATCACCAACCGCCGTGGCCTTCACGCCCGCGCCAGCGCCAAGTTCGTCACCCTCGCCTCCAGCCAGCCTTGCGAAGTCCGGGTCGGCAAGGACGGCAGCATGGTGACGGGCACCTCGATCATGGGCCTGATGATGCTGGGCGCCGCGATGGGCGACACCATCACGATCAGCGCCGAAGGCGACGGCGCCGGTGAGACGGTCGAGGCGCTGGTCGCGCTCGTGGAAGCCAAGTTCGGCGAAGACTGATGCCCCGCGAGATTACCGCTTATTCCAACCCGCTGATCAAGTGGGCCCGCGACCTGCGCGACAAGCGCCACCGCAAGCAGTCGCGCCAGTTCCTCGCCGAAGGCCTGCGCATCCTGACCGAGGCGCGCGAGACGGGGCGTCTGCCCACCTTGCTCTTCTATGCCAAGCCATCGGCGGGCCATCCACTGGTGCGCGAACTGATCGACGCGGTCGAAGCGTCGGAGGGCGAGGCGATCGAGACGACGCCCGACATCCTGTCCAAGCTGTCGGGCAAGGACAATCCGCAGGCCGTGGTCGGGGTGTTCGAGGAACTCGCGGTCACGCTCGACACGCTGGACCGGTCGTCCTCGGGCATCTGGCTGGTGGCCGAACGGCTGCGCGATCCGGGCAATCTGGGGACCATCCTGCGCACCGGGGACGCGGTCGGTGCGGGCGGCCTGATCCTGATCGGCGAATGCGTCGACCCCTTCTCGGTCGAGGCGGTGCGCGCCAGCATGGGCGCGCTGTTCACCGTGCCGATCGTGCGCTGCGAGTGGCAGGCTTTCCTGAACTGGCTGCGCCAGGGGCCGGGGCAGTTGGTCGGCCTGAGCCTCGATACCGATTCGGATTACCGCACGGCGCGTTACTCGGCTCCGACCTTCCTGCTGACCGGCAACGAGGCGCAAGGGATGCCGGACGACTATGCCGCCGCCTGCGATACGCTGGTCAAGATCCCGATGCTCGGCAAGGCGGATAGCCTCAACGCGGCGGTCGCCACGGCGGTGATGGCCTATGAGGTGCTGGCCCAGCAAGGTGGCGCAAAGGCGGGGTGACCGCCGTTTTGGGCTTCCGTTCGGTCTGAGCGAAGCCGAAGGCCGCGCCACGCCTTAGTCGCGAGCGCGACCCCGTGCACTTCGACTTCGCTCAGTGCGAACGGAGGTTCAGGAATGCCGGGCGTTCTAAATATGGCGACCGGGCGACGCAAAGGCGCCTGAAACCATCCCCACCCCCGTTCAGCCTGAGCGAAGTCGAAGGCCACGCCGCGCCCTAACCGCGAGCGCAATCTCATGCCCTTCGACTTCGCTCGTTGCGATCGGCGGTCACCATCGCGAACCCGAGCCCCCGCGACCGTCGACGAAGGTCAGGAAACCTCCGCCCCCTCGCCGCCGTCCGTCAATTCCGCGACCGGCATCAGCTTGGTCAGCGGACGGGTCGCCTGTTCGCCAATGGGGGGCTGTTCGATGCTCTTGCCGCCGGTGTCGATGTTCAGGGCCTCGAACCGCCGCGCGCTGGTGAGCACCTGGCTTTCCAGGCTGCCGACAAAGGCGTTGTAGGCCGTCATCGCCGTGTCGAGATTCTTGCCCAGTTTCGACACATGGCCGCCCATCACCGCGAGCCGCGCGTAAAGCTCCTTGCCCAGCGCGCCGATCTGCCGTGCTTCCTGCGCCAGTTTCTCCTGCCGCCACACCGCCGCGACCGTGCGGGCGATGGCGATCAGGTTGGTCGGGGTCGCCAACAACACCCGCTTGTCGAATGCGAAGTCCCACAGGGTCGGGTCATGCTCCAGCGCCGCCGACAGGAAATGCTCGCCGGGAACGAACATGATGACATAGTCGGGCGCGTCGTCGAACTGGTTCCAATAGCTCTTATTGCCCAGGCCATTGACGTGCGCGCGCATCGCGGCGGCGTGGCGCGACAGGCCCGCCAGCCGTTCGACCTCATCGACCGCGCCGAAGGCGTCCTGATAATCGTTGAGCGACACCTTGGCATCGATGACCAGCGCCTTGCCGCCCGGCACGCGCACGATCGCATCGGGGCGGAGCCGCCCGCCCTCGCCGTCCGCCACGCTGACCTCGGTCTGGAAATCGGCATGTTCGGACAGGCCGCAGCTTTCCAGCACGTTGCGAAGCTGCTGCTCGCCCCAGCGTCCGCGTGCCTTGGGGGCGTTGCGCAGCGCGTTGACCAGCTTGGCCGCCTCGCCCGAGACACGCTCCTGCCCGATCCGCATCGCCTCGATCTGGCCCTTCAGCTCGCCGAAGGCGTCGCGGCGTTCGTCCTCGACCTTCCGCACGCCCTCCTCATAGCGTTGCAGCCGCTGGTGGACCGGGTCGAGCAGCGCCTTGAGCGTCTGCCCCGACGCCTCCTCCGACTGGCGGAACCGCGCCTCGGCACGTTCGAGGAACTGGCGCTGCGCGACTTCCAGTGCGCGCGCCGCGGCTTCGCCGAATTGCGTGTTGATCTGTTCGCGCGCCTTGCCCAGCGCCTCCAAGGTCTGGGCATGCGCCGCCTCGCGCTCCTGCGCGCGCGCCTGCAATTCCGCCAGTTCGCGCAGCGCGACGTTGCGCTCCGCCTCCACCGCGTCGCGCGCCGCCCGGATCACGTCCAGATCGGCGGCACGCCCGCGTAGTTCGGCCAGTGCCTGTAGCGCCTCGCTCTTCTCGCGCTCGGCCGTATCGCGGGCGGCTCGCAGTGGATCGACCTCCGCCGCGCGGGCCTTTGCGGTGGCCAGTTCGGCGGCGAGGCTATCGGCGGTACGCTTCGCGGCCAGCCAGCCGGCCAGCCCCCCGACCAAGAGCGCCAAAAGCGCGACGACGATCAATTCGGGCATCATGTAAACCTGTCAGAACCAAGGACAGGTCGGAACATAGAACGAACGATCGACATCGAATAGGGTCAATCGACCCCGCCCGATTTATGCGGTTGGGGTCAGCCCTTGCGCAGCTTGGTCAGCTTGCGCATCAGCATGTCGCGCTTCAACCGGCTGACATGATCGATGAACAGCACGCCGTTCAGATGGTCGATCTCATGCTGCATGCAGGTGGCGAGCAGGCCGTCCAGCTCGGCCTCATGCGCCTCGCCCTTTTCGTCCAGCCACTGGACCTGGCACTTGGCGGGCCGCTTCACCTCGGCATATTGCTCCGGGATCGACAGGCAGCCCTCGTTATAGGTGGACAATTCGTCGCTGACCGACAGGATTTCGGGGTTGATATAGGCGCGCGGGTTCTTGACCGGCTTGCCTTCCTCATCCTCTTCCTCCTGAAGATCGATGACGAGCACGCGCTTGTCGACGCCCACCTGGATCGCGGCCAGTCCGATGCCGTGTGCGTCGTACATGGTGTCGATCATGTCGGTGACAAGCTGACGGATCGAGTCATCGACCGCCTCCACGGGCTTGGAGACGAGACGCAGGCGGGGGTCGGGAACTTCGACGATCGGAAGAATGGCCATGACGGTTTCGCTACGGTGCGGGCCGTGGACCGTCAAGACGGCGCATCAGATCACCGGACGCCGCGCCCGCAACGCCTGTGCCAGCGTCCCTTCGTCCAGATAGTCGAGTTCGCCCCCGACCGGCAGGCCATGCGCCAGCTGAGTCACCCGGACCGGAAAACGCTCGATCCGCTCGGCGATGTAATGCGCGGTGGTCTGCCCCTCCAGCGTGGCGTTCATGGCGAGCACGACCTCGTCGATCCCGCCTTCCTCGATCCGGCGGACCAGGGCGTCGATCGCCAGATCCTCGGGCCGGATGCCTTCCAGCGCCGACAACCGTCCGCCCAGCACATGAAAGCGCCCCGGAAACAGCCGCGACCGCTCCAGCGCCCAAAGGTCGGCCACCTCCTCGACGACGCACAGCGCGCCCGCGTCGCGCCGGGGATCGACACAGATGGCGCAAGGATTGGCGGTATCGATATTGCCGCACACCGCACAGGTCTCCAGCCGCTCCTCCACCGCCGCCAGCGCCGTCAGCAACGGGGTCAGCGCCGCCTCACGCTTCTTGAGCAGGTGCAGAACCGCGCGCCGGGCCGAGCGAGGGCCAAGGCCGGGAATACGCGCCAGCGCCTGGGTCAGCGCCTCGATCTCGGGGGATGCCATGACGAACAGATAGGGGGTTGCGCGCCATCCCGCCAGCGAAGAGAGACATGGGTCATGCGGATCATCTTCATGGGTACGCCGGGCTTCGCCGTCCCGGTTCTGGAAGCGCTGGCACGGGCCGGACACGAGATCGTCGCCAGCTATAGCCAGCCGCCGCGCCCCGGCGGACGGCGCGGGCGGCAATTGGTGGCCTCGCCAGTGCAGCAGGCGGCGGAGGCGTTGGGCATTCCGATCCTGACCCCGGTCAGCCTGCGCAATCCCGATGAGCAGCAGCGCTTCGCGGCGTTCGGTGCCGATATCGCGGTCGTGGCGGCCTATGGCCTGATCCTGCCACCGCCGATCCTGGCCGCGCCGCGCCTGGGGTGCCTGAACGTCCATGGCTCGTTGCTGCCCCGGTGGCGCGGCGCGGCGCCGATCCAGCGGGCGATATTGGCGGGCGATGTGGTAACCGGCGTCGGCATCATGCAGATGGAAGCGGGGCTCGATACCGGTCCGGTGCGGCTGGAGGGATCTGCCCGGATCGGGCGCAAGACCACCGGCGAGCTGACCGACGAACTCGCCGCCATGGGGGCCGAACTGATGGTCCGTGTGCTCGCCGATCCGGAGCGCTATCCGCCCCGACCCCAGCCGGTCGAGGGCGTCACCTATGCCGCCAAGATCGACAAGGCCGAGACACGGCTCGACTTCACCCGAAGCGCGGTCGAACTGGAGCGACAGGTCCGCGCCTTCCACCCCGCCCCCGGCGCCTGGTTCGAATATCAGGGGGAGCGGATCAAAGTCCTGTCCGCCGAGGTCGAGGATGGGATGGGTCCCGTCGGCGAGGTACTGGACGACCGGCTGGCCATCGCCTGTGGCGAAGGTGCGATCCGCCCGATCACCGTCCAGCGCGCCGGACGCGGCGTATCGAGCGCCGAGGATTTGCTGCGCGGCTTTCCGATCCCGGCGGGCACTCGGCTTTGACGCGCTTCGCCCTGACGGTGGAATATGACGGGCGGCCCTTCATGGGCTGGCAACGCCAGTCGCACGGGCCCAGCGTGCAGCAGACGCTGGAGGACGCGATCCATGCCGTGACGGGCGAGCGGACCGCCGTCCATGCGGCGGGACGGACCGATGCGGGGGTCCATGGACTGGCGATGCGCGCGCATGTCGATGTCGCCAAGCCGATCGCGCCCTTTCGGCTGATGGAGGCGATCAACGCCCGCGCCCGGCCCGCGCCGGTGGCGGTGCTGGACTGTGTCGAGGTCGCGGACGACTGGCACGCGCGCTTCTCATGCATCCGCCGGTCCTATGAATATCGCATCGTCAACCGCCGCGCGCCGCTGACCTTCGAGGCGGGGCTGGCATGGCAGGTGCCTCAGCCGCTGGACGAGGCCGCGATGGCTCAGGCCGCGGCACATCTGGTCGGGCGGCACGACTTCACCACCTTCCGCTCGGTCCATTGCCAGGCGGACAGCCCGGTGCGGACGCTGGACCTGCTGTCGGTCGAGCGGGACGGCGCACGGCTCTATATCCGCGCCGCCGCCCGCTCCTTCCTGCATCATCAAGTGCGGTCGATGGTCGGATGCCTGGCGCTGGTCGGCATGGGCCGCTGGTCGCCCGACGATGTCGCGGCGGCGCTGGCGGCGCGTGACCGCGCGCAACTGGGGCTCAACGCGCCGTCCGACGGGCTGTTCTTCGTGGCGGCGGATTACCCGGACGCGGGCTGACGCACGAAGCTGGCCGCCAGTTCGACATGGGTGGACCAGCGGAACTGCCCCACCGGCTGCACCCATTGCAACTGCCAGCCCTGATCGACCATCGCCTTGGCGTCGCGCGCGAAGCTCGCCGGGTTGCACGAGACATAGGCGACGGCCCAAACATCGGCGCTGGCCAGCGCATCCGCCTGATCCCGCGCCCCCGCACGCGGCGGGTCGAGGACGATCGCGTCGAACCGGTCCAGTTCCGCCTTGGTCAGCGGGCGACGATACAGGTCGCGATGCTCCGCGAAGACCGGGCGGTGCTGCGCATTGGCCGCGCCCTTCAGCGACAGGATCGCATCCCGCGCGCCCTCCGCCGCATAGACCTTGCCCGGCAGCGCGAGCGCGAAGGTGCCCAGCCCCGCGAACAGATCGGCGGTCGTGCGCGGCTGGCCGACCGCTTCGCGCACGGCGGCGACCAAGGCCGCCTCGCCATCCGGCGTCGCCTGAAGGAAGGCGCCGGGCGGCAGGGGAACGGCGACTCCGCCCAGGGTGATGGTCACCGGCTCCGGCTCCCACCGCGTCTCGGCACCCAGCCCGTCATCGACCGAGAAGCGCGCGACGCCGTGGCGCTCGCAAAAGCCGATGATCGTCTCCGCCGCTTCCAGCCCATCCGGCGAGAAATTGGTGACGAGCACGTCCGCGCCCTGATCGGCCAGCGCCAGATGAACATCGCCGCGCCGCTTGAACCCCAGACGCTGCAACAGCCCCCGCAAGGGTGCGACCAGTGCGAACAGTTGCGGATCGAGGATATGGCATTCGGCGATATCGACGATCGCGTGGCTCTTCTCCTCCGAAAAGCCGATCAGCACGCGCCCCCCCTTGGCCTCGGCATGCAGCGTCGCCCGCCTGCGACTGCGCGGCGGGGAGAGATGCGCGGGGCGAAGCGGAGCCGTCAGCCCTTGCGCGTCCAGCGCGGCGGCGATGCGATCCGTGACGAAGCCCGCATAGCTTTCGTCGTCCAGATGCTGAAGCTGGCACCCGCCGCAGCGGGGGAAATGGCCGCAGGGCGGCGTCTGGTGATGCGGGCCGGGGATGACCGCGCCGTCCGCCGACAGGGTGTCGCCGGGCGCGGCAAAAGCGGCATGTCGCCCATTTTCGGTCACGCCGTCGCCTCGAGCGGCAACGCGGATGATGATATCGTTCATCCGATCAGCCTCTGACGGCGGAAAGCGCTTCTGCCAAGTCGTCCGCGATGAAAGCCGCGCCGCAGGCCCGCGCCGCCTGCGCATGGAGCCACACCCCCGCCTCCGCCGCCGCGAGCGGCTCCATCCCCGCCGCCAGCATCGCGCCGACCGCCCCGGCCAGCACATCGCCGGTCCCGGCGGTCGACAGCCAAGGGCTCGCCTCGGGGCAGAGGATCGCGCGACCATCGGGGGCGGCGATGACGGTATCGGCGCCCTTATGGACGATGACCGCCCCGCTTCGCTCGGCGGCACGCAAGGTGGCAGCCAGCTTGCCTTCGGGCATCTCGCCGAACAGATGCGCGAACTCGCCGCCATGGGGGGTCAGGATCTTGCGGCCCTCATGCCGGTGCAGCGTGGCGATATCAACCAGCCGCAGCGCATCGCCGTCGATCACCAAAGGCCGTCCGCTCGCGATCGCGGTTTCCAGCCGTTCCCGTGCATCCTCATCCCGGCCCAGCCCGGGGCCGATCACCACCGCCCCGATCCGATCCTCGCGCAGCGCATCGGGGGCGTAGGCCCGGCGGACGACGGCATGCGGACGCGCCGAACCACTCGGCGGATCGGACGACAGATGCAGGACATAGCCCGCCCCGGCACGCAATGCCGCCATCGCCGCCAGTTCGGACGCGCCCGACATGCTCCCCGCCACGATCGCCACCATCCCGCGACTATATTTGTGCGAGGTGGCGTCGGGCTGAGGCAGATCGGGCCGCTTCATCACGCGGATTTTCGTATCCACCGCGACGCCGATCTCGATCAACCGGACCTGCCCCATCAGCCCGGCGGCGGGTTGGAGCAGATGAGAGGGTTTGACCGCGCCCAGCGCCAGCGTCACGTCGAAGCCCGGCACGGCACCCAAAGGCGTGCCATCGTCGCTGGCGATCCCGCTCGGCAGATCGACCGCGATGCACAGCCACGCCGCCGACGCCAATCGGCGCAAGGCCGCCTGAACCGCCGCATCGGGAGCGCGCGAAAGGCCGGTCCCGAACACCGCGTCCACCAGCACGGGTGCGGGTTCGGCATCGGCCATGGCTTCGACGGTACCGTTCCAGGCCGCCTTGGCCCGGCGCGCGCCGTAACTGCGCGGCTCGTCGCTGACTGCGACCCGGACGCTCAAGCCCTGCCGCTGCAACGCCGCCGCCGCGATATAGCCGTCGCCGCCATTGTTGCCGGGGCCGCACAGGATCAGTGTCTTACGCCCCGCCGCCACCCGCGCGACCGCGCGGGCGATTCCTTCCCCGGCGCGCTGCATCAGTTCCGCCTCGGATACGCCCCCGGCCATGGCCTGGCCTTCCGCCGCGCGCATCTGTGCAGCGGTCAGGACAGGCGCGCCATCGATCGGGCTCATCGTGTGCCGACCGTCGCGGGCAGGCGATATCGGTCGTCACCGACCCGAACCTCGATTTGATCGCCCCCCGCAAGGGCAACCTGGGCGGGCAGTGCGCCGTCGGCACTGGCGACGCCGTGCCCGTCCTGCGTCACCCGCAGCCGCCGAAAACCGCCATCGGCATGGCGCAGCGTCAGGATCACGCCCGCCCCCGCCGCGGACTGCTCAACCGTGCAGTCGCGGCGAAAGGCCTGAGCCCCCGCCAGCGCGCAATCGATCGGCAGGCCGGGCTTTTCGGCGGCGGCAGGGGTGTCGGACTGCTCCGCCCCCTGCCCACCCGAACAGCCGGCCAGCGCCAGGGCACCGGCCAGCCAGCGGGGATCAGATATCCGCATAGACATGGCGCTCGCACTTGGCGCCGGGATGGGTGACCGCGCCCTGATGCGCGGGGCCGACATTCTGGGCATAGCGCCACAACACGCCCGACTGGTAATCGTTCACGCGCGGGGTCCAGCGGGCGCGGCGCTCGTCCAGCACGGCGGGTTCGACCTCCAGGTCGATCGTCCCGGCTTCGGCGTCGATGCGGATCAGATCGCCATTCTCAACCAGCGCGATCGGGCCGCAATCCGCCGCTTCGGGGCCGACATGGCCGATGCAGAAGCCGCGCGTCGCGCCCGAGAAACGGCCATCGGTAATCAGCGCGACCTTCTCGCCCAGCCCCTGTCCATAGAGAGCGGCGGTGGTCGACAGCATCTCGCGCATGCCGGGGCCGCCCTTGGGCCCTTCATAGCGGATGATGATGACCGAACCCTCGGCGATGTCGCGCGCTTCGACGGCCGCGAAGGCCTCTTCCTCGCAATCGAAGACGCGGGCGACGCCCTCGAACTGGAGGCGCTTCATGCCCGCCACCTTCACGATCGCCCCCTCAGGCGCGAGGCTGCCGCGAAGACCCACCACGCCACCGGTCGGCGACAGCGGCGTCTTCACGTCGTAAATGACCTTCTGATCGGGGTTCCAAGTGATCTCGTCGATATTCTCGGCCAGCGTCTTGCCGGTCACGGTCATGCAGTCGCCGTGCAGGAAGCCCCCCGCCAACAGCGTCTTCATCAGCATATAGACGCCGCCCGCCTCGTACATGTCCTTGGCGACATAGCGGCCGCCCGGCTTCAGGTCGGCGATATAGGGCGTGGTCTTGAAGATCTCGGCCACGTCGAACAGGTCGAATTCGATCCCCGCCTCGTTCGCCATCGCGGGCAGATGAAGCCCGGCATTGGTCGAGCCCCCCGTCGCCGCCACGACACGCGCGGCGTTTTCAAAGGCTTCACGGGTGCAGATGTCACGCGGGCGCAGGTTGCGCGCGACCAGCTCCATCACCTGCTCGCCCGCCGCCTCGGCGATGCCGTGGCGATCGAGGAAGGGCGCGGGCATCATGTTGCTGTTGGGCAGCGACAGGCCGATCGCCTCGCCGACGCACGCCATGGTGTTGGCGGTGAACTGGCCCCCGCACGCGCCGTGACCGGGGCAGGCGACCTTTTCCAGCGCGATCAGGTCGTGCAACGGACAATTGCCCGCCGCATGCTGGCCCACCGCCTCGAACACGTCGACCACGGTGACGTCGCGGTCATGGTGCCGACCGGGCAGGATCGAGCCGCCATAGACGAAGATCGACGGCACATTCAGGCGCAGCATCGCCATCATCATGCCGGGCAGCGACTTGTCGCACCCGGCAAAGCCGACCAGCGCGTCATAGCAATGGCCGCGCACCGACAGCTCGACCGAATCGGCGATAACCTCGCGGCTGACCAGCGAGGACTTCATGCCCTGATGGCCCATCGCGATACCGTCGGTCACGGTGATGGTGTTGAACCGGCGTGGCATGCCGCCGCCCCGGATCACCCCGCCCTGCGCGGCGTCGGCCTGTGCATCCAGGGTGGTGTTGCAGGGGGCGGAATTGTTGCCCGCACTCGCCAGCGCGACGAAGGGCTTGGCGATATCATCTTCCTGGATACCCATGGCATAGTAATAGCTGCGGTGCGGCGCGCGCTCCGGGCCCACGGAAACGTGGCGGGACGGCAGGCGGGACTTGTCGAATTGGCGTGTCATGGCGCAGCCCTATGTCGCGAGACGGGCCTTTGACGCAAGCAAATTTCGTCGTGACGGGCTTCGGCGGTCCTCCCCGGCAGGGTAACAGGCCGAAGGTCTGGCAAGAGGAGCGTCCTCGGCGGAGCCCTTTGAGGCGATGCCCCTCCACCACCGCTTCGCGGCGGTCCCCGTCCCCATCGATGATGGAGAGGATTTTTTAGAGGGAACCTAGTGCCTTGGCCACGCCGTCCATGGTAAACGGTTTTTGCAGGCGCGGGCGGTCGCGGAAGCGTTCGTCGACCGAATCGTCCGATCCGCCGGTGGCGAAGACGAAGGGTACGCCGCGTTCCGCCAACGCTTCGGCGACGGGGGTGCTCTTCTGGCCGCCCCGCAGGTTGACGTCGAGGATGGCCGCGTCGATACCGCCCTGAGCCACCCGGGCCAGCGCGTCGTCGACGCTGTCGACGGTGCCCGCGACCTGTTTGTCGAGGACGTCCAGGAAATCCTCGAGCATCATGGCGATAAGGGGTTCGTCCTCGACGATGAGGATCTGCACGGGCTCTGTCATCGGCACCGCCATATCATGCTTTGCGCCATCCGCCAGCCGCTTGTTACGATCCGCCGTCCCGCGAGAGTGCGGCCTGCGTCGCTTCGGCCAGTTGCTGGACCGAGAATGGCTTGGGCAGGAAGCCGACATTGGGCAGCGTGATCGACTTGCGAAGCTGCTCCTCGGCATAGCCCGACATGAACAGCACGGCGAGGTCGGGATAGCGTTTGCGGACGAGGCCAACCATGGTCGGGCCGTCCATCGTCGGCATCACCACGTCGGAGATCAGCAGATCGGGCTTGCCATGCTTGTCGAGCATCTCCAGCGCCGCTTCGCCATTTTCCGCCGCGATCACCGTATAACCCTGTCGCGACAAGGCCCGCTCGGCGACGGCGCGGACCATATCCTCATCCTCAACCAGCAATATGGTGCCCGACCCCCATGGCGTGGTCGCGCGCGCCGCCGGTTTTTCCGGGATCGCCTTGGCGGTCGGCATGGCGGGCGCGGCATGGACGGGCAGGTATATCGAAAACTTCGCGCCCCCGCCCGGCGGCGAATCGGCGAAGATATAGCCGCCCGACTGTTTGATGATGCCGTAAACGGTCGACAGGCCCAGCCCGGTGCCCTTGCCCAATTCCTTGGTGGTGAAGAAGGGCTCGAAAATCTTGGGCAGGATTTCGGGCGGAATGCCCGTCCCGTTGTCGCTGATGATCAGCGCGGTGTAATCGGCGGCGGGCAGGATGTCGTTGTTCAGCGCGCGCGCATCCGCCATCGACACCGCCCGCGTCTGGATGGTCAGGATACCGCCGCCCGCCGGCTCATTCTCGAGGATCGCGTCGCGCGCATTGACCGCCAGATTGACGACGACCTGCTCCAACTGCCCCGGATCGGCGCGCACCGGGCCCAGATTGCGGCCATGGGTGACATCCAGCCGCACCCGCTCGCCGAGCAGCCGCTTAAGCAGGTTCGACACCTCCGACACGACATCGGGCAGTTGCAGGATCTGGGGGCGCAGCGTCTGTTGCCGTGAGAAGGCGAGCAATTGCCGCGTCAGGCTGGCCGCACGGTTGGAATTGGTGCGGATCTGCTGGATATCGTCATAGTCGCTGTCGCCGGGCGCATGGCGCATCAGCATCAGGTCGCAATGCCCGATGATCGCGGTCAGGATATTGTTGAAGTCGTGCGCGACGCCGCCCGCGAGCTGGCCGACCGCCTGCATCTTGGTCGCCTGCGCCACTTCGCGCTTCAGGCGGCTCTCCTCCGAATTGTCCTTCAGGCTGAGGAGCACCGCCGCATCGCCCAGCCCCCGCGCGCCCGCGATGGTCAGCGCCACCGGCTCCTCGGGATGGTCCTTCAGGCGGACTGCCATGTCGGCGCTATGGGTCGCGCCCCCGGCAAAGCGCCGGATCGCATCGGCGACCGCCGCCTTGTCCTCGCGCACCACCAGATCGCCCGGATAGAGCGGCGGGGTCGTCCCCTTCACCCCGGCGGCGCGCATGAAGGCGGAGTTCATCTGAATGAAGCGCCCGTCCCGATCGACCAGCGCGATACCGAAGGGCATCAGCGAGACCAGCCCCCGCACATGGCTGCCCGCGCTGGCGCCTGCTGGGGCCACGAGTTGCTCCTCCTCGTCGAGCAGGACGACCAGCATCGGCGCGCCCTCCCCCTCGACAAAGGGGATTTGCAGGACGCGCAAGCGACGCCCGTCGCCCTTGCCAAGTTCGGCGGCGAAGCGGACCTGCCCGCCGGGATCGTGCATCAGGAAGGTCGCGAAGTCGCGGCCGACGATCGACATCATCTCGCCGCCCATGGCGCGGGCGCACAGCACCCGGTTGGCGGCACGCACCCGGCCATCGGGAGCGATCAGCGCCGCCATGATCCCCGCCGCGCCCAGCCGATCGCCCTGGATACCGCCGATCAACCGCTCGACCGTTTCGGCCAGATCCTGTTCCTGCGCGACCGCGAAACGCCAGACGAGCAGGTCGGCCTCGTCGCCCGCGCGCGTCACCAGCACCGACAATTCGGTCCCCATCACCGCGATCCGGTCCGCCCGGCCCAGCCCGTCGCGCCACGCCGCCCGCCCGGCCTGCGCCAGCGCCTCGACCGAGGGCGCGTCCAGCGGCACGCCGGGCGGCGTCGGCATCATCGGGAAGAGCGAGGCATAGGCGTCGTTGGCGCAGACCAGCCGCCCCGCTCGGTCGGTCACCGCGATCGCATCATGGCTGGCATCCGCGACGACGCGCGCGAAATCCCAGTCGACGCTCCGCCGCGTCTGCTCGACCCGGGGGGTCAGGATGCGCCAGACGAGGATCAGCCCGAAGGCGAGCAGCGCGGCGGCCAGAAATCCCGCCGCGACGATCCAGTTGCCGATCGCCAGGAACAGCAGCGCCGCCGCCCCCACCCCGCTCACCAACGAGACGAGGGCCGCAATGCGGACCGGGGTAAATCTTTCGGGAGACGCGATCGCCATGATGAAACTCTTCATCCGGCGACCCGGCATGGGTCAAGCGCGATCCTGCGCCCGAACGCGTCTCCCGACAGGACTTTACCAGATCCGCACGCGCTGCTCGGGGGTCAACGCCATCTTGTCGGTCGGCTGGACCTTGAAGGCGGCATACCAGGGATCGAGGTTGCGGACCGTCAACACCCGCTCATGCCCCGGCGAGTGCGGGTCGGACAGCAGCGCCTGGCGCAGCGCGGGTTCGCGCCATTTGGTCCGCCACACCTGCGCCCAGCCATAATAGAAGCGCTGGTCGCCGGTGGTGCCGTCGATCACCGGCGCGGGCTTGCCGCCCAGCGACTTGTGATAGGCGTCGAGCGCCACCGTCAGCCCCGCCAGATCGGCGATATTCTCGCCCAGCGTCAGGCCGCCCTGGACATGCTGACCGGGAAGCGGCTCGTACGCGTCATATTGCTTCACCAGCGCATCGGTGAAGGTCTTGAACCGCGCCACGTCCTGCTCGGTCCACCAGTCGGTCAGCTTGCCGGTCGCGTCGTACTTGCGACCCTGATCGTCGAAGTGATGGCTGATCTCATGCCCGATCACCGCGCCGATGCCGCCATAATTGACCGCCGGGTCCGCCTTCGGATCGAAGAAGGGCGGCTGGAGGATCGCCGCCGGGAACACGATCTCGTTCATCGGCGGGTTGGCATAGGCGTTGATCGTCATCGGCGTCATGAACCATTCGCCGCGATCGATCGGCTGGCCCAGCTTGTTCAGGTCCCGCTGAAACTCGAACGCATTGGCGCGCGCGACATTGCCGATCAGGTCGCCACGAACGATCTGCAACGCCGAGTAATCGCGCCACTTGTCGGGATAACCGATCTTGGGCGTGAAGGCGGCGAGCTTGGCCAGCGCCTTCTGCTTGGTCTCGGGCGCCATCCATTCCAGATTGCGCAGCCGGTCGCCCATCGCCGCGATCAGGTTCTTGACCAGCGCATCGGCGGCGGCCTTCGATTCCGGCGGGAAATACTTGGCGACATATTGCTTGCCGACTTCCTCGCCCAGGCCGTTGGAGACCAGGCCGACGCCGCGCTTCCACCGCGCCTGCTGCTCGGGCGTGCCCGACAGGGTGGTGCCGTAAAAGGCGAAGTTGGTCTTGTCGAAATCGCTCGACAGATAACCGGCATAGCTGCGCAGGACCTTGAGCATCGCATAGTCCTGAAGGACGTTCAGCGGCGTCTCGCTATAGATCTTGGCCTCGCCGGTGATCGCGCTGGGCTGCGAAACCAGATAGGCCGGGCGGCCCGCGACGCCCAGCGTCTGCATATATTGCGCCCAGGGAAAGCCCGGCGCCTTGGCGGCGAAATCGGCGGGCATCCACTTGTTATAGGTCTTGTCGGCGTCGCGGCTTTCGATCCGGGTCCAGTGGACGTTCGCCAGCGCCTTTTCGAAGTTGAACACGGCGGCGGCGCGCGCCTCGGCATTCTGCTCGCCCGCCAGCGTCAGCATCTTGGCGAGATAGGCCTGATAGGCGGTGCGGATCGTCGCCAGCTTGGCGTCGTCCTTGAGGTAATAGTCGCGATCGGGCAGGCCTAGGCCGCTCTGGCCGAAATTGGGGATATAAGTATCGGGCGCCTTGTCATCCTGGCCGATATAGACGCCGAAGGGCGAACCGACGCCCTGACGCTGGAGCTTGGCGATCTCGACCGCCAGCGTGTCGCGGTCCTTGGTGGCGCGTAGCTGGTCCAGCCACGGCTTGACCGGGGTCACGCCCTTCGCATTGACGGCGGCCTCGTCCATGAAGCTGGCGTAGAAGTCACCGGCCTTGTTGCCCGGCTGCTTGGCGGCTTCGTCCAGGATGGTGCGGGTCTGCTCCAGCGAGCGGTCCTGCAGAACATGGAACATGCCATAGGAAGACCGATCCGCGGGGATCGTCGTCGCCTTGTACCAGGTGCCGTTGGAGTAATCGAAGAAGTCGTCACCCGGCTTCACCGTGGTATCGCGACCGGCCATGTCGAAGCCGAAGTCACCGATTTCGGGGCCGTTCTTGGCGCCCGGCTTGACCGGACCGACCGCGGCCTTGTCGACCGGGTTCTTCGTTTGAGCGATGGCGGGGGAAATGGCAGTCGTGAGGAGGGCGGCGATCAGCAGAGAGCGCATCGGAATTCCCGAAAAGGAGATGGATGCCGCTGTTGTAGCGAGCCGATACGCCCAGTCAAACCGTTAGAAATGCAAGTCAAAGCGCGATACCGCTATCAAATCGCAGGCGATCTCCGACGGTTACGCCACTTGCGCGCGATCCACAGCCGCCAGCCGAGCGCCGAGGCGGCATAGCCGACCACGGCGCATCCGCCGGTCAGGACGCACAGCCCGAGACCGAAGGCGGGGCCCTGCTCCCACAGCCAGTGAAAGGCGCTGAACGCCCATTGCAGCCACCCGGTCGCGGCCTCGGCCACCGGCTGGGTATTGATCGGCGTGTCGCTGTGCAGAAGCAGCGTGCCGATCCGATAGGCGATCACCCACAGGATCGGCGTGGTCAGCGGATTGGTGATGAAGGTGGTCAGCGCCGCGACCGGCACATTGGCGCGGAAGGGGAGCGCGAAGACCGCCGCGATGGCGATCTGCGCCACCGGGAACAGGAAGCCCGCCACCACGCCCAGCGCCACGCCGCGCGGCACCGACCGCCGGGTGAAGCGCCACAGTTCGGGCGCGAGCACGCGGTGCGCGACCGGCCGGAGCAGCCGGTTCTTCTCCATCGAATCGCGGGTCGGCATGTTGCGCCGGACCCAGGCCATGGAACGGCCCCACAGGGTGGGCACGGCCGAAGCCATCAACCGCGATCGCGCAGGATACGGCCCTGCTCACGCTTCCAATCGCGTTCCTTGATCGCATCGCGCTTGTCGTGCGCCTTCTTGCCCTTCGCCAAAGCCAGCTCCACCTTCGCGCGACCGCGCGAGTTGAAATAGATCATCAGTGGCACCAGGGTCATGCCCTCGCGCGCCACCGCACCGTGGAGCTTGTTTATCTCGCGCTCATGAAGGAGCAATTTACGAGGGCGCTTCGCTTCGTGGTTGAAGCGGTTGCCATGGCTGAATTCCGGCACGTTGGAATTGACCAGCCACACCTCCTCGCCGCGAACCTCGGCATAGGCCTCGGCGATCGATCCCTCGCCGAAGCGAAGCGATTTCACCTCGGTCCCGGTCAGGGCGATCCCCGCCTCATAGGTCGTCTCGATCGCATAATCGAATCGGGCGCGCCGGTTCTCGGCGACGATCTTCTTCTTGTCGAAGGTTTGGGGTTTCGGGCGCATGGACGGGCCGATGTAGGCGCTCGAACCGAACATGAAAAGCCGCTGTTCGGCCTTTGTCTCGTTTCCGGAATGGAACGGTCAGCGCTTGCGACGACCGCCCAGCGGAATCTTCAGCCGGATCATCGCCCGGTTGCTGGGAAAGCCGCCGACCCCGGCCTGCTCGGTCTCGGCGGAAAGGGTGCCCAGACCGGGAATGTCGGTCCGCGCCTCGGGCAGCCTTGTCGGCGAGGAATAGTCGGGGATCGTACCGATCCGGTAGGCGTCGGACGACCGGCCGCACACGATCACGTCGTCGCCCGCATCGCTGGGCGGACAACGCCTCGCCGTCTGCGATCGCCGGGGTGCCGGAAGCACAGGCCCCGCCACCGCGCCGGACTGAAGTGCGATCATCACCAGCGTCCACATCGCCCGACTCTCCCCACGCCGCCGATCGGCGACGCCGAGGTTCGTCCGGGATTGCGGCGCGAGAAAGGCCGGGTCAGATCAGTCCGGCATGCGCCAAGGCGACATCGACCTGCGCACGCGCCGCCTCGGACGGCCAGGTCATGGGCAGGCGGACGCCGGTCGGGAAATGTCCGATGATCTGGCTGAGCGCATATTTGACGGGCCCCGGCGAGGCATCGGCGAACATCGCCTCGTGCAGCGGGAACAGCCGGTCGTGCAGTTCCAGCGCGCGGGCCATATCCCCCGCCGCGCAAGCCGCCTGGAAATCGGCGCACAGACGCGGCGCGACATTGGCGGTGACCGAGATGCAGCCCACGCCGCCCATCGCATTGAACGCCAGCGCCAGATCGTCATTGCCCGAAAGCTGGCAGAAATCGCTGCCCAGCGCACCGCGATGATGCGACACGCGGGCCAGCGCGCCGCTGGCATCCTTGACGCCGACGAATATCTCGGGCGCCGCCTGGACGATGCGGATCAGCGTCGCGGGCTGGATATCGGTCACCGTGCGGCCCGGCACATTATAGAGCACGATCGGCAGCGGAGCGGACTTGGCCAGCTCGGCGAAGTGGCGGGCGATCCCCTCCTGGCTGGGGCGGTTGTAATAGGGCGGCACCATCAGTGCGGCATCGGCGCCCGCTTCCCGCGCGGCTTTCAGGTTCTCGATCGCCACGATCGTATCGTTGGAGCCTGCCCCGGCGATCACCGGCACCCGCCCGCGCGCCTGGTCGACACAGACCCGGACGACATGGAAATGCTCGTCCTTGGGCATGGTCGCCGCTTCGCCCGTGGTGCCGCACGCGACCAGCGCCGTGGAGCCCTCCGCGATCTGCCATTCGACGAAATCCCGGAATTTCGCTTCGTCGAATGCTCCGCCGACATGATCGCCCCGATCGTCGAACGGCGTCACAAGCGCCGGAATGGACCCTGAAAACATGAGAGGAAACGCGCTCCTGCTGCGCCGAAATTAGGCCGGATGAGGGAATTTGTTCAGGACATGTACGGGTAGAGTCCCTATTCTGTCCACTATGATGGCATTGACGAAGGCGGGGGCGCTCCTCGCGACATTGGCGGGATCGATGGTCGCACCGGGCGGGCAGGACCAGCTCGACCGCTATCGCACCCAGATGGCGAATATGAGCCCCAACCAGAGTACGCAGGGCATGCCCAGCCCGGCCGACGGCGCGATCGCGGCGGCTCTGGCGCAGTGGCGCGCGCTGCAACAGACCGATTCGCTGCCCTTCGACAGCTATGCCGGGTTCCTGATGGCGCATCCCGGCTGGCCGGGCGAGGCGGGCTTTCGGCGCGCGGCGGAGCGGCAGGCGGCGAACTTCACCGCCGCGCCGTCCAGCATCGTCGCCTATTTCCGCCGCTTCCCGCCATTGTCGGCGGCGGGCGGCGTCGCCTATGCCCGCGCGTTGCTCGCGACCGGCGCACCGGGCGAAGCGGCACAGGCGGCGCGGACCGCGTGGCGGCGGGGAACGCTGTCGCCGACCGACGAAGCGCTGGTCATGTCGACCTTCGCCGCCTCGCTGACGCCCGAGGATCATGATGCGCGGATGGACTCGCTGCTGTGGAGCGGACAGACCAGCGCCGCCGCCCGGCAGCTCGGCTATACCAGTTCGGCGCGACGCCCGGTCTTCGCCGCCCGCCTCGCCTTCCGCACCAAGTCGGCGGAGGCGGCCAGCCTGTCGGCCTCGACCGCGGAGCTTTATGCCAACGACGCGGGCTATGTCGCGGACCGTGCCATGTGGCTGCGCGATACCGGCGACAGCCTGACCGCGCGCTCCTGGCTCGCACGGTCGCGGAATCTGAGCATCCGCCCCGGCAATGTCGAGAAATTCTACGAAACGCTGTTGCTCAACGCCCGCGCGGCGGCGTCCGACAATCAGCTTCAGACCGCCTATGACATCGCGCGGCAGGTGGACGACGCCTATCCCGCCGGGACCGATGTCTCGACCAAGCCTTATGGCGAGCGGGACGACTATACCAGCCTGGTCTGGCTGGCCGGGCAGACCGCGATGAAGCTGGCGCGGCCCGCCGATGCGATGACGCTGTTCGACCGTTATGGCCGGGGCAGCCAGTCGCCCCAGACGCGGGCCAAGGGCTTTTACTGGGCGGGTCGCGCGGCGGAGGCGGCGGGGCGCTCGACCGAGGCGGCGGGATTCTACAATCGCGCGGCGCAGTATCGCGATCAGTTCTACGGACAACTGGCGCTGGAGCGCACCGGCCGCCCGCTGGTCGCCCCGCCCGCCATCGCGGCGACCAACGTGCCGCCCGCGACCCGCGCCGCCTTCGACGCGCGCGAGACGGTGCGCGCCGCCAAGTTCCTGGGCAATATCGGCCAGTGGCAGGACCAGAGCGCCTTTGTCCGCCAGATCGCCGCCGATGCCGAGAGCGAGAGCGATCACCTGCTCGCCGCCGATCTGTCGCGCACGATCAACCGCCCCGATCTGGCGGTGATGGTGGGGCGCAGCGCGATGCAGAACGGGCTGACCGACTATTCGGCGGCGGGCTTCCCCATCGTGCCGGTCCCGTCGGGCTATGAATCGAGCTGGACGATCATCCACGCCATCGCGCGGCAGGAAAGCCAGTTCGACCGCGCCGCCGTCAGCCATGCGGGCGCGCGCGGGCTGATGCAGTTGATGCCCGCCACCGCGGCCGAGCAGTCGGGCAAGATCGGGCTGGCCTATTCGCCGGCTTCGCTGACCACCGATCCGAACCTGTCGATCCAGCTCGGCGCCAGCTATTTCGAGCGGATCCGCAACAATTACGGCAGCTATCCGCTCGCCATCGCCGCATACAATGCGGGCGGCGGCAATGTGAACAAATGGCTGCGGCTCAACGGCGATCCCCGGACCGGCGCGGTCGATATCGTCGACTGGATCGAGGCGATCCCCTATTCCGAGACGCGCAACTATGTGCAGCGCGTGCTGGAGAATGCGGTCGTCTATGACCTGATGAACCCCGGCCGCGCCACCAGCCGGGGGGCGACCCCGCTCAGCTGGTATCTCGGCAAGTCGCGTCCGGGTTGATCGGAGACGCTCAGGCGATAGAGCGGGATGATGGACCGTCCCAACTATATCACCCCTGCGGGCTATACCGCGCTGCGCCAGGAATATGAGGCGTTGTTCGCGGTCGAGCGGCCCAAGCTGGTCGACACCATCGCCTGGGCGGCGGGCAATGGCGACCGGTCGGAAAATGGCGACTATATCTATGGTCGCAAGCGGCTGCGCGAGATCGACCGGCGGCTGGGCTGGCTGTCCAAGCGGATGAAGGCCGCCAAGGTCATCGACCCCGCGCGCCAGGAGGACCGCAGCAAGGTGTGGTTCGGAGCGACCGTCACCATCGCCGACGAGGATGACAACGAACGGGTGCTGACCCTGGTCGGCGATGACGAGGCGGATGCGGGCCAGGGCCGGGTCGGCTGGAATGCCCCGCTCGTCCGCGCGCTGCGGGGCGCGGGCGTCGGCGACCTCCGCCGGGTCGTATTGCCTGCGGGCGAGCGGGAATATGAGGTGATCGCAATCACCTATCCCGATGCCTGAGCACGTAGGGTAACGAATCGTTTCGCAAGCGATACTTGCCATGGATCAAGGATGGGCCATGATGGAGCCATAAGGCCGCGATCGGCGCGGCTGTTTGCGAAAGTCATCGGCCATGCCCATTCCCGCCCGCTGGTCCGCCCCCCTGCTGTCGCTGTTCCGGGCCGTGTTCGGCCTGCTTTTCCTGTCGCATGGCGTGTCGAAATTCTTCGGCCTTCCGCCCTTCCCCATGCCGCTCAACCCATTGCTGACGGCGGCGGGCGTGCTGGAGCTGGTCGGCGGCGCGCTGCTGCTGATCGGGCTGTTCACCCGCCCGGTGGCGTTCATCCTGTCGGGGCAGATGGCGGTCGCCTATTTCATGGCGCATGCGCCGCAAGGGTTTCTGCCGCTCGCCAATGGCGGTGAGGCGGCGATCCTCTATTGCTTCGCCTTCCTGTACCTCGCGGCGGCGGGCGGCGGATCGATCGGGGTCGATGCAATGCGGCGTGGAAGCTGACGCGGCGCTCTGATAGTCAGGGCGCATGAATGCCCTGACCCGCAACATCGCGCTGCTCATCGATGCCGACAATGCCCAGTCGGCGGCCATCGACCCCGTGCTCACCGTCCTGGCGGAGTTGGGCACGGTCAATGTCCGCCGCGCCTATGGCAACTGGTCCAAGCCCGGCCTGAAGGGCTGGCGCGACGTCATGGTCAAGCATGGCATCGAGCCGCAGCAGCAGTTCGACCTGACCAAGGGCAAGAACGCCACCGACATGAAGATGACCATCGATGCGATGGACCTGCTGTTTCGGGGGCGGATCGACGGGTTCGGGATCATGTCTTCGGATAGCGATTTCATGCCGCTGGCCACCCGCATCCGGCAGGACGGCTTTCCCGTCTATGGTTTCGGCAACAGCCGCACGCCGGAGGCGTTCCAGCAGGCGTGCAGCCGGTTCATCGATGTCGGCGCGCTGATCAACGAGGCGACGCGCCCCGCCATGGCCGCCAAGCCGACCGCGACCGACGTGCCGCTGTCGGACTCGCTGCCGCCGTCGATCGAGCAGTCCAAGCGGACGGCGGGCACGCCCCGCCCGATCGACGACGAACTGCTCAAGTTACTGGTCGATGCCTATAACAGCGTGAAGCGCGACGAACGCGGCTTCGCCAGCCTGTCCGCCATGGGGCAGCTCGCGGGCAATCGCTCCAGCTTCGACACGCGCAATTACGGGTTCAAGCGGCTGTCAGACCTGATCGAAGCCGTCCCCAATTTCCAGACCGAACGGCGCGAGGACGGGCGCACCTTCGTCAAGCGGGTGCGGTAAATCTCATTCCTCCCCTGGAAGGGGAGGATTTTAGGGCCGATCGACATTCATGCTCCTTCTCTTTCTTCCCTCTCCCCTGGATAGGGGAGAGGGTTAGCGGAGCTTGCCAGCTTGCTGGCTAGCGCAGCTTGGGTGAGGGGTCGAGCGAGCCGCAGGCTCGCGCGCTCGGCTCGAGAGCGCAACACCCCTCACCCAGCTCCGAATAGAGCGGGATGACATCAGGTTGCTCCACCCCTCCCCTTCAGGGGAGGGGCCGGGGGTGGGGCGCTTCCACAAACGCGGCGCCTGCGGAGATGCCCCACCCCAACCCCTCCCCTGAAGGGGAGGGGCTCGGCTCGGGTCGAATCCATGACATCCTGCTCTAAGCCTTTGCTTTCGCAAAGACGAAGTCTGCGCAACCCTCTCCCCTCTATGAGGGGCGAGGGAGAAAGAAGGGCATATCCGAATGTCGATCCGGCTTAGTCCCTGGGATCGGGCATGGTCAGCGTCGCGCAGGTGCCCGGCCCCGCATCCTCGAACCGCACCTCGCCGCGCAACTGGCGCGCCAGGCTGGCGATCATCCGCATGCCCAGGCTGTGCCGCGATGCGGCCTTCATGTCGAAATCTTCGGGCAGGCCCCTGCCCCGGTCGCGGACCGACAGGACGATATGGCCGTCCCGCGCATGCAACCCGACATCGATCGTGCCGCCGCCTTCGTCATAGGCATATTTGATCGCATTGGTCAGCAACTCGGTCAGCATCAGGCCGATCGGAATGGCGGTATCGGCGTTCATCTCGATCGCCTCGATATCGCAGCGAACCTGATGATTCTGCGCCTGTTGCGCCAGCTGTTCTGCGATGCCGCAGGCCAGATCGTCGAGGCAGACGATCCCCACCCGCTCGCCGCGCCAGAGTTGGTCGTGAGTCTGCGCGATCGCGGTGATCCGCGCCTGCGCATCGTTCAGCATCCGCAACACGCGGGGGTCGTCGTCCTCCTGCTTTTGCAGGTTCAGCATCGCGGAGACCAGCGCCAGGCTGTTCTTCACCCGGTGGCTCGCCTCGCGGGTCAGCAATTGCTGATGCTCGACCGCCTCGGCCAGACGACGCTCGGCCTCTTGCCGCTCGATCGCGACGCCGATCAGGTTGGCGAAACCCTGCATGAAGGCCAGATCGGCCTCCTCGAAGCGCCCTTCATCGGGGCTGTCGACCTCCAGCACGCCGTAGCGTCGGCCCGACGCCTCGACCAGCACGTTGATCGCCCGCCGGATCTGGTGATCGGCCATGAATTGCGGGGTGCGGAACCGTTCTTCCTGGTCGAGATGGTTGGAGATGACACCCTGCCCGGTCTGGAGCGCGAAGCCGGCGGGCGAGCCCATATCGGTCCGCATCTCGGTCGATCCGACCACCCCCGGCCCCCAGCCGACGCCGTTGCGCACCAGCAAGGTCTCATGATCCGGCCGATATTCCAGGAATTTGCAGAAACGCGAACGCATCCCCTCGGCACACAGCTCGGTCGCCCGCTGGAGCATCGGGTCCAGATCACGTGCACGCAACGCCGCGATCCCGAACGCCGCCAGCACCGATTGTTGCCGAAGGCGATAATGCAGCTGACCCGCGCCGGCGCTTTCCCGATCGTCGCCCTGCGCCTGTTCCACTACCGCCATTCGTGATCGAACCCCTGTCATCCTCACCCTTGTCGCATCAGAATAGGGCTTTGGTTAATCGATTTAAACCCGAAGCCCCCGCATTACGGGCCGAGTTGAGCCGATCGGACGCAAAAACGCCCTCCCCGATCGCTCGGGAAGGGCGTCCGCGTTGCTGGTCCGGATGGGGATCAGCGAGTCAGTTTCTTATACGCCAACCGGGTCGGACGATCGGCGGCATCGCCCATGCGACGACGCTTGTCCTCCTCGTAGGATTCGTAATTGCCCTCGAACCATTCGACATGGCTGTCGCCCTCGAACGCCAGGATATGGGTGCAGAGGCGGTCGAGGAAGAAGCGGTCGTGGCTGATGACCACGGCGCAGCCCGCGAACGTCTCCAGCGCCTCTTCCAGCGCGCGCAGCGTTTCCACGTCCAAGTCGTTGGTCGGTTCGTCGAGCAGCAGGACGTTGCCGCCCTCCTTCAGCATCTTGGCCATATGGACGCGGTTGCGCTCACCGCCCGAAAGCTGGCCGACCTTCTTCTGCTGGTCGGGGCCACGGAAGTTGAACGCGCCGACATAGGCGCGCGTGCCCAGTTCCTGCTTGCCGAAGCGGAAGACCTCCAGCTCGTCGGAAATTTCCTGCCAGACATTCTTGTTGGGATCGAGCTCGTCGCGGCTCTGGTCGACATAGCCGAGCTTGACGGTCGAGCCGATCTCGATCGTGCCCGCATCGGGCTGTTCCTGGCCGGTGATCAGCTTGAACAGCGTCGACTTGCCCGCGCCGTTCGGCCCGATCACGCCGACGATCCCGCCCGGCGGCAGCATGAAGTCGAGATTTTCGAACAGCAGCTTGTCGCCGTACGACTTGGTCAGCCCCTTGGCCTCGATCACCTTGCCGCCCAGCCGCTCGGGGATCTGGATCAGGATCTGCGCCTTGCCCGCGACGCGGTTCTCCTGCTTCTCCATCAGTTCCTCGAACGCGCGGATACGCGCCTTCGACTTGGTCTGGCGCGCCTTGGGCGTCTGACGCATCCAGGCCAGCTCGTCGGCGATCGCCTTCTGCTTGCCCGCCTCGTCGCGCTCTTCCTGCTCCAGCCGCTTGGCCTTCTTTTCCAGATAGCCGGAATAGTTGGATTCGTACGTGTAATAGCGGCCGCGATCGAGTTCGAGCACCCAGTTGACGACATTGTCCAGGAAGTAACGGTCGTGGGTGACGAGGATGACGTTGCCGGTATATTCCTTGAGGTAATTCTCAAGCCACGACACGCTTTCCGCGTCCAAGTGGTTGGTCGGTTCGTCGAGCAGCAGGATATCGGGCTTTTCGAGCAGCAGCTTGCACAGCGCGACGCGACGCTTCTCACCGCCCGACAGACGGGTGACGTCGGCATCGCCCGGCGGGCAGCGCAGCGCTTCCATCGCCTGTTCCAGCTGGCTGTCGAGCGACCAGCCGTCGACCGCGTCGATCTTGGCCTGAAGCTCGCCCATCTCTTCCATCAGGGCGTCGAAATCGGTGTCGTCCTTCGGGTCCCCCATCTCGGCCGAGATGGCGTTGAAGCGATCGACCAGGTCGGCGATCGGACGAACGCCGTCTTTGACGTTGCCCATCACGTCCTTGGACGGATCGAGTTGCGGCTCCTGCGCCAGATAGCCGACGCGGACGCCATCGGCGGCCCAGGCCTCGCCGGTGAAGTCGGTGTCCATGCCCGCCATCACCTTCATCAGCGTGGACTTGCCCGCGCCGTTCGGGCCGATGATCGCGATCTTCGCGCTCGGCAGGAACTGAAGGTGGATGTTGTTGAGGACAGGCTTGTTGGCGCCGGGGAAGGTCTTGGTCAGACCCTTCATCACATAGGTATATTGGACGGCCATGGCGGCGCGGGGCTCCGTGCTTTTAGACTGTAGGATGGTTTACCGCCCATGTAGTCGGTGGGCGGGCGGTTGGCAAACGGGACTGGCTGCGCAACAGTCGGGGCCATGAAGCGATTCCTCCTCGCGGCCCTTGCCGCCACCGCCCTGTCCTCTCCCGTTCTGGCACAGCGGACGCCACCGCCCCCGCCCGCCGCCATCGCGCCGGAGGTCGCCGCCTTGCGCGACGCCGCGTTGACCGACACGGTGGCCTGGGACATCGTCGAGGGGTTGACCACCGAGGTCGGCCAGCGTCTGGCGGGGACCGAGGCGGAGGCGCGCGCGCGGCAATGGGCCGTCGCGCGGCTGACCGCACTGGGCTTCAAGAATGTGCGCATCGAACCCTATCGGATGCCGGTCTGGGAACGCGGTGCGGAGAGCGCCGAGATCCTCGCCCCCTTTCCGCAGAAGCTGACGCTCGCCGCGCTCGGCAATTCGGGGGCGACCCCGGCGGCGGGGCTGACCGCCGAGGTCGCTGTCTTCCCCAGCATGGCCGCGTTCCAGGCCGCGCCGGACAGCGCGATCAAGGGGCGGATCGTCTATATCGGCAACGCCATGCCCAGGACGCAGGACGGCGCGGGCTATGGCGCCTATGGCACCGCACGCTTCACCGGCCCGGCGCTGGCGGCCCAGCGCGGCGCGGTGGCGATCGTCATCCGCTCGATCGGGACCGACCATCACCGCTTTCCGCACACCGGCACGACCAATTTTCCTGGGGGCGTGAAGCCGATCCCGGCGGCGGCGCTGTCCGTCCCCGATGCCGAACAGCTGGAGCGAATCGCCAGCCGGGGTCAGCCGGTGCGCATGAAGCTGGTCCTCACCCCGCGCATGGTGGGCACGCGCGAATCGGGCAACGTCATCGCCGAGGTGCCGGGCAGCGATCCGTCGGCGGGGATCGTGCTGGTCGGCGGCCATCTCGACAGCTGGGACCTGGGCACCGGGGCGATCGACGACGCCAGCGGCGTGGCGATCACCGCGGCGGCGGCCAAGCGGATCATGGATGCGGGCACGCCGCGCCGCACGATCCGCATCGTCTGGTTCGGCGCGGAAGAGGTCGGTGGCATGGGTGGCGCGGCCTATGCCAAGGCGCACGCCGACGAGCGTCACGCCACGGCGTCGGAGAGCGACTTCGGCGCGGACCGGGTCTGGCGGTTCGAGGTCAACCTGCCCGCCACCGCGCAGCCCGTCGCGGACCGGCTCCAGACCGCGCTCGCGCCGCTGGGCATCACGCGGGGCAGCGGGCTGGGCGGCGACGGCACCGATATCGGCCCGACGCTGAAGCTGGGCACCGGCGCGATCGACCTGAACCAGTCGGGATGGGATTATTTCGACACCCATCACACGCCCGACGACGTGCTGGACCGGGTCGATCCGGCGGCATTGCGGCAGAATGTGGCGGCCTGGACCGCGATGCTGGCGGTCGTCGCCAACGCGCCCGAGGCGATCGGCCCGGTTACGCCGCGCTGATGGCCGCTGGTATCGCGCTGTGCCGGTAACGTTTTGGTAACGCCAACGCCTTGAAAAAGCCCGATCCGTGCCATCGGTTCGTCGCGAACCTTGCGGTCATGTGAATTTTGCGGATTGACCGCGATGAACCGCGCGTTATTTGAGCCGCTTCGCGACGGCATTCGGGTCGGCCGCGATGATTGCTTATGCTTGGGAGCATTCGAATGAAGAAGATTGCCTTTGTTCTCGCTGCCGCCGGCCTGATGTCCGTGGCCGCCTGCACGAAGTCGCCTGAGGCGGCCGCTGTTGAAAACAACGCGGACATGCTGGCTGACAACATGGAAATGCAGGCCGACAACCTCGAAGCGGTTGCCGACAACACCTCGAACGGTGCTGCTGCCTCGACCCTCGAGAACGCTGCCGACAACATGAACGCCGCTGCCGACAACGTCCGTGACGCTGCCGACGCCAAGGCGGACAACATGCAGTAATGCCGCCTCGGACCCTCGGGTCCGAAGCGCCGACTGCTTGTCGGAAAAGGGCGCCTTCCTCGCGAAGGTGCCCTTTTTCTTTTATGGGATCGCCAATCCCCCGTTGCGAACGCGCGCGTCGTCACGCTACGGACATTTTCGGTGGGGCCTGTAGCTCAATGGTTAGAGCTGGCCGCTCATAACGGCTAGGTTGCGGGTTCGAGTCCTGCCGGGCCCACCAATCCCCATTCGTGCATTACCTGCACTGGCCGCGTGCATCCTGGGCCCACTGCGCCTTGCGTGTAGTCCTGCTAGACCAGCACTTCCGATGTCCGCGCAATATAGGCGATCGCCGAGGCGCTCTGGCCAGCTCCAAACCAATGATATTTCCGCGCAGAGATGACGCTGCCAACACAGCCTTGCTGAACTTCGACGCGAGATTGGGAGGCATCGGCAGTTCGAAAACCCCGACTTCCTCGATCAGCGAGCACAATCCCTTGAGAAATATCTCCAGCGTCCAGCTCAATTGCTCTATCTTACCGCCCATACGAAGCTGCAAACGCCTTGCAACTTCATTCGCGGGCCTCACAACTTTGCTGACCTGAAAATGGTTCGCATTTTTACTTGTGAAAATCTCCTTGCCGTCCTCACGAATATTCCACTAATGTGGTTGGCGAGCCGATTTACGAAGGATGAAGGCAATGGCAGTCAAGGGCGACCCCAAGGTCATCGAGTTTCTGAACGAGGCGCTCAAGAACGAGCTGACCGCGATCAATCAGTATTTCTTGCACTACCGGCTGCTCGACCATTGGGGCGTCTACAAGCTCGCCCAGTTCGAGTATAAGGAGTCGATCGACGAGATGCGCCACGCCGACTGGCTGGCCGAGCGCATCCTGTATCTGGACGGCCTGCCCAATTTTCAGCTGCTCGGTCGCCTGCGCATCGGCGAGACGGTGGAAGAGGTGCTCAAGGGCGACCTCGCCATTGAGATCGAGGCGGTGGCGCAGCTCAAGGGCGCGATCGCCTATTGCGAGGAAGTCCGCGACTATGTCAGCCGCGACCTGTTCCAGCGCATCCTCGCCAGCGAGGAAGAGCATGTCGACACGCTGGAACGCCAGTTCGAGATGATCGAGCGCATGGGCATCCAGAACTATGTCCAGTTGAACGCCATGGCGGAAAACGACGCCCCCAAGTCGGGCGCGGCGCCGCACTTGCAGGGGTAATGGCGGCGGGGGCGGGTTTCAGAGCCCGCCCCCCGTTCCTGCTTTTGGGTTCCCGCCGTCCAGGCGACTGACCCCCAACATCCGTTCAGCCTGAGCGAAGTCGAAGGCCACGGAAAACCCTTCGTGACAAAGCCCCCTTTGGAGTTGGCCGAGCTAATCCCGTGGCCTTCGACTTCGCTCAGGCTGAACGGAGGTAGGGCTGGAACTAGCCCAAGGGTGGAATGAGTAGCAGGCGGGGCTTGCGCCCCTGCCCTCAGTCCTTGTTGGCGAATGGATTCTTCGGCGCCCGCAGCGTCAGGCGCACCGGCACCGCGCCGAAGCCCAGTTCCCGCCGCATCGAATTGACCAGATAGCGCTCATAGCTGGCGGGCAACTGGTCCACCCGCGTCCCGAAGATCACGAAGCTCGGCGGACGCGACTTGATCTGGGTGACGTAGCGCAGCTTGATCCGCTTGCCGCCGGGCGCGGGCGGCGGGTTGGCGTCGACCGCCTTTTCGAACCAGCGGTTGAGCTCGCCGGTCGGCACGCGCTTCGACCAGGCGGCGCGCGTCTCGAACGCCGCCTCGATGAGCGTGTCCAGCCCCTTGCCGGTCGCCCCCGACACCGCGAGCAACGGCACGCCCTTCACCTGGCTGAGCCCATCCTCCAGCGCCTTGCGAACGCCGTTGAACAGCGACGACGGGTTTTCCGCCACGTCCCATTTGTTGAGCGCGATGAGGAGCGCACGCCCCTCTTCCAGAACGCGGTCGGCGATGCGCAGATCCTGCGACTCCAGCCCCAGGGTCGCGTCGAGCAGCAGCACGACGACCTCGGCGAAATCGACGGCGCGCAGGGCGTCGGCGACGGACAGCTTTTCCAGCTTGTCCTGAACCTTGGCCTTCTTCCGCATTCCCGCCGTGTCGATCAGGCGAACCTGCCGCACCTCGCCGTCGCGGTCGCGCCATTCCCAGTCGATCGCGATCGAATCACGCGTGATCCCCGCCTCCGGCCCGGTGATCAGGCGATCGTGACCGAGGAAACGGTTGATGAGCGTCGACTTGCCCGCATTGGGCCGCCCGACGATCGCCAGCTTCAGCGGCGCGAAGGGGTTTTCGAGGTCGACTTCCTCTTCTTCCTCGATCTCGACATCGATGAAGGGCAGCAGCGCCTCGAACAGATCGCCCACGCCTTCGCCATGTTCGGCGGAAAGCTGGACTGGATCACCGAAGCCGAGCGCCAGCGCTTCGAGAATGCCCTGCTCCGCCGCACGCCCCTCGGCCTTGTTCGCGGCCAGGACGATCGGCGTGTCCGAGCTGCGCAGCCAGCGCGCGATTTCCTCGTCCAGCGGCATGATCCCGGCGCGGGCATCGACCAGGAACAGCGCGACATCGGCCTCGCCCACCGCCGCCTCGGTCTGGCGGCGCATGCGGCCGGGAAGCGTATCGGGGTCTTCGTCTTCATAGCCCGCCGTGTCGATCACACGGAAATCGAGGCCCAGCAGATGCGCGTCGCCTTCACGCCGGTCGCGCGTCACGCCGGGCCGGTCATCGACCAGCGCCAGCTTCTTTCCGACAAGACGATTGAACAGCGTCGACTTGCCGACATTGGGACGGCCGACGATCGCGACGATAGGGAGTTTTGCCATCGCCGTCCGTTAGCGAAAGGCGAGCCTTTCGTCACGGTACAAAACATACCGTCCCCCCGGCGCGCGCCGGAGGGACGGCTGTTCATCACTTATAGGCGGCGATCCGGCCCTTCTGATCGAGGACGTAGAGCGTCCCGTTCGCCACGATCGGCGGCAGGGCGAAGGGCGTCTTGGCCTCGACCGTCGCCTGCACCGATCCGTCGCCCGGATTGGCATAGACGATCTGCCCTTCCGAATTGGTCAGGATCAGGCGATTGCCTGCCAGCACCGGTCCGAACCAGGTGATGGCGCCGTTCTTCTTCTTCTCGTTATGGAAACGCTGAAGCTGCGAAATCCAGCGCGCCTTGCCGCTCGACCGGGCCAATGCCACCAGACGGGCGTCGTCGGTGACGAGGAATATCCACTCGCCCGCGATCCACGGCGTCGAGATGCCGGCGAAATTCTGTTCCCACAGACGCTGGCCGGTCGACAGTTCCAGCGCGACCATGCGGCCGCCCTGGCCCAGCGCATAGACGCGGCCCTGATCGATCACCGGCGCGGCGTCGATGTCCGACAGCGTCGACACCGAGGTCGAAATGCTCGTTCGCGACAGCGCGTCCTGCCACAACATGCGGCCATTCTCGTAGCGATAGGCGTTCAGCTCGCCGCTGGAGAAACCGGCGACGACCGTGCCCTGGCTGGCGGCGGGGGCGGCGACACCGAACACGCCCTGGGTCTCCAGCGTGCCCTGCCCGGCCCAGACGATCTTACCATCGGCCTGGTTGATCGCGTAAAGCTGATTGTCCTGGGTCAGGACATAGACATTGCCATTGGCGATGGTCGGCGATCCGCGCAACGGGCCGCCCGGCTTGGCACGCCACAGCACCTTGCCATCGGCGGCATTGGCCGCGATCACATCGCCCAGGCCATCGGTGGCATAGACCGTGCCGCTGTCATAGCTGGCACCGCCGCCGAACCGGGCGAGACGGTTCCCGTCGCCCTCGGTGATCCCGGTCGACCACAGCTTCGCGCCGGTCTCGGCGTTCAGTGCCTGGAGATTGCCCTCGACATCGACGACGAACAGCTTGTTCTCGGCGACGACGGGCGCGGCCCCCAGCGGGTCACGCGCGGAACCGCCGTTGATCGTCGCTTCCCACAGACGCTGCGGCTGCTCGCCGAGCGCCAACTGGCCCATCGACTTGGCGGCGTTGCCACCGGGCTGCGCCCATTCGGGATTCGTCTCGGGCGCGGGCAGCAGGACCTGCACATCGGCGATCGTCTTATCGGCCTCGACCCCGGTTTCGGACACGAGGATCGGCACCCTGTTGCCCACGGTCGGGGTCTTTTTCGGCGCGCTCTTGAACACCCCACAGGCGCCGAGCGCCATCAACGCGGCGAGCGCGGCCGAGGTGCGGAAATGCTTCGTCATTGGGTCTTGGTGTCCTCACTCTGGCCGACGGCATCGACCCCCAATACGCCGGCCATCTGAACCGCACGTTGCCGCAACGTATCGGGCACATCCTTCTCGCTGGCAATCTGCCCGAACAGGCGACCGGCCTGGGCGCGCTTGTTCTGGCGGAGATAGGCGATGGCGACCATCTCGCCCGCGCTGCCGAAATAGGCGTTGCCGGGCACCGCCATGCCGCCCAGCCGCGCGATCACGGCCTCGGGCTTCAGCGTGTCGTATTCGGCCATGGTCTGGCGGATCAGCGCCAGGTCACGGAACGGCTTGGCGAGCGAGGCGTCGTTGGCGACCGTCGCGAAGCGCGCGGCGGCCCCCTTCAGATCGTCCTTCTGGAGAAGAATGTCGGCCTGGGTGAACTGCGCCAGCGCGCGGTAGGCATCGACGTTCGAGGCGGCCAGCGACTTCAGCTTGGCGTCCGCCGTCTTGGTGTCGTTCTCCGCCAGCGCGTCATAGGCCGACTGCAACTGCTCGCCATCCGCCGCCGCCGCCTGGGTCCGGTGATGCTGCCAATAGAGATAGCCGCCGAACGCCGCGAGCGCGATGACGACCAGCGCACCGACGATAAGGCCCCAGCGGGTCCAGAAACTGGTCAGCCGATCGCGACGCAGTTCGTCGTCGACCTCGCTCATAAAGGCCTGGCTGGATTGGGGCGTTAGGGCCAAGACGGGCTCCGCTATTCTGGATCAAGGCAATTGGAAGCCGCGACCTTTAGCGAGGAGCGAGCCCGGTGGGAAGCGGCCTTGGTTTATCCACCGTCGCGCGGGGCATAGATCTGTTCCGGTCCGGGGAAACGGCGGGCACGGACATCCTCGGCATAGGCGCGCGCGGCCTCGCCGATCCGGTCGCCCATCGTCTCGTACCGGCGGACGAAGCGCGCGGTGCGGTCGAACAGGCCCAGCATATCCTCGCCGACCAGAACCTGGCCGTCGCACTGCGCCGATGCGCCGATGCCGATGGTCGGGCAGGCGATGCGGTTGGTGATCTCGATCGCGATCGGCTCCACCACGCCTTCGATCACCACGGAAAAGGCGCCCGCCTCGGCGATGGCGACGGCGTCGGTGACGATCTTCTCCGCTTCCTCGGGCGTGCGTCCGCGCGCGCCATATCCGCCCAATACGTTCACCGCCTGTGGCGTCAGGCCGACATGGCCCATCACCGGGATGCCACGCTCGACCAGGAAGCGCACGGTCGGCGCCATCGCCACGCCGCCCTCCAGCTTGACCGCCGCCGCGCCGGTTTCCTTGAGCAGCCAGGCGGCATTCTCGAACGCCTTTTCGGGGCTCGCCTCATAGCTACCGAAGGGCAGGTCGATGACCACGACCGCGTGATAGCTGCCCCGCACCACCGCGGCACCGTGCGCCGCCATCATCTGAAGCGTGACCGGCACGGTCGAGGGCAGACCGTAGATCACCTGCCCCAGGCTGTCGCCGACCAGCAGCATGTCGCAATGCGGATCGAGCAGCTGCGCCGACCGCACCGTATAGGCGGTCAGCATGACCAGTGGCGTCGCCCCCTTGGCGCGGCGGATGGCGGGAACGGTCAGCCGCTTCATCGGGGCGGGCATAGGTGTGGCGCGACTCGTCGCGGTGTCGAGCGTGTAGGTCGTGGACATGGTTCGGCCCTTACTCCCCCGGCCCGACCGGCTCCACCCCCTTGGCTCCGCTCAGAAGATTTCGGCGTAGCGTTCCGGCTTGAAACCCACGGTCAGTGTGCCGTCACGGTCGAGGACGGGGCGCTTGATGAGCGAAGGCTGCGCCTGCATCAGCCGGATCGCCTTGTTCGCGTCGATATCCTGCCGGTCCGCTTCGTCCAGTTTGCGAAAGGTGGTGCCGGCGCGGTTGAGCAGCACTTCCCAACCGACCTGATCGACCCAGCGGCGCAGGGTCGCCTCGTCGATGCCGTCGGTCTTGTAGTTGTGGAAGCGATAGGCGACGCCCTGCTGGTCGAGCCAAATGCGGGCCTTCTTCATCGTGTCGCAATTGGGGATGCCGTAGAGTTGGACGGTCATGAGACGCCTCTGGATGATGGGAATGGGAGGGCCTTTATCGACGTCGGTCGGGAAATGCAGCAGGATAGGGTGGGCGTGGCCTTCGACTTCGCTCAGGCTGAACGGAGCGAGGGAGATGGACCATCCCGCCAGCCGTTCGGCCTGAGCGAAGTCGAAGGCCAAGGGCGAACCTCGCCCTACGCCATCCTAACCCGTGGCAAGCCGCATGGGGTGGCGCCCCCTTCCCCATCCCGCTATCCCGTTCGCATGCAGGACCATCCCTTCTACGCGCTTCACACCCACGGTCTGATCCGCGTGGCCGCCGCCACGCCCGCCGCCTCGGTCGGCGATGCGCATGCCAATGCGGCGGCGATGCTCGATCTGGCGCGGGTCGCGGATGAGGATGGGGTCGACCTGATCGTCTTTCCCGAATTGTCGCTGACCTCCTATGCGATCGACGACCTGCATCTTCAGGGTGCGATGCACGCCGCGACGCTGGAGGCGCTGGGCGAGATGGTGGATGCCAGCGCGGCCCTGTCGCCGGTCATGCTGGTCGGGGCGGCGCTGCCGCGCAACGGGCGGCTGTACAATTGCGCCGTCGTGATCGCGCGCGGGCGGATCCTGGGCGTGGTGCCGAAGACCTTCCTGCCCAATTACCGCGAATATTATGAGAAGCGCTGGTTCGCGAGCGGCGCCGGGCTGACCGGGCTGACCATCGAACTGGACGGGCAGAGCGTGCCCTTCGGCACCGACCTGATCTTCGCGGCGGAGGACGTGCCGGGCTTCGTCGTCCATGCCGAGATTTGCGAGGATTACTGGGCCCCCACCCCGCCCTCCACCGCGGGCGCGCTGGCGGGGGCGACGATCTGTTGCAATCTGTCGGCGTCCAACATCGTCATCGGCAAGGCGCGGGACCGGGCGATGCTGGCCGCCGCCCAGTCGGCGCGCGCGGCCTGCGCCTATGTCTATTCCGCCGCCGGGATCGGGGAGAGCACGACCGACCTGTCCTGGGACGGACAGGGTCTGGTCCACGAACTGGGCGAGGCGCTGGCCGAGTCCGAACGCTTCCTGCGCGAGCCTGCGCTGACCACCGCCGATGTCGATGTCGAGCGGATCGTGCAGGAGCGGCTGCGCTTCGGGACGTTCAACGATGCCGCCGCCTTTGCCGGCCATCCCGAGCAGCGCTTCCGCCGGATCGGCTTCGTCCATGGTGCCGAACCCGCCGATCATGGCCTGCGCCGGGCGGTGCATCGCTTCCCCTTCGTCCCCGACGACCCCGCGCGGCGGGATGCGGATTGCTACGAAGCCTATAATATCCAGGTCGAGGCGCTGGCGAAGCGGCTCGATGCCAGCGGGGCGAAGACGCTGGTCATCGGTGTGTCGGGCGGACTCGATTCCACCCATGCGCTGATCGTCGCGGCCAAGGCGACCGACCGGCTGGGCTGGGGGCGCGAGCGTATCCTGGCCTTCACCATGCCGGGGTTCGCGACGGGCGAAGGGACCAAGGCCCATGCCTGGTCGCTGATGCGTGCCTTGGGCGTCAGCGCGGAGGAGATCGACATCCGCCCTGCCGCACAACGGATGCTGGCGGACATGGGCCACCCCTTCGCGCAAGGCGAGCCGGTGCACGACGTCACCTTCGAAAACGTCCAGGCAGGCCTTCGCACCGATTATCTGTTCCGGCTGGCCAATCAGCGGGGCGGGATCGTGCTGGGCACCGGTGACCTGTCCGAGCTGGCGCTGGGCTGGTGCACCTATGGCGTGGGCGACCAGATGAGCCATTATGCGGTCAATGCGGGCGTGCCCAAGACCCTGATCCAGTTCCTGATCCGCTGGTGCATCCGGACCGGCCAATATGACGACGCGACCAACACGGTCCTCGCCGCGATCCTGGCGCAGGAAATCTCGCCCGAGCTGGTCCCCGCCGATGCCAGCGGCGCGATGCAGTCGACCGAGGCGATGATCGGCCCCTATGCGCTCAACGACTTCTTCGCGCATTACGTCATCCGCTATGGCCTGAAGCCGTCCAAGATCGCCTTCCTCGCCTGGCACGCCTGGCGCGATATCGACGCGGGCGGCTGGCCGGAGGATCTGCCGGCGGACGCGCGGGTCGCCTATGACTTGCCGACGATCCGGCATTGGCTGGAGCGGTTCCTGACCCGCTTCTTCCAGACCAGCCAGTTCAAGCGCTCCGCCCTGCCCAACGGGCCGAAGGTTTCGCCCGGCGGCGCACTGTCGCCACGCGGCGATTGGCGGGCGCCATCGGACGGTCGCGCATCGGTCTGGCTGGCGGAGTTGAGCGACGCGCTGCCGCCCCACTGACATCACACACTTGGCAGTGAGCCTCGAACAGGTCTATGCTGTCTTGTTCGTCACATTTATTCCAGAATTACAGGCTCCTCCTGGCCTGTCGGCACGAGAGAGATCATGAGCCTTGTCGTTCGCACCCTGTCCGAACAGATCTTCACGATCATTCGCGAACGGATCATCAGCGGCGACCTGACCGAAGATCAGCCGATCCGCCAGGACGCGCTCGCCAACGAACTGGGCGTCAGCAAGATTCCGCTGCGCGAGGCGCTGGCCCGTCTGGAACAGGAAGGGCTGCTGACCAGCCAGGCCAATCGCGGCTTCTTCGTCCGTTCGCTGGGGGCCAGCGAGGCGGAGGAAATCTACGAACTTCGCCTAGCGCTCGAACCCGATGCCGCCGCGCGCGCCAGCCGGGTCGCCACCGCCGCCGATCAGCAGGTCGCGAAGGACGCGCTGGCCGCGCTGGACGTCGCGGCGCATGAGGCGCTGCACGAGGTCGCCCTGCGCAACCGCGCCTTCCACCTGGCGCTGGTCCGCCCGCTGGGGGCCGCGCTGACCTTTCAGTTAATCGAGCGGTTGCAGGTGCTGGCCGAGCGCTATGTCGTCCAGCATCTCAAGCCCGCCGGGCGCGAGACCCGGGCGCACAAGGAGCATCAGGAACTGCTCGACGCCTGGCTGGCCCGCGACGAGGCGCGGGTGGCCGGTTTCCTGACCGAGCATATCGGCGCGACGCTGGTCGATCTGCGCGCGCAACTGGGCCGCTGATCCGCTCAGCCGGGGGGTCGGACATAGGGCGTGGTGATGATCCGCGCACCTCGGCGATAGGTCAGGTAACGCCATAGCCATTGCAGGCTGACCCGGATTCGCTGCGCGAAACTGACCAGCAGCACGACATGGACGATCGCCCAGAGCATCCAGGCCGGATAACCCTTCATCCGGTAAGTGCCGAAGTCGAAAATGGCGGCGTGCCGACCGATAATCGCCGCATTGCCGCGATTGTGGAAGCGGAAGGGCTTGGCCACGCGCCCCTTGGTCAGTTCATCGCGCAGCGCCTTGCCCAGATAGCGGCCCTGCTGCTGCGCGACCTGCGCCAGTCCGGACAGCGGCTTGCCATCCTCGCCCGGGCAGGCCGCGACATCGCCCAGCGAATAGACGCCGTCCAGCCCCTCGACCTTCAGGTCGGTACCAACCGGCACTCGCCCGCCCGGTCCTGGCGCGACGCCCAGCAGCTTCGCCGCCCCGGTCGGCGCCACGCCCGCGCCCCACAGGACGGTGCGCGCGGGGATGAACCGGCCCCCGGCCTTCAAGCCCTCCGCCGTGATCGCCTCGACCGGCATATCGGTCAGTACCTCCACACCCAGCCGCTCCAGCGCGCGCTCGGCATAACGGGCAAGCGATTCGGGAAAGGCGGCCAGGATGCGCGGACCGCCCTCGACCAGGATGATCTTCGCCGTTTCGGGGCGGATGCGCCGGAAGTCGGAAGCCAGGGCATGGCGCGCCAGTTCCGCCACCGACCCCGCCAGCTCGACACCGGTCGGGCCACCGCCGACGATCACGAAGGTCATCAGCGCCTGACGATCCGCCGTGCCGTCGCGCTCGGCTTCCTCGAACGCGCCCAGCACGCGCGACCGGATGACGCGCGCCTCCTCGATCGACTTGCAGGCGGGGGCGAAAGCCCGCCATTCGTCATGGCCGAAATAGCTGCTCGTCGATCCCGTCGCGACGACCAGCCGATCATAGGTTAGCGTCTCGCCGGTCGCGAGCGCCACCTCGCGCCGGTCCGTATCGACCTGTGCCACCTCGCCCAGCACGACGCGGATATTGGGATAGCGGCCCAGCACATGGCGGATCGGCTCGGCCACGTCCGCGGGGGAGAGAGCGGCGGTCGCCACCTGATAGAGGAGCGGCACGAAGAGGTGATAATTGTTGCGATCGATCACAGTCACGCGGACGGGGGCGTTGGCCAGCCCCTGCGCGACGGCGAGCCCGCCAAAGCCCGCCCCCACGATGACGACATGCGGCCAGTTCGGATCGACCGTCGCGGCGCTCATCCCTTTCCCCTTACCATGTCGCCGCGATCTTGCCGAAATGCCCTCCGCGTTCCTGCAGGCGGAACGCCTCGGCCAGGTCGGCAAGGTCGAAGCGGCGATCGACCACCGGGCGAAGCGCGGCATCGTCCAGCGCCCGGACGAACTCCATCTGCATCCGTCGGCTGCCGACGATCAAGCCCTGCAACCGCGCCTGCTTGCGCATCAGCGTGGCGGTCGGCACGTCTCCGGCGATCCCGGTCAGCACGCCGATCAGCCCGATATGGCCCCCGATCCGAACCGCGTCGATCGACTGGGCCAGCGTCGCCGGACCGCCGACCTCGATCACATGGTCGACGCCCTCGCCCGCCCAGTCATGGACGCTCCGGCCCCAATCCTCATGGGTCCGATAGTTGATGACATGCGCCGCGCCCAGTTCGCGGGCGCGCGCCAGCTTCTCGTCCGACGAGGATGTGACCGCTACCCGCGCGCCCATCATCCGCGCGATCTGAAGCGCCCAGATCGATACGCCACCGGTGCCGAGCACCAGCACCGTGTCCCCGGCCTTGAGCCCGCCATCCACCACCAGGCTGCGCCATGCGGTCAGCCCGGCGGTGGTGATCGTCGCCGCTTCGGCATGGTCATAGCCCCTGGGCGCGCGGGTGAAGGCCGTGGCGGGGGCGACCACCAACTCACAGGCATAGCCATCGATCCCGTCCCCCGGCACGCGCGAAAAGTCGCCGACGCGCGGCGGGCCCTCCTGCCAATCGGGGAAGAAGCACGAAACCACCGCGTCGCCCGAGGCGAAGTCGGTCACCCCCTCCCCGACCGCCTCGACGACGCCCGCGCCGTCGGCCATCGGAATGCGGCCATCCTCGGTCGGCATCTTGCCCGCGACCACGCCATAATCATGATAGTTGAGCGAGGTCGCGTGCAGGCGAACGCGGATCATGCCGGGCCCCGGCGCGCCGGGATCGGGCCGCTCGACCATCCGCAACCGGTCCAGCCCGCCGGGCGCGTCGAGGATCATCGCTTTCATGCCATCGCCTTCATCACTGTCATGTGGATGGCGCTAAAAACGCGGGCGCGGCGCGATGCGATCCCTCAGCCGGTCGCCAGCACCCACCCATCGGGCAGGAAATCGACTGACATATAATAGTAAAAGGCGCAGCCGCCGTCGCCGCGATAGCTGCCGCCCTTCACGATCCCGAACGCGGTGCCGCCCAGGAAGACCGGGCCGCCGCTATCCCCGCTGCGACAGGTGGGACCGCGCACCGCGACCCATGTCGGGGTGCAGCCACCGCCGCACAGATCGCCCGCGGGCGCGAAGTCAGGCATCCAGACCTCGGCACAGCTATAGCCCGTCCGCTCGCCCCGGTGGCAGACGATATCCCCTGCACGCGTCGAGGCGCGGGCCCGTGCGCCGGTGACCGTCCGGCTGACGGTCTTGGCCGTGTCGCTCCAGAAAACTGGCGGCAGCCCATGGTCGGCGACATTCACCTGCACATCCTGATAGCCCCAGCCCCATTGCCCGGCATAGCGCAGCGGATGCGCGCCCCCCGCCGCGTCGATCCAGGACAGGTCGTCGGGGCAATGCGCGGCGGTGACGATCGCGCTCTCCACGCCACGCCGCACGACGAAGCCGCTGGTACAGGCATAGCGTCGCCCATTGGCCGGATCGACACCGACCAGCCGCATGCCGCCCTGAAGATCGGCCAGATCGATATCTGGCGTCTCCAGCGTGGCGATCTTGACCGGCACGCCCGCGATCCGCGCGATCCGGTCGCGCATGGCCTCGACCGGCTCGGCCCGCAGGTCCGCCTGGCCGACCATGACGACCAGCGCACCGATTCGCGGATCGACCCCGATCCCCGGCGGCTGGGTCAGGCTGGCACGGATTTCGGTCTGATGCAGCGCCAGCGCGACCACCAGTTGGTGATGGGTCGCATAGGCGCCGGTGCGGAAACGGATCGCGACCGGCTGGCCCGCCAGCGGGACGACCCGGTCCGCCACCGGTGCATCGCCGGTCAGGAGCACATCGATCCGAAACGGCCTATGCCCCACCGACAGGCCCGCGAGCCGATCCGCGAACTCGACCGCCAACGCATCGGTCACCGGGACCGACGCCTCCTGCACCGCCAGTTCCTGCGACGCCTGCACGGCGGAAAGGCCGGACACCGAACCATATTGCGCGGCGTCGAGCGCGAGCGAGGCGGCACCGCCCAGGGGAACCGACACCGGCTCTTGCGCCGACGCCCGCCCGGCCCAGCCGAGCGCAACGGCCGCTATCACGATCAGCCACGGCAAAGCCCAGCTATCGGCACGAAAAGAATAGCGTTGGTTATATCCCATCTATTTGGTATGTATTACTCAGTGGAAGCCGGAAAGCGGCGATACACGGATAACACAGGGGACCGATACGATGTTGCGACGCCATGCCTTTCCGTTGATCCTTCTCGCCTCCGCCGTCGGCGTGGCGGGCTGTTCGCCCTCCGGGTCCGGGAACATCACGGCGACCGACAATGAGTCGTCGGCCGCGCTGACCAATGAGGTCCTGGCCAATGACGAGGGCGCCCTGCTCGACAACGATGCGCTCGGCAACGTGGTGGGCGACAATGTGGCGGAGGCCGACGCACTCAACGCGAACTGATTTCCCTCGGTGGCGGGCCCTGACCGGGCCTCACACTGCTCCTGCTCGCCAAAGGAAGCTCCCAGCGGCGATCGACTGGCCCGGCGGATGAACCCGCCGGGCCTTTTTTGTCAGCGTTCCGGGTGACCCAAGGTGCGCAGGATACGCAGATCCTGCTCGACGACCCCCGCCGAGAAGCGCTCGATCAGACGTTGGGCCTGACGCCACATGCCGGTCGGCGGCGGGGCCGCGACGGGTGCCTTGAGCAACCGCCCGCCGCACATGGTCGCCAGCGCGGAGCCATGGTTCGAACCATCGACGATCAGCGAGGGAAATGGCAGCGCCGCCTCGGGCGATGCGAACAGCTGGCCGCCGGTGCGATCCAGCGCGGCCGTCTCCGGGGGCTGGAAGAACAAGGCGCCCGCGACCTTGGAGACATAATGGCTGGGCGACAGCCGCGCCCACCAGATGCTGGCAAGGCACGCGGCGCCTTCCGCGACCAGCAGCACCGCCTTGTCGGCCTGCGCCACTGCATGGTCCAGGCGAGTCGCCCAGATATCCCGCGCCTCGCGCGACGAATCATCGAAGTGAAGCTGGACATCGCCCTGTCGCGGCCAGGCGAACAGGTTTTCCCAGGGCATGGCCCGCTCGGCACCCGCCGCGGGCCCCGCCATCGGCAGGGTGATGATCGAAAAGGGGTCGTTCAGACGCAGTTCGGCCGTCATGGTCTGCTCCGTCGATGGGCCCCCTAAGCTACGCCTCTCGCGGCGAAGGGCAAGAGGGCGTCGCCTTACCCCTGGGTCATTCCGACGTGGCGAGCCGCGCCGGACGCCGTGCGCTGCTCAGCGCGGTGGCGATGCTGTCGACCATCAGTTCATATTGATCGGGGGTATAGCCCGCCGCCAGGAACGCCCGCACTTCATGCGACGGGACGCTGTAGCCATGGTGCCAGCTCAGCACCGCCATGCGGCGCAGCGCCTCGAGCGAGGGGTCGGCGAGGCGCGGGTTGCGCGTGTCGCCGAAGATGCTGCCCAGCGCCCGGCCCAGCTTGGACGGCGCGCGCAGGCTGGAGATGCGGTCGCGCCGGGCCAGCGCCACGACCTGCCACTCCAGCGCGGAGAGGCGGGCATCGGGACGGATCGCGGACACGCCCCGCTGGGTGATGGCGGCATCGACCGCGACGCGGGCTGCACCGATTTCCTGAAAAGCGACATAGGCCATGAGACTTCCCCTTGCGTCGCGCGACATCCCGCACGCCGGGCCATGTGCCCGCCGCGATCGGCAGTCCTTCGTCCGCCGCCGTGCTGTCTCGCCTGTTATCGAACCGGAAGGCCCGAAGCGCCTTCCATACCGAGTGGTATATTAACGGATTGAAAGCCCGTCAAGCACTTTCATACCGGATGGTATCTAACGCGACGGCCAGAGCGCCATGCCGGTTTCGATCAGCGTTTCCAGCTCCGCGCGCGTCGCGCCGGAACCGGCCTGCACCGCCATCCCCTGGAACAGCGCATAGAGATATTGCGTCAGCCCCTCGGGATCGACACCGTCGCGCAGGTCGCCATCCTCCTTGGCCCGCTGGAACCGTGCGAGAAGCGCGGCCTGTGCCGATGCCCGGCGCGCCACGACCTCGGCCTTGATCGATTCGGCTTCCGCCCCGCAGGCGACCGAGTGGATTACGCCCAGGCAGCCTTGCGGTTCGCTCTGGCTGGTCTGCGCCTCCAGCGCGCCGCGCAGCAGATGCTCGGCCACCGCCCGCGCGGTCGGCTGTTCCAGCGCCTCGCGGATATAAGCGAGCTTTTCGGCTTCGTAGAGGTCCAGCGCCTTGTGGAACAAGGCTTCCTTGTTGCCGAACGCGGCGTAGAGGCTGGGTTTGGTGATCCCCATCGCCTCGGTCAGGTCGGCCATCGACGCGCCTTCATAGCCCTTGCTCCAGAACACCCGGAGCGCGGCCGCCAGGGCCTTGTCGGTGCAGAATTCGCGTGGCCGCCCCTTGCATACGGGCAATAGGTTTTTCATAACACTCGGTATAGAATTATCCGAGCGGTTTGGAAAGCCCCGGCGAGCGACTGGGCGCGCCGGGGATCGTCCCGATCGGGATCAGCCGCGCGCCAGGGCGCTGCGCCGACGCCCATAGGCGAAATAGAAGGCCAGGCCCGCCGCGTTCCAGATCGCGAAACGAACGATGGTCGAGCTGGGCAGGCTGAACAGCAGGTAGAGGCAACCCAGGATCGCCAGCGTGCCGACCAGATAGGGTTGCGGACAACGGAACAGCCGCTTGGCCTCGGGCGCCTTGCGCCGCAGTACCATCAGGCACGCCCCGACCGAAATGAACGCCAGCAGCGTGCCCGCATTAGCCAGTTCGGCGATCTCGTCCAGGCGGAAGATGCCCGCGACCAGCGCGATCGATACGCCGGTGACCAGCGTGATGCGGGTCGGCGCGCCGCTCCGCTTGCTGACCACCGCCAGCGACTGGGGCAGCAGCCCGTCGCGCGCCATGGTGAAGAAGATGCGGCTCTGCCCGTACATCATCACCAGGATGACCGAGGGCAGCGCGATGACGGCCGCGAGCGCGATCAGATGCGCCGCCGTCGGCTGGCCCAGCGAGCGCAGGACGAGCGCCAGCGGTTCGGGCGAATTGGCGAGTTGCTGGAAGGGCAGCGATCCGATCGCGGCGACCGCGACCGCCATATAGATCAGGGTGCAGACCAGCATCGAACCGACGATACCGATGGTCAGGTCGCGACCCGGATTCTTGGCCTCCTCGGCAGAGGTCGCCACCGCGTCGAACCCGTAAAAGGCGAAGAAGACGATCGCCGCTGCCGCCATCACGCCGCGCTTGGCCCCGTCCACCTCATGCGCGGCGAAGCCATAGGGCATGAAGGGATGAAGGTTGTCGGCATTGAAGGCCGGCATCGCGAAGGCGACGAACACGCCCAGCGCGACCAGCTTCACGATGACCAGGATGATGTTGAGCGTCGCACTCTCGCGCGTCCCCGCCACCAGCATCCCCATGACCGACAGCGCGACAATCACGGCGGGCAGGTTGATGATGCCGCCGCCATGCGGCCCGGACAGAAGCTCGGGCGGCAGATGCACCCCCGCCGCCTGTATCCAGCCGACCAGATAGCCCGACCAGCCCACCGCCACGGTCGAACAGGCCAGCGAATATTCCAGGATCAGGCTCCACCCGACGACCCAGGCCAGCGTCTCGCCCAGCGCGGTATAGCTGAAGGTATAGGCGCTGCCCGCCGCCGGGATCAGCGTGGCCAGTTCGGCATAGGCCAGCGCGGCGCAGGCGCAGACCGCACCCGCGATCGCGAAGGCCAGGATGACGGCGGGCCCCGCCCGCTCCGCGCCGACGCCGGTCAGCGTGTAAATGCCGGTGCCGACGATCGCGCCGACCCCCAGGGCGATCAGGTGCGGCCAGCTGAGCGTCTTGGCCAGCGCCTGCCCCTCGCCATGCTGGGTCGCGCTGCCCAGCGGTTTGAACGGTCCGAACATCGTTGGAAATCCCCCCGCCCCAAGGCTCCATGTCCCATGGGCTTATGATTGTCAGACGACGGGTGCGAACCCGCCTTTCAGGTCGATCAGCGTGGACCGGATATGGGCATCAAGCAATCCCTGAAGCCGTTCGGCATCGCGTGCCATGAAGGCCTCAAGCTGTTCGCGATGCTCCAGATGTGCCCGCGCGTCGCGCCCAGCGGGTTGCAGATGGGCGACGACGTAACGCTCGGCCAGGACCGCGAGCTGGCGCACGAGCTGGATGGTCAGGGGCCGCCGCACCGGGCGGACCATGGCCATGTGGAACTGGCGGTTGCAGATGGCGACGCGCGCGAGATCGCTGGCCGCGGCCTGGTCCAACGCCTCGAAGGCCGCGACCAGCTTGGCGCGATCCTCGTCATCGGCGACAAGCGCCGCGCTCGCCGCCGCCATCGGCTCGATCTTCAGGCGAAGGCCGTAGATATCCTCGGCCTGCTCGACGGACAGCGCGCCGATCATATAGCCGCGATTGGCGACCCCGTGGAGCAGCCCCTCCTGCTCCAGCCGGGCCATCGCCTCGCGCAGCGGAATCTTGCTGACCCCCAGTTCGGCGGCCAGCGCGTCCTGACGGATCGGTCGGTCGGGGGGGATCGCCCCCGCGATGATCCGTTCCCGGACGATGGCGAAGATACGGTCCGCCAGCGTCTGGACGACGATGACGCCCTCGCCCCGATGACGCCCGTCATCGAGCGCATTGTCCAGGGGCGAGGGCATCGTCGCCATCAGGCGGCCTTGGCCTGGCCCAGGGTCGGACGGGTCGCGGCGGCCTTTTCGACCATCGCAATCACTTCGGCGCGGCGCTCGCCTTCCAGCACGTAGCGCGGCGGCAGCACGCGCTCCGAACCGCGACCCATGACCTGCTCGGCCAGCTTGATCGACTGGACCAGGTCATGCTCGGCATCGAGGTGGAGGAGCGGCATGAACCAGCGATAGATTTCCATCGCCTTGGCATGGTCGCCACGGTCGAACGCCGCGACCAGCTCGACCGATTCCTTGGGGAAGGCGTTGGTCAGGCCCGAGACCCAGCCCTGCGCGCCCAGATACAGGCCCTCCAGCGCCACGTCGTCCAGCCCGGCGAACAGGGTGTAGCGATCGCCGAACGCATTGCGGAAATCGGTGAAGCGGCGCGTGTCCGGGGCCGATTCCTTGACCGCGACGATGTTCTTCACATCGACCAGCGCTTCCAGCACCGTCTGGTCGATGACCGTGCGATAGGCGGGCGGGTTGTTGTAGAGCATGATCGGCAGGCCGGTCTGGTCCGCCACGCCCTTGAAATGGTTCACCAGCTCATGCGCCTTGGGCACATAGACCATCGGCGGCAGCAGCATCAGGCCGTCGGCCCCGGCCTTTTCGGCGGCCTGGGCGTAACGGACGGCACGGCGGGTGTCGTACTCGGACACGCCGGTGATGACCGGCACGCGACCGGCCACCGCCTCGACGATCCCGGTCAGCACCATGACCTTCTCGTCATAGTCGAGCGAGTTGTTCTCGCCGACCGTGCCCAGCGCGATCACGCCGGTCACGCCGTCGCGGATCAGGTCGTCGACGACGCGCTGCGTATCGGCGAGGTCGATCGACAGATCTTCCCGGATTTGGGTCGTCACTGCGGGGAATACGCCGCGCCAGCCGATGCTCACAATCTGTCTTCCTGCTATTGTTTTAGATATCGTATACTGTTTAGCGCGGTCCTTGCCTCAGGTCAATCGTCATTCCTCATCGGGATATGGCCCCTTGCCGCCTTCTGCGATGAAGCGGTCGTTGCGCTGGTCGATCACGCCGAGCGGCACATATCCCAGTTGCAGCATCGCATCGTGCCAGGCGCGAATATTGAATTTCGCTCCCAAGGCCTTTTCCGACTTGGCCCGCGCCCGCTGAAAGGCGAGCTGCCCCATATAATAGGACAGCGCCTGTCCCGGCCACGCGATATAGCGATCGACCTCGGTTTCGATCTCATGATCCGACAGCGCGGTATTGTCGTGGAGATAGGCCTGCGCCTTTTCCCGGCTCCAGCCCATGGCATGAATCCCGGTATCGACGACCAGCCGCGCCGCGCGCCATGCCTGATAGGACAACATGCCGAACCGGTCATAGGGCGTCTTGTAGAACCCCATATCCTCGCCCAGCGCCTCGCAATAGAGCGCCCAGCCCTCGCCATAGGCCGACAGATAGCTGTCGCGGCGGAAGGCGGGCAGCTCCTTGTTCTCGGCGGCCAGCGGCATCTGGAACGCATGGCCCGGCGCGCTCTCGTGCAGGGTCAACGCGGGCAGCGCGTAGAGCGAGCGCGACGGCAGGTCATAGGTGTTGACCAGATAGATGCCCGTCCCGCCACGCCCGGCGGTGTAGAAGGGCGCGAGGTCGGCAGGAACCGGCTTGATCGCAAACCGGCTGCGCGGCAGGCGTCCGAACCAGTCCGACGCGATCCCGTCGAAACTCTTGGCGAGCCAGGCCGCACGGTCGAGCAAATCCTGCGGCGTCTTGGCGTAGAATTGCGGGTCGGTGCGCAGGAAGGTCAGGAAGGCGGGGAAGTCGCCCTTGAACTTCACCTCCTTCATCACCTGGTCCATCCGCGCGCGGATGCGCTGCATCTCCGACAGGCCGATGGCGTGGACCTGTTCGGGCGTCATGTCGGCGGTCACATATTCGCGGATCTTGGACCGGTAATAGGCCTTGCCGTCGGGCAGGTCATAGGCCGCCGTGCTGGCCTGCGCGCGCGGCATATAATCGTTACGAAGGAAAGTCAGCAGCCGCTGATGCGCGGGCAGCACATCGTCGCGGATCGCCGCCTTCGCCTCGGCCCTCAGCGCCGCCGCCGTCGCGGGGGCCATATTGGCGGGCATCGTCTTGAACGGCTCGTAGAAGGGCTGACCCTCGCCCGCTCCCGCATCGATCACCTGCGCGACGCCGATGTCGCGCCCCTTCAGCGTGACGCGCGGCACGGTGAAACCCCGGTCGAGCCCGGCGCGCATGTTCGCAATCTGCTGATCGAAATAGCGCGGCATCTGGTGCAGCATGGCGATATAATCGCGATACTGGCTTTCCTTGGTGAAGCTGCCCCGCGCCCAACTCGCCAGATTGCCCCAGAAGCTGGTGTCGGCGTTCAACGGCTTTTCATATTCGCGGAACCGCTGGGCGGCGAGCAGCGCGTCGATCTGGCCGCGATAGACCATGTAATCGGTGCGGACATCGGGCGAGAGGCCGGCGGGATCGATCGCCTCCAGCGCCTTGGCCGTCGCCTCCCACCGCGCCAGCCGCGCGGCCTGGGCGGCGGGGCCGACATCGGGGAGCTTGCGCGAACCGGCGCTACCGCTGTCCTCATCGGCGGCGCTCTGGCTGATGCGCCATTTATACTCCGCCTCCGACAGCGTGCGGAAGCGGGCGTCGGCCGCCGTCTCTCCCGCCTTCGCCGTCGTCTTGCTCGACCGCGCTGGAGTCGCGACCTTCGCATCGGCGATCCCGACCGGCAGGATCGCCAGCGCCACACCGGTCAGCAGCATCATGGTCCGGTTCATCATGCTCGATTTCCTTTGTTCAACCGTTCAGCGCCATCACGTCGCGGTGCAAGTCGGGGGAAATCTCCACCCCCTCGACCAGCGACACCGCTCGCGCGGCATAGCGGCGCGCCGAGGGCAGACGCGCCCCCTGCCCCGTGATCGCCCCGAACATCGCCTCTGCCCGCGCCTGATGCTCCGGCAGAAGATCACCCAGAAAGCCCTTGGGATCGATGGCGATGATCAGTTCGCCGCCCAAGGGCGAACCGCCCCGCCCCGCGTCCCATTCGATCGACTCGCGGCTGGTCATGTCGCCGATCAGCGGCCCGGCGAGCAACTCGACCATCGCCGCCAGCGCCGATCCCTTATGCCCGCCAAAGGTCCGCATCGCGCCCGACAGGATCGCGGCGGGATCGGTGGTCGCATGGCCGTCCGCATCCACGCCCCAGTCGTCGGGAACCGACTTGCCCGCGCGCCGATGAAGCTCGATCTCGCCGCGCGCGACCATGCTCGTCGCGAAGTCGAAGACGAAGGGCGGGCCATCGGGGCGCGGCCAGCCGAAGGCGATGGGGTTGGTCCCGAACACCGGCTCCGCCCCGCCCGACGGCGCGACCCAGGCATGGCTGGGGGTGAAAGCCAAGGCGACCAGCCCCGCCTCGGCCAGTTCCTCGACCTCGGGCCAGAGCGCGGCGAAGTGGACGACATTGTTGAGCGCCAGCGCCGCGATACCGTTGGCCTTGGCCTTTTCGATCAGCATCGGCTTGCCGGTCTGGAAGGCGAGTTGCGCGAAGCCGCCGCCGCCATCGACCCGCACCAGCGCGTGCGCCGGTTCGGTCAGGACCGGTTCGGCATCGGGCACCACGACGCCCTTATCGATGCTGGAGACCGCGACCAGCAGCCGGTAGATCCCGTGCGAGGCGCAACCGTCCCGCTCGCCCGCCACCATCGTCTCCGCCACCGCCTCGGCATGGGCGGGGGCGAGCCCCGCGCCCAGCAGCTTGGCACGGGCGAGCGTCCGCAATTCGTCCAGCGTCATCCGGATACCGGTCACGCGGTCGTCGCCTTCTTCGCGGTGAACAGACGCATGCCGAAGATCGGCCCGGCGGTGCTGCGATCATGCGGCACCACGCGGATGCGGACGTTCTTCTTCCCCTTTGTCAGGGCTTCGGCCAGCGGATAGTCGACGTTGAAGAACTTGCCGGGCTTATCATTCTCCAGATGCTGGGTCGCGATTTTCACATTGTCGACCAATATGTCGAAGTCGCGCGCGCGCTCCTCGCCCCAATAGGTCGCCTGGAGTATCAGCGGGCCGGGCCGCACCGCCATGGTGAACTCGAAATAGCCGCCCGAGCGGGCATCGCGCCCCTGCTTGCCGAGATAGGAGACCGGATAGGAGATGTCAGAGGTCAGCCCATGGTCACGCTCGGGCTGCATCTCGCCCAGATACATCACGTCGACCGAGCGGGCCGCGACGTCGCGCGCCGCCGCCTGTTCGGCGAGGTAATTGGCCTCCTCCGCCTTCCAGCCGCTTTCGGTGAAGCGCTTGAAATAGACGGCGCTGCGCCGGTCATACTGGCTATAGAAGGGCACGAAGGTCAGCCCCATCGGGCGGAACGCATCGCCCACGGCATAGCGGGGTTTGGCCGCATCGGCGGCGGTGAAGGAGGCCAGCGGATTGGCCCCGACCATCGCCGGGTCCGGTGCATCCCACGGCGTTTCGGAAGGGCTGAGGTCGGCGGCCATCACCATCGGTCCACGCACCACCGCGACGACCGTATCGTCGCCCGGCGTGGTTTCCAGCCGCAGGTCGAGCGGCAGGCGGATTTCCACCTTGTCCCCCGCCTTCCAACGGCGATCGACCACGGCATAGCCGCGCTCCATCACCGGCGTAACGGGCTGGCCGTTGATCGCAACATCCACCTGTCCGTTGGCCCAGCCGGGCACGCGCAACGCCAGCGGGAAACGCCCCGGCCGCGCCAGATGGGCGAAGGTCACGACGCTGCTACCCTCCATCGGATAGGCGGTGTCGAGCGTGACCAGCGCCCCCCGCTTTTCCCAGCGCGCTTCCGAGGGGATATAGAGGTTGACGAACAGCGTCTCGCCGCCCTGCCAGAAGATGGACTCGCCATGCTTGGCATGCGCCTCCATCCCCGAGCCGACACAGCACCAGAAGGCATCGTCGGCGGTCGAGGAAAAGCTGCGCGCCGCCCCCGACATCAGCGGCGTCATATAGGTGAAGCCGCCATTCTCCGGATGCTGCGCCGCCATGACGTGGTTCAGATGCGCGCGTTCATAATAGTCGAACAGCCGCCCATCGGGCTTCCACCCATACAGATGCCGGGTCAGCTTCATCATATTATAGGTGTTGCAATGCTCGCACGTCTGGTCGGTGATGTGGCGCGCAATCGTGTCGGGGGCGGAGAAATATTCCCGGTCGGCATTGCCGCCGATGACATAGCTGTGATGCCCGGTCACCCTCTCCCAGAAGAAGCTCGCGCCCTTGGCTGGTTCGGCCTTGCCGGTGATCTCATGGATACGCGCCAGCCCGATCAGCTTTGGCACCTGCGTATTGGCGTGGAAATTGGCGAGCTTGTCCTCCCCCGCCACCAACGGGTCGAGCACCTTGCGGTCATAGATGCGCTCGGCCAGCGCCAGCCACTGGCGGTCGTTCGTCCGCTGATAGAGTTCGGCGAAGCTCTCGTTCAGCCCGCCATATTCGCAACCCAGCACCTCTTGCAGTCGCGCATCGTCCAGCGCCGCGAAGACCCGCGCGAAATAGCCGCCCAGCTTGACCGCGACGTCCAGCGCCTGCGCATTGCCCCAGCCGCCATGAATGTCGAGCAGACCGGCGAACAGCTTGTGCACCGTGTAGAGCGGCGACCAGCTGCCGTTCAGGTCGAACCCGCCCGACTTGATCTTGCCCGCCATGATCTCGGGGAAAATCTCCTCGCCGTCGACGACCTTGCCATCGGGCCGCTTGCGTCCCAGCGCGCCGACATAGCCGTTGCCGCGCTTGTCCTGCGCCTCGGCCAGTTCGGTCACGATGTAATCGGCGCGGCGGCGCATCTCGGGATCGCCCGTCTGCTGCCAGGTCAGGACCAGCGCCGACATGTAATGGCCCAGCGTATGGCCCGCGATCGTGTCGCTTTCCCACCCGCCATAGATGGGCGCCTTGGCCTCCAGCCCCGCATAGACGCGGAAATTGTGAAGCAGCCGGTCGGCGCTCAGCCGATAGAGATAGCGGCGATTGGTTTCCACCGCGGTCGCATAGATCGAGGGGCGCAGCCGTACCGCCGTCAGCGGCAGAGGCTCCGCCTTGGACGGCAAGATCGAGGCGCCCGCCGCCACCGCACGGGGTGCCGCACCCAGTAATGCGGCCGTCGCCGCTCCCCGCATCCAATCGCGTCTATTTGTCCGCAGCATCTTGCTCTCCAGCCTATACTGTATACTATATCGGGCGATGACATGGGGGTCAATCGTGACGAACAGCGGCGCGGCGAACCCCGACAGGGAGAGAATTTCGATGCGTCACAAGCTCTTGCGGCTCCTGCCGGTCACATTGGCGACCCTGTCGATGGCGGCGGCCTGGCAAGGCGCGGGATCGGCGGAAACGCCCAAGCGCCGTGCGGTTCCGGTGCGTTCCGCCACGTCCACCCTGCGTGTCGGCGCGTTCCGGCTGCGCCTCGACCCCGCCAGCCAGACGGCGCGGAGCCTGTCGCCGATCGGCACGCCCGGCTTCGACTTCCTGCCGATCGGACGGTCGAAGGAGCGCGCGGGCAATGGCTATAACCACTTGGGCGATATCCATCTGCGTCTCCGCACCCGCGCGGGACCGTGGCAGGATTATTCCTCCTCCCGCGACCGCAAGCCGGTGCGGCCTCTCCCGGCGCGCGGCAAGGTGCTGGCGGCGGCGGACATCACCGCGACGATGGGCACCGGCCTGCCGCTGCGCATCATCCGCGAATGGGTGAATGAGGGCGGCGTGCCCGCCTTGCGCTTCACCCTGACCAACGCGTCGCGCGATCCGGTCGAGGTCGGCGGACTGGGCATGCCGATGGTGTTCGACAACATCATCTCCGACCGTACGCTGGAACAGGCCCATGCCCAGGCGAGCTTCGCCGATCCCTATATCGGGCAGGATGCGGGCTATGTTCAGGTCACCCGCCTGAATGGCGCGGGCCCCGCGCTGCTGGTCCTGCCCGAGCGGAACACCCCGCTGGAGGCCTATGTCCCCGTCCCGACGATGCGCGAGACGGGCGGCAAGGCGGTGATCGTCGAGGCGAGCCCGCGTGCGCAGACCTCGGAAGGATTTTACGACTGGACGGTCGCCAGCGCGGCCTATGCCCGAACCGACTGGGCCAAGGCGGGGCAACCCTGGAACGAGGCGACCAGTTTCCGCCTGGCGCCGGGCGAGAGCCGCCGCATCGGTCTGCGCTTCGCCGCCGCGCCCAGCATTCGCGGGATCGAACGGACACTGACGGCACAGGCGCGCCCGGTGGTGGTGGGTGTTCCGGGCTATGTCGTGCCGACCGACCTCGACGCCGCGCTGTTCGTCCGCGCGGCCTCCGCCATCACCAACATAGCCAGCTATCCGGCGGGCGCGCTGGAGGTGACGCGTCAGCCCGGCAAGCCCGGATGGACCCGGCTGTCGGTACGCGGAAAGCGATGGGGCCGCGCGCGCCTGACCCTCAACTATGCCGATGGCAGGGTGCAGACGGTGCAGTATTTCGTCACCAAGCCGCTCGAGCGGACTATGGCCGATCTCGGCCGCTTCTCGACCACGCGACAATGGTTCGAGGGCAAGGGCGATCCCTTCGGCCGCTCCCCCGCCATCCTGACCTATGACCGCGAGGCGAACCGGATCGTCACCGACGATCCCCGCGTCTGGATTTCGGGGATGAGCGACGAGGGCGGCGCGGGAAGCTGGGTCGCGGCGGTGATGAAGCAGCTCGCCAATCCCGACGCCGCCGAAATCGCGCGGATCGAGCAACTGGTCGACAAGACGGTGGTCGGCCGCCTCCAGGTCGCCGACGGCCCCCATGCGGGCGGGGTGAAGAAGAGCCTGTTCTATTACGACCCCGCCGCCTTCCCCGATCTCTACCAGCCCACCAAGGACTGGCAGAGCTGGACCTCGTGGAAGAAGGATCAGGCCGACGATCTGGGCCGCGCCTATAACTACCCCCATGTCGCGGCGGGGCATTGGGTGCTGTACCGCATCGCCCGCAACCATCCCGGCATGACCAAGGTGCATGGCTGGGACTGGTATCTCGACCATGCCTATCAGACCATCGTCGCGATGATGCGCGACGCGCCGCATTATGCGCAATTCGGGCTGATGGAGGGCGATGTCTTCGTCGACATCCTGACCGACCTGAAACGCGAAGGCTGGACGGCCAAGGCGGACGAGGTGGAGCGGTTGATGAAGGGCCGCGCCGACCATTGGCGGACCCTGAAATATCCCTTCGGCAGCGAGATGGCATGGGACTCGACCGGCCAGGCGGAGGTCTATGCCTGGATGCGCTATTTCGGATACGGGCCGCAGGCGGACGTCACGCGCGAGGTGATACTGGGCTATGACCCGTCTATCCCGCATTGGGGCTATAACGGCAATGCGCGCCGCTATTGGGACTTTCTATACGGCGGCAAATATCCCCGGCTGGAGCGGCAGATCCATCATTACGGATCGACGCTGAACGCCATTCCGCTGTTCGATTCCTTCCGCCGCGCTCCGCGCGACATGCATCTGCTGCGCGTCGCCTATGGCGGGTTGCTCGGCGGGATCACCAATATCGACCAGCAGGGCGCCTCCTCGGCCGCCTTCCATAGCTGGCCGGACCGGATGGAGTGGGACCCGTATAGCGGCGATTACGGCATGGGCTTTTTCGGTCATGCCTATGCGGCGGCGACCTATCTGGTCGACGACCCCGCGCTCGGCTGGTTGAGCTATGGCGGCAATCTGTCGCAGAGCGGCGGTACGATCCATGTCGAGCCGCGCGACGGGGCCCGCAGCCGCTTCTTCGTCGCACCCGCCGGACTCTGGCTGACGCTGGAAGCGGGCAAGATCGCGGCGGTCGATTATGACCCGGCGGCGCGGACGGTCCGGCTGACCCTGGACCCCGCCGATCCCGCGACGCCGACCGCACGGCTGTTCGTCGAGACGACGACGCCCGGCGGCCGCTCCTATCGCCCCGATCGCGGCACGATGGAGCGCGGCGGTTACAGCGTTCCGCTGCCCGCGTCGCCGACGCAACTGGTCCTGTCGGCCAGATAGGCGCGAAGCTGGCGGACCAGCGGCACATCGGCCGGCGGCATGGGCCATGCGTCCATCGCCGCCGGCTCGCACCAGATCAGGCCGTCCGCCTCCAGCGCAACCGGCGTGCCCGACCAGTGGCGTACGACATAGAGAAGCAGCATGAGGTGGCGACCGGGCAGCGGCTCGGTCGCGAACCCGGCGGGCTCCAACGCGGCGGGCTCGACCATGATCGCCAGTTCCTCGTGAAGTTCACGGATCAGCGCCGCTTCCGAACTTTCCCCCGCCTCGATCTTGCCACCCGGAAATTCCCACAGCCCGGCCAAGGTCTTTCCCGCCGGACGCTGTTGCAGCAGGACCCGCCCCGCCTCATCGACCAGAGCGGCGGCCACGACGGGGAACAGGGGCGTGGGCACGATCGGCTCCGCTTCGGCTCTATCGACCATTCCTTAACTCTTCCCCCTTATGCCGGTACACCATGAAAGCGTCCGAGATCCTCCGCACCATGCAACGTGTCTGCGCCGATACGCGCGGCGCCACCGCTGTGGAATATGGCCTGATCATCGCCAGCATCATGCTGGTCCTGATCGTGGGCCTGTCTCAGTTGGGGATAAGCCTGCAAGGCGTCATGCAGACGCTGGCCGATCATCTCCAGAACGCCACCGGTTAGATTTCATAGCGAAGGCTGCAAACTTAAGCCTTCGTCAACCACTTAGCGCTTAAATGGCACGAAGCTGATCCGGCTCTCCGGCTCAGCCGGGTGATCGACAAAGTTTTAGAGACAACGGAGACCGGAATGAAGACGATCCGCAAGATGTTGAAGAACAACAAGGGTGCGACGGCCATCGAATATGGCCTGATCGCGGCCCTGATCGCCGTCGCCGCCATCGGCGCCATGAAGGGTCTCGGTACCCAGCTGAACACCTCGTTCAACAACATCAGCGGCAAGCTGGCGAATCCCTGATCCAGCGCGCTGACCGAATGGCTTGACGTCGTCGCCGTCGGTTCAGCCCGGGTCCGCCATATTGCGGAACTTCCCTTCGGTCGGATTGCGCCTTTACGGACAGCACGCAATCCGGCCGAAGTGTTTTTTTGACAGGGCAACGGGTCGAGATATCCCCCGCCCGATCGATCTCGATAATGCAATCGTCACCAGCGCCCGAAGCTTTGTCTTGGGCCTATCGAGGCGTTCGCGCTTTACGATGCCGCCCCGACAAGGTCCGGGATGACGCGCGCGGCGTCATCCGCTCCCGATCCGGTTAAAGGCGACCCATCGCTAGGAACTTCGCGGCCCGACCGCGCTTCAATTCGTCGCGGCCGACACCGCTCAGATCGCCCAGCGCCTTCTGGATCGCATCGCCCAGATGGGCGATCGCACCCGCCGGGTCGCGATGCGCGCCGCCGACCGGCTCCGGCACGATGGTGTCGATGACGCCGAAGCTCTTCAGATCCTGTGCGGTGACGCGCATCGCCTCCGCCGCTTCCGCCGCCTTGTCCGCCGTGCGCCACAGGATCGAGGCGCAACCCTCCGGCGAGATCACCGAATAGACGGCGTGCTCGAACATCAGCACCCGGTTGCCCGCCGCCAGCGCCACCGCACCGCCCGAGCCGCCCTCGCCGACGATCGCCGAGACGACCGGCACGCCCGCCGCCAGACAGGCTTCGGTCGACCGTGCAATGGCCTCCGCCTGGCCACGTTCTTCGGCCTGGATGCCGGGGAACGCGCCGGAGGTGTCGACCAGCGTCACGATCGGCAGGCCGAATCGGTCGGCCAGTTCGACCAGGCGGATCGCCTTGCGATAGCCCTCGGGCTTGCCCATGCCGAAATTGTGGCGCAGTCGGCTGGCGGTATCCTCACCCTTTTCATGGCCTAGCACCATGATGCGCTGGCCGCGGAACTGGGCGAAACCGCCCATGATCGCCTGATCGTCGCCGAACGCGCGGTCGCCCGCCAGCGGCACGAATTCGTCGAACAGCCCGGCGACATAGTGTTTGAAGTGCGGGCGCTGCGGATGGCGCGCCACCTGAGTCTTCTGCCAAGGGGTCAGCTTGGCGAAGGTGTCGCGCAGCAGCTTGTCCGATTTGGCCTGAAGCTTGGCGATCTCCGCGCCGATATCGACCGTCCCTTCGGCGGTGGTATCGCGCAGTTCGTCGATCCGGCTCTGTAGCTCGGCGATCGGTTTCTCGAAATCGAGGAAGGTCGTTGACATGGGCCTAGCGCCTAAGGGCGCTTGTTCCGAAAATCAACGAGCGGGTGGCGTGCGTTGACGAGTTCGACCAATCGCGCCGCCTCGACATGGGTGTAGATTTCGGTGGTGGCGATATCGGCATGGCCCAACATGGCCTGCACCGCGCGCAAATCCGCCCCCCCGCCCAGCAGATGCGTGGCGAAGGCGTGGCGCAGCACGTGCGGGCTGACCCGGTCAGGCGGGATCCCCGCCTCCGCCGCCAGCGCCTTGACCAGTTGATAAAGGCGGATGCGGGTCAGATGCTTCTTGCCGCCGGGAAACAGCCAGGGCGTGTCGGCGGGCACATGGTTCCGCCACGCCGCGACCGCCGCGCGGGCCCGGTCGGAGATCGGCACCATCCGCTCCGCCCCGCCCTTGCCCTTCAGGATCAGGAAAGGCCGGTCGGGATGGACCGCATTGCGCGGCAGCGCGACCAGTTCGCTGGCGCGCAGTCCCGACCCGTAAAGCAGTTCGATCAGCGCCCCGAGTCGCAGATCATTGGGCAAGGGATGCGGCATGGAGGTCCGCTCGGCGATGGCGGCGAACAGCCGGTCGATATCGGCATGGCTCAGCACCTTGGGCAGCCTCCGACGCTGGCCCGGACGCGGCAAGGCGGTCGAGGGGTCATCCGGCCGCAGCCCTTCTTCATGCAGAAAGGCGTAGAAGCGCCGCAGCGCCGCCGCCTTGCGCGCGACGGTCGTATTGGCCAGCCGGGCCCAGCCATCGGCCAGTGCCCGAAGCGCGCCCTCATCCGCATCGGCGAGCCCGCCCATCGCCTCGCCCGCCAGCCGCAGGTCCGATCGATAGGCGGCGAGCGTGTTGCCCGCCGCGCCCGCCTCCGCCGCCATCATTTCCAGAAACCGGTCGAGGAGCGCGGCGTCGCGAGACATCATGCCCGCGCGATCGCCTCCGCCGCGATCATCCGCGCATCGGTGTCGAGCCCGACCGAGCGCAGCGCCTGGACGATCCGATACAGCGCCTGGGGCGGCACCCCGCGCCAGTCGTTGGTCTGCATCCCGATCGCGCAGAGCAGCACGACCATGCCGGTCTGCTCATCCGCCACCGCCTGGTCGAGCGCCTGGGTCCAGGCGTTGCGCTGTCCGATCCGCACATCCAGCGCCTCGGCACCGCGTTCGGTATCGCCCTGCGACAAGCGGCCCAGCCCCGCCATCCCGGCGAAGAAGAGGCGCTGCTTCAGCGCGTCGCCATTGCCGCCATAGGCCGTCACCTGGTCATAGCCGACCTGCCCCTGCCGGTCCGGGTCGCTGAGTTCGATCATCGCCCAGGCGTCGCTGCCCTGTTTGACGGCACCGCGCCAGCGGCCCGCGCTCCGGTCCAGTCCGGCGGACAGCATCGAGGCGACCAGCCGGTCCGAATCGCTGTCGGACGCCACGACCGGCAGCCGCGCCACCGCGCGTGCCGTCAGGATCAAGCGGCCATAGGGCGTGCGATCGTCATCGCCCCAGAGCGAACGGATCGCGGACAGCCGCTGCCCCTCGTCATTGGCGGCATAGGCGTTGCGCAGGTCATTGCCGATCGCGCCCGACGCCCGGCTGGCCTGATCGTCGTCCGCCAGCGCCGAATAGAAATCGACCAGCGCGGCGTTGGACAGCACGCCCATGCTCGCCGCCTGATCGATCACGCTCGCCCGGTCGTTCGCGGCGATAGCGGGTGAGGTCGCCAGCCAGCCGCGCACCTGCGGGCCCGCATAGGACAGATATTCGGGCGGCACGCCCAGCCCGGTGGCGGTCGCGAGGCCGAAGCGCCAGACCGTCAGGCGATCCGCGCCGGTCCAGTCGAGGGACACCGCCCGACGCCCCCCCGCGCTCGACCCCATCAGCTTTTCGGCGAGCTTCAGGTCGAAATCGTCCGCGATACGCTGACGCCGGACCTGCCGCACGATCGCGCTGCCCCGCGCCGCCTCGCCCGACAGCGCCGCGCACATGCCCTGCGCCACGCGGTAGCCGCCCAGCCCGGTAACGGCGGCACCGCCATCGGCCAGGGGACAGAGCCCCGCCGGGTCGCTCGACGCGAGCAGCGCGTTCATGCCGACCTGATAGAGTTTGGGGGTATAATTGCCTGCATCGACCGACTGGACGACGGCGCGCGCGACCTGCGCCTCACCCATTCGGAGCAACAGCCATGCGCGCTCGGCTGCGAAATCCGCGCCGTTGACGCCGCGCGGCGTGATCATCTGCGCAGCCAACGTCCGGCGCAGCAGGATCGAGGTCCAGCGCGACGGCAGCGGGGCCGACAGACGCCGCATCAATGCCTCGGCCACCCGCCCGTCCGCGCCCGCGAACACCCGCTGGTCCAGCGCGCCCTCACGCGGACCGGCGGGACCGACCAGCGCCAGCGACCGCCGCGCCGAGGCGGGGAGTTCATACTCCGCCAGCGTACGCGGATCGATCGTCGCGCTGGGCGACGGGGTCGGCGTGGGCGTCGGGGTGGACAGCGATTCGATCAGCGCGCCGACCGGATCGGCCGGGGTCCGCGCGGGCGTCGGTACGGCCACCGGGGTCGGCGCGGTTCCCGGCGCCACGCGCGGGGTCGCCGTGCCGCGCGGCGTCGGCCGGGGACTGGGCGGCGCGCTCGGCTGGCCGAAGCCCGGGGGAAGCAGCGATTCGGGCCGATCCTGCGCCGCCGCCAGCGCGGCGGCCCCGACCATCAGAAACGCGACGGCGCGGGGCAGATGGCGGAAAACGGCCTTCCGCTTATTGCAGGTTGCCAAGCGAGACCGCCTTCTCGACCTGAGTCGTCGGCCGTTCGGTCGCCCGGCCCGAGAGCAGGAACAGCCCCCCGACGATCACGACGAGGAGGACGATGAGCGAAACGACCATACGGGACATGAAACGCTAAACCTTATAATGGACCCGTGAAAGCCCGGCCGGTGTTGCCGGGCGCGCGCCCGCTGTATAGCGCAGAGTGCAATGTTGCAAAGCCACAACCCTGTAGATGCAAGCTGGAACGGGTCACCCATCGTATTGGTGGGGCTGATGGGCGTGGGCAAGTCGACCGTGGGCCGCCGCCTGGCGAATCGGTTGCGTCTGCCCTTCGTCGACGCCGACACCGCGATCGAGGAAGCCGCGGGCATGAGCGTGTCCGAAATCTTCGCCCAGTTCGGCGAGCCCTATTTCCGTGACGGCGAACGGCGGGTCATCGCCCGGCTGGTCGATGGTCGGCCCAAGGTGATCGCGACCGGCGGCGGCGCCTTCATCAACGACGAGACACGCGCCCTGATCCTGGAACAGGCGACCGCCATCTGGCTGAACGCCACGCCCGAGGTGCTGGCCGAGCGGGTCAGGCGGCGCGACACCCGCCCGCTCCTTCGGGGCAAGGACCCGCTGAAGGTGCTTCGCGAATTGTCGGCGGTCCGCAACCCGATCTATGCGCTCGCCCCCATCCACGTCACCAGCAAGCGCGGGCCCCACGAGGCCACCGTCAACGCCATATTGAAAGCCATCGGACGATGAAGACCGTCACCGTGTCGCTCGGCGACCGCAGCTATCCCATCCATATCGAGGCCGGGCTGCTGCCCCGCGCCGCCGAATGGCTGGCCCCGCTGGCGCGCGGGCGGCGCATGGCGATCGTGACGGACGAGAATGTCCGCTCCCATCTCGAAGCGTTGCAGGCGTCGCTGACCGCCGCGGGGGTGAAGAGCGAGGCGATCATCCTGCCCCCCGGCGAGAAGACCAAGAGTTGGGCGATGCTGGAGCATGTCTGCGACTGGTTGCTGGAACTGGGGGTGGAGCGGTCGGATCACGTCATCGCGCTGGGCGGCGGGGTGATCGGCGATCTGGTCGGCTTCGCCTGTTCGATCGTCAAGCGCGGTTGCCGCTTCGTCCAGATCCCGACGACACTGCTGGCCCAGGTCGACTCGTCGGTAGGGGGCAAGACCGCGATCAACACCTCGGCGGGCAAGAACCTGATCGGCGCGTTCCACCAGCCCGCCATGGTGCTGATCGACCCGCAAGTCCTCGATACACTGCCCGCGCGCCAGGTGCGCGCCGGTTATGCGGAGGTCGTCAAATACGGCCTGATCGACGATTTCGCCTTTTTCGAATGGTGCGAGGCGAACGCGCCCGCGCTGCTGGCGGGCGATGCGGACGCGCGGATCCATGCCATCGCGCATTCGGTCGCGGCCAAGGCGCGGATCGTGGCGGCGGACGAGCATGAGACGAACGGCATCCGCGCGCTCCTGAACCTCGGCCACACCTTCGGCCACGCGCTGGAGGCGGAGGCGGGTTTCTCGGACCGGCTGCTCCATGGTGAGGGCGTCGCGGCGGGCTGTGCGCTCGCCTTCCGCTATTCGGTCCGCAAGGGAATTTGCGAGCGACAGGATGCCGAGCGGGTGGCCGCGCATCTGCGCGCGATCGGCCTGCCCGACGGCCTCGCCGCCGCCGGGATCGATGCGCCGTCCGCGACGTTGGTCGAGCATATGAAGCACGACAAGAAGATGGCGGCGGGCACCCTGCCCTTCCTGCTCGCACGCGGGATCGGGCGGACCTATCTCGACAAGACCGTCGATCTGGCCGACGTCACCGCCTTCCTGGACGGCGAACCCCGCTGATGCCCAACGGGGTCGCCAAGCAGAATTTGCCGAGCAAGACCTGCCCGGCCTGCGGGCGGCCCTTCACCTGGCGCAAGAAATGGGCGCGGGATTGGGATCAGGTGGTCTATTGTTCGGATGCGTGTCGGCGGAAGCGGTAAGGGTTTGCTTTGACCTTTCGTGTCTGGGGGTAGGCGAGATGTCATCTCTTGGCCTTCGACTTCGCTCAGGCTGAACGGAAGTTGGGATCAAGTCGCCGACCCCGTTCGCGCTGAGCGAAGTCGAAGCGCACGCCCCGGCCTATCCTCGCGCCGCCTTCCCCGCCGCCAGCGCCCGGTCGCGGCCTTCACGATGGCCGATGATCTTGGCTGGATAGCCCTTGGGCCGACACCCCGTCGCGTCCGGATCGTGGATCGCGGCATCGGGCAGATGCTTCAACTCCGGTACCCATTCGCGGATATAGTCGCCCGCGTCGAACTTTTCCGACTGGCTGAGCGGGGCCATGATGCGGCCGAACATATTGGCGTCGATCCCCGTCCCCGCGACCCATTGCCAGTTGACCGAATTATTCCCGTAATCCGCATCGACCAGACAGTCCCAAAACCAGCGCTCGCCCTCGCGCCAGTCGATCAGCAGATGCTTGATCAGGAACGAGGCGGTGATCATCCGCACCCGGTTGTGCATCCAGCCGGTCGTCCAGAGTTGTCGCATCCCCGCATCCACGATGGGATAGCCGGTGCGCCCCGTTTGCCAGGCCTTCGAGTCGGCATCGGCCTCCTTCCCCTTGCGCCAGGGAAGGCGATCGAACGCCTCGCGTCCGTTGCGGTCGGCATAGTCGGGCAGCGCCATCACCACGCCATCGGTGAAATCGCGCCAGGCCAGTTCCTTGCGGAACGTCTCGGTATCGGCATGCCGGTCGAGCGCATACCAGACGGCGCGCGGCGACACCTCGCCGAAATGGAGGTGCGGCGACAGGCGTGAGCTCCCCTCCTCCGAAGGCATGTTGCGCGCGGTGTCATAGGCGGTCGCCTTGGCGACGAAATCCTCGATCCGCTCGCGCCCCGCCGCCTCGCCCGGCGTCCAGTCCGCGTCGAAGCCGGTCGACCAATCGGGCTTGGTGGGCAGCAGCGCCCAGTCGGACAACGTCTCGCTCTTCGGCCAATGCGCGGGCGCGGTCAGTACCTCCGGCGGATCGAGCGGGTGTTCGGGCGGCAGATGGCCCTGCAAACCCTTCCAGAAGGCGGAGTAGATGCGGAACGGCTTGCCGCCGCCGGTCGTGACCAGTTCGGGGCGGGCAAGATGATTGCCGTCATGCAGGTACAGCGCCTCGCCCAATTCCTCTTCCGCCGCGCGCCACCAGGGTTCGTAATGACGGATGGCGTGGATCGCCTCCGCCCCGCTTTCCGTCATCAGAGCCCGAAGCGTCTTCACCGCCGGCCCGCGCCGCAGGATCAGGCGACTGCCCAGCGTCTCCAGATCCCCGGCCAGCGCGGTCAGGCTATGGTGCAGCCACCAACGCTGCGCCGCGCCCATCCGCCAGTCGCCCGGCGTGTCGTCATCGAGGATATAGACCGGAATGACCGGCCCCGCCTCCGCCGCCGCCAGCAGCGCGGGTTGATCGTGAAGGCGGAGATCCTGGCGAAACCACAGGATGGAGGGGGCAGCATTCATCCCAGCGCTACGCTTCGCTTGTCCCCCGGTTCCCGGACGCCCAATCGTTTGCCGAGCGTCAGGATGGCGGTCACATGCCGCTCCGCGATCGCCATCACATCGTCGCCATAACCGCCGCCCACCGTGCTCGCGAGCGGCAGCCCCCGCACCAGCGCCAGATCGGCGATCAGATTCTCGCGCGCCACCAGCCCTTCACGGGTCAGCGACAACCGCCCCAGCCGATCCCCGGCAAAGGGATCGACCCCCGCCTGATACAGAATGATGTCGGGCCGATGCTCGTCCAGAAAGGGGCGGAGCGTTGCGTCCAGCGCCGCCAGATAGCCGTCGTCATCCACCCCGTCAGGCAGTCCGACATCCAGCGTCGAACGCGCCTTGCGCGCCGGGAAATTCTTCTCGGCATGGATGGAGTAGGTCACGATATCGCTCCGCCCGGCGGTCAGCGCAGCGGTGCCGTCGCCCTGATGCACGTCGCAGTCGACGATCGCGACGCGGGCCACCGTCCCCTCCTCGACCAGCCGGTTCGCTGCGATCGCCAGGTCGTTGAAGATGCAATAGCCCGCCCCCGTATTGGCCAGCGCATGGTGGCTGCCGCCGGCGGTATTGGCGGCGAAGCCGTGCCGCAGCGCCAGCATCGCGGCGGTCCAGCTTCCCCCCGGCACCGCCCGCGCGCGGTACGCCACCTGCTCGGTGATCGGAAAGCCGATGCGCCGCGTCTTCTCCGGCGGCACTCGCGCCTCGAGCACTTCGGCGACATAGTCGGGGTCGTGCACCGCCTCGATCCATGTGGGCGGCATCAACGCGGGTTCGGTCCAGGCCACCGCATCCCCCTCCCGCCGCAACAGGTCGCGGATCGCGCCATTCTTGCCCCAGCGATAGGTGGAGCGGGCGGGCGCCTCGGTCACATAGGCCGGGTGATGGACGACATGGATCATGCGCCCTAGTTAGGGTGCCATGACCCGCGATAGGAGGGCCCCGGCCCCGCTGCCCGAACTGCGCGCCGACGTCGGCCGCTTTCTCGGCTATTACAACCGACTGCCCGGCCCGCCCCAGCAGGAACTGGGGCCACAGGCGGCGCGGGCGATGATGCGCGCGGCCCGCGACCTGACCGACCCGCCGATCGGGCCGCTGGGCACCGACCGCCGCTTCACCATCGAGGGGCCGGGCGGCGCGATGCCCGCGCGGCTGTTCGATCCGCGCGAAGACAGGGCGGCGGGGCCGGTCGTGCTGTTCCTGCATGGCGGCGGTTTCGTGCTGGGCGACGTGGACACCCATGCACCGCTCGCCGCCGAGATCGCCCGGACGCTCGACCTGCCGGTCGTCTCGCTCGACTATCGGCTCGCCCCGGAACATGTCTGGCCCGCCGCGCCGGACGACTGCGAGGCGGCGGCGCGCTGGCTGGCCGAACAGCCCGGCACCACGGGGCTGGTCCTGATGGGCGATAGCGCGGGCGGCACGCTGGCGACGGTGACGGCGATGACCTTGCGCGACCGCCCCGGCGCCGTGCCGGTGCTGGCGCAGGGGCTGCTCTATCCCGCCACCGATATGGGCCGCGCGCATCCGTCGCTGCGCGACTTTGCGGACGGCCATTTCCTGACCCGCGCGATGCTCGACTGGTTCGTCGCCTGTTATGCCGCCGATCTTCAGCATGTGCGCGCCGCCCCGATGCGCGGCGATCTGTCCGCCATGCCGCCCGCCGTCATCGTCACCGCTGAGTGCGACCCGATCCGCGATCAGGGCCGCGCCTATGCCGCCGCGCTCGTCCGCGCCGGGGTGCCGGTCTGCTTCCGGGAGGCGCGGGGGACGATCCACGGCTTCGCTACGCTGCGCAAGGCGATCCCCTCGGGCGTGGCCGACCTGACCGGATTCCTGCTTGCGTTGCGCGCGCTGATCGCCGAGGCGGTGGCGGCACGCCCCATGGGACAATGATGATGACCGATCTCCCCTATCGCCCCTGCGCGGGCGTCATCCTGATGAACCGCGACGGCCGCGTTTTCGTGGGGCAGCGGATCGATTCCACGCTGGAAGCCTGGCAGCTTCCGCAAGGCGGGATCGATCCGGGCGAGGACGCCGATGCGGCCGCCTTGCGCGAGCTGTTCGAGGAGACCGGGGTCACCGCCGACAAGGTCGAGTTGATTGCCCGTGCCCCGCGCGAGCTGACCTACGACTTGCCCGAGGACATGATCGGCAAGGTGTGGAAGGGCAAGTGGCGCGGCCAGCGTCAAACCTGGTTCCTCTACCGCTTCCTGGGCGAGGACGGCGATATCCATATCGACACCGAGCATCCCGAATTCCGCGCCTGGCGCTGGACCGAGCCGGAAACGCTGCCCGCGATGATCGTACCGTTCAAGAAGGCGCTGTACGAGGAACTGCTGGTCGTCTTCGCGGAGCATTTCGCCGCACCGCATGGGGATGCCGCCATTCCCGCCGGGTCGCGAAAGGCATAAGGCGCGCATCATGACGAAGCGGCTGCTGCTGATCCCCATCGCGCTGGGCCTGCTGGCCAATGCCGAACCGAACGATCCCGACCCCGCGCTGATCCCGCCGCAGATCCGCGCGATGCTGGAGGCCGCGATCGCCAGCGGCAACGAGAACGACATCACCACCGTCGTCCGCTATGCCCGCAACGCCGTTCCCGAAGCCGCCGACGCGATCGACGCGATGGCCGATGTCTGGCGCGACGAGAAGACCGCCAGCCGCAGCCGGACGATCCGCGAGGCGACGTTCTTCGACCTGTGGCATGGCCGGGTCGAGCTGGGCGGCTTCGCGACGACGGGCAACAGCCAGAATATCGGCCTGACCGGCATCGTCGACCTGACCCGCGAAGGGCTGCAATGGCGGCACAAGCTGCACCTGCAGGGCGATTATCAGGAAAGCTTCAAGGTCGTCAGCCGCGAACATTATGTCGCGTCCTATGAGCCCAATTTCAAACTGGACGCCAACAACTACGTCTATGGCGCCGCGCAATATGAGAGCGACCGGTTCCTGGGCTATTTCAACCGCTTCTCGGCTTCGGCGGGTGCGGGTTACAGCGCGATCCGCAAGCCCAACATGACGCTCGACGTTGAACTCGGCCCCGCATTCCGCCACACCGAATTCACCGACGCCCGGATCGAAAGCGCGCTGGCGGCGCGCGGCAATCTGAACTTCACCTGGAAGCTGACGCCCGCCATCTCGTTCAACCAGACCGCGTCCGCCTATCTTCAGAAGTTCAACAGCACGGTCGGCACAAATTCCTCGCTCAACGCCAAGGTGTTCGGGCCGCTGTCGGCGCAATTCTCCTACAACGTCCAATATGAAAGCGAGCCGCCGCTCGGCCGCCAGACCACCGACACGATCACCCGCGCCTCGGTGGTGTACAGCTTCTAAGAGCATCTTCCCCCTCTCCCCTGGATAGGGGAGAGGGGGAGATAGATGTCGGCCTAAGCCAATTTTGCCAGCGGGGTTCACCTTCCCCCCTTCCATGGCCTAGGCTATGGTTATGGAGAGACTGAACACGATCGAGCGGGACGCGGTGGCGTCCGCCGCCGCCTACCCGATGCTGTCCCTCACCGAGCAATGGGCTGCGATCAACAGCGGAACGCGGAACCTGTCCGGCCTGAAGGCGATGGCGGACCAGCTTGCCGAGCGTTTCGGCACGCTGCCCGGCGTGCTGACCATGGTCGCGCCCGAACCGGTCGAGCGGGTCGGGGCGGACGGCCGTCCGGTTGCGCTCGACCATGGCCGCCACCTGCATCTATCGGTCCGCCCCGATGCGCCGGTCAGGATGCTGTTCACCGGCCATATGGATACGGTCTATCCGATCGATCATCCCTTTCAGGCCGTCACGCGGATCGACGCGAACCGGCTGGGCGGCCCCGGCGTCGCGGATATGAAGGGTGGGCTCGCCGTCCTCCTCGGGGCGCTCCATGCGGTCGAGGCGAGTCCGCTCGCCGGACGGCTGGGCTATGACGTGCTCATCAACTCGGACGAGGAAACCGGATCGGCCTCCTCGGCGGCGCTGATCGCGCGGCTGGCGGCGGACAAGGTGGCCGCGCTGACCTATGAGCCCGCACTTCCCGACGGCACGCTGGCCGGGGCCCGTGGCGGAACTGGGAACTTCACCATCGTCGTGCGCGGGCGAAGCGCTCATGCGGGCCGCAACCCGGACGAGGGCCGCAACGCCATCGTCGCCGCGGCGCGCATCACGCTGGAACTCAGCGAACTTGCCGCCGACGACATCACCGTCAATCCGGCGCGGATCGACGGCGGCGGGCCGAACAATGTCGTGCCCGACCTCGCCATGCTCCAGGTCAATTTCCGCCCCCGCGCGCTCGCCGCGATCGAGCGGACCGGCCCCGCGATGAAGGCCATCGCCGAGCGCATTGCCGCCGAGCATGAGGTCGGCGTCGAAATCCATGGCAGCTTCAACCGCCCGCCCAAACCCATAGACGACGGCGCAGCGGCCTTGTTCGAGACGGTGCGTGCGGCCGGCGCCGATCTGGGCCTGTCGATCGGCTGGCGGGCGACCGGCGGCGTGTGCGACGGTAACAATATCGCAGCGGCGGGCGTGCCGGTGGTCGACACGATGGGCGTGCGCGGCGGCGCGATCCACTCGCCGGACGAGTATATGCTGATCGACAGCCTGCCCGAGCGGGCGGGGTTGTCGGCGCTGACGATCCTGCGCATCATCGGTGCCGCATGAGCAGCTTTCGCATCCGCCCCGCCGTCGATAGCGACCTTCGTCACCTGTATGAAATGGCCAAGCTGACCGGCGGCGGCTTCACCAACCTGCCCCCCGACCGCCGCGCCCTGACCGCCAAGCTGGCGCGCAGCCACGATGCGTTCGGACGCGAGGCGGACGGCAGCATCCGGGACGAACTGTTCGTCCTGATGCTGGAGGACCGCGCGACCGGCGAGGTGCGCGGCACCTGCCAGATCTTCACCCATGTCGGGCAGAAGCACCCCTTTTACAGCTATCGCATCGGCACGCTGACCCAGCATAGCCGCGAGCTGGACCGCACTTTCCGCGCCGAGATGCTGTCGCTGACCACCGATCTGGAAGGCGCGAGCGAGGTGGGCGGGTTGTTCCTCCACCCCGGCGAGCGTGCGGGCGGCCTTGGCCTGTTGCTCGCGCGCAGCCGTTACCTGTTCATACGCGCCAACCGCCCGCGCTTCGCCGACCGGGTGCTGGCGGAGTTGCGCGGGGTGATCGACGAGGCGGGAGGATCGCCTTTCTGGGACGGTCTGGCGGGCCGCTTCTTCGGGATGAATTTCCAGCAGGCGGACGAGTTCAACGCGATCCACGGGCACCAGTTCATCGCCGACCTGATGCCCAAGCATCCCATCTACACCGCGATGCTGACCGAGACCGCGCGCGCCGCGATCGGCCTGCCCCACCCCTCGGGCCGCGCGGCGATGCGGATGCTGGAGAATGAGGGCTTCGCCTTCGAGCATTATATCGACATTTTCGATGGCGGCCCGACCATGACGGCGCGGACCGACCAGGTCCGCTCGATCCGCGATGCGCGCGAAAGCCGGGTCGTCGGGATCGACGTTCATTCGGGTCGCGAGGCGCTGGTCGCCGCCGGACGGCTGACCGACTTCCGCTGCGCGCTGGGTGAGATCCGCGATGGGGATGATGGGGTCATCGTCTCCGAAGACACGGCGCGCACGCTCGACCTGTCGGTCGGCGACAGCGTCCTCCATATCGATCGGTGAGTGCCATGCTGAGAGAGATCAACTTCGACGGCATCATCGGCCCCAGCCACAATTATGCGGGGCTCAGCCACGGCAATCTCGCCGCCACGCGCAATGCGGGCAAGACCTCCCACCCCCGGGCCGCCGCATTGCAGGGGATCGCGAAGATGCGCGCGAACCTCGACCTGGGGCTGGTGCAGGGGATTTTTCTGCCCCATCCGCGCCCCGATCATCCCTGGCTGGGGCGGTTGGCGACCGATTATGATGCGGCTTCTCCGGTGCTCAAGGCTCAGGCGCTGTCCGCGTCGGCGATGTGGGCGGCCAATGCCGCGACCGTCTCTCCCGCGCCCGACACGCGCGACGGGCGGTGTCACCTGACCGTCGCCAACCTGCTGACCATGCCGCATCGCAGCCATGAATGGACCGCGACCCTGGCCCAGCTTCGCCTCGCCTTCGCCGACCCGGCCTTCATCGTCCATTCGCCGGTGCCCGCACCCTTTGGCGACGAGGGGGCGGCCAATCACATGCGGCTCTGCGCCGCGCACGACCATCCCGGCGTCGAGGTCTTCGTCTATGGCGAAAGCGGTGGCCCCTTCCCCGCGCGCCAACATCGCCAAGCCAGCGAGGCCATCGCCCGCGCGCACCGCCTGTCCCCCGACCGCGTCCTCTTCGCGCGCCAGTCCGATGCGGCGATCGCGGCGGGGGCGTTCCACAATGACGTGGTCGCCGTCGCCAACGAACGGGTGCTGTTCGCGCACGAGCGGGCCTTCGCCGACCCCGCCCGCCTCTACGACGACCTGCGCACGATCTTGCCCGAGGTGGAGATCGTCGAGGTTCCCGCCGCCCGTGTCAGCCTGGAGGATGCCATCGCCTCCTATCTGTTCAACGCGCAGCTGGTGACCCCGCCGGGCGGCGAGCCGACGCTGATCCTGCCGCAGGAGGCGCGCGACAATGACGCGGTCTGGTCCTGGTTGCAGGAGCATGTCGCGGGCAACGGCCCGATCCGCCGGCTGGAGGTGGTGAATGTCCGCGAATCGATGGCCAATGGCGGCGGCCCCGCCTGTCTTCGCCTGCGCGTCGTCGCCGACCCCGCCACGATCGACCCGCGTTTCCTGGTCGATCATGCAAGGCTCGACCGCATCGCCGCCGTGATCAAGACCCATTGGCCCGAAGCCATCGCCCCCGCCGACATCGGCGACCCCGCGCTGATCCAACGGATCGAGACGGCGCGGATCGCGCTGTTGAGCGAACTGGACTGTCTCATTTTGGCCGCGACTTAAGGGCTTGGCCTGTTCGCGATGCGGTGGTGTAACCACACCCATGTGGTCCCGCATCGTCGCCCTGTTCACGATCAAGACGAAGTTCGAGGCGTTCCTCGTCATCTATGGCCTCGGCCTGGGCGCGGTCGAGCGGGGCATGCACTATCTTCAGGCTTATCCGGGCATTCCGGGCAAGATCCTGTTCGCCGCCTGCCCCATTGCGGTGTTCATGGCTGGCGCACGAATCCTGGACTCGCTGGAGCGGGACTATCGCGATTGACAGGATAAGTTGGTCGCGCGGTTCGCTGGCGACATTATCTGACAATCCGATGACTGGCCTTACCCACCTTCAACGGCTCGAAGCCGAAAGCATCCATATCCTGCGCGAAGTCGTTGCCGAGACCGAAAGGCCGGTGATGCTCTATTCGGTCGGCAAGGATTCGGCCGTGATGCTGCATCTGGCGAAGAAGGCGTTCTTCCCGGCGCGGCCGCCCTTCCCGCTGCTGCATGTCGACACGACCTGGAAGTTCCGCGCCATGTACGAGCTGCGCAACCGCGCGGCCGAGGCGGCGGGCATGGAGTTGATCGTCCACCGCAACCCGGAGGCGGAGGCGCTGGGCATCAATCCCTTCGACCATGGCAGCCGCCACACCGATATGTGGAAGACCGAGGGCCTGAAGCAGGCGCTGACCGCAGGCGGATACGACGCGGCGTTCGGCGGTGCCCGGCGCGACGAGGAGAAGAGCCGCGCCAAGGAGCGCGTCTTTTCCTTCCGCTCCGCCGCGCATGGCTGGGACCCCAAGGCGCAGCGGCCCGAGCTGTGGAACCTCTATAACAGCCGCATCCACAAGGGGGAGAGCATCCGCGTCTTCCCGCTGTCCAACTGGACCGAACTCGATATCTGGCAGTACATCCTTCAGGAAGGCATCGAAATCGTGCCACTCTATTTCGCCGCCCCCCGCCCGACGGTGGAGCGCGATGGGATGCTGCTGATGGTCGATGACGATCGGTTCAAACTGCGTCCCGGCGAGGTGCCGGTCGAACGCTCCATCCGTTTCCGCACGCTCGGCTGCTATCCGCTGACCGGCGCCGTCGAGAGCGAGGCCGCGACCTTGTCGGAAGTCATCCAGGAAATGCTGCTGACCACCACCTCGGAGCGACAGGGGCGTGCGATCGATCACGATCAGGCCGCCAGCATGGAGAAGAAGAAGCGCGAGGGGTATTTCTGAGATGACCGCCTATCAACCCGATGCGCTGATCGCCGCCGACATCGACGCCTATCTCGCCACCCATGCCGCCAAGTCGATGCTGCGCTTCATCACCTGCGGCTCGGTGGATGACGGCAAGTCCACGCTGATCGGGCGGCTGCTCTACGATTCGAAGACCATCTTCGAGGATCAGCTCAGCCAGCTGGAGGCGGACAGCCGCCGGGTCGGCACGCAAGGGGCCAATATCGACTTCGCGCTGCTGGTCGACGGCCTCGCCGCCGAGCGCGAGCAGGGCATCACCATCGACGTCGCCTATCGCTTCTTCGCGACGGAGAAGCGCAAGTTCATCGTCGCCGACACGCCCGGCCATGAGCAGTACACCCGCAACATGGTGACGGGCGCCTCGACCGCCGACCTGGCGGTGATCTTGATCGACGCGCGCAAGGGCGTACTCACCCAGACGCGGCGGCACAGCTATCTGGCGCATCTGGTCGGGATCAAGGAGATCGTGCTGGCGGTCAACAAGATGGACCTGGTCGGGCATGACCAGTCGGTCTTCGACGCGATCGTCGCCGATTATGCCGCCTTTGCGCGCGGCATCGGGATCGAGCGCTTCACCGCCATCCCGCTGTCGGGGCTGACCGGCGCGAACGTCACCACGCCCTCGCCCGACATGCCCTGGTATGACGGCCCGGCGCTGCTGCCGCATCTGGAGACGGTGGCCATCGACGGCGATCGCGCGGTCGCAGCGTCGTTCCGCATGCCGGTGCAATGGGTCAACCGGCCCGATCTCGACTTCCGGGGCTTTGCCGGGTTGATCGCGAGTGGCCGGGTGTCGGTCGGCGACCGGGTACGGATCGCCCCCTCGGGCAAGACCACCGAGATTGCGCGGGTCGTCACTTATGACGGTGACCGACCACAGGCGATCGCGGGCGAGGCCGTCACGCTGGTCCTCGCCGACGAGGTCGATTGCTCGCGCGGCGACGTGATCGCCGCGGCCGAGGACCCGCCCGAAATCGCCGACCAGTTCGTCGCGACCATCGTCTGGATGGCGGACGCGCCGCTGGTGCCGGGACGCAGCTATTCGTTGAAGCTCGGTACCCAGTTGGTCGGCGCGACGGTGCAGCCGCCGCGCCATGTCGTGGATGTGAACAGCCAGGAACAGCGCCCCGCCGACACGCTGGCGCTCAACGATATCGGGCTGGCCGAGGTTTATGCCGACCGTCCCATCGTCTTCGAGCCCTATGCGAAGGGCAGTACGCTCGGCGGCTTCATCCTGATCGACCGCGCGACCAATGCGACCGTGGCGGCGGGGATGATCGACCATGCGCTGCGCCGCGCCCAGAATGTCCATTGGCAGTCGGCGGTCATCACCCGCGAAGCCCATGCCCGGCAGAAGGGACAGGCCCCAAAGGTCCTCTGGTTCACCGGCCTGTCGGGCTCGGGCAAGTCGACCATCGCCAATCTGGTCGAGCAGAAGCTGCATAGCATGGGGCGCCATAGCTTCCTGCTGGACGGCGACAATATCCGCCATGGGTTGAACCGGGACCTGGACTTCTCCGAAGCGGGCCGGGTGGAGAATATCCGCCGCGTGGGCGAGGTCGCCAAGCTGATGGCGAATGCTGGGTTGATCGTCCTGACCGCCTTCATCTCCCCCTTCCGCGCCGAGCGCGACATGGTCCGCGCGCTGCTGCCCGAGGGCGAGTTCGTCGAGATCTTCATCGACACGCCGCTGGCGGTCGCCGAGGAACGCGACGTCAAGGGCCTCTACGCCAAGGCACGAGCGGGTGAGATCGCCGAGTTCACCGGCATCTCCAGCCCCTATGAAGCGCCCGAGCGACCCGAAATCCGGGTCGACACGACCAGGGAAACGGCGGAACAGGCCGCGTCGCGGATCGTCGAGCATGTGCTGGGCATCTGGAGCTACGACCTGTGACCGACGCCGAACTCGCGCGGTCGGTCGCCATCGAGGCGGGCGAACTGCTGAAGGACCTGCGCGCGTCGAGCGGGCTGGACGGCGCGGCGCTGGGCCAATTGGGCGACCGGGATGCCAACACGCTGATTCTCGACCGGCTGCGCGCGGCTCGGCCCGACGACTTCATCCTGTCGGAGGAGTCGGTGGATGACCGTGCCCGCTGCGCGGCGCGGCGGGTTTGGATCGTCGATCCGCTCGACGGAACCCGCGAATATGCGAGTGGGTCGGATGAGTGGGCGGTGCATATCGGCCTCGCCATCGATGGCCGCCCCGCACTGGGCGCCGTCGCGGTGCCCGACCGCGACCGGATCTTCGCGACCGACGACCTCCCCCCCGACCATCCCCCCTGCCCCCAAGGCCTGCGCGTCGTCGTCAGCCGCAGCCGGGCGCCCGACATCGCCCGTTGCGTCGGCGATCGGCTGGGCGCAACGCTGATCCCGATGGGCTCCGCCGGCGCCAAGGCGATGGCCGTGGTCGAGGGTCGGGCCGATGTCTACCTCCATGACGGCGGGCAATATGAGTGGGACAATTGCGCCCCCGCCGCCGTCGCGCTCGCCGCCGGGCTCCATGCCTCGCGCATCGATGGCCGACCGCTGATCTACAATTGCGAAAACCCGCTGCTGCCCGATCTGCTGATCTGCCGCCGCGAAGTCGCCGAACGCGTTCTCGACGCGATCGCAAAGGGATAGGGCGTTTCGCCCGTGGAAGGCGACCGCCCGCACCGGTGCCCGATATTCGGCATGCGTGACCTTGTAACGTCACATGCGCTGGTCCATGAACCCGCGATGCTGCGACCGCTACCGTATCCCCACGCCCTCGCCATGGGGTCCGCGCGATGACGCTGATCCCTTTGGCGTTCGGCCTGGCGGCGATGGTGGCGACGCTGGCGGGCGGGATGCTCGCGCTTCGCCTGCGGCATCGCATCGGCATGGTGCTGGGGGTGACCGCCGGGATCGTGGTCGGCGTGGCGCTGTTCGACCTGGTGCCCGAGGCGCTGGAACTGGCGGGCGACCGCTGGGCGGTGCGGGAGATGATGGGTTTCACCGCGCTGGGGCTGGCGGGCTATATGCTGCTCGACCGACTGCTGGCGCGGATCCCCCGCGCGGCGGCGTCGTGGCGTGGCGATCTGGGGCCCGCCATGCTGTGCCTGCACAGCCTGATGGACGGACTGGGCATCGGCCTGGCCTTTCAGATCGATACCGCGGCGGGCTGGATGATCGCGCTGGCGGTGCTGACCCATGACGTGGCCGACGGGGTGAATACCGTCAGCCTCAGCCTGGCCGCACGGTCGGAAACGGCGGCGCGGCGCTGGCTGATCCTGAACGGGATCGCGCCGATGCTGGGCGTTCTGATCGGGCTGGGCATCGCCATTCCGGCGAGCATGTTGGCGCCGGTCATGGCGCTCTTCGCGGGGGTGTTCCTGTATATCGGCGCGTGCGAACTGGTGCCGCGCAGCCAGTCGCTCGATCCGCGCTTCCGCACCAGTCTGGCGACTGTCGCCGGGATCGTGCTGATGCTGGGCGTGACGCACTTCGCCCATTGATTTCGGGTTGAACGAAGGGGGCTTTCACAGGGCATGTCCCTTGTGGAAGCCCCCCTCCACCAGCTTCGCTGGTCCCCCTCCCCGTGCCGGGGAGGATGGGGCATCGCCTTCGGGGAAGGGTATTCCGGCGACGATGCCCCGACTACCGGTGGCGCGTCAGGCGGGTTCGGCGGCTTGCGCCGCCGCGTTGGTCCCGCCTTCGGCCAATCCGGTAAGCTTTTCGTCGGTCGCCTTTTCCTCGGCCAGCGTCTCGTCGAGGATCGCCGCGCAATCGCTGCGTCCCAATTGCCGCGCCCAGGCGACCAGCGTGCCGTAGCGGGCGATCTCATAATGCTCGACCGCCTGCGCCGCCGCGATCAGCGCCGCGTCGAGGACCCGCTTGTCGGCGACCTCGCCCGCGACCTCATTGGCTTCCTTGATGATGCCGTCGATCGCCGGGCAGGTGACCGCCTTGGGCGAATTGCCGTGCATCTCGAACACCTGTTCCAGCCGCCGGATCTGCCCCTCGGTCTCGCGCAGATGCTGCTCGAACCCGGCCTTGAGCTGCGGATCGGTCGCCTTGTCGATCATCTTGGGCAGCGCCTTGGTGATCTGGTGCTCGGCGTAATAAATGTCCTGAAGCTGATGGACGAACAGGTCGTCCAGCGTCGCGATATCCTTGGTGAACAGGCCCATGGTCGGTCTCCTTTGGAGGGGTCAGCGGTCGGCCGAGCCGGGTTCGGCGATCTTGCGATGCGCCTCGGCCAGCACCGATTGCGGCACCACGCCGGCCCCGGCGACCTGGGCCTTGTTGGCGAGGCCAGGGACGATATGCCCTTCCCCCGCCAGCATCGCGTCCCAGCCCTTGCGGGCGACCTCGGCGGGGTCGTCCTTCTTGCTGGCACCCACCCGGGTGTCGAGCATATCGGCGCGGGCGAAGAACTCGGTCTCGGTCGGGCCTGGCATCAGGGTGGTCAGGGTGACGCCCTTCTGCTCCTTGATCTCGTTGCGCAGCGCCTCGGTGAAGTTGACGATGAACGCCTTGGTCGCATTGTAGATCGCGTTGAAGGGGCCGGGGATGAAACCGACGATCGAGCCGGTGACCAGCACTTTGCCCTCACCCTGCCGGATCATCGCCGACAACACGCGCTGGAGCAGATAGACGGTGCCCGTCACATTGGTATCGACCGAGCGACGCCATATCTCCACCGACTGGTCGAGGAACGGCCCGCCCTTGCTGTTTCCGGCATTGGCGCACAGCACGTCGATCCGCCGCCCGCCGACCGCCGCCAGCAAGGTGTCCACGCCCTCCAGCGAGGACAGATCGGCCTCGATCGCCTGAACCTGTCCGCCCTGCCCCGCCAGTTCGCTGGCCGCGCTGCGGATTTCGGGCTCGTCCGCGACGATCACCACGTCATAACCGTCCTGCACCGCGCAGGCCGCCAGATGATAGCCGATGCCGCTCGACGCACCGGTCACGACCGCCAATTTCCCTGCCATATCGGCCTCCGTCACTTCGCGACCGACTGACCGGGCTTCAGCACGATCTTGGTCACTTCATTCTGCTGGTCATGGAACATGCGATAGCCATCGGGCGCCTGTTCCAGCGGTAGGCGGTGGGAGATCAGGAAGGTCGTATCGATCTTCCCCTCCATGATCGCGTCGAGCAGGCCCGGCAGGTAATGCTGGACATGCGTCTGCCCGGTCTTGAGCGTCAGCCCCTTCTGCATCACCGCGCCGAGCGGGAATTTGTCGACGAAGCCGCCATAGACAGCGGGCATCGACACCCGCCCGCCCTTGCGACAGGCGATGATCGCCTGACGAATGGCGTGGATGCGATCGGTGCCGAGGAAGGTCGACGCCTTGATCTGGTCGATCGCATTGTCGACGAACAGGCCGTGCGCCTCCAGCCCGACCGAGTCGATGACCGCGTCGGGACCGATCCCGCCGGTCATGATCATCAGCGCGTCATAGGTCGAGGTCTGTTCATAGTTGATCGTCTCCGCCCCGAACTTGCGCGCCAGCTCCAGCCGGTGCGGAAAGTGGTCGATCGCGATCACCCGCTCCGCGCCCATCAGGAAGGCCGACTGGACCGCGAACAGCCCGACCGGGCCGCAGCCCCAGACGGCGACGGTGTCGCCCGGTTCGATCTGCGCATTCTCGGCGGCCATCCAGCCGGTGGGCAGGATGTCGGAGAGGAACAGGACCTTCTCGTCCTCCACCCCGTCCGGAATGACGATGGGGCCAGTGTCGCTGAACGGCACGCGGACATATTCCGCCTGACCGCCCGCATAGCCGCCGGTCATATGGCTATATCCGAACAGCGCGGACATCGGTTGGCCGTAAAGCTCGCGCGCGATATCCTGATTGTCGGCGGGGTTGCCGTTCTCGCAACCCGAATATTGATGCTTGCCGCAATGATAGCAGGAGCCGCAGGCGATGGTGAACGGCACCACCACCTTCTGCCCCTTTTTCAGGGTGGAAGCGGAGCCGGTCTCGACCACCTCGCCCATGAATTCATGGCCCAGGATATCGCCCGACTGCATCGTCGGGATGTATCCGTCATAGAGATGCAGGTCCGATCCGCAGATCGCGGTCGCGGTCACCTTGATGATGGCATCGCGCGGATTGATGATGGCGGGATCGTCCACATTGTCGATGCGGACGTCATGCTTGCCGTGCCAGGTCAGCGCCTTCATGCACCCTGCTCCTCAAGCTGTCTGGGGTTCATCGCGTTGGTCGCGACCTCGCCGGTTTCCATAAGCTGCTTGAAGCGCGCCAAATCACGGCGGACCTGGATATTGGGCTCGCGCTGGAACAGCTTGGCGACCAGCTTGCCGATCACCCCGGCGGGCGGGTCATAAAGGATGGTGGCGGAGACGACGGTGCCCCGCGCGCCCGCGTCACGAAAGGTCACGCGGCCCGAATTGGCGACATCGGCTGCTTCGTCGGAGGTCCAGGCGATCAGCGATCCCTCCCGCTCCTCGGTGACGATCGCATCCCATTCGACGGTGGAACCGCCGGGCGCCTTGACCACCCAATGAGATCGTTGCGCGTCGAGCACATCGATCCGATCGACATTCTCCATCACGCTGGCCAGATTGGAAAAGTCGCGCCACCAGGCATAGAGTTCGGCAGCGGGGCGATTGATCGTCACGGCCCAGGCGGCAAGGCTGTCGCCCTGTTCCTCGATCCCCTCGCTGATCGCGGTTTTTACAGCGGCGTCGCTGTCCTTCGACGTCGACACGGGTGCGTCGTCATAGGGTCTGTCGGCGATGTCCGGCACAAGCCTCTCTCCTCATTCCTTGCCCGGACAGCGTTGGATGAGGATGGTTGTTCCTTATTTAAACATGTTTTTCCAATATCTTGATAAACATCAAGACGGAAGGTCGGGGTGATCGACGGGCGGCTCGCAAGGTCAGCTTCCCGACACGCGAATGGGCACGCGACCGACCTTGCGCGCCAGCGCCTTGGGGTCCGGGATGGTGATCGACCGCGAGGACCAGATCAGGTCGCCCGCGCGCCGGGCCGCCTGAAGCATCCGGTTCACATGCACCGCCGTCAGCCCCAGCGCGTCGGCCAGCGTCTCCTGCGTGATCGGCAATTCGAAGCTGGGGCCGTGGGTCAGATCGCTCATGGCAAGCCGTTCCTGCAATTCCAGCATGAGGTCGCCGATGCGCTCCATCGCGTTCATCCGGCCCAGCCGCGCGATCTGGGCGAGCAGAAACGCCTCGTCCAGCGCATGCGCGACGCCATAGGCTTCGTCCAGCGACGGGTTCGTGCCCCAGGCGGGGGGAGCGCAGGTGGTCACTTCGCTCAGCGTGATGATGCTGGTCGGGGCGAGCGGCTTGTGGTGGTGATACAGCCCGACCACGTCGCCCGGCAGCAGGAAGTTCAGGAACTGCCGCCGTCCGTCGAGCAGGATGCGGACCCGCGCGGCCCAGCCCGACAGGATCAGATGCGGGGTGGCAATATCCCGTCCCTCGACCATCAGGTCGCGGCGGGGACGAAATAACTGCGGGCGCGCCATCGCTTCGATCAGCGCAGCCTCCGCCATCTTGTCGAGCGAGGCCAGCCGCGACAACCGGCTGAGCGCCGGCAGCGAATGACCCTGGGCGGGGCGGACCAGACCGAGCGTCATGGCTTGTCTTCCACCGGCATGAAACCGGCACGATGATCGCACCGCACGGGTCGCGGCATCGATAGGTGGATCGTCCGAACGGGCGAGATGGGCCGGCAGATGTTCATCGCAAACTATCCTCATCACGCCGCCGACCCGTCACGGTCGCACGACGATGGCGATGACGCGACACACGTCACCGGGCCTGACACTACTGAAGGTTCGACGGAGCCGAACCGTTGGTAAGGCCCAGGATCGGCGTGCCATCACGGTCATGGCAGGGCGAGCTGGGCGCCACCGGAATTTCCGTCCACAAGGTCTACGAACAACCGGGGGATACGCTCCATAATGCATATCAATATGTAACGTTTTTCGTGCGTTAGTTTCGCAAACGCGACGATATGATGATTCAAACCATTGTGGGTGGGTGCGGGCATCCCGCCCGCCGGATGGGCCGCGACCGCCGCGCATGATCCGCCGGGCATTCCCTTTCCCCGCCGGGACCCTATGGTGCGCGCCTTTCCCTCCAAGAGGCTTTGCCATGCGTTTCGCGAACCTGACCCGCCAACCCGACGATGCCCTGTTGCGGATCATCGGCCAGCACGCCGCCGACCCGCGCGCCAACAAGATCGACCTGGGCGTCGGCGTGTTCCGGGACGAGGAAGGGCGCACCCCGGTCATGACCGCCGTCAAGGCCGCCGAAGCCCGCCTGCTCGCCGAGCAGCCCAGCAAATCCTATCTCGGGCCCGAGGGGGATGTCGGTTTCGTCCGGGCCCTGGCCGCGCTGGTCCTGGCCGACACCGTCGCCGCCGATCGCGTCGTCGGTCTCCAGACCCCGGGCGGTACGGGTGCGCTCCGCCTCGCCGCCGAGTTGCTCGCCCGCGCGGGCGTTCCCCGGATCTGGATCGGCAGCCCGAGTTGGGCCAATCACGCGCCGCTGTTCCGACAGGCGGGCGTCGAGCCGGTCATGATCCCCTGCTACGACCTGACCAGCCAGGTCTTCGATCTGGACGGCTTCCTTCGCGGCCTGGACAGCGCGGCGGAGGGCGAGGCGGTGCTGTTGCATGGTTGCTGTCACAACCCCATCGGGATCGACCCCGATGCCGCCGGATGGACCGCGATCGCGCGCCATGTCGCCGACAAGGCGCTGACCCCGGTCGTCGATCTCGCCTATCAAGGGCTGGGCGACGGGTTCGATCAGGATGCGGCGGGTGCCCGCACCATCCTGTCGGCGGTGCCGGAAGCGCTGCTCGCCTATTCCTGCGACAAGAATTTCGGACTGTATCGCGAGCGGACCGGAGCCTTGTTCGCCCTGTCGCCCGACGCCGATACCGGCGTGGTGGTGCTGTCCAACCTGCTGTCGCTGGCGCGCGCCAACTGGTCGATGCCGCCCGATCACGGCGCGGCCATCGTGCGCATCATTCTGGAAGATGAGGCGCTGAGCCGCGAATGGCGCGACGAACTGGAGACGATGCGACAGCGGCTGGCAAGCCTGCGCGCCGCGCTGGCGGCGGGTGGCCGGATCGGCTCGATCGATCTGGCGGCGGTCGCCGGGGGCAAGGGCATGTTCGCGACCCTGCCGCTCAGCCCGACCCAGGTCGAATGGCTGCGCGACCGGCACGGCATCTACATGGCCGGATCGGGGCGGATCAACATTGCCGGGTTCAGCACGGAAGCGATCGGGCGCTTTCATGCGGCGCTGCGGGATATGGCGGCGAACGGGGTAGCGTAACGTCCGGGGCCAGCGTTCGCGTTTGGCGGACGTTGGCCCTTGGCCTTCGACTGCGCTCAGGCTGAACGGAGGTTGGCTCTGTTCAGCCTGCTATACTATCCCCCGTTCAGCCTGAGCGTAGTCGAAGGCCAAGGGAATCCATCAGCCCCCAGCCCTCATCCACCGGGCACAAAAAAGGGCGCGCCCGATCATCGGACGCGCCCCCAATCGACAGGCGGGCCGGATCACCCGGCCCCACCCCTTACTTGCTCGAGTTCACGATGCGGTTGACGATATTCTCGATCCGCTCCTGACGGCCCGAACGGGGCTTCGGATCGACCGCCTTCTCCACGGCGAGATCGGCGATCCCGGCGAGGTCCAGGCCACCCACCTGCTGACCGAAGTCGCCGTCCCAACCCGCATAACGCTCGGCCTTGATCGCATCCAGGCGACCGTCCTCGATCAGCGCGGCGGCGTTGAGCAGGCCCTTGGCCACCACGTCGATCCCACCGACATGACCGTGGAACAGGTCGACCGCATCCATCGACTGGCGACGCACCTTGGCGTCGAAGTTGAAGCCGCCGGTGGTGAAGCCGCCCGCCCGGATGATCTCCAGCACCGCCAGCGTCAGTTCCTCGACCGAGTTGGGGAATTGGTCGGTATCCCAGCCATTCTGGTGATCGCCGCGATTGGCGTCGATCGAACCGAAGATGCCCAGCGCGCCGGCGGTGGCGATCTCATGCTCGAAGGTATGGCCTGCCAGCGTGGCGTGGTTCGCCTCGATATTGACCTTGACCTCGTTCTCCAGGCCGTAAGCCTTGAGGAAGCCGTACACGGTTGCGGTGTCGAAGTCGTACTGGTGCTTGGTCGGCTCGTGCGGCTTCGGCTCGATCAGGATGGTGCCGGTGAAGCCGATCTTGTGCTTGTGCTCGACCACCAGCGACAGGAAGCGACCGAGATTGTCGAGCTCGCGCTTCATGTTGGTGTTGAGCAGCGTCTCGTAACCCTCACGACCGCCCCACAGCACGTAGTTCGCGCCGCCCAGACGATGCGTCGCTTCCAGCGCGTCGCGGACCTGCATCGCGCCGAACGCATAGACCTCGGGGTCCGGGTTGGTCGCGCCACCGGCGGCGAAGCGCGGATGGCTGAACAGATTGGCGGTGCCCCAAAGCAGCTTGCGGCCCGACGAGGCCTGGAGCTTTTCCAGATGATCGACGGCTTCGGCGAAATAGCGGCGATGCTCGGCGACACCCTGCGCATCGGCCATCACGTCGACATCGTGGAAGCAGTAATAGGGGATGTCGAGCTTCGAGAAGAAGTCGAATGCGACCTCGCGCTTCTGTGCAGCCGCCGCGCTGTCGTTCGCGCCGGCGTGCCACGGGCGGTTGAAGGTGCCGCCGCCGAACACGTCCGAACCCGGCCAGCAGAAGGTGTGCCAGAAGCATGCGGCGAAGCGGAGATGCTCCTCCATCGTCTTGCCCAGCACGACGCGGTTCTTGTCGTAGAACCGATAGGCGAGTTCATTCTCGCTGTCGGGGCCTTCGTAACGGATCGTCGGGATATCGGCGAAAAAGTCGGTAGCCATTTAACGGTTCCTCGGAGTGATGCGGGAATAGCTGTCGCGGAAACGCGCGATCTTGGGGGCGAAGCGCTCGGCGAGCGCGGCGTCGGGGGCGATGGTGTGGCTGACGGGCGGCGGCGCGCAGACCTCCTCCGGCGAACCGCCATCGACCGCCAGTTGCGCCAGTCGCGCGGCGCCCAGCGCGGGGCCGACCTCGCCACCCTTCAGATAGACGAGTTCGACGCCCAGCGCGGCGGCCAGCGTCTGCCCCCAATAGGAAGAGCGAGCGCCGCCGCCGATCACGGAAAGCCGCGAAAGCTCGGTGCCCGCGTCGCGCAGCACCGACAGGCCATCGGCGAGCGCGAAAGCCACGCCCTCCAGCACCGCCTGCGCCAGCCGCTCCGGCGTGGTGTCATGGTCGAGGCCCAGGAACGCTCCGCGCACCTCGGCGTCGTTGTGCGGCGTCCGCTCGCCCGACAGATAGGGCAGGAAGATTTCGGGGCCGCTCGCCGGACCGACGCTTTCGGCCCGCGCGAACAGTTCCGCCGCGCCCGGCGTGCCGGTCAGCCGCGCGACCCAGTCGATGCACGCCGCCGCCGACAGATGCACCGACATCTGGTGCCAGACATTGGGCAGGCAGTGGCAAAAGGCATGAACCGCGCCCGCCGGATTGGGCCGGAACTCGCGCGTGGCGGCGAAGATCACGCCCGAGGTGCCCAGCGACAGCAGCGCGTCGCCGTCCTTGACCACGCCGACGCCCGCGGCCCCTGCGGCATTGTCGCCGCCGCCGCCCGCTACGGGTACCTGATCGATGCCCCAGGCCTCGGCCACCTCGGCGCGGAGGCGTCCGGTCTGTGCCGTACCCTCGACCGCCTGCGGCATCTGATCGCGGGTCAGGCCGGTCGCGGCGAGGATCTCGTCGCTCCATTCGCGCGCGGCGACGTCCAGCCACAGGGTACCCGCCGCATCCGACACGTCCGACGCCTTTTCGCCGGTCATGCGCAGCCGGACATAATCCTTGGGCAGCAGCACGGTGCGGATCGCCGAAAACGTTTCTGGCTCGTGATGCGCGACCCAGAGCAGCTTGGGCGCGGTGAAGCCCGGCATGGCGAGATTGCCCGCGATGCGGTGAAGCTCGGGGGCCTTGGCCTCCAGCTCCGCGCATTCGGCATGGCTGCGCCCGTCGTTCCATAGGATGCCGGGGCGCAGCGGCTGATCGTCCGCGCCCAGCAGTGTCGCGCCGTGCATCTGCCCGGCAAGGCCGATGCCGCGCACCGCCCGGCGCACCGCCGGGTCGATCGCGCGCACCGCCGCCGTCGTCGCCTGCCACCAGGCCTCGGGGTCCTGTTCGGACCAGAGCGGCTGGGGACGCTGCACGGTTAGTGCCGCCGTCCCCTGCCCCACCACGGCGCCATGTTCGTCCAGCACGACGGCCTTCACGCCCGAGGTGCCGATATCGATGCCTAGAAACATCCGATGTCCTTACTTCACGAACGGGTCGAGGGTCGGAATCGTGCCGTCCGGGTTGAACGTCAGTTCGGTCATCTTGACGTTACGCAGGTGGTTCTTGTTCGACAATTGCGTGTCGGCGTAGAAAAGCCACCACTTGCCCTTCCACTCGACGATCGAGTGATGGGTGGTCCAGCCCTGAACCGGCTTCAGGATATGGCCCTTATAGGTGAACGGACCATAGGGGCTGGTGCCGATCGCATAGTTCAGGAAATGCGTGTCGCCGGTCGAATAGGTGTAATAATATTTGCCATCGCGCTTGAAGACCCACGATCCCTCGAAGAAGCGCTTGTCATGCGCGCCGCCCAGCACGGGCTTGCCCTTTTCGTCCAGGATCACCGCGTCGCGCGGGGTCTCGGCGAAGGTCTTCATGTCGGGGTTCAGCTTGACGACCTTGCCCGACAGCGCGGGCTGATCGTCCTGCTTCAGGTCGGTATCGCTGCCGTTCGGGTCGTACTTGCCGTCCTTCCAGCGCTGAAGCTGACCGCCCCAGATGCCGCCGAAATACATATATGCCTGGCCGTCCGCGTCCTGGAACACGGCGGGGTCCATCGAGAAGCTGCCGGGGATCGCCTCCGGCTCGGCCTTGAACGGGCCCATCGGGTTCCTGGAGGTCGCTACGCCGATGCGGAACGCGCCCAGGCCGTTGCGATCCTTGGTCTTATCGCGCGCGGGGAAATAGAGATAATAGGTGCCGTCCTTAAAGGCGGCGTCGGGGGCCCACATCTGCTGCGAGGCCCAAGGCACGTCCTTCACGTCGAGCGCGACGGGGCCGATGGTGACAGGCCCGCCCGGCTCGTCCATGCGCAGGACGCGGTAATCGCGCATGGCATATTGGTTGCCTAGATCGTCGTTGGGCGTATCGGTCGGCACGTCGTGGCTGGGATAGATATACATCTTTCCGTCGCCCCAGACATGCGCGGAGGGATCGGCGGTGAAGATCTCGCGCACCAGCGGCTGCGACAGATAGTGACGGCCATCGGGCGAGATCGGATTGGTCTCGTTCGAGGTCGCGGCGGTCGCCGCATTGTCCGCCGCCGCATTATCGGCATTTTGCGGCGATCCGCAGGCCGCCGTGCCGAGCCCCAGCATCAGGCTGGCCATCATCAAGCGCTTCATCGCTTCCTCTCTCCCATTCGCCCCGTATCCAGGGCTTTGATCGCACGATAGCGCTATCAGCGACGAGGATGCAAGGGCGGTTCATCGTTTTCCGGCCACGGCGGTCGGGGCGTGGCCTTCGACTTCGCTCAGGCTGAACGGAGCGACGGCGTGTGGTCTTCTATCCCCGACCTCCGCTCAGCCTGAGCGCAGTCGAAGGCCAAGGGAAACCTCCGCCACCCCGCTTGACAAGGACGAACCCGCATTGTTGGTAACGATATCCGTCCCGCCCGTCTCATCGCGGGGCACGGCTTTTCACGACCATATCGAAGACCGGCACATCCATGTCGGCATCGTTTCAAGAGGGAGGATCACCCGCATGGCATGTCCTATGTCGAAGATGCACTGGCTGCTCGCCGCCGGATTGGCCTGCACGCCGCTCGCCGCGCTGCCCGCCCAAATGACGACGCAGACCCCCGCCACGGTGCCGGGCGCCAAGCCGGTGACGGTCGAACGGATCAAGGTTCATTCGGCGGCGATCGAGGGGAATCTGGAGGGGAACAGCGCCGACCGCGACGTCATCGTCGTCCTGCCGCCCGACTATGCCAGGAACAAGACGCGCCGCTATCCGGTGGTCTATGCGCTGCACGGCTATTCGATCGGCGCGGACCAGTGGACCCGGGAAATCCATGTCCCCGCCTCGGTGGAAGGGGCCTTCGCGCGCGGGGTGGCGCCGATGATCCTAGTCTTCCCCGACAGCAAGACGATGCACAACGGATCGATGTACTCGTCCTCGCAGACGGTCGGCGATTTCGAGCGGTTCGTCAGCCACGACCTGATCGCCGCGATCGACGCGCGCTACCGCACCATTCCCCGCCGCGAAGCCCGTGGCCTCGCGGGCCATTCGATGGGCGGCTATGGCACGGCGCGCATCGGGATGAAGCATGCCGATAGGTACGGCGCCATCTATATGATGAGCCCCTGCTGCCTGTCGCCACGCATGATGGCCCGGCCCGAGGGGACCGACGAGAAGCTGCTGACCAGCCTGTCATCGCCCCGGGAATCGGAGAAGCTGAACTGGGGCCAGCGCGCGATGCTGGCCGCTTCCGCCGCCTGGTCGCCCAATCCGAAGAACCCGCCGCTCTATCTCGACCTGCCGGTCAAGGACGGCAAGATGCGCGACGACATCACCGCCAAATGGCTGGCCAACACGCCGCTCGCCTTTGTCGATCAATATGTCGCCCCCTTGCGCAGCTACCGCGCGATCGCGCTGGACGTCGGGTCGCAGGACGGGTTGAAGGCCGACGCACAGGCGCTGCACGATGCGATGGACCGCTATGGCATCGCGCACACATTCGAGATCTATGACGGCGACCACGTCAACCGGATCGGCGTGCGGTTCCAGGAGCAGGTGTTGCCGTTCTTCGGCCGGTCGCTGGTGACGAAGTAATCTCTATCCTCCCCGGCACGGGGAGGGGGACCATGCGGAGCATGGTGGAGGGGGCGTGCCGCGTGGGACATGTTCCGTCGAAGCCCCCCTCCGTCAGGGCTTCGCCCTGCCACCTCCCCGTGCCGGGGAGGATCAATCCGGGATCGTCCGGGGGGTGTCGATCCGGAACGCCGCACTCCGCACAGGCACGCCGGTATCGGGCTGTCCCGACCCGATCGAGACGCGGTAATCGCCCTTCATCACCATCCGCGCGCCATCGGCATCGACCGCGCTCAGGTCGCGCGGGGTCAGGGTGAAGGTCAGCCGCCGCCGCTCGCCGGGGGCCAGATGCACCCGCTGGAACCCGCGCAGCGCGATGCGGGGGGCGCCGTCGACCTTGGGGAAGTTCAGGTAAAGCTGCGCCACCTCGTCCCCCGCCCGGCGACCGCTGTTGCACACCTCGGTCGTGAAGCGCATCGCCCCGTCGGCGCCCGGCTGGACCGACACCGGCGCATAGGCGAAGCTGGTATAGCTGAGACCGTAACCGAACGGATAGACGGGCGTGCCGGTGAAGTAGCGATAGGTCCGCCCCTTCATCGCATAGTCGCCGAAGGGCGGCAGATCCTCGACCGAGCGATAGAAGGTCAGCGGCAGGCGACCCGCCGGATTGGTCTTGCCCGACAGGACATTGCCGACCGCCACCCCGCCCGCCTGCCCCGGATACCAGGCCTCGACGATCGCATCGGCATTGGCCTTCGCCCAGGCAAGGTTCACCGGGCTGCCGTTCATCAGCACGACGATCAGCGGGCGACCGGTGGCTTTGGCCTGTTCGAGCAGCGCCTGCTGATCGGCGGGCAGGTCGAGCGTCGTCTTGTCGCCGCCCTTGAAGCCCGGAACCGAGATCGGCGCTTCCTCCGCCTCCAGGTCGGAGGTCAGGCCGACCACCGCGACCAGCGCGTCGCTGGCCTTCGCCGCCACACGGAGTTCGCCCGCTGGATCGTCGGACACGCGCTTCCACACCAGGTTGATGCCGGTCAGGATACGCGCCTCGGTCGTGACCGTGATCGGGTAGCGCCGCCCCTTTTCCAGCGTGACGGTGCGCATCGTCGGCAGGCTGTTCCACGACGCCTTGGTCAGATCGACAAAGGGCTGTCCGTCGAGCGTCATCGCGCCGTTGAACCCGGATATGCCCAGCCGGTAACGCCCCGTCTCCGGCGGAACGAGATAGCCGGTCCAGACCGCCCGGTGCACGTCGCGGACCGAGGACAGGTCCAGGCTGCGCGAGGCGGCATTGGCCTCGATCCGGGTGACGACCGGGCGATCCTCGAACCTTGCGGTCTTCAGCCATTCCCCCAGCGCACCGGGGGCGAAACGCTCGGGAATGTGCCCCACGACGTTGTAATAGCGGGCGAGCAGGCCGGGCTGGCCGTCTTCGGTCCTGAGCGCGCTGGTCGGAATCGGATCGCCGTCGGTGAAGGTCTCGGCGAAGGGGACATAGCGCACCTGCGCGCCCGGCATGGCCTGCCGCAGTCCGTCGACCACCGAGAAGGCAGGCCCCGACAGCGAGGAGGAGTAATTGCCGCGCAGCACCCGCGTCGCATCGCCCAGCGGCCCGATCACCGCGATCCGTGCCTGGGGCTTGAGCGGCAGGACGCCCTTGTTCTTGAGCAGGACGAGGCTCTTCTCCGCGACCTCCAGCGCCAGCGCCCGATGCGCGGGCGTATCGACATCGGCGGGCGAGCTGGTCTGGGTCGATAGCGGACGCAGGCCCGGCAGATCGCCGGTGCGATAGCGCGCCGCGAACAGCCGCGTCAGCGAGCGGTCGATATCGGCGACCGAGATCAGGCCGCGCGACAGGGCGTCGCGGTACGGATTGGTCAGTCCGTCCGTATCGGTCAGCGTCGCATTGTTGCACTCGTTATCGACGCCCGCCCGCATCGCGGCGGCGACCGCGGTGGCGGCGTCGGGGGCGTAATGATGGTTGGCGGCGATATCCTTCACCGCATCGCAATCGGACACGACATAGCCCCGAAAGCCCCAGCTCCCGCGCAGATACTCCTTGAGCAACAGGTCGCTGCCGCATGCCGGTTGGCCGTCGATCCGGTTATAGGCGCACATGATCGACCCCGCCCCACCCTCGACGATCGCCGCGCGGAAGGCGGGGAGATAGGTGTCGACCAGATCGTGTCGCGACACATAGACATTCGCCTCGTGCCGGGTCGATTCCGGGCCGCTATGCACCGCGTAATGTTTGGGGGTGGCTACCACGTCGATCCGCGTCGGATCGGTCCCCTGCATCCCGCGAACGAACGCCACGCCCATCTTCGCGGTCAGGAACGGATCTTCGCCATAGGTCTCCTGCCCCCGGCCCCAGCGCGGATCGCGGAAGATGTTGATGTTGGGCGACCACGTATCCAGCCCGGTGCCGATCCGCCCCATCCGCCCCGTCTGGCGGGCAAGCGCATGGAGCCCCCTCACCTCGCGGCTGATGACCTGTGCCGCCTGGCCGACCAGCGCTTCGTCGAAGGTCGCCGCCAGCCCGACCGGCTCCGGAAAATTGGTCGTCGGCACCGGCCCCAGCGCACCGTGCAGCGACTCCGTCCACCAATTATAGGGGGGCACGTCCAGCCGAGGGATGGCGGGCGCGGTGTTGAGCAACTGCGCCAGTTTCTCGTTGGTCGTCATCCGCGCGACCAGCCGCTCGGCAAGCGCATCGGCCTGTTGCTCGCCGCCGCCTTGCGACTGCGCCAAAGCGGAATGCGCCGCCGATAGCGCCAGGGCGGCCAAGATCGATCCACGCCATGCCTTCATGACCATCCACTCCCGATATCGTTATTTCTGTTACCGTTATCACCCGCCGCCACCCTGTCCACCCGGCAAATCCATGGCAATCGATCACAGGCGGTGGACAGCCTCTTTTTAGTCCGACAAGATGTCGGCAAAACAGATTGGGAGGATGGCTATGCCCCGGACGAAGCGGTTGATTTTGGCAAGTGGCGTAGCGCTGCTGGGGCTCATGACCCCCGTTGTGAGCGTTGCTCAGACGGCGGCCATCGATCCGCTGGCGCCGACCGGACGCTGGAGCGCCAATCAGGACGGCCGGGCCAGCCTGCCCCCGATGGGCTGGAACAGTTGGAACGCGTTCAACAGCGATGTCGACGAGGACAAGGTGATGGCCTCGGTCGAGCTGATCGTCGACAAGGGGCTGCGCGATGCGGGCTATCGCTACATCAACATCGATGACGGCTGGTGGCTTCGCCGTCGCCAGCCCGATGGCCGGATGGTGATCCGCACCGACAAATTTCCCTCCGCCGCCGCCGGCCCCAACCAGCAGACCAGCTTCCGCCCGCTCACCGACCGACTCCATGCTATGGGGTTCAAGGCGGGCATCTATTCGGATATCGGGCGCAACAGTTGCGGCCAGGTCTATACGCCCAACTTCGCCAACCAGCCCGAGGGTAGCGTCGCCGAGCGCGAGGTCGGGCTTTACGGCCATATCGATCAGGACATCGCACTCTATTTCCGCGAATGGGGCTTCGATTACATCAAGGTCGATGGCTGCGGCATTCGCGGGCTGGGCAAGGACAGCGACCATGTCCGCAAGGGCGATTATCGCGAACTGCCCCCGTTGATCGACATGAACTCGCTCGCACGGACCGATATTCCGGCGGTGCGCGCGCTTTACGACCAGGTGGCGACGGCGCTGCGCCGGGAAAATCCGGACGGCGACTATATCTTCTCGCTCTGCCTCTGGGGATCGTCCGACGTCCGCAACTGGGGCAAGCAGATCGGCAATGTCTCGCGCACCAGCGACGATATCACCGCGCACTGGTCGCGCATGCTGACCAATTTCGACACCAGCGCGACCCGTGCCCTCTACGCGCATCCGCACACATGGAACGACCCCGATATGCTGTTCGTCGGCTCGGGCGAGTTCGATGCGAACCATATGACCGAGGCGCGGTCGCATTTCGCGCTCTGGGCGATGATGAACGCGCCGCTGTTGATCGGCTTCGACCTGCGCAAGGCCAATGCCGAGCAGATCGCGCTTCTCGGCAGCCGGGCGATCATCGCGCTGAACCAGGACCCGGCGGGGCATCAGGCGACCCCGGCCTATCTGTCCGACGACGTTCAGATCTTCGTGAAGACGCTGGCCGATGGCGACAAGGCAGTGGCGATCCTCAACCGCACCGCCGGGCCGGTCCAGCCCGTCCTGACCGCCGATCACCTGAAGCTGCGCGGCGATCGCCTCGTCGCCATGACCGACCTGTGGACCGGGCAGAAGAGCGGGTTTTCGGGCGAGACGAAACTGACGCTCGCGCCGCACCAGACGCTGCTCTACCGCGTCTCCGGCGAGCGTCGTCTGCCGCGCGGCCATTATCTGTCGGAGACGCCGGGCGATGTGAACCCGGCGGAAGACGGCGTCCGGACGCCCGAGGGCGATCCGACCATCCATCACGAGTTGAGCCCCTGGGGCGGCAGCAAGGGGCCAGGCGACTTTCCGCAATATGGTGGCTGGGGCGGCGCGCAGGCGGACCGCACGCCTTTCGGTCGGCCGCTGCGGATGGCGGGCAAAGCCTATGACACCGGGCTGGGTGTGCTTGCCAATTCGCGGCTGGAGGTGCGCAACCCGGGGCAGAGCCGCTTCGCCGCCACGATCGGCGTCGACGATTCCGGCACCGCACGCGGGCGGCGCGTGGTGTTCGAGGTTTATGGCGACGGCAAACTGCTCACCCGGTCGCGCGCCATGGGCCTGAATGAAGCGCCCTCGACGATCGAGGCGGACGTGCGGGGCCGCAAGCTGATCGAACTGGTCGCGCGCGCCGATAGCGCTCTCGAAGCGGCGCTGCCGGTGGTGTGGGGCGACGCGCGGTTGCTCGACTAAGGGTCTGGAGCCGAGTGGATTTAAAGCGCCATCGCATGGCCTTGCCGTTTCGAGGCCACCATGCGACTGTCGGCGCAAAGACATAGGGAGAGGGTGATGAAACCCAATGAGAAGGGGCCGATGCTGACCCGTCGTCAGCATCTGGTCGGCATGGCGGGCGGCCTTACGATGGGAGCGCTCCCGTCGATGGCATGGGCGGCAGCCGACGAGACGCCGCTGCGCGATCTGGCCGCGCAGAAGGGCATATTGTTCGGCACCGCGATCAACGCGGGCCGCGGCTCGCCGATCAACGACCCCGCCTATGCCGCGATCGTCACGCGCGAATGCGGCGTGCTGGTTCCTGAGAACGAGATGAAGGTCTATGTCCTCGGCAACGACCCCGAGCATCTGAACTTCTCGCCCGCCGACCGTATCGCGGGCTTCGCGCACGACCACCGGCTGAAGCTGCGCGGCCATACGCTGTTGTGGAACTACGACAAATATATCTCCCCCGCGCTGGCCGAGCGGGTCCGCTCGACGGGCGCGGAGAAGTGGCTGCGCGCCTATATCGCGCAGGTCGCCGGGCATTTCGGCGACCAGATCTATAGCTGGGACGTGGTCAACGAGACGATCGATCCCAAGACCGGCCAAGTCCGGGGCACGGTGTTCGACCAGGCGCTCGGCTTCGACCTGTTCAAGATCGCCTATGAGACGGCGCGCGACCATGCGCCGCACGCCCAGCGTGTCTATAACGACTATATGTCCTGGGAGGTCGGCAACGAAACCCACCGGACGGGCGTGCTCCGCCTGCTGGAGCGGTTCCGCAAAGAGAATGTCCCCGTCGACGCGCTCGGCATCCAGAGCCATCTCGGCAATGACGGCAGCCATTCCAGGGCACAGCGTGCCGAGTGGAAACGCTTCCTCGATGAGGTCACCGGCTTGGGCTATCGCCTGCTCATCACCGAGTTCGACATCAACGACCGGGAAATGCCCAAGGACATCGCCCGGCGCGATATGCAGGTGGCGGCGGTCGCCAGAAGCTATCTGGACATGATGCTGGCCTATCCGCAGCTCGACCAATTGCTGTGCTGGGGGCTGTGGGACAAGCATAGCTGGCTGAACGGCTTCGCGCCGCGCGCCGACGGCCTGCCGCAGCGGCCCCTGCCCTATGACGACGCCCTGAAACCCAAGCCGCTGCGCGCCGCCATCGCCGATGCCCTGCGTGCCGCCCCCGTCCGAAAGGGTATCGCATGATCCGCCGCCCCCTCACCGCCCTCGCCCTGTCGCTGTTCGCGTCCGGCGCCGCCTCGGCCCAGACCGCGACGTTCGAGCGCTTCACCTATAAGGGCCGCTCCATCGAACAGGTCGCGCCGAAAGCCGGGGAGTATCTGAACCCCATCCTCTCGGGCTATTATCCCGATCCATCGGTGACGCGGGTGGGCAAGGACTATTATCTGGTCAACTCGTCCTTCGCGCACTTTCCCGGCCTGCCGATCTTCCATTCGACCGACCTCGTCCACTGGACCCAGATCGGCAATGCGATCGACCGCCCCGGCCAACTCGACTTTACCGGCCGCGCGGTGTCGGAGGCGGTGTTCGCGCCCGATATCACCTATCACGACGGCACCTTCTACATCGTCAACACCTGCGTCCAGTGTCGGGGCAATTTCGTCATCACCGCGAAGAACCCGGCGGGGCCATGGTCCGACCCGATCTGGCTGCCCTTCGAGGGGATCGACCCGTCCATTTATTGGGAGGGCGACCGCGCCTATATCGTCAACAACCGCGCGCCCGATGAGCCGCCGCGCTATGACGGCCACCGTGCCATCTGGGTCCAGGAATATGACTGGCGCGCCGGCAAGATGGTCGGCGAGAGCACGCAGTTGATCAATGGCGGCGTCGACCTGTCCAAGAAGCCGGTCTGGATCGAGGGGCCGCATATCTTCAAGAAGGACGGCTGGTATTATCTGACCGCCGCCGAGGGCGGGACCAGCGTCAACCACTCGCAGGTGGTGCTGCGGTCCAAGGCGTTGCGCGGCCCCTATATCCCGTTCGCGGGCAACCCGATCCTGACCCAGCGCGATCTCGACCCGAAGCGCCCCCACCCGATCAGCGCAGCGGGCCATGCCGAGCTGGTGCAGACGCAGGACGGCGACTGGTGGGCGACCTTCCTGGCGACGCGGCCCTATCAGGACGATTACTATAATATCGGTCGCGAGACCTTCCTGTTGCCGGTGACCTGGAAGGACGGCTGGCCGATCATCCTCGACAAGGGCAAGACGGTGCCTTGGACGCTCGCCAAGCCCGGGCTCCCCGCCTCGCCGCCGCCCAAGCTGCCGACCAGCGGCGATTTCGGCTATACCGACGAGTTCGACGGCGCGAAGCTGGCGATGCAATGGATCGGCGTCCGCACGCCCAGAACGTCCTTCTACAGGCTCGCGAACGGCATGTTGCAGATGAGCGGCGGCGATGCGTTGGGCGACCGACAGGGCGTGCCGGGCTTTGTCGGACGACGCCAGCAACATGCGATCGCCGATGTTTCTACCACGCTCCGCTATGCGCCCGCCAAGGACGGCGCCCGCGCCGGGCTGGTCGCGATGCAGAACGATTATGCCTATCTGTTCTTCGGCCTGACCCGTATCGACGGACAGCCGCGCATCGCCCTCTACAAGCGGGAGGGGAAGAACACCCGCGACGAAACCGCGCCCGAAACGCTCGTCGCCTCCGCGCCCTTCACGGGCAAGGGGCCGGTGACGCTCACCATCCATGCCAAGGGCGGAGAGATGGCGTTCGACTATGCGGTCGGCGGCAAGACCGCGACGCTGAAACCCGATCTCGACGTGCGCTTCCTCAGCACGGCGCGCGCGGGCGGCTTCGTCGGCACGGTGATCGGCCCCTATGTCTATGAGGCGCGGTGATGCGGCGGATTCTTCTTCTTGCGATGCTGTCGCTCGGTGGCGTGTCGGCGATGGCGGCCGCGCAAGTGTGGCAGTCGGATCGCGGCGACGGCACCTATGCCAATCCGCCGCTCTATGCCGATTATCCCGATCCCGACATCATCCGGGTGGGTCAGGATTTCTACTTCATCACCACGACCTTCGCCAACGTCCCCGGCCTGACCATCATGACCTCGCGCGATCTGGTGAACTGGCGCTTCGTCGGCCATGTCATCGACCGGCTGGAGGGCTTGCCGCAATATGACCTGAAGGACGGCGGCGCGTACCGCAAAGGCATCTTCGCCCCCAGCCTGCGCTATCATGACGGCGTCTTCTACATCGCGGTGACGCCGGTGGGCGAGAAGACGCGCATCTATCGCTCGCGCGACATTCGCGGCCCCTGGGAGATGAACCGGCTGAGCGAGGCGGCGTTCGACCCCGGCCTGTTCATTGACAAGGACGGCAGCGCCTATGTCATGACGTCGGTCGGATCGGACGGCACGACGACGCTGCTCAGCCTCAGCCGCGATCTGCGCACCGTCACCGGCAAGCGCGTCGTCTATTTCAACAAGGGGGCGGAGGGCTCCAAGATCGTCCGGCGCGGCGACTATTACTACATGTTCAACGCCATCCCCCGGCGGCTCGGCATGACGGTGTCGCGCGCCAGGAGCCTGTTCGGACCATGGGAAACGCGCGACCAGATCGACGACACGACCGGCGGGCATCAGGGCGCGATCGTCGACCTGCCCGACGGCACCGACTATGGCTTCGTGATGACCGATGCGGGCGCGATCGGGCGGATGACCAATATCAGCCCGGTCTTCTGGAGGGACGGCTGGCCGGTCTGGGGCACGCCCGACGCGCCCGGCCGGGTGCCCGCCACCGCGACCAAGCCGATCAAGGGGCAGCCGATCGCCTCGCTCCCCGCCTCGGACGATTTCGCGAAGCCGAAGCTCGGCCTGCAATGGCAGTGGAACCACAACCCGCTGCCGGATCGCTGGTCGCTGACCGAGCGGCCAGGCTTTTTGCGGCTGCACGCCACGCAGGCACCCGCGTTGTGGAGCGCGCGCAATACGTTGCTGCAAAAAGGACAGGGGCCGTTCGGTCGCGGCGTGGTGGCGATCGATACCTCTCATATCGTGGCGGGCGACCAGTGCGGCTTCGGCACCTTTGGCAAATATAGCGGCCATATCGCGGTCGGGCGCGGGGGCGACGGACGGCTGACCCTGACCATGCGGGTGATCGAGGATGTCGCCGCCGACAAGGGGACGACGCAGAAGACCGAGCTTCGCGTCGATGCGCAGCCGGTCGAGGGCAACCGCCTGTTCCTGCGCACGGACATGGACTTCAAGACCGACAAGGCGAGCGTGGCCTATAGCGTGGACGGGCGGGACTGGCGGACGCTGGGCGGGGATTTCCCGCTCGCCTTCGACTGGCGGACGGGCACGTTCCAGGGGCAGCAGTTCGCGCTGTTCTGCTATAATCCGGGCGCGAAGGGCGGTTGGATGGATGTGGACAGCTTCACGCTGACGGGGCGCTGACTGGAGAGGTTGTCCCTTGGCCTTCGACCTCGCTCAGGCTGAACGGAGCGGCGTCGAAGACCACACATCCCAACAGCCGTTCAGCCTGAGCGAAGTCGAAGGCCACGCTACACCCCAACGGACTAAATTGTCGGCAATCCCCGCTCGACGATCTTGCGGATCAGGTCGCGGTGGCGCGGCAAGCCAGCGAGCAGCCGCCCGGTCTGCACGTCATTCTCGCGCCGGGCCCGCTCCGCCACGACCGTCTCGGCGGCCAGGCTGCCGGGCGTGATCTCGGTCCGCTGGCCCATGCCATAGAGGACATATTGATAGCTGGCCGAGGGGAAGACCTCCTCCACCCGGTCGAATTCGTCATGCATCCACGGCGCCTGATAACGCCATAGCGCCATCAGTTCCTGCAACCGCTCCGGCATGGTCTCGGGGCGGCAATTGTCGCGCCAGAAGTCGCTATCGGTCCGCCGGGTCAGCGAATAGTGGAGCTTCAGGAAATCGACGATCCGGCCCCAGCGATAGAGGGTGGTATCGTTGAACCGCCGCGCGACCGTGTCCATCACCTCGCGACAGGCCGGCATCTGTTCGGCGATCAGCTTGGCCGACAGTTCGATCAGCACGATGGCGGACGCCTCCAGCGGCTCCAGAAACCCTGCGGCCAGCCCCACCGCGACGCAATTGCGTTCCCAGAAGCGCGTCCGGTGCCCGGCGCGGATCTTCAATTCACGAACGGGCAGATCGCGGCCCGCCTCGCCCAGATAGGCGCGCAATTCCCGCTCCGCCTCGTCGCGCCCGACATGGCTGCTGGAAAAGACATGGCCGACACCGCGTCGGGTCGGCAGGCCGATATCCCAGATCCAGCCCGAAGATTGCGCGGTCGAGATGGTATGCGAGGCGATCGGCGCTTCGGGATCGTCATAGGGCACCTGGATGGCCAGCGCGGTGTCGCAGAACAGCACATCGTTCAGCGGCTTGAACGGCACCCCCATCGCCTCGCCCAGCAACAGCGAGCGGAAGCCGGTGCAGTCGACGAACAGGTCGCCCGTCACCTCGCCCGCCTGCTCGGTCCGAACCGCGCGAATGTCGCCGCTCTCGGTCAGCAACACCTCTTCGACATCGGCGAGCACATGCCGCACGCCCAGTTGCTCGGTACAATGGCGGCGCAGGAAATCGGCGAATTTGCCCGCGTCCAGATGATAGGCATAGTTCGCCAGCGCCTCATATTCGGGCGTCGCGATCGTCTTGGGGGCCAGCCCCGCGTCGCAGATCCGCCCCTGCGGCGTCACCGCGTCACAGAAGCTCGCATCCCCCTCACCCGCCAGCCAGTGCGGCGCGAGGTTCACCTGCCCGAAGCTCTGCGGCAGCATCAGCGGGTGGTAATAGCCGTCATCCGCGGCACCGGTGGTCCAGCGATTGAACCGCGCGCCCTGTTTGAACGAGGCGTCGCATTCTCGGAAAAAGGCGGTTTCCGACACGCCCATCTTTCGCAGCGTCGTGCGCAGCGTCGGCCACGTCCCCTCCCCCACGCCAATGATCGGGACATTGGGGGACTCGACGAGAGTGACGGTGAAGCCATGCGGTCGCCGCCCCTGGTGGCGCGCGGCGATGACGCCTGCGGTCAACCAGCCAGCGGTCCCGCCGCCGACGATTACGATATGCTGAACGGGCTGAACCATGGGGCCGAAAGGTCCAAGAAGCGGTGGGGATGTCAAGCCGCAGCCCGACATCCCCACCAGATGCTATCGTCAGAAGCGATAGCGGGCGCCGAGGGTGAAGCGCCGACCGTAATCGAACACGTCGAGCAGCTGGTTCTTGAACCGGCCATGGGTGCTCTGCTTGTTCTTGTTGATGTTCAGCGCCTCGCCGAAGATCGAGAAGTTCTTGGTGACGTCATAGCTGCTGGTCAGATCGACCTGGAAGCTCTGGTTCACGAAGGTCGGCTCGGCGCCGTAGGAGCCGGTATTCTGGTTCTGGCCAAAGCCCGACAGATACTCGTCGCGCCAGTTGAGCGCGGTGCGGAACTGGAAGCCGTTCTTGTCATAGAAGCCGACGAAGTTCGCCGAATTCGCCAGACCCGTGACCGCGAAGCCGCTCTGCCCGACGAGCTTGGGATCGTACGGCTTGTTGGTGTTGACGAAGGTGCCGTTGGCCTGGAAGCCGAAGCCGCTGTCGCCGAACACCTGCTGCCAGGCGATTTCCACGCCGCGTACCGTCGCATCGGGCCCGTTGACCTGCGCCGTGATGGCGAAGACCGCCGGGTTGCCCGTGGTCGGATCGATCACCCCGCCGACGGTCTGGTTCGTCACGCCGCCGACGATGAAGTTGCTGACGTTCTTCAGGAAGAAGTCGACCGCGATGTACGAGTTGCGCTGGTAATACCATTCCGCCGCGACATCGAAGTTCGAGGCGAGATAGGGCTTCAGGTTCGGGTTGCCGCCGCTGCCGGACAGGGCGCCGACGCGCTGGCCGTTGCCGATGCCGACGACGGGGTTCAGCAGGCTTAGGCCCGGACGGGTCAGCGAGCGCGACGCGTCGAAGCGCAATTGCAGATTGTCGGTCACCTCCAGTCGCAGATCGACCGAGGGCAGCACATAGGTATAGCTGCTGCGGTTCGAAATCGGCTGAACGTCGGTGAAGGCGATCGACAACAACGTCTTGTCGGCGGTGCTACCCGTAATGCTGATCGGCGCACGGCCCTGGCCGATCGACAGAAGGCGGGTATTTTCGGTACGCACACCAAAGGCGGCATGCAGCGGCATATTGCCGATCCGGCCCTCCATTCTTCCACTGAAGAACAGCGACAGGGTTTTCTCATTGACCGACAGGATGCTGCCGGGATCTACGGCCTCTGTAAACTGACCCCGGAAACCGCGCAGACCATTGGTCGTGTCAGTTGCCGTCGGATAATTGAAGCCTGGAACGTTCTGCGCGTAGGGATTGCCCAGACCCGACAAGTAAGCCTGATAGGCCTGCGGACTGTAGATCAGGACCGACGGCGGCAGCGTGCCACCAAAGCCCGGAATGAAGTTGTTGAGGCTGATCGACCCCTGATACAGGTTCGACGGCAGCGGCGAGATGCCCGATCCCTGACCCGACGGCGCACCATAACCGGCATAGGCCTGCCAGAAATTGTTAGTGAAGGTGCTGCGGTTCAGCAGGTTGAAGGTGTCGTCGGTATACTGGCCACCCGCCTTCAGGGTGATATTGTCCTCTTTCCAAGTCACGACGCCACGGAATTGCTTCAGTTCGTCGGTGTTCTTCTGGGTCTGGAGCACAGTGACGTGCGATCCGATCGCGGTCGGATCGGCCCAGCGACCACCATTGCCGGCCGGACCGAAATTGCTGATCGTCGGGAACGCCTTGTTGCTGTCTGCCGTGACGTTGAAGCCGAGATTGGTGCCCAGCGCGCCGCCATAGCCGATATCGCCGTTGCTGCTGCCGATGGTGTTGCCGGGGTTCAGCCAGCTCTTGGCATAGGCGCCGTCCGCCTCGACGGTCAGCTTCTCGGTGACGTCCCACTTGACGTTCAGACCGGTCTGGTTGGTCTGAAGGATCTGCTTGTTCATCGCCGAGGTGAAGTCGGTCGGCGAACCGGCCTGGGTAAAGCTGACCGCCGTGCCGTTGGCGTCCTGCTGGACGTTGCGCAGCGACTCCTGACTGAACCACACGCCGAAGCCGTAAATGTCCGTGGAGATCGTCTGACGCGAGAAGTTGTTGTCGAGCGTGACCATCAGGTCGTTGTTCGGATGCCATTGCAGGGCGACGCGACCGTCGACGCGCTCGTCCTGGGTCCGCTGCTGCTCGGCGCCATATTGCTGCGGAAACCAACCGGTCAGGGTGCGGCGGTCGCTGGCGGCGGCGGTGGCGCTGGTGGTCGGGTTGCAGGTCGCGGCGGTGCTGCCTACCAACTGGCACGGCGCGAAGTTGCCGCCCGGCCAACCCGACACATAGACACGGTTGGTATCGGTATCACGGCGGGTATAGATGAAGCTGGACAGGATACCCAGCGTATCATTGGCGAAGGTATCGCTGACCAGCGCGCCCAGCGTCGGGACGACCTTGCCCGCCCGATCCTGCAAAGAGCCCGAGGCGCTGGTCGCGACGCGGAAGCCCGGATGGTCGAACGGCTTGGGGAACTGGATGTCGACCGTCGCGCCGATCGAACTGGAGGCCAGCGTCACGTCGGGCGTCTTCAACACGCTCAACTGGCCGATAAAGTCCGATCCAACGGTGCTGAAATCGATCTGGCGACCACCCGTCGCGGTCGAGATGCGCCGACCGTCATACAAGGTGGTGTTGAAGTCGCCGCCGAAACCGCGAACGGTGATGCCGGTCGGCTCGCCGCGCGCGCCGGAGCGCTGGATCGACACGCCGGGCAGACGCTGGAGCGAAGCCGCGACGTTCGAATCGGGAAACTTACCAATGTCTTCGGCGGAAATGGCGTCGACCACGCCGGTCGCGGTCCGCTTGATGTCGAGGTTGCGCTGGAGCGAGCTGCGCAGACCGGTGACGATGATCTCGCCCTCGGATACCTCGCCCGAGGGAGACGGCGCATTGTTCTGCGCGCTGGGGGCGGTCGCCTGATCCTGCGGGGTTCCGGCTTCCTGCGCGCTGGTGGTGTTGGCTTGAACCGGGGTGTCCGGTCGAACGGCTCCGGGAGCCGCAGTCTGAGCAAAGGCCGCGCCCGGCGCGATCATCGCCAGGGCCATGAGCGGCGACACGCCGGTCATCAGGCCGCGGCGCGAAACGAATGCGCCCACAAAGCTAGTGCGAGACACCATCTTCCCCTCTCCTTCGGTTCTATAGTCAATGCGCGATCGATGGTTATCGCCACCGTACCGCCCATTCGATGACGCGATGTTAGCGTTATAATGACTTCGAAACAAGGCATTTGTCAGAGCGTTCGCAACCCGCTACTCCCCCCGCTAGTCCGACACCTTGACGGGGGGTGACGGATGCCGACAAATCCGGGGCCTCGTCGTCCGGCTCCATCGTCAGAATCGGGCCGGAGAGGATGCGAAAGGATCGAATCGCCATGGCCGAAATGGAATTGCTGGACAGCGCGCGTCATGCCGGTCTTCGCGTCTCGACCAAGCCGGATGCGACGCGCCACTTCGTGCAATTGGTGGCGGAAGAGTTCCTCCCGGCCGCGCTGCATTACCCGATCCTGTTCGCGCGTCACCCGGAAACGGGCGACCTCTATCCGGGTGCGCTGATGGGGCTGGTGCCGGACGAAAATCTCTGTCTGACGACCAACGCCATCCTGGCAGGCTATCGCCCCGCCGATCTGGAGCGGCAGGGTTTCTACGTCTCGGGCGAGAATATCGCGATCGACCCCACCCATCCCGCGCTGGCGCAGATGGAAGGAGACCCGATCTTCGAATCGGACGGCGGCGCGGCCCCGGCGCTCCGCCGGGTGCAGGGCGCGCTGCGACGCCTGCATGTCGGCCTGCCCGAGACGGAGCAGTTCATCGCGCGCTTGCTGGAGCACAAGTTGGTCGAGCCGATCGACTTGAATTTCCAGTTCGACAATGGCGAGAGCCTGAGACTGGACGCACTCTACACGATCAGCCTCGACGCGCTTCACGGTCTGCCTGACGAGGCGGCGCAGGCGCTGTTCCGGTCGGGCGATCTGCAACTCATCTATGCCATCACCGGCTCGGTCCGGCACATCCCCTTCCTCGCGCGGCGTCGCAACGACCGGCTGAGCGGACTGGTCCGGTGAGCGGCGCGGCGGTCGAGATCGACCCCGCCACGCTGAACGAGCCGGAGGCGTTTCGGCGGCTCGTGGCCGAACCCTGTCGCCCGGTCGTGCTTCGCGGCGCGGTGCGCGACTGGCCGCTGGCGCGGATCGCCGCGACCGGCGGGGCGGCGCTGGGCGAGTATCTCGCGCGCTTCGACGCGGGGCGGCGGATCGAGGCCTTTGTCGGCGATGCCGCGATCGCGGGGCGCTATCACTATACCGACGACCTGTCGGGCTTCAATTTCCGGCGCGAGTCGATGCCGCTGAGCGAGGCCGTCGAACGCATCGTCACGGCCCGCAATGAGGGCGAAACCCTCTATGTCGGGTCGCTTCCCATCCCGCTCGTCCTGCCCGGACTGGCGGAAGAGAATATCCTGCCCTTCGCACCGGCGAACGTGCCGCCGCGCATCTGGATGGGCCATGCCTCGACCATCGCCTGTCATTACGACATGATGGACAATATCGCCTGCGTCGTGGCGGGGAAGCGGCGCTTCACCCTCTATCCGCCCGATGCGATCGGCGATCTCTATGTCGGGCCGATCGACCACACCATGGCTGGACAACCGGTCGCGCTCGCCGCCGAAGCCGCGCCCGACGATCCGCGCTATCCCCGGTTCGAGCAGGCGAGAGACCGTGCGATCACAGTCGAGCTCTCGGCGGGCGACGCGCTCTATATGCCCAAGCTGTGGTGGCACCGGGTGGAGGCCAGCGGATCGCTCAACATCCTGGTCAATTACTGGTGGGACGCTTTTCCCGTCGGCCCGGACCAGCCCTTCGCTCCCCTGTTGCTCGCGATGAGCGCCATCGCCGCGCGCCCGGAGGCGGAGCGTGCGGCGTGGCGGGCCTGGTTCGACCATTATGTCTTTCGCCCCGACGGCCACCCGCTGGCCCATCTGCCCGAGGAGCGGCACGGCGTGCTGGGCATGAGCGCGGAGAATATCGGTATCCTCCGCGCCCAGGCCATGCGGATGCTTCGCGGCGGTTAGGCGGCGGGATCGAGCGTGATCCCCTCCACCACGACTTCGGGATCGACCAGCCACAGGGTGACGCGGTGCTTGCCCTTGGTCAGAGTGGCCAGGCGAGTGGTCGCGATGCGCCGGTTCTCGATCACCGCGCGACCCCAGCGTTCCTCCGTTTCGCCCACCATCAGGTCGAGCAGGACCGGTGCGCCCCCATCGACCGATACCGCGATCCGGTGCCTGCCCCCTCCGCGCACGTCCAGGCCGGGGGCGGCGACCACGCCCAGGCTGGCGGGGCCGGTGCGATCCCAGTTCAGCTCATAGACGATATGCGGGCTGTCGCCGCCGGGCCGCTCGATCACCGGCGCGGAAGCGGGGTTGGCGACCATCGCCGCGCCTTCGGCGGTGAAGCCCGCCACACGCTGCCAGCTTATGCCGCGCCCATCGACCGCGCGACCGGCATCCGCCGCCAGTGTCAGGCGCGGCGCCGGGGTGGAGGACGGTAGCGGCAGGGGTTTGGCGACGCTCGCCAGCGCGGGCATGACGTCGGTATCGGGCTGTTGCCAGCCGGTATAGCCGATATGGGTCTGCGCCATCATGCTGGTCCATTTGCCGCCCGCCGTCTCCACCTCGTAACGGCGGCGGATGGCCGCATCGCGGGCATAATAGCCCCGCGCCGCCGTCGCGAAGCGCTCCGCCGCCGCGCCGTCCCCTCCTTGCGCCGCCGCACGATTGGCGGCCACCGCTTCGTACAGACGGTGCAGGTTGGTCATCGCCTCGACCCGGTGCAGCACCAGTTCGTAATAGGCGTCGCGCAGAGGGGCGGGCAGCCGCGCCTCTACCCCGCGCGCCGCCTTGTCGAGGGCATTCCACTCGTCGAGCACCCGCGCCCATTCCCCATTCTTCAGGCCATAGGTGGTGGCGTCGATCAGCTCGGGCTTGCGACGGCTGGCGAGCTGGCCATAGCGGGTCAGGAGCTTGCCGATTTCGGCCCCATGAGCGGGACCGAATTGCTGCGTCCCCCAGCGGGCCGGATAGGCCTGCATCGCGGCCAGATCCATGCGGGCCGGGTTCCACGCCATGTCGAGGAAGAAGCTGGTCGGATATTCCATCGGCTTCAGGTCGCCGACATTGACGATCCACAGCCGGTCCGCGCCGAACTGGTCGGCCATGCGCATCTGCTGCCAGACGCGGGGAATCGCATTGGTGTCCAGCCATTTGTAGTTGCGCGGACCACCGACATAATCGAAGTGGTAATAGACGCCCGCCCCGCCCGCGCGCCGCTCGCCCAGCGGCGGCAGGCGGCGGATATTGCCCCAATTGTCGTCGGCGAACAGCAGGGTCACGTCGTCGGGGACGCGCATCCCCATGTCATAATAATCCTGCACTTCCTTGTAGAGCGCCCAGACCTGCGGCGTCTCGCCGGCGGGCCGCTTGGTCACGTCGGCGATGATCTGGCGCTGGTCGCGGACGATGCGTTCCAGAAGGCCGGTGGCGGTCCCCTCGGTCATCGGCTCGTCGCCGTCGCCGCGCATGCCGATCGTCACCGGATCCTCGGCCTTGCCCCGCCGCTCGATGCCCTTGCGCCAGAAGGCGCGCAGCACATCGGCATTCTTGCTATAGTCCCAGGGACCGCGCCCCTCCCGCTTCCAGTCCGCCTGCGCCCGCTGCATCGGTTCGTGATGCGAGGTACCGAGCAGCACCCCCATCTCCTGCGCCAAGGGGGCAGAGGCGGGATCATCCTCCCATAGCGACTTGCCCCACATGGCGGGCCACAGGAAATTGGCCTTGGACCGCAGGAGCAGGGTGAAGACCTTCTCATAGGCCAAATGATTGACCCCACCGAACCTGGCGCGCGCCCAGCCGCCGAAGCCCGGCTCCTCATCGTTGATGAAGATGCCGCGATATTTGACCACCGGATGGTCGGCGACGCGACCCGCTGTCAGGTACAGCGTCGGGTGACGCTGCGCGGGTACGTCCGCCCACCAGGTCCAGGGACTGACCCCAGCCTTGGCGCTGATGTCATAGAGGCCGAAGATGGTGCCCCGCCGGTCCGCCCCCGCGATCACCAGCGCACGGGTGACGCCGGGCATGGGGTTGTCGACCACCTGCTCGACATAGCCCTCCCACTGCCCCGCCAGGCCCGACACGTCGAGCTTGCCCGACCGGACCAGCCCGTCGATCAGCGCGCTATGCCCCAGCGTGCCCGCGATCACGCTGGCCCCGTTCGAGGCGGTGTTGCTCAGCCGAACATCGCCGCCGCCGACCGCCTTCAGGTCCGCGACCAGATCCCCGGCGGCCCGCGCGACGCCGGGTTCGTCGCCCGCATCGACCATGATCGTCGTCGTCCGGCCCGGTGCCAGCAGTGCCAGGCTGCCCGGCGTCGCCCGCTCGCACGCCGCGACCGGCCCCGCGCAGTCCGGCGCGGCCCAGGCCGCACCCGGTATCAGCGCCGTCAGCGCGGCGGACAAGAACAGGTGGCGCATTATCTCTCTCCCAGCCCCGAAGCCGTTCGCGCTTCATGGGCCTTCTCATTGGCCTATAGCCTCGTTATCGCTACCATCGAGCGAGGCCGCAAGCGCGGATCGACGATATGGAGGGGATGGAGATGACCAAGGCGCGCGCCTTTCACCGGGCAACCGGTTGGCTGACCGGAGTGATCGCCCTGGGGCTGACGCTGGCGACGGCGGCTCCGGCGCGGGAGGTTCGCTGGACACCGGCATGGGGTGCATCGCAGATGCGGCTGGACGGCCCCAATGCCGAGAAGGTCGCCAAGGCCGGGCCCGCCACCATCCGGCAGATCGTCCATCTGACCGCAGACGGCGCGACCATCCGCCTGCGTCTGTCCAACATCACCGGCTCGACGCCGCTGAAGATCGGCGCCGCCACCATCGGCCTGGCGCAACCCGGCCAGTCGAACGTCACCGCGCCGCAATCCGTCCTGTTCGACGGCGCGCGCGATGTGATCGTGCCGCCGGGGGCCGAAATCTATTCCGACCCCATCCCCCTGCCCGTCGCGCGCGGCCGCGATGTTGCGGTCAGCCTCTACTTTCCTGAAGCCGTCACCGCGCCGACCGGCCATTCGGGCGCGCGATCGACCACCTTCCTGATTTCGAGCGACGCCACCGCCCGCCCGGCGCTCCCCGATGCGCAGAAGATCGGCGGCTGGTGGAGCCTGTCCGATATCGAGGTCCGCAATGCGGCGCAGACCGGGACGATCGTGACGATCGGCGATTCGATCACCGACGGCTATGGCATCGCCGACGACAGCAACACGCGCTGGCCCGACGAACTGGCCAAGCGGCTGGCGGTCAGCCCGGCCACGCGGGGCTTCTCCGTGGTCAATGCGGGGATCGGCGGCAACCGCGTCCTGCTCGACGGCCTTGGCCCCAGCCTGATGGCGCGGTTCGACCGCGATGTGATCGCGCGGCCGAGCGTCACCCATGCGCTGCTGCTCGAAGGGGTCAACGATCTGGGCGTACTGACCCGCGAGCATCCGGTGGACGCGGCCACGCATCAGGCGATCGTGCGCCAGATCACCTTCGCCTATCAGCAACTGGCTGAGCGGGCGCACGCGCATGGCATCCGCCTGATCGTCGGGACGATCACGCCGTTCCAGGGCAACGACTATTATCATCCCGGCCCGGAAACCGAGGCGGATCGACAGGCGATCAACCGCTTCATCCGCACCTCCGGCCTGTTCGACGGCGTGGTCGATTTCGACAAGGCGCTGGCCGATCCGGCGCAGCCCGCGCGGCTGCTTCCGGCCTATGACTGCGGCGATCACCTCCATCCCAGTGCGGCGGGCTACCGCGTCATGGCGCAGGCGGTGCCGCTGGCGCTGTTCGGGAAAGCGCCGCCGCGCCGCTGATCAGAACGCCGCGTCCAGCCCGATCCGGATCGTCCGGGGGCGGAGCGGCGTCACCTGATCCCGCCCGGTGGTGAAGGGCGTGCCCAGCGCGAAGCGGTTGCCGCGTACATCGGCCAGGTTGGTGATCCCCGCCGTCACGCCATACGCGCCCAGGCCCAGTCGCGCGGTCACGCCGCTGTCCAGATAACTGCCCTGCAACTCGCCCAGCACCGGCCCGACGCCCAGCCGCGACGAGCCGACATAGCGCAGCCAGCCATCGACCCGCAGGTCGCGTCCACCGGCCAGTGTCCGGCGATACACCGCCCCCGCCCGCGCGGTAATCCGGGCGATGTTGGGAATCTGGCTCAGCCGCGCCAGGATCGCGGCGCGCGCGGTGACAGGATCGGCGGCCAGCCCGTCCATCAGCGCGAAGGCCTGCGCGCTCGACGGCTCGTCGATGCGGCTGTCGTTATAGGACACGGCCCCCTCGATCCGCAGACCGGGGGCAAGCTTGAAGCCCGCCAGCGCCTCGACCGTCCAGAGCTGTCCATCGCCGATATTGGCGGTGCTGGGCAGGCCCGTCGCGTCGATGAAATCGGCCTGGATATCGCGCCAGGCGGTATGGGCGAGGGTCAGCGAGGCGTCGAAGCGATCGCGCCCCGGCTGGCCGGTCCGCAACCCCGCCTCGATCGTCGCGACCCGGTCGTTGCGGAAGCGCCGGACCAGCGGCCCCTCGATCGTCAGCCCGCCGGGACGAAACCCCTGCTGATAGCGAAGGAACAGTTGCGCGCCGGGCGTCAGGTCGATCAGCGCGGAGGCGGAGGGCAGCAGGATCGTCTGCGCCCGCCGCGCCGTCACCTCGGCCAGCCGCACCATCGCCTGGAACGACAAGGCGGCGGGCAGATCCTCGCCCGCGCCGTCCAGCACCGAATGCGTCACCCGCAGCCCCCCGGTCGCGAGCAGGCCGGGGAGAAGCCGCACGCTCCGCTCGCCATAAAGGGTCGCCTCCTCGACCGTGTTGACGACGCCCGTACGCGGCACCAGCGCATCCGGCTCGCCGAACAGGCGGGTCAGGCGAGTACGGTTGTGGATATAGCTGAACCCCGCGAGCCAGCCCGATCCGTCGGGTGCGGATTGCCAGACCCGCGTCTCATTGGCCTGCATCCGCGTCTCGTTGGCCTGGGCGAAGAGCTGAACCGGGCCGCCGGGCGGCGTCGCGTCATAGCGTTCCATCAGGTCATGCGCGGTGATGCCGCTGCTCGACCGGAAGCGCACCCGGCCCAGCCGCCCCGACAGCACCAGTTGCGTCTGCCCGAAATCCGCCGAAAACCCCTCGGTCACGGGGGCGGAGCGGGTCAGGGGTGGGCCGTCGCGATCGGCATATTGGCTGTCGGCACCCCGAATACGCTGGCCAATGCCGATCGCCTCGACGCTCCATCCGCCGCCCAGATCGGCGCGGATCGCGGCGCGTCCGCCGGTGATGCGGGTGCGGTTGACGTCGGTGCGACCGAGCAGCGGCTTGTCGATATAGCCCCCTTCGCTCGCGCTGTCGGCGACCAGCCGCACCGCCAGCCGGTCGGTGACGAGCGGCAGGTTGAGCACCGCCTGCCCGTCCACGCCGGGGCTGCCGTTCGTCGTGGCCGATCCGCCCAGCATCACCGATCCCCCGGCGCGGGTCGGATCGGGCGCATTGGGAACCAGCCGGATCAGCCCGCCCAGCGACCCCGCGCCGTAAAGCGTCCCCTGCGGCCCCTCCAGCACCTCGACCGCCGCCAGGTCCGCCAGGCGCAGATCGGGGTCCGGCGCGTTGTAGCTGAGCCGCAGGTCGCCGAAATATTGGCCGACCGTCGCCTGGGTCGGGCCGGTGAAGCTGGAATCGGCGATCCCCCGAATGAACAGCTTGTTGCGCCCCGCGCCCAGATAGGTGGAGGCGATGGCGGTCATCCGGTCGGCCAGCTTCGACGTGCCGCCCGCCCCGCCCAGTTCCAGATCGGCACCCGCCACCTGCACCACCTGCCCGGCGAAATGATCGCGGGTCGTGTCGCGCTTGCTGGCGGTGACGACGACATCGCCGGGGGGGACTTCGGGCGGCGGCGGGGTGAAGCGACGGCGGACGACCTTGGCGACCGGCACGACCTTGCGCGGGACCAGCCGCCAGCTTGCCGGTCCCAGCCGCTGGACCTGCGCCCCACTGCCCCGCGCGATCAAAGCCAGCGCCTGCTCGACCGACCATCGGCCACGAAGCCGGGGCACGGGCCGATCCCATAGCCGCGCGTCAGGCACGACGATGTTCGCTCCTGCCAGCCGCCCCAGCGCCATCACCTGCGTACCGACGGTTCCGGCGGGCAGGTCGACGGGCACGCGGTCCGCCGCCATCGCGGGCGCACCCGCGACGACCAGCATCCCGACGATCCCGCCCCCCGCCAGCCTCACCCGCGCGGTTCCAGCATCCAGCCAGCGGCCTCGCGCCGCACGGTCACGTCCATCAACGGGCCCAGAAGACGGGGATCACGCCGCACCGCCTCCAGATCGATGGTGCCGCGAAACGGCCGGGCGGCGATCGCGGGCGCGACGCCGATGGGTTGCGGCAGGAAGCGCGACACGTCCTCCGCCACATCGCTCAAGGCCACGCCGTCATAGGCCATCCGCCCCTCGCGCCAGCCGCCCACATCGGCCGGGGTCACGCTTTCCCGCTCCAGCCGGTCGCGCGTCGCGACGACCGCCTGCCCTGCATCCAGGCGCAGCGCCGTACCCTTGGGATCGACCATCACCGCACCCTCGGCCACCGCCACGCGGGTCCGTGCCTGGCCCAGCCGCACGTCGAACACCGTGCCTAGATCGACCAGCGCCAGCGATCCCGCCTGCACCGCGAAGGGATGGTCTGCGTCATGCCGCACCCGGAACAGCGCCTCACCGCGCGCCATGACGGCGCGGCGCGGATCGGCATGATCCAGTTCGATCCGGCTGTTTCCGGCGAGCAGGATCGTGCTGCCGTCCGGCAGGGGCACGCTGCGCGTCTCGCCCGCCGCCGTCTCGACCGCATAGGGCTGGGCGCGCTCCGGCCAGACGGTGACGCCGACCGTCGCGACCAGCGCGGCGGCGACCGCCCCGCCTATCCAGCGCAGGGGGCGGCGACGGGGCGTCTCCTCGACCGGCAGCGGTGCGGGCGCGTCGAGCAGTTCGGGATGCGCGGCCAGCGCGTCCTCGGCATCGAGCAGGGTCGCGGCCATCCGGTCATAGCGTTCGGCGTGCGCCGGGTCGGCCTCCAGCCAGTCGGTGAAGGCGTCCCAGTCCGCGCGGGCCGGATCGGCCATCCGCAGCGCCCAGTCGAGCGCGACCGCATCCGTGGCGGGGAGAGCGATATGGCGGTCCTGGCTCATCCGATCTGTTCCTTGAGGGCGGCGAGCGCATGGGCGGCCATGCGGAGATCGCTTTCGACGGTGCTGATACTGATGCCGAGTTCGGCGGCGATCTGTTTCTGGGGTACGCCGTCGATCCGCACCCTGCGGAAGATCAGCGCGGGCCGCTCGCCCAGCGCAGTCAGCGCGGCGGCCACCCGCTCGGCGGTCTGCCGCGCCGCAACCGCGCGTTCGGCGGCGGGCGGCTCAGGGCCGCCCTGTCCTTCCGCCCAGGCCTGGTCGCGCTGCTCGGCCTGGCGGCGTGAGCGATAGCGGTCGATCATCAGCATGTCCGCCGCGCGATAGAGATAGGCCAGCGGATTGGCGATCGGCCCGTCCATCCGTCCCGACACCTTCAGCCACAGGTCCTGGACCAGATCCTCCGCCGCATCGCCCGCGCCGCGCGCCGTCAGGAAGCGCACGAGCTTGTCGCGATTGGCGAGGAAGACGGCCTCGATCCCGGTGGGCGTCATGGTCTGAACCGGACAAGATGGGCGGAAGTCCCGCCGTTTAGACGAAGCTTCCGCCCATGAAAAGGAGCCCCACCGGGACGCAAGGTGGGGCTCCGAACGCCCGCGCACGCTACAGGGGGGATGCACGCGGACGAACTCGCCTAGAAGGCGAACTGAAGGGCAGCGCGCGCGGACAGCGCGACGTTGCCAAGGCGTTGTTCGGCGTTGACCTCGCCGCTCAGCCGGATTTCGCTGGTGCCGGTGATCGCGCGCACCCGCCCGATCCAGCCGCCGCCGCGCGCCTCTGGATCGAGGATGAAGGGCGTGCCGTCGCCGAAGCTGGCGACCGTGCGGCCCAGCGTCCCCGCGACCCGCTCGCGCCGACCGCCCTCGATCTCCAAGCGGCTCCACTGGGCGTAGCGATTGTCGCCGCCGAAATTGATGCCCGCCGCCACGCTGGCGGTCAGCGCGAGTTCGTCGCTGGTCCGCTTGCGCACGGTCAGGTCGTATCCGGTGCCGCCGCCGCTCTCGCGATAGCCGTCCTCGTTCAGCCGGTAATAGTCGACCGCGAGGATCGGGCGGACGTTGAACTGGCCGACCCAATGCTCCCACGAGACCGAGCCAGACCCCGAGTAGAGCATGCCCTTCCAATCGGCGGTCGCACGGCGCTGCACCGCCTCGGTGCCGACCACGCCGTCGAACTGGCGTTGCGAGTCGAAGGACAGGAACGCCGCCGAGCCGCGGGCCTGCGCCGCCAGCGCACCCCAGCGGGCGCGCCAGAAACCGGCCAGCTCATATTGGCTGTGGTTCACCCGGTTGATCGCCGAGCCTTCATTGTCGCGTCCGCTCATATAGGAGAGCGAGGCGCCGAAATTGCCCGCATCGGTCTTATGCTCGATGCCGCCGCTGATACCCCAGCCGCGCACGTCATAGCTTTGCGTGGAGCGCGCGCCCTTGGACGCATCCCAGCCGAGCGGGCTGAGCCAATAGCCCCATTTGCCCTCTTCGCTGAACTCGCCCGCAGGCTCGCGAAGCTGCGCGGCGGCGGCGCGCGAGGCGAGCGTCACCCCCTCGAACACGCCGCCCGCATAATTGGGCAGCATCTGCTCGACCGCGCCCCGGAAGGCCGCGCCGTCGTAAATGCCCCGGATGGCGTCGGACAGCTTGGCGTCGGTCCCGATCGCGGCGTCGATCGCGTCGAAGGCGCTGACGCCCGCGTTGCTGAGGCCCAGTTCGGTCTTGGCCTTGCGACTGACCTCCACCGCGATCTCGTTGGGCTGGGCGGCGACGATCGCGCCCTTGTAGAGGAAGGGCATGGCCGAGGGTGCCAGCGTCAGGTTGCCCGCCCCCGTCAACGTGCCCGAGCGCAACACGACATAGCGGCCCGTCACATCGGTCCCGCCCGACACGCGCAGCGCCAACTGGCTGTTCGCGCCGATGGTGGTCGCCCCGCCGACCTGGATCAGATTGGCGGTGGGATTGGCCTTGTCCAACGCGACGCTGAGGATCGACTGGTCGCCCATTGTCAGCGAGGCGATATTGGTCGCCCCGTTCGCCGCGAAGGTACCGCCGCCGCTGGCGACCGTGACCGCGACATGGGAGGCGTTGGTCAGGCGTCCGGCGAAAACGCCCTTCCCCGTGATCGCCACCACATCCTGGCCCAGACCGGAAAAGTCGGCCACGCCGTCGAAGCGCGCGGTATCGGCGATGGTCAGCGTGTCCGCGCCGGTGCCGAAGGTCGCGCTGCCCGCATAGGTGCCCGTCCCGCTCATCTCCAGCCGGTTGTTGCCGGTGCCGAAGGTGACGTCGCCCGTCACCGAACCCGCGCCGATCTGAAGCCGGTCATCACCGCTGCCGAAACGGATCGCGCCGGTGATGGTGGGAGCGGCGGCTCCGGCGGCGGGGGCGATCTGGCGAACGGTCGCGCCGATGGTGTTCGCCGACAGGTCGATGGCGGTGCTGCGCGAGCTGTCCGCCCCGGCGCCTGCGATCGCACCCGTATTCTCGACGAGCGTCAGGCCGCCGGTCCGGTCGAGGATCGCGGTCGCGCTCGCACCCGCCGCCGTCGCGCGGATCGCGCCCGAGTTGCGGATCGTCGGCACCGAAGCGCCGCTGTCGATCAGCACGGCGGTCGTCACTGCCGAGGCCGTGCCGCCGCCGGTCGCCGTCACCGAGCCGCCGACCCGCAATTCCGGCGTCGAGGCGCCCGATCCGAAGCGGATCGCGGTCGCCTCCGCGCCATTGGCGGTGGCCTGCACCGTGCCGCCGACCGCGACGCCCTGCGCGATCTGGACGTTGCCGCCCTGCCCGCCGATGGTCAGCGCATTGGCGCGCACGCCGCTATAGACGCCGTTGCCGGTGATCCGGCCATTGACGACCAGGCCCGGTGCGGGCGTGCTGCCGCCGGTCGCGCCGATGACGATCGCCCGGTCCGCCGCACCGACCAGCATGGCGGGGGCCGCACCGTTGGAGATGATGTCCGCCGTCTTGCCGGTGGCGTTGCCCAGGGTGATGCCGCCCGCGACATTGCCGCCCACGACCAGCGCCGATCCGCCCTGCAACAGATCGTCCGGGTCCAGCTTCGACACATCGCTGGGCGGCGTGGTGTAGCGATAGCCGGTCGAGCCGATCCCGCCCTCGATGGTCAGCGCACCGCCGATATCGCCGTCGATCCGCGCGCCGACCGCGCCTTGGCCCACCGCGACGATGGTGCCGCCCAGCGTGACATTGCCCGACACCCCGCCGGTCCGCACGCCGACCGAGCGGTCGCCCAGCACGTTGATCTTGCCTGACTGGGCGAGGTTCCCGGTCAGCGGGCCGGTCAAATAGATGCCCGCCGAGTCGTTGCCCTCGACGGTGATCTCGCCGCTGTTGCTGATCGCCCCGGTAAAGGCCCCGGCGGTGCGGATGCCGGTCCGCCGCGCGCCTTGTGCGAAGGGGCCGTCCAAGTCGCCGTCCTTGTCGATATCGACGGGCGTGTAGCTTTCGTCGATGATGATCTTGCCGGTGTTCGCGATCTCGCCGGTCGCGCCCGCCGCCGCGCCGATACCAATCGAATCGTTGGCGTCGGTGATCTGGATGGTGCCCGCATTGGCGAGCTTGTTGTTGCTGTCGATCGTCACCGCGGTACCGCCGGTGGTCACGACGCTGCCCGCCGCGGCGATGCTGACATCGCCCGCGCCGCCGTTATTGACGGTCGCGGTACGGACCGGGGTGGTACGCTTGGTATCGATGACGGTCTGGGCCGAGGCGGCCGTCCCCGCCACCAGGGCGAGCGTGGCGGTCGAGGCGAAGAGCAGGCGATGCACGAATAAAGTCCCCTTTGTGCGCTTTGCCCGTTCAGACGGAGCCCTCGCGCCGAAACCTTGGTGCCCGGATGAAAAATTCGTCAGGTGGCCCGCCGGTGTTGACGATCGGGCCGCAGAGGATCAGAGCGCCCGACAGGCGCGGGAGCCCCCGCGTCGTTCCAGAAAGCGAGAACATGTCCATCGACAGTTCCAGTAGCGCCGCACGCCCCGGGGTCGTCCGCTAGTTTCGCGAAACTGGCTTTCGTCCGCCCGGGTCGTGCGGACGAAAGGTTTTGAATGGTCAACGATCTGATCGCCGGCGTCGCCGCCGGTTTCCGCTCCTCCCGGCGTGGCCTGTCCATCGCCGATCTCGTCGATACGCTTCAGTCGCTGCCCGTGGCGGAAGCGGCCGACGCCCTGACCCAGATGCCCGACGCGCGCGCCGTCGCCGTGCTCGACAGCCCGGAACTCCGCTGCGCCGCCGATATCCTGGCCCTGCTGCCCGCCGCGCGCGCCGCCGCCCTGGTCTCGCAAATGGCGGAGGACCGCGCCGCCGACGTGCTGGCGGCAATGGAGGAAGAGGACGCTGCGCCGATCCGCGCCGACCTTCCCGCCACCATCCTCGCCTCGATCGACACTCTGCTCCGCTGGCCGCCGGACAGCGCGGGCGGCATGATGACGACCGAATATGTCGCCTCCCCCGCCGACGCGACCGTCGCCGAGGTGCTGGCGCATATCCGAACGGTCGAACGGAGCCGCGAGACCGTCTATTCGGTCTTCCTGCTGGAGCCGCAGGGGCGACTGGTCGCGACCGTCTCGCTGCGCCAATTGATCGCCGCCGAGCCGGACTCGCCCGCCATCGATCTCGCGCGCGGGCATGACCCGATCACCGTCGCACCGGGCACCGACCGCGAAGAGGTGGCGCATCTGATCCGCCGCCACGACCTGCTTGCCCTGCCCGTGGTCGACGAACAGGGCCGCCCGATCGGCATCGTTACCGTGGACGACGTGCTCGACGCACTGGTCGCCGCGCATACTGAGGACACGCAGAAATTCGGCGGTGTCGAGGCGCTGGACAATCCCTATCTGGAAACCGGCTTCCTCGCGATGATTCGCAAGCGCGCCGGGTGGCTGAGCATCCTGTTCTTTTCCGAAATGCTGACCGCCAGCGCGATGCAGCATTTCGAGAGCGAGTTGGAGCGCGCGGTCGTCCTGACCCTGTTCATCCCGCTCATCATGAGCTCGGGCGGCAATAGCGGCAGCCAGGCGACCTCGCTGATCATCCGGGCGCTCGCGCTGGGCCAGGTCCGGCTGCGCGACTGGTGGCGGGTGGCGCTGCGCGAGCTTCCGGCGGGAATGACGCTGGGGGCGATACTGGGCCTGCTCGGCATCGCACGGATCGCGCTGTGGCAGACGCTGGGCTTCTACGATTACGGACCGCATTGGGTGCTGGTGGCGACGACGGTCGGGACGGGGCTGGTCGGCATCGTCACCTTCGGCTCGCTGGCGGGATCGATGCTGCCCTTCGTCCTGCAACGGCTGGGCTTCGATCCGGCCAGCGCCTCGGCACCGTTCGTCGCGACGCTGGTCGATGTGACCGGGCTGGTGATCTATTTCAGCATCGCGCTGGCGATCTTGTCGAGCACGCTGCTGTAAGCGGGGCGACGAACACCCCGTTACCGCTTCCAGTAGCGCACATAATCCACATCCATCCGCTGCGGCAGGGCGGCATCGTCGACGCCCTTCTGCCCGCCCCAGTCACCCCCGACCGCCAGGTTCAGGATCAGCGAATAGGGCCGCGTGAACGGCCAGGCCGCCGCGCCGCCGGGCTTGTCGTTCTTGACCCGCATATAGGCGCGGCCATCGACCCCGATGGTGATCATATCGGGCGTCCAGTCAAGCTGATAGCGGTGAAAGTCCGTGCACGCGCCGGGTACGTCGGTCTGGCTGCCCCGCTGCGTCTTCCTGACGTGGTTATAGGCGGCGGAGTGGACGGTCGCATGGATGACATCGGGGTTCCAGCCGACCATCTCCATGATGTCGATCTCGCCGCCATCGGGCCAGCGCACGCCGTCCATGGGGAGCAGCCAGATGGCGGGCCACATGCCCCGGCCGCAAGGCAGCTTCGCGCGAACCTCGTAAAAGCCGAAACCGAGCGTCTTCTGCGTCACCAGCTTGGCCGAGGTGTAATCCTGCCCGCCCCAATCCGGCTCGTCGCGGGCGGCTTCGCGTCGCGCCTCGATCACCAGCGCGCCATTCTCGATCCGCGCGTTGCTCCGCTTCGGCCCGACATAATATTGCAGTTCGTGATTGGGCCAGCCGCGCTTGTTCGCCGACACGTCCCAGCGCCAGCGGCGGGGATCGATCGCGCGGTTGAATTCGTCGCCGAAGCTCGGGGCGGATTTGGGCGCCGCCATGGCTCCGTCATAATGGGTGTTGGTCGCACCCAGCGTCGCGGTCTGCGTCTCCTGCCCGGTCGCGCCACCGGTCGCCAGCAGCGAGACGCCCGCCAGCATCGCCCAAGCCCATCGCCGCATCGCCACTCTCCCCGAATATCTTGCCCGTCAGCCTAATCGGCCCCAACGGGAAAGACCATGCCGACGGGCCGGGGAAATCATCCGGCGATGGTGAAGACCGAACCGGAGTCGACGCGGAGCCCCGCGCCGTTGATGAAGCTGGCCCGTTCGGACACCAGGAAGGCGACGGCGGCGGCGACCTCTTCGGCCCTGCCGCGCCGTTTCAGCACCATGCCGGGGCGCTCCTCCTCCAGGAACGTCTCGATCGCCTCGTCGAAGCTGATGCCCTTTTCCTCGGCGCGCTTCTCCATCATCGCATCGGTCATCGGCGTCGCGATGAACGCGGGCGAGATGGTGTTCACCAGCACATTGTCGCCACCATAGGCCTTGGACAATCCCTTGGCCAAGCTGAGGATCGCGGCCTTGGACGCGCAATAGGGGAGTTCCTCGACATAGGGCTGCACCGCATCCTCGGACGCGAACAGGACCACGCGGCCCCAGCTCTTGCGCCGCATCGCCGGGATCGCCTCGCGGCACATGCGCACCGCGCCCATCAGGTTGATGTCCAGCGTCTCCAGCCAGCCATCGTCGCCAATATCCAGAAAATCGCCTTGCGCGCCCGTCACGCCCGCCGCGTTGATATAGATGTCGGGCTCGCCCAGCCTTTCGCGAACCTCTTGCCACAGCGACTTCACCTCCTCCGGCCTGGTGACGTCGCCGGTCACGGCGATCACCTCGCCCAGCGGGGTCAGTTCCGCCACCGCCTCGTCCAGGGTCCCGCCCGGCTTGTCGGTCAGCGCGACCCGCACTCCGGCCTCCAGCAGCAACCGCGCGGTTTCCTTGCCCATGCCCGAATCCGATCCGCTGATCAGTGCGATGCGGCCCTCGATACCCAGATCCATCGTCATTCTCCCTCGGCGGGCGGTCAGCCATGTCATCGATGCCGATCAATGCCGTGCCGATGAAGTGACGACGCGGCTTAGGGTTCCGCCGATAAGTCTTTGATCCCCAGCGGAACGACGCGCGCCTCCCGCCCGTTCGCCATCGCAACCAGTTCTGGGAGAGCCCCCCACCGTGCGTTCCTTGTCCGAAGCCGAAATCGCCACCATGCCCCCGTCCGGCGACGGGCCCCATCCGCTGCTGGGGGTCGCCGAACTGGCGGCGGGCGCGGCGGAGCGGCTGGAGCGGGCCGACATCATCCTGGCGGCGACGGACGAGACGCGCGCGATGGCCGTCACCCGCATCCTGACCGCGATCGCACCCGACGCGACGATCCTGTTCTGCCCCGGATCGGACGCGCTGCCGGGAGACGATGCGCCCGCCTCGCCCGCCAATGTCGGGCAGCGCGTGTCGGCGCTCCACGCCCTGCGCGCCGCATCGGCGGCGAAGAAGCGGGGTCGGATCGCACTGGTCACCTCCGGAGAGGCGTTGGCGCGCGCCCTGCCCTCTCCTGCGACCTTCGATGCCGAGCCGCCCTGCGTCGCCCAGGGCGAGCCCTGCGACCTAAGCCGGCTTCACGACATGCTGCTCGACCTGGGCTATATCGCCGACGAGCGGGTGGACGAGCCCGGCGAGGTGGCGCTTCGCGGACAGGTGCTGGACGTGTTTCCCGCCGACGCCGAACAGCCGCTGCGGATCGAAGTAGCCGACGGGCGGATCGCGGCGATCCGGTCCTACGATCCCGCCGACCAGCGGAGCACCGGCGAGTTGGATCGCCGCGAACTGGGCCGTGTCGCCGAGCCGCCGCTGGCGTCCGACCCGACCAGTCTGATCGAGCATCTGCCCGGTGCCGAAATCATCATCGAGCCCGCCGCCGACGAACGCCGCCGTCGCCTGCTGCTGCTGAGCGCCGATGTCGCCAAGCGCGGCTCCCGACGCGCCGCGCGCGACATGATCGCGGACAAACACTGGTCCGCGCTGCTCGCCGATCGCAAGACCGCGAGCCTTGGCCGGATCGGGGACCTCCCGCCCCGCTTCGTGGAACGCCGTGCGCCCTTGCGGGACTTTGCTAAGACGGCGCGGGCCGCGCGAGATGAAGGGTGCCGCGTCGTCCTGATCGGAAGCGAGCGCGACCTGCGCTTCCTCGGGCGGCGGGTCGACAATGCCCTGCGCACGCCTTCCGTCCGCGTCGATAGCTGGCGCGAGGTCCGCAAGGCCGAGCCCGGCGCGCTGCTGACGCTGGTCGCGCCCGCCGAGCGGGGCTTCGTCCGCAAGGACATTCTGGCCGTCACCGCCGCCGACCTGCTCGGCAGTCGCGCGGACCGCGAGGACGGCAAGGCCCACCGCGTCGACCTGTCGCTGATCCAGACCGCCGAAATCCGGGTCGGCGACATGGTCATCCATGAGGATCACGGCATCGCCACCGTCGCGGGGCTCGATCCGATCGATATGCAGGGCGGAGTGACGGGGGACGCGATCAAGCTGGTCTATGCCAAATCGGCGACGCGACTGGTGCCGGTGGCCGAGGCGGATCGGCTGTGGCGCTATGGCGGCGAGGACGATGCGGTTCGCGCCGACACGCTCGACGGCAAGAGCTGGCATGAGCGCCGCCGCGGCATCGACGAGGCGATCGCCGAGACCGCGCGCCGCCTGACCGAGATGGCCGCCGAACGTGCCGAGCAACATGCCCCCGTGCTCGATCCCCCGGTCGCCGATTATGAGCGCTTCGCCGCCGGCTTTCCGTTCAGCGAAACGCCCGACCAGTTGACCGCGATCGAGGCGGTGCGCGCCGACCTATCGTCCGGGCGCCCGATGGACCGGCTGGTCGTCGGCGATGTCGGCTTCGGCAAGACCGAGGTCGCTTTGCGCGCCGCCGCCATCGCCGCGCTCGCCGGGCGGCAGGTGGCGCTGGCCGCCCCGACCACCGTGCTTGCCCGCCAGCACCTCGACAGCTTCACCGCGCGCTTCGCCGACAGCGGCATCGCCGTCGCGGGCCTGTCGCGCCTGTCCAGCGCCGCCGAAAAGCGCCGGGTCAAGGCCGGGCTGGCCGATGGCAGTATCCGGATCGTGATCGGCACCGGCGCGGTCGCGGCCAAGGGCATGGCCTATAAGGACCTCGCCCTGATCATCGTGGACGAGGAGCAGCGCTTCGGCGCGAGCGACAAGGCGGGGCTCCAGGCGCTGTCGGCGGGTCATGTCCTGACCCTGTCGGCGACACCGATCCCGCGCACGCTGCAATCCGCGCTGGTCGGCCTGCGCCAATTGTCGATCATCGCGACCCCGCCCGCCCGGCGGCAACCTATCCGCACCGCCGTTTCCGCCTTCTCGCCGGAGACGTTGCGGGCGGCGCTGCTGCGGGAGCGGTCGCGCGGCGGGCAGAGCTTCGTCGTGGTGCCCCGCATCGCCGACATGGCGCCGCTGGCCGAAAAGCTGGCCAAGATCGTCCCCGAACTGGTGGTGCTGCAAGCCCATGGCAAGCTGCCCGCCGCCGAGATCGATGACGTGATGGTCCGCTTCGGGCGCGGCGACGGCGATGTCCTGCTGGCGACCAACATCATCGAGGCGGGGCTCGACGTGCCGCGTGCCAATACGATGGCGATCGTCCATGCCGACCGTTTCGGCCTGTCGCAGCTTCACCAGTTGCGCGGGCGCGTCGGGCGTGGGCACCGGCGCGGCCAGGTGCTACTGTTCACCGAGACCGACGACGCCATCGCGCCGCGCACGCTGAAGCGGTTGCGCACCCTGGAGGCGTTCGACCGGCTGGGCGCGGGCTTCGCGATCAGCGCCCGCGACCTGGACATGCGCGGCGCGGGCGATCTGCTCGGCGATACGCAGGCGGGGCATATGCGGCTGATCGGCGTCGAACTCTACCAGCAATTGCTGGAGGACGCGCTGCGCACCGCCCGCGGCGAGACGGTCGAGCGCTGGACGCCCGAACTGCGCATCGGCGTCGAGGGGCGCCTGCCCGCCGAATGGATACCCGATGAGGATCTGCGCATCTCGCTCTATGCGCGGCTGGGGCGGCTGCGCGACGACGCCGAACTCGACAATTTCGAGGCGGAACTGGAGGATCGCTTCGGCGAACTGCCCGAAGAAGCCGCGCTGCTGATCGCGCTCGCCCGATTGCGCGAGCGGATGCGGATGCTGGGGATCGCCCGGATCGACGCGGGGCCCGCCGCCATCGCCCTGACGCCGCAGGGCAAGGATGTCGATTTGAACGGGATCGAGGGACTTGAGGAGAAGAATGGCCGCTACCTGCTGAAGGAACGCCTGGACGCTCCCGCCGAGCGGCTGGCACGGCTGGCCGATCTGCTCGCCTGACTGCCATCTTGACCCAGGCAATTGGCCGCTATCGCCAGGCGTCATAAGAACCGCGCCGATACGAGAGGAACCGTCCCATGCCCTTCCCCACCCCCTATGTCGCCGATCCGGCCCGTTACGACGGCCGGATGCCCTATCGCCGGACCGGACGCAGCGGCCTGAAGCTACCCGCGATCAGCCTGGGGCTGTGGCAGAATTTCGGCGGCACCGATGTGTTCGAGACGGGCCGCGCCATCCTTCGCCGCGCCTTCGATCGCGGCGTGACCCATTTCGACCTCGCGAACAATTACGGTCCGCCCTATGGCTCGGCAGAGGAGAATTTCGGGCGGGTGCTGGCGAGCGACTTCGCCGCACACCGCGACGAGTTGATCCTGTCGACCAAGGCGGGTTGGGACATGTGGCCGGGACCCTATGGCGATATCGGCTCGTCGAAGAAGTACCTCATCGCCAGTTGCGAACAGAGCCTGAAGCGGATGGGCGTCGACTATGTCGACATCTTCTACTCGCACCGGGTCGATCCGGAGACGCCGCTGGAGGAGACGATGGGCGCGCTGGTGCAGCTTCACCGGCAGGGCAAGGCGCTCTATGTCGGCATTTCCTCCTATGACGCGGGATTGACCCGGCGAGCGGCGGCGATCCTGGCGGAGGAGAGGGTGCCGCTGTTCATCCACCAGCCCAGCTATTCGATCCTCAACCGCTGGATCGAGCGCGATCTGCTCGACACGCTGGGCGAACTCGGCACCGGCTGCATCGCCTTTTCGCCGCTGGCGCAGGGCATGTTGACCGGCAAATATCTGAACGGCGTGCCGCAGGATGCGCGGGCCAGCCGGGGCGGTTCGCTGTCGCAGTCGCTGCTGAGCGAAGAGAATGTGTCCGCCATCCGCCGTCTGAACGATATCGCACAGGCACGCGGGCAGACGCTGGCACAGATGGCGATCGCCTGGGTGTTGCGCGATCCGCGCGTGACCTCCGCGCTGATCGGCGCACGGACGGTCGAGCAGTTGGACGATTCGCTCGACGCCGTGTCGCGGCTGGATTTCACCGACGACGAACTGGCAGCGATCGACCAGGCGGCACAGGATGGCGGCATCAACCTGTGGGCCGAATCCTCCGACATCGTCGAACTGCCCGCCGCGCAAGGCATCCCCGCCTGAGCCGGACATGACGATGCGCCCGACCTCGCGAGGGAGGTCGGGCGCATCTTTCGGATCGGCCAGGATTACTGCGCGGCGCTCTTCACATCGCCCTGCCCCATGGCCGAGACCAGGACATTGCCCGAGCCGGAGAAATTGGCGGCGGGCAGATCGGCGACCCGGTTGCCGACCTTCACCAGAACCCGCTCGACCGCGCCCTGGGCATTGGTGCGGACCGACTGGACCGCGCCGAGCGCACGGCCACGGGCGTCGGTGACGGCCATGCCTGGATTGACCGGGAAGGCCCCACCCTGCGCCGCGCCGCTACCGGCCAGCGCCAGATTGCCCGCACCCGACAGGCTACCGCCCGCCGCCGACAGCGCGCCCGATCCCGCGCCCGTCGCGGACCCCGCCACAGCAGCACCGCTGTTCGCCGCCCGGTCGGCCAGGTTGGACACCGCGCCACGCGCGCGGTTGCCGACTGCCCCTGCGGTATCCCGGACCTGCCCCGCGACGTTGCCGACGGTGTTCACTCCGCGACCCGCCGCGTCGCGCACCGCGTCGGTTCCGACCAGCTGCGCATCGACTCCGCCGCCCAGCGAGCCCGAGGCCGAGCCATTACCGCCGCCCGAGGCCTGCCCGATCCGCGTCGCGCTATCCAGCGTCGAGCCGCCCGAGGCTTCGCCCGACGCCGCCACCCGGCCGCGACGCAGATCGACATTGCGATCCGCCCGTGCCGACCCGCGCGTCCGGGTCGCCGTGTCCGTCGCGACCCGGCCGCGATCCGCCATACCGCTCAGCGAACCCGCACCCGCACCGGTGGCCGAGCCGGTCAGACCGCCGACCGTGCCGCCGAGCTGGCCACCCAGGCCACCGGCGCCACCAAGCAACTGCGCCGAAGCGGGCGCCGCTACCAGAGCAACGGCAAGGATCGCGCTACCGGAAAGAAACGTCTTCATCATCGTTCTCCTTAACTTCTGGAACGACAACGAAGCCGCCTGCGGGTTTAATCCCGGACGTCTCCAAAATTATTGCGCCCGAGTGCGACATTCCTCGCAAAGCATTCCACGACCATGATTTTTATCATGGCCCCGCGCCCCCAGATCCTTCGCCTCCCCATCCACGCGCGCAAGCGCGGCACGGGCCTGACCGGGTTTCAGCGCCGGATAGGCGGCGGCGATGCGTCCCGCGACCAGCGGCGCGGCAAAGGAGGTGCCGCGCACCTTCATCCGCCGACCGCTCAGCCCGATCGCCAGCATGTCGGCGGCGGGCGCGACATAATCGATATGCGAGGCACGGCCCGCCTCGATCAGCGGCCGGTTGCGCGCATCGACGCCGCTCACCGCCACCACGCCGGGATAGGACGCCGGATAGGCTGGCGGTGAGGCGGGACCGTTATTGCCGACCGCCGCGACGATGATCAGCCCGCGCGCCTGCGCCGCCGCGACCACCCGCGCGAGCAGCGGGTTGGAGGGGCCGACCAGGCTGATCGTCGCGACCGACACGCGCTGCTCGACCAGCCAGCCCAGCGCCTTGGCGATGGCGGTGGCATTGCCGCCCGCCGGGTCGGTGCCATAGACATCCGCCGACGCGATCCGCGCACCGGGCAGCGATCCCCGGACGCCGCCCCTGCCGCTGATGAGCGAGGCGACGGCGGTGCCATGATCGTCGGGCTTGGAAGCGCCGGTCGCGAAGCCGCGGATCACCGCCGCCCCTTCGACACCGCCGTCGATCACGCCGACCATCGTGCCCTGCCCCTCCGGCGCCGCGCCCCCGGCGAGCGTCGCCGCGCTCGCGCCGCTCGGCAAATGGAGCTGATCCGCACTGACCTCTCCGCCCAGCCTGTCGATCACGGCCAGCGCCTTTTTGAGCGGAAGGCCGTTCGGCACGCGCAACCGGACGAAGGACACGCCCAGCACATCGTCCCGCTCGATTACGCTGAAACCCTGTGCCGCGACGGCGGCGAGCAGCGCCTCGCTGGGGCCATCCACCACCACCTCGCCCGCACGCGCCGGGAAGCCGTTGGGGTCTAGCGCGATCGCATCGGGGTGATCGCGCACCAGTTGCGCATAGGCGGCGCGGCGCAGGTCATCGAGCCTGGCGGCGGTCGTGCTCGCCACCCGGTCGACCCCGCGCCGCAGCGGATCGACCACCCCGTCGACCATCGGCCGAATGGTTGAGGGGAGCCCGCCCGGCAGCGACGGCAGGTTGGGCAGCGTCCCGCCCAACTGCGCCCGGGCCCCGCCGACGCCGAGCGCACAGCCGCCCATGGCGGCCATCACGCCCAGAAACCGAAATGCCCGCTTGCCCACCGCCGCCCTCCTGTTGAAAAAACAATCCTGACATGGATCAGACGAACAGGGATTAAACGATCCGGGTCGTCCGTTTCATCCCTGAATTGAAGGAACCGCGCTTGGCTGCATTCGAGAAGGAGTTGTTGGCGCTGCTGCCGCGATTGCGGCGGTTCGCCCGATCGCTCACCCATGATGCGGCGGACGCGGACGATCTTTGCCAGGTCACGGTCGAAAAGGCGCTGCTCGCGCAAGGATCGTGGCAGGCGGGGACGAGATTGGATAGCTGGATGTACCGGATCATGCGCAACGCCTGGATCGACACCGCCCGTTCCCGCTCGCGCGCGGCGCAAACCTTCGTCGGCGAGGATGCCGGGCTGTCCGTCGGCGCGACCGGAAATGCCGAGGCGCGCGTCGCGCTGAACGAGGTGGACGCCGCGATGCGCACCCTGCCCGACGAACAGCGCGAGGCGGTGGCGCTCGTCCTGGTCGAAGGGCTGGCCTATAAGGAAGCCGCCGAGATCCTCGACATTCCCATGGGCACGCTGACCTCGCGGCTGGTGCGGGGACGACAGGCGCTGATGGCGCGACTGGGAGAAGCGGCATGACGATCGAACCGGAAATGCTGATGGCCTATGCCGATGGGGCGCTCGATCCCCTGAGCGCCAAGCGGGTCGAACGCGCCATCGCCGAGAACCCCGCGCTGGCCGACGAAATCGCCCGCCATCGGCGCCTGAAGGCCAGGCTCGCCAGCGCCTATGCGCCCATTGCGGATGAGCCCGTGCCCGATCGCCTGGCCGCGATGCTGACCGGCATCGTGGTGCCGATGCAGCCGCCGCTACGCCAACGCTCGCGCCTGTCGCTGCCGTTGTGGCAGTCGGCGGCGGCGATGGCGGCGTGTCTGGTGGTCGGGGTGCTGCTGGGGCGACAGGTGGATCAGGGGCCGATTTCCGCCACCGAGCATGGACTTTACGCCGCCGGGCCTCTCGCCAGCGCGCTCGACCGACAGGCGAGCGGGGGTGAGGGCGCGGTGCGGATCGCGGTCAGCTTCCGCGCGACGGACAATGATTTCTGCCGCGTCTTCCAGTCCGCCGCCGCCGACGGCATCGCCTGTCGCGACGCCAAGGGCTGGGCGCTACGCCGAACCATGCCGGGCAGCGCCCCCAAAGCGGGCGGCGGCTATGCCCAGGCGGGATCGTCCGACGCCGAACTGATGGCGGCGGCGCAGGACATGATGGCCGACATGCCGCTGGATGCGGAAGGCGAAAAGGCGGCCATCGCCAAGGACTGGCGCAGTCGCTGATCTTCCTGAAGGTCAGCGACGTGCGGGCAGCAGGTCTTCAATTCCTCCCCTGCAAGGGGAGGGGGACCATGCGAAGCATGGTGGAGGGGTGTCCCCCCTATCGAGAGCGCGACACCCCTCCGGCAGGCCTGACGGCCTGCCACCTCCCCTTCCAGGGGAGGAATGGTTCAATATCGACCCGCCCCAGCGTCCAATCGCGCTTTCGGAAAGCAAGCGTTTCGCCCGGCGCGCCATGCTCCGGGGTGCATCACGACCGCGCGTGACCTATCTTGATCCCATGAAAAAGATCGGTTTCCTGTCCTTCGGCCATTGGTCGCCCTCTCCTCAGTCCGCCACGCGCTCGGCGCAGGACGTGCTGCTCCAGTCGATCGACCTCGCGGTCGCGGCGGAAGAATTGGGGGCGGACGGTGCCTATTACCGTGTGCACCACTTCGCGCAGCAATTGGCCTCGCCCTTCCCGCTCCTTGCCGCCGTGGGCGCGCGGACGAAGCGGATCGAGATCGGCACCGGCGTGATCGACATGCGCTATGAAAACCCCTTCTACATGGTCGAGGATGCCGGATCGGCGGACCTGATCAGCGGCGGTCGCCTGCAACTGGGGATCAGCCGGGGTTCACCCGAACAGGTGATCGATGGCTGGCGGCATTTCGGCTATGGCCCCGCCCAGGGCGAGACCGACGCCGATCTGGGCCGTCGCCATGCCGAGGTGTTCCTGCACCTGCTGAAGGGGCAGGGTTTCGCCAAGCCCAATCCGCGCCCGATGTTCCCCAACCCGCCCGGCCTGCTTCGTCTGGAGCCGCATTCGGAGGGGTTGCGCGATCGTATCTGGTGGGGCTCCGCCTCCAACGCGACCGCGATCTGGGCGGCGAAGCAGGGCATGAACCTGCAAAGCTCCACGCTGAAGGCCGATGAGAGCGGCGAGCCCTTCCATGTCCAACAGGCCAAGCAAATCCGCGCCTATCGCGAGGCCTGGGCCGAGGCGGGGCATCAGCGGACGCCGCGCGTGTCGGTTTCCCGGTCGATCTTCGCGCTGACCACGGATCAGGACCGCGCCTATTTCGGGCGGGACGACAGCCAGGACCAGGTCGGCGTCATCGACAATATGCGCGCCGTCTTCGGCCGCTCCTATGCCGCCGAGCCCGAACGCCTGATCGAGCAACTTCGCGCGGACGAGGCGATCGCCGAGGCCGACACGCTGCTGCTGACCGTGCCCAACCAGCTCGGCGTGGACTATAACGCGCATGTGATCGAGAACATCCTGCGCCACATCGCCCCCGCGCTCGGTTGGCGCTGACGACGAAAGGCCTCGGCGAAAGCCGGGGCCTGGAAGCCGGTATGTCGATGACGGGGAAGAAATGGCGCGCCCGGAACGATTCGAACGTCCGACCCTCAGATTCGTAGTCTGATGCTCTATCCAGCTGAGCTACGGGCGCGCAGGGGTCTGATAAGACCGGATATGATCCACTGGCGCGCCCGGAACGATTCGAACGTCCGACCCTCAGATTCGTAGTCTGATGCTCTATCCAGCTGAGCTACGGGCGCGCTGTGGAGGTGGGCTCTTAGAAGCGGTTCGGGATCATGGCAAGCCCTTCGGCCCGGTTATCCACATTTTTTCGGAACGCGCCCGCAAAGCGTCCGTGAGGCATTTTCCCAAGCGCTCTCTTCCGTCTAGGATGGTTGCGATGATCCATCCGTCCTTTCCCTCGATCCGTCCCTCAATCCGCTCCGGCCCGATGATCGCGCTGCTCGGCCTGTTGTCCGCCACGATGCTGGCCGGATGCGCGCGCGACCGCGACACGATGCCCTATCCCTCGCTCGCGGTCCGCCCGGTCGAGAAGCAGGGCTTTGCCGAGCCGGTGACCAAGCCAGTCGCGCTACGCCCCGATCCCGCGCTCGATACGCAGATCGCCGGGATCGCCGATCGCCTGACCGCCGTGGAGGGGGAATTCGCCAAGGCCTATGACCAGGCCCGCGCCGGCGCGGCCAAGGCTCGTGGGCAGAGCGTGGGCAGTGATACCTGGCTGGCCGCGCAGACCGATCTGGCGGCGCTGGACGAAATCCGGGCGCGGACTTCGGGCTTGCTGACCGAGATCGACGACCGCGCCATCGCGCGTGCGGCCGCGCTGGAACCGGACTATCCCGCGCTCACCGCGCTGCGCGAGCGGGTGGCTGGCGCGGCCGAGCGTCAGGCGAAGCAGATCGCGGCGCTGTCCGCCAGCCTGCCGAACAGCTGATCCGCTCAGAACCGCCGGATGAAGGGCAGGACGCTGGAATAATCGTCGGTCCAGGGCGCAAGGCTTGGCGGGGCCGTCGCGAGTTTCCAGTCGCCGCCCCTCGCCTCCAGCGCGCGGAGCACGTCCGCATCGCGCGACAGGGCCAGCCAGACCGAGGTGGTGGCCGATTCCTGCTCGTCCAGGTCCGAGGGGATATAGGTCAGCTTACCGACCGCCCAGCCGCCATCACGCGCGGCGGCGGCCACCAGCGGCTCCAGATCGACGAAACGATTGGAGATATGGACCAGCAGCAGCCCGCGCCGCGACAACACCCGCGCATAGGTGGCAAAGGCCTCGCGGGTCAGCAGATGCGCGGGCACGGCGTCGGAGGAGAAGGCGTCCAGCGCGAGGAGGTCGAAACCATCGCTCGCCTCGGCGGCCAGTCGGATACGCGCATCGCCGATGCGGATGACCGGATCGGGCAGGCAGCGGCGCAAATAGCTGAACTGGCCGGTGTCGCGCGCGATGCGGACGATGACGGGATCGATCTCGTAGAAGCGCCAGCTCTGCCCCGGCTGGGCGTAGCAGGCGAGCGTTCCGGTCCCCAGCCCGACCACGCCGATCCGTGCCGAGGGTCCGAAGATGGCGGGCGCGGCGCGCATGGCCCGACCCACGCCGGAATCGGGGGCATAATAGGTGGTTGGCGTCCGCTCGCGCGCTTCCGATCCGCGTAGCTGGATGCCATGGACGGTCGACCCATGGTCCAGTTCGCGGCGACCGACCTCGTCGCGCACGGTATAGACGCCGAAATAGCTGCGCATCCGGGCGTCGCGCTCCATCGACAGCGACAGGGCGCGATAGCCGCCGAACAGCACCAACGCCGCCGCCAGCAACAGGGCAAAGCCCGTCCGCGCGCCGATCGTCACGAAGGCGAGCAGCGCGATCACCAGGAAGATCGGCCCCTGCCGCTCCTCGCCGAACCACTCCGCCTGCCCTAGCAGCCTGAGGCCGAGCAACAGGCCGATGACGAAGACCAGCGCGACAAGCATGACGCGGCGATGCCGCAGCCATGCATGGCGCAACCCCATGGTCATGAACTGCTGCGGGATCAGCACGCCCGCCGTCAGGATCAGCAGCGGATATTCATAGGTCCAGTCGAACAGCACCGGCGCCAATATCCCGGCGAACACACCGCCCAGCGCGCCGCCGACCGCCATCGACAGATAGAAACCAGTCAGCCGATCGACCGCCGGTCGCGCCCGGTAGAGCGCGGTATGCAACGCCACCGACACCATGAAGAGCAGCAGCAGCGCGACGACGACATTGAAATAGGGCCGCCCCGGATAGCCGCCCATGATGACCCCGCCGAACAGCAACAGGGTGACGGGCGCGATCCGGGTCAGCGTGTCCGCCGCCGCGCGCCGCGTCGCGAAGGCGATGATGAAGCTCAATAGATACAGCCCCAGCGGCAGCACCCAGAGCAGTGGCATCGCCACAATATCGGCGGTGATATAGGTCGAGGTCGCCAATACCAGCCCCGAGGGCACCGCCGACAGCGCGGTCCACAGCGCCACCTTCCGCCATCCCGGTGCCGTCGAGACGGGCGCCTCCGCCCTCTCCCGATCCTGCCCGCTCGGCAACCGCGTCGCACAGGCGAGCACCATCACCGCCAGCAGGGCGTAGCCGACGCTCCACAACCGACTCTGCCCATGAAGCGTCATCATTGGCTCGACCAGCAGGGGATAGGCAATCAGCCCGGCAAAGCTGCCCAGATTGGAGGCCGCATACAGCGCATAGGGGTTACGCCCCGGCTCGGCGAGCGCGAACCAGCGCTGGATCAGCGGGGCCTGCGCCGACACCGCGAAGAAAAGCGGCCCGATGGACAGGCCCAGCAACCACGGCACCCACAAGGCGGGCTCCGCATCGGGCGGCAATTCGACCGCCATCAACCCGATGGGAAGCCACAGCGCCGCGCCCGCCAGCAACGCCAGATGGATGCCCGCCTGAACCCGCGGTCGCCACCGGCCCAGCGCATGGGCATAGGCATAGCCGCCGAGCAGCAGCGCCTGATAGACGAACATCGCCGAGTTCCACACCGCCGGCGCGCCGCCCAGCCGGGGCAACGCCATCCGCGCGACCAGCGGCTGGACGAGGAACAGCAGGAACGATCCGGTCAGGATCGTCGCGACGAACAGCGCGCGCGCGGGCAGGCCGGACGATCGGGCGATCACTCCCGTGCCGGGCTCAGGCGTTCAGCAGACGCGCGGCATGGGCGGCGTGATAGGTCAGCACCCCCGCGCACCCCGCCCGCTTGAACGCCATCAGCGTCTCCAGCACCATGGCGTCGCGGTCGGCGGCCCCGGCGGCCACCGCCGTCTCGATCATCGCATATTCGCCCGACACCTGATAGGCGAAGGTCGGCACGCGGAATTCGTCCTTAACCCGGCGGATGATGTCGAGATAGGGCAGACCCGGCTTCACCATGACGCTGTCCGCGCCCTCGGCCAGATCCAGCGCGACCTCGCGCAGCGCCTCCTCGGCATTGGCCGAGTCCATCTGATAGGTGCGCTTGTCGCCCTTCAGCAGACCGCGCGTGTTCACCGCGTCGCGGAACGGCCCGTAAAAGGCGCTGGCGTACTTCGCGGCATAGGCCATGATCTGGACATTCACGAAGCCCTCCGCCTCCAGCGCGGCACGGATCAGGCCGATGCGTCCGTCCATCATGTCCGACGGCGCGATCACGTCCGACCCGGCCCGCGCCTGGGTCAGGGCCTGTTGCACCAGCGCGTCGGCCGTGCTGTCGTTGACGACATAGCCTGCCGCATCGACCAGCCCGTCATGGCCATGCGTGGTATAGGGATCGAGCGCGACATCGGTCAGCACCCCGATCTGCGGCACCGCATCCTTGATCGCCCGGATCGCCCGGCACATCAGGTTATCGGGGTTCTGCGCCTCGCGCCCGTCATCGGTGCGCAGGTGCGAAGGCGTGTTGGGGAACAGCGCCAGGCACGGAATGCCCAGATCCGCCGCCTCGCGCGCCCGCGCCACGATCCCGTCCAGCGACCAGCGCGATACGCCGGGCAGGCTGGCAATGGGTTCCTCCACCCCCTGCCCCTCGGTCACGAACAGCGGCCAGATCAGATCGGCGGGGGTCAGCACATTCTCGGCATGCAGCCGACGGCTCCAGTCGGAGGCGCGGGTACGACGAAGGCGAAGCGCGGGATAGGAAGCGGTCATCCTTATGGCATTTGGGGGATCGTACCGCGCTTGCCAAGCGTTGGATGAGAGCGTTCCGGGTGCGAAAGGATATGAGGGTGAGAGAGATACGATCGGCCGCGATGGTGGTGAATGCCAAATCGCGGCGCGGACAGGCGCTGTTCCGACAAGCCTGCGCCGCCTTGTCCGGCCTCCCCTACCCCGTCGATGCGCGCGCGGTGGAGGACCCGGAGGATCTGGAACCGACGGTCCGCGAGTTGCTGGCGGCCAAGCCCGACCTGCTGATCCTGGGCGGCGGCGACGGGACGATCAGCGGGCTGGTCGACCTGATAGTCGGGCATGACGTGATGCTGGGCGTCCTGCCGCTCGGCACTGCGAACAGCTTCGCGCGGTCACTGAACATCCCGCTCGATATCGAGGGCGCGGTGGAGGTGATCCGCACCGGTCGCCCGCGCCGCATCGACCTGGGCATGATCGACAACGACTATTATGCCAATTGCGCCGCCATGGGGATGAGCCCCAAGATCGCCGAAACCGTGCCCCATGGTCTGAAGCGCGTGGCGGGGCGGCTGGGCTATCTCGGCTGGGCGGCCTATCAGTTCCTGCGCTTCCGCCCCTTCACCCTGATCGTCGAGCAGAACGGCAAGCGCGAGCGGCTCCGCGTGGTCGAGGTGCGTATCTCCAACGGTCCCTATCATGGCGGCACCGAGTTGGTGGAATCGGCGGCGGTCGATTCGGGTGAGATCGTGGTGCAGGCGGTGTGCGGCCATGTGAAGCGCCGCCTGATCGTCAACTGGGCGGCGAGCGTCCTGCGCAGCGACTATCGCAAGGAAAAGGTCCGCGAGTTCCGGGGCCGGGAGATCAAGCTGAACACCATTCCCCCGCTGCCCATCTCGATCGACGGCGAGGTGCTCGCCCGCACCCCGGTCACCGCGAAGATCGCGCCCGGCATCATCGAGGTGATGGCCCCGGCGGAGTAACCCAATCCTCCCCATCACCGATGGGGAGGGGGACCGCCGCGAAGCGGTGGTGGAGGGGCATCGCCGCTGGCGATTATCCGACCGGCATCGCCTTGTTCGTCGGTTGCCCTTCCGCCAGCACCTGTTCCTCGCATTCCTGCTTGTCGACCACGGCCATCCGCCCCTTGCGCCAATTGCCATAGCGATAATAGCCGATCGTCATCACCATCGAGGCGAGCGAGCCCGCCGGAAAGCTCCACCAGATCGCGTCCGCCCCCAGGCTGGGTTCCAGCAGATTGGCAAGGCCGAAGCGGACCGGAAACATCGAGATCGCCAGGATGACGAGCGGCCCCACCACCGCGCCATTGGCCCGAACCGTTGCCGCCAGCACCATCGACACGCCGAACAGCATGAAGCTCCATCCGGCGATCAGGTTGATCCGCGTCGCGATCCCGATCGCATCCCGCTCGCTGCCCAGGAACAGCCACAGGACGTGCCGGTCGAGCAGCGTCACCGCCAGCAGCAGCACGCCGGTCAGGAGCAGGTTCATCCGAAGCCCCGCATTCGTGATGCGGTCGACGCGGTCCCACTGGCCCGCCCCGATATTCTGTGCCGCCATCGCGCTGACCGCCGCGCCGACCGCCATGGCGGGCATCTGGATATAGGTCCAGAGCTGGTTCGCCGCGCCGTAAGCCGCCGTGGTCGCGGTGCCATGCCGGTTGACCAGCCCCATCATCGCCAGCGCCGAGGTGGAGACGACCAGCATCTGGAGCCCCATCGGAAAGCCCTTGACCACGATCGTCTTGAGCAGCGTCGGCGTCGGGATCAGATAGCGCCACTCCGCCCCGCGCAACCGGATGACGAGATCCTTGGCGTAGAGATAGACGACCATCGCGAGCAGCGAGCCGCTATTGGCGATCAGCGTCGCCACCGCCGAGCCCTCGATCCCCAGCGCCGGTGCCGGGCCGAGCCCCAGGATGAAGACGGGGTTCAGTACGACGTCGAGCACCGAGCCCAGCGCCATGAACTTCAACGGGGTGATCGAATCGCCCACCCCGCGCAACGCCATGGTCAGCAGCACGCCGATGAACCCCGGCGGCATCGCCACGAAGATCACGCGAAGATAGGCGAGCGCCAGCGGATAGACCTCGGCCGGGGTCGCCAGCGCGCGCAGGATCGCGGGCGCGGCCAGCCAGCCGACCACCACTGTCAGGGTCGAGATGACCACGAACAGCCCCAGCGCCGATCCCAGCACCCGGCGCACCGCCTCGACATCCCGCCGACCCATATTCTGGCCGATCAGGATCGTCGCCGCCATGCCGAAGCCGAAGGTCGCGGCAACCAGCAGGAACATGATGATATTGGCGTTGGTCGTCGCCGCCAGCGCGCGCTCGCCCAGAAACTGGCCGATCCAGATCGCGTTGATCGAGCCGTTCAGCGATTGCAGTACGCTCGACCCCAGAGTGGGCAGTGCGAACAGCAGCAGCGTCTTGCCGATCGGACCCGCGGTCAGGTCACGACGTCCGTTGGGGGCACTCACGGCTTGGGCTCTCCCTTGGCCGTTTCCTCTTCGACGAAACGCGCCATCGCGGCATATTGGAACATGGGTCGGCGGTCGCCAGGACCCGAATAGAGCCCGCGCAGATACCCCCAGTCGAACGGCGTCATCGCCTCCGGCGCGGCGCCGTCGGCATCGAACAGCGATAATATGGTGGACACGCCTTCGCCCTTGCGCGGGCGGATCTGAGCGAGCAGCCGCATCGTCGTGTAATCGGCGATCTGGTTGACGGTCTTTCCCTCCGCCGCACCATTGTCGATCAGCACCAGGGCGGCGGCGATATGGGCTTTGGTGGACAGGCTGATCCGGCTGGCGGTCGGAATGCGCAGCGTGGGCACCCCGCCGCCGATCTGGATCAGGGGATCGCCGTCGCGGCTGGTGATCGCCGTCAGGCTCCAGGCATGGACCGGTCCCTTGTCGCGGGTCAGCGCGCTGACCTCATGCGTGGACAGGGTGCCGAACACGCTCGGACGATGATCGGCGAGCCAGGCGACCTGCCGGGCGCCGTTTTCGACGAACAGCACGAGGACATTGGGGCTGCATTTTTCACCGCCCAGTCTGATCCCCAGCCGCTCGGCATGCTCCAGAATGCGGTTCGCGATCGGCACCGCGGCCTTTGCCGACATGCCGGAAATGGCGATGCACAAGGGCTCGGTCATGCGGGCCAGCGGTTCGTCGCCGGACGGATAGCCGGAGATCGAACCGAACCAGCGCAGGGTCTGCCGCCGGTCGGGCAAGGGTCGTGCAGTCACGACGACCGGGTCACTCGCCGTCGCGCCGCTCTGCGCCAGCGTGACGGCACCGTTCGATGCTCCGGCGAAAGAGGCAAGCAATGTCAAAGCCTTCAAAATGGTCTTTCGCATCGCTTGCTCCTTTCGATATGGCTTCAGCCTGCCAGAGCGTCCCGAACCGCCTGGAGCGCTTCGGCCCCCTTGGTGCCGTCCGGGCCGCCGCCCTGGGCCATGTCGGGACGGCCGCCGCCGCCCTGCCCGCCCAGCGCCGCCACCGCCTTGCGCAGCAATTCGACGGCATTGTGCTTACCCGTCAGGTCGTCGGTGACGCCGACCGCGACCGAGGCGCGGCCGTCATTCACCGCGACCATCACCGCGACGCCAGGTCCCCCCAGCCGCTGCTTGGCATCGTCCACCGCACCGCGCAGCCCCTTGGCCTCGAAGCCTTCGAGCACCTGGCCGATGAACGCCACGTCGCCGATCTGCTGCGGCCCCGCCGCCGCACCGCCCGCGCCGCCACCCATGGCGAGCGCCTTCTTGGCCTCGGCGAGTTCGCGCTCCAGACGCCGACGATCCTCGACCAGCGCGGCGATGCGCGCGGGCACCTCATCGGGCGTGGTCTTCAACGTCGCGGCGGCCGCCTTCAGCATCTCGTCACGATGCGACAGATAGGCGCGTGCACCCTCGCCGGTCAGCGCCTCGACACGGCGAACGCCGCTCGACACCGCGCCTTCGGAGACGATCTTGAACACGCCGATCTCGCCCAGCGCGTTCACATGGGTGCCGCCGCAGAGTTCGAGAGAGTAGGTGCCGTCGGCATCTTCGCCCATCGACACGACACGAACCTCGTCGCCATATTTCTCACCGAACAGCGCCATCGCGCCCATTTCGATCGCTTCGTCGGGCGTCATCAGGCGGGTGACGACCGGGCCATTGCCGCGCACCTGCTCATTCACGCGCGTCTCAACCTCGGCGATGTCGTCGGCGGTCATGCCGACCGGCTGCGAGAAGTCGAAGCGCAGCCGCTCCGGCGCGACCAGCGAGCCCTTTTGCGCGACATGGGTGCCCAGCCGCTGGCGCAGCGCCTCGTGCAGCAGATGCGTCGCCGAGTGGTTGGCACGGATCGCGGCGCGGCGGGTGGTGTCGATGGCCAGCTTCATGCTGTCGCCGACCTTGATCCCGCCCTCCTGGATCTCGGCATTGTGCACGAAGACGCGGCCGAGCTGCTTGGAGGTGTCGGTGACGACCGCCTTCAGCCCGGTATCGCTGGAGATGGTGCCGGTATCGCCGACCTGCCCGCCGCTCTCGCCATAGAAAGGCGTCTGGTTGACGATGATCGCGACGCTCTCGCCGGCCGCCGCGCTGTCGACCCGCGCACCGTCCTTGACCAGCGCCAGCACCTCGCCCTCGCCCGTGTCGGAGGCATAGCCCAGAAATTCGGTCGAGCCGGTCTCTTCGGCGATGTCGAACCACACGTCATCCGACGCCTTCGCGCCCGAGCCCTTCCAAGCGGCGCGCGCGGCGCGCTTCTGTTCGGCCATGGCGGCGTCGAAGCCCGCCCGGTCGACCGACAGGTTCTGCGCCCGCAGCGCGTCCTCGGTCAGGTCATAGGGGAAGCCATAGGTATCATAGAGCTTGAACGCCGTCTCACCCGCCAGCGTCGCACCGGGCGCCATGCCCGCCGTCGCTTCGTCAAGCAGCTTCAAACCCTTGTCGAGCGTCTGGCGGAAGCGCGTCTCTTCCTGCTTCAAAGTCGCCTCGATCAGCGGCTGCGCACGGACCAGCTCGGGATAAGCCGCGCCCATCTCGGCGACCAGCGCCGGGACCAGCCGGTGCATCAACGGCTCCTTCGCGCCCAGCAGATGCGCATGACGCATCGCGCGGCGCATGATGCGACGGAGCACATAGCCGCGCCCTTCATTGGCGGGCAGCACCCCGTCCGCGACCAGGAAGCCCGCCGAGCGCAGATGGTCGGCAATGACGCGGTGCGAGGCCTTCTGCCCATTCTCGGCCTTGGTGTGGGTCAGTTCACACGAAGCCGCGATCAGTGCCTTGAACGTATCCGTGTCGTAATTGTCGTGCACACCCTGGAGCACGGCGGCGATCCGCTCCAGCCCCATGCCGGTGTCGATCGACTTCTTGGGCAGTTCGCCGACGATCTCATTGGCTTCCTGCTCGAACTGCATGAAGACCAGGTTCCAGATCTCGACGAATCGGTCGCCATCCTCCTCCGGGCTGCCGGGAGGACCACCATAGATATGGTCGCCGTGATCGTAGAAGATTTCGGAGCACGGACCGCACGGCCCGTTCTCGCCCATCGCCCAGAAATTGTCCTTGGTCGGGATGCGGATGATCTTGTGCTCGGGCAGGCCCGCAATCTTCTTCCACAGGTCGAACGCCTCGTCATCGGTGTGATAGACGGTGGCGGTCAGCTTTTCGGCGGGAATGCCCCAGACCTTGGTCAGCAGGGTCCAGGCATGGGTGATCGCCTGTTCCTTGAAATAATCGCCGAACGAAAAATTGCCCAGCATTTCAAAGAAGGTATGGTGCCGCGCGGTATAGCCGACATTGTCGAGATCGTTATGCTTGCCCCCGGCGCGGACGCATTTCTGCGAGCTGGTCGCGGTCGAATAGGGGCGCGATTCCAGGCCGGTGAACACGTTCTTGAACGGCACCATGCCCGCATTCACGAACATCAGCGTCGGGTCGTTCTGCGGCACGAGCGGAGCGGAGGGCACGATCTGGTGCCCTTGCGCACCGAAATAGTCGAGAAAGCCGCGGCGGATGTCGTTGGTCGAGGTCATGGCCAAGCGACTTAGGCGAGGTTTCGCGCGCGCTCAAGCGCTCGCGCATTCGGGGCGATCCGTCGCATCGACACTTTCCGCATCGCATGCCCAGCGCAATCCGTCGGGCAACTCGTCCGCCGACAGGTCGATCTGGAGCACCCGGCGATGCCGGCCCGGGCTGGACCGAGCCGAAGCGTGGAGGATGAGGGTGCGGTAGAGCCAGACCGAACCCGCCTCCGCCAGGCAGATCGCATCGCCATGCCGTGCGACCGCGGCTTCGATGGACGGCTCGGGAATGAGCCCCAGTCGATGCGATCCCGGCGCGACGATCAGCGGCGCATTGTCGGCGTCGACGGGATCGAGATGGAAGCGCACTGTCACCATCCGCTCCAGCAGTGATACGGGCGGTGCGACATGGACCCGGCCCTGCTTGACCGTCCAGGGGCCGAAGCCCGCCACCTCGCGCCGCTCAACGACTTCGATGGTCCGATCCTGATGCCAGGCGAGTGCCCAGTTGGCTCCGTCCGCCTTGTCGAACAGCAAGGCTCGAACCGGGCGCATGGTGGGGGCGCGATCCGCGACCAGTTGCCGGACACCCGTCAGCGCGGCCGCTCGCCTTGGGTCGATGCGCTGGCCTGGGCGACCGGACGGCCAATCGGCGAACAGCGCGGCCAGTTCGGCCATTTCCCCGTCATCCAGCCGCGACGGCCTTAGGGCATAACCATGCTCGTCCAGTTCGGCCATCATCCGATCGGGGCATCGATCGAACGCGGCGGCTGCGAGAACCAGACGGGCCCGCTTTCGGTCATGTGGAAGCAATCCTCGATTCGGATGCCGAACTTGCCGGGCAGATAGAGCCCGGGCTCGTTGGAAAAGCACATGCCCGGCGCCAGCGGCGTCGCCTCGCCCCGGACCAGATTGACCGGCTCATGCCCGTCCATCCCGATGCCGTGGCCGGTGCGGTGCGACAGGCCCGGCAGGCGATAGTCCGGACCAAACCCTTGCACGGTGTAGAAGCGCCGCACCGCATCGTCGATGCTCCCGGCCGGAGCGCCGATGCGCGCCGCACTCTGCGCGACTTGCTGCCCGCGCGCGACCAAGTCCCAGACCTTGCGCTGCTCCGTACTGGCCGTGCCATGTACCCAACTGCGCGAGACGTCGGACTGATAGCCCTCGACCGTGCAGCCACAGTCCATCAGGACGACCTGCCCGTCCGCGACCCGGTGCACCTGCTTGCTGCCATGCGGATAGGCGGAGGCTTCGCCGATCAGCGCCATGCTGAATTCCGGGCTGCCGCCGAGTTTGCGGGTCGCGGCGCTCATCAGCGCGCCGATCTCCGCGCCCGTCATTCCCCTCTCGACACGCGGATGGAGCCAGCGATAGGCGGCCATGGTCACATCGGTCGCCAGCTGCATCAGCGCTATTTCGGCGGGGGTCTTCACCATCCGGCATCCACGCACGACCGGATTGCCCGAAACCAGCCGCGCGTCCGGCAATGCCTTTTGGAGGCCGTCGAAGGCGAAGAAGCGCGCCGTCTCCTCGATGCCCACGGGACGCCCCGTCAACTTGCGGTCGCGCAGGAATCCCGCGACGATGGCGAGGGGATTCTGATCCTCCTGCCAAACCCGCACCTCGGCGGGGACGGCCAGCGTCTCGCGGACCGAGGGTTCCTCGAAAAAGGGCGTGACGATGCACGGCTCGCCCTCGACCGGCAGGATCGCGGCGGTCAGCCGCTCGCTCCGGCCCCAGCGGACACCGGTGAAATAGACCAGGCTCGATCCCGGCTCGATCAGGACCGCGCCGATGCCCTTCGCCTTCATCAGTCCTTGCGCCCGCGCCAGCCGCCGCGCCCGTTCTTCCGGCCCGATCGGCACCGCACCGCCGGTCACGTCGGACAGTCCCGCCAGATCGGGTTCGGCGGCGCGCAACAGCCCCGGACGGATCAGGAGCGGCAGGGCGGCGGCCGCGATCAGCGCGCGGCGGGACAACAGGGTCGGCATGACGGGCACGATAGGGTCCTTGACCTGAGCGCCGCAATGCCCTTGGCTCGCGCGTGGAACTTATATTGGGGGATGCATGGCCAAGCGGCTGACCTTGTACATCTTCATCGGGCTGGTCCTGGGCCTGATCGTCGGGCTTGCGATCAACCTTTCGCTCGACGACGGCAGCGCGGCGGCGAGCGCGCAACTGACGACGATCGCCAAATATTTCGCGATCGTCACCGGGCTGTTCCTGCGCCTGATCAAGATGATCATCGCGCCGCTGGTCTTCGCGACCCTGGTGTCGGGCATCGCGCAGATGGGCGATACCAAGGCATTGGGGCGGATCGGCTTCCGCTCGCTGGCCTGGTTCATTTCGGCCAGCCTCGTCTCGCTCAGCCTGGGCATGATCCTGGTCAACCTGTTGCAGCCGGGCGTCGGCCTGAACCTGCCGCTGCCCGCCGTCACCGCCGATAGCGGGGTGGTGAAGGCGGGGTTCGACCTGCAGAAATTCGTCACCCATCTGGTCCCCGCCTCGCTGATCGAATCGATGGCGACCAACGAGGTGTTGCAGATCGTCGTCGGATCGATCTTCCTGGGCGTCGCGATCACGGCGGTCGGCGAGCGCGCCGCGCCGCTGGTCCGCGCGGTCGATGCGCTGGTCGCCGTCATGTTGCAGGTGACCGACTATGTCATGCGCGTCGCCCCGGTCGCGGTGTTCGCGGCGGTGGCGGGGACGCTGATCGAGCAGGGGCCGTCGGTGATCGGCAAGCTCGCCATCTTCATGGGCAGCTTCTACCTCGGCTTGCTGCTGCTGTGGTGCGTGCTGCTCGGCATCGCGACGCTGTTCATCGGGCCGCGCATCCGCGACCTGATCGCGCATATCCGCGCGCCGCTGATCCTGGCCTTTTCGACCGCGTCGTCCGAGGCGGCCTATCCGCGCATCCTGGAGGGGCTGGACCGGTTCGGCGTGCCGCCGCGCATCGCCAGCTTCGTGCTACCGCTCGGCTATTCGTTCAATCTCGACGGCTCGATGATGTACATGACCTTCGCGTCGCTGTTCATCGCGCAGGCTTACGGAATCGACCTGTCGATCGGGCAGCAGATCACCATGCTGCTGGTCCTGATGGTCACGTCTAAGGGGATTGCGGGCGTGCCGCGCGCCTCGCTGGTGGTGATCGCGGCGACCATGCCGATGTTCAACATTCCCGAAGCCGGGTTGCTGCTGATCCTGGCGGTCGATCATTTCCTCGACATGGGCCGCTCGGCGACCAACGTCATCGGCAATGCGGTGGCGAGTGCGGTGATCGCGAAATGGGAAGGCCCGCTCGACCCGCCCGAGCCAGTGGACGTCGAATCGCTGCGGGCGCCATCGGGCACGCCCGCCGAGCCGGCGCCGGACAGCTTTCGGCAGATCGGGGGGCATTGAGCCCGTTCGCGCAGAGGATGGTGCGCGGACGCGTCACCATCCTCTGCGGTTCAGCGACGCCGGGTAAGTCGCAACGGGCGGGGCATGGGATGAACCCGAGCCTCCGCCCTCACGCATAGGCATAGGGCCCGCCCTTGGCGAGCGCGGCCTGATAGGCGGGGCGGGCATGGATCCGCTCCAGCCAAGCGATCGTCACGGGGCGGCTTTCGTTCAGACCGGCGCGGGCGCGCGCGGCCTCCAGCGGGAAGCTCATGATGATGTCGGCGGCGGTCATCTGCTCGCCCGCGAACCAGGGCGCGCGTTGCAATTCGCTTTCGATATAATCGAGATGACGGTCGATCATCGGCCGGAAGCGCTTGATCGCGGCCTTGCCCATCACCGGTATGCGGCTGAGCACGAGCAGGACGAACAGCGGCGGCATCAGCGACCCTTCGGCATAATGCAGCCAAAAGCGCCAGCGCTGCATGGCTTCTCGATGCGCGGGCGGCCCCAGGCGGCCGTCGCCCTTGCCGACCAGATATTCGATGATCGCCCCCGTCTCGGCGATCACCATGCCGTCATCCTCGATCACCGGCGACTTGCCGAGCGGATGCACGGCACGCAGCTCGCGCGGGGCCAGCATTGTCTTGGGATCGCGCTCATAGCGCTTCACCTCATAAGGCAGCCGGAGTTCCTCCAGCATCCAGAGGATACGCTGCGAGCGGCTGTTTTCCAGATGATGGACGATGATCGTCATGCCTGTTCCCCATGATGCGCGCGCGATAACGCATCAATCGTCCTGCGGGGCCCAATCCGGGCTTCGGGGAAGTCGTCGCTTGCCGCGATCAGGATGGGCAAGGACCGGGCCGCCATGATCCGATCCATGTGCCAAGATTGAACCCCGCGGGCAGGATGCTCGGCCAAACACCTCTGCGTTCTCTGCGCGAACCCTGTTCGCGAGCGACCAAGGCCGATCGACATTCCCCATTCCTCCCCTGGAAGGGGAGGTGGCAGGCAAGGCCTGACGGAGGGGTCTCGCGCTCTCGATAGGGGGATACCCCTCCACCATGCTCCGCATGGTCCCCCTCCCCTTGCAGGGGAGGAATGAAGGCAGTGCGGCCCGAACGATCGGAACTAAGTAAGATCGAACGTCGGCGCGCCGACCCGACCGCCACACGCCTATCCCACACCACCTCGCGCATGGGCGCGCCAGATCCAGGCGGACGCGGGCAGAACGACGCGATCCTCCACCCGATAGTCCGACAGAGCCCGCCCCAACGCCTCGACGATCCGGTCGCGTTCATCGGGAGTGGCCCCACCGATCGCCCGAGCGGCGGGGCCGATACGCGACAGGAAGGCGACCGCATCAGCGACCGGATCGTCGCCCGCTCCGACGACATATTCAAAGGAGAGGCGCGCCGCCGCGCCCGGCACCCATCCCGCCTGCTCCAGCCAGTCCGCCACCCTATGGCTGTCGGCGAAGGCGAAGGGACCGGGCTCATATCCGGCGGGCGTGGGGGGCGTGTGTCCGATCACCGCATCGGCGAGGGTCGCGAAGCCGTTATGCCCGCGCTCATCGAAACAGGAAAAGATGAACGCGGCATCATCGGTCGCCGCTTGGCGGAACCCTTTAAAAGCCGCGACCGGATCGGGGAAGAACATCACGCCGTGGCGCGAGACGAAGAGGTCGAAAGGCCCCTCCCGCGCCGCCCATTGGATCGCATCGTCGCGGCGAAAACGCAGATGCGCCTCGTCCGCCCCGCCGCCCTCGTCCGCCGCCCGACCCTGCGCGACGGTTACCAGATCCGGCGACAGATCGACCCCCGTCACGCGCAACCCGGGGCGCACGGCATGAAGCGCCAGGCTGGTCGCACCCGCCCCGCTTCCGATATCGAGCGCCAGCCCCTGTTCGGGGGCGACCGCCGCGATCGCGGCGTTCAGGTGGCGCGACAGATCGGCGAGGCTGCGATCGGTGCGACGCCATTCCGCCGCCCAGACATCGCCGACCCGGCCACGCCAATCCAGTCCGCTGGTCATCGCCCCACCCCATATGCGCCAGAAGCGAAACGGCCCGCCATCGCTGGCGGGCCGTTCCCCTGGTTCAGATATCATCCTCGGCATCGGGGCCGGTCATCATCTCCTCGGCGACCTTTTCCGTCCGCTGACGGATGGCGCGCTCCAGACGATCGGCCATGTCGGGATTGTCGCGCAGATAGGTCTTGGCGTTCTCGCGCCCCTGCCCGATCCGCACCGAGTCGTAGGAGAACCAGCTCCCCGACTTCTCGACCAGCCCGGCCTTCACGCCCAGATCGAGGATCTCGCCGATCTTGGAGATGCCCTCGCCATACATGATGTCGAATTCGACCTGCTTGAACGGCGGTGCGACCTTGTTCTTCACCACCTTCACGCGGGTGGCGTTGCCGGTCACTTCCTCACGATCCTTGATCGCGCCGGTGCGACGGATGTCGAGCCGGACCGAGGCATAGAATTTCAGCGCATTGCCGCCCGTCGTCGTCTCCGGGTTGCCGTACATCACGCCGATCTTCATGCGGAGCTGGTTGATGAAGATCACCATGCAGCGCGAACGGCTGATGGAGCCAGTCAGCTTGCGAAGCGACTGCGACATCAGACGAGCCTGGAGGCCGACATGGCTGTCGCCCATCTCACCCTCGATTTCCGCACGCGGCACGAGCGCGGCGACCGAGTCGACCACCAGCACATCGATCGCGTTCGAGCGGACCAGCGTGTCGGTGATTTCCAGCGCCTGCTCGCCGGTGTCCGGCTGCGACACGATCAGTTCGTCGATATTGACGCCCAGCTTCTTGGCATAGACGGGGTCGAGCGCGTGTTCGGCGTCGACGAAGGCGGCGGTGCCGCCCATCTTCTGCGCCTCGGCGATGACGTGCAGCGCCAGCGTCGTCTTGCCCGACGATTCGGGGCCGTAAACCTCGATCACACGGCCGCGCGGCAGGCCGCCGACGCCGAGTGCGATGTCCAGGCCCAGCGAGCCGGTCGAGATCGCCTCGACCTGCATCGTTTCCTTCTGCCCCAGCTTCATCGCCGAGCCCTTGCCGAATGCCCGGTCGATCTGGGCGAGCGCGGCGTCGAGCGCCTTTTGCCGGTCTGCGTTTGCGGTTGCCATGCCTGTTTCGATCACTTTCAGATTGGCGGCCATCAGATGCTTCCCTCGCTAGACCATGCGCGTGGTCCATTCAACGCATCTGCTATGTATGTGTTTTGTTCCGTGAGAACAAGAGCGGAACAAAACTCACTGCAAAAATGTCGGCAGGACCCACCAGCCCCGTGCCGAAGCGGTCCGCGCCGCCGCGTCGCGCGCCGCCACATCGCGGAAGATCGCAAAGCAGGTCGCCCCCGATCCCGACATGCGCGCCAAGTCGACGCCCGCCGCGCCCTCCAGCAGCGCCAGCACCGCATCGATCTGCGGCGCGATGGCGCGGGCCGGGGGCTCCAAGTCGTTGCGTCCGTCCACCGCGACCGCCATCGCATCGCCCTCACCCAGCGGCCCGCGATCGACCTGGTCCCAGCGCCCGAACACCGCCGCCGTCGATACCGCCACGCCCGGATTGACCAGCAGCACCGGCCGGTCGCCGAGCGGCGGCAGCGGCCGAAGCGCATCCCCCTTCCCCTCGCCCCGCGCCGTCCGCCCAAGCAGACAGGCGGGAACATCCGCGCCCAGACCGGCCGCCAGCGCGAACAGCTCGGCATGGTCGAGCGGAACGTCATGCAACCGCGCCAGTGCCCGCAGCGTCGCCGCCGCATCCGCCGAACCGCCGCCGATCCCGGAGGCTATGGGAAGATGCTTGTCGAGTGTGATGGCATGACCCCCGGTGACGCCGAAGCGCTCGCCAAAACGGCGCGCCGCACGGGTGACCAGATTGTCCTCCTTAGCCTCGCCCGCCAGCACCGCGGCAAAGGGGCCGGTCAGGGTCAGGCTGGTCGTCGTCGCCGGTTCGACCGTCACCCTGTCGCCGTCGCGGCAAAAGGCGAACAGCGTTTCCAGATCGTGATAGCCATCGGCGCGGCGACGGCGGACGTGAAGGGCCAGGTTGATCTTGGCGGGGGCGGTCTCGACGATGACGGTCATGCCCCGCCCATGCGTCGCCCGGCGCGGCGCGGCAAGACCGTTCGCCACGTCGTTCAGCGCGCCAGCTTCGTCGCCAGCGCCGCCTGCTCGGTATCGTCGGCGGTCAGCGCCGCCGCACGCCAGGCATAGCGCGCCTCATAATGCCGCCCCAGCGCCCAATAGATATCGCCCAGATGGTCGGCGATCTCGCTATTGGCGGGTTCGGCCATCGCCGCCTGCTCGACCAGGGGCAGCGCGCGCCCGGTCTGCCCCGCCTTGTGATAGCCCCAGCCGAGCGAGTCGGTGACCGAGGCATCGTCCGGCGCCAGCTTGCTCGCGCGTTCGAGCAGCGCCAGCGATCCGGCCACGTCCTCCCCCCGCTCGATCCGCGCATAGCCCAGATAGTTGAGCGCCAGCGGCTCGTCCGGCCCCAGCGCCACCGCACGGGCGAGCGCGGCATCGGCCTCGTCCTTGCGCCCCGCCTGATCCAGCGCGCCGCCATATTGCAGCCAGGCGGCCCAGGGCAGCGGCGGGTCGGCGCGGGTCACGCGTTCATACCAGGGGGCGGCGTCGGCGGGGCGCTTGGCGGCGATCAGCTGGTCGGCATAGACCTGCCAGTCATCGACCCCCGCCGTTTTCGCGGTCGCCAGCCCCTTCGCCAGCATCAGCGCCTCACCCGGGCGGCCCGCCTCTCCCAGCAGGCCGATCCGCACCACCGCCGCCCGGTGCGCGAAGGCGCGGTCGGGATCGACGCCCTCCAGCGCGGCGATGGCGGCGTCCCAGGCCTCGTCCTTGGCCAGCGCCTCCGCCATCAACAGGCGGGCCCGGTCGTTGCCAGGATCGGCGATCAGGGCGGTACGGGCGAGCGCGATCACCAGCGGGCGCGGCCCCTCGCCCACCAGTTCGGCCCCGACGCGCGCGAACAGTCGCGATACGCCGAAGCCGAGATCGGGCTTGCGGCCCAGCTTCCCGCGCTCCGAAGACACCAGCGGATCGGTCAACAGGCCACGGGCATTGGCCTCATCGCCCCGCCCCGCCATCAACTCCGCCGCTGCGATCCGCGTGTCGGCGGGGGCCCGCATCGCCTCCAGCAGTACGCGCGCCGCCGGATCGTCCATCCGCCGCCCGGCCAGCGCCAGCAGCAGGCGATGTTCCTCGGCCAGCCGCCGCGCGACCGGCTCCTTGCCCGCGCTGTCCAGTGCCGCTTCGACCGGCTGCTTGCGGTCCCACGCACCCCATGCCCGCAGGACCGGCGACAGGATGCGCAGAGCACCGCCATCGATCCGGGTCAGCGCGCCATCATACGCCTTTCGATCGCCTTTGTGGGCCGCGATGGCCAGGTCGAGCAGCGCCACGTCGATCGGCGCGACCTTCTCGGCCTCCATCACGCGGGCGGCGCGCAGGGCGAGCGCTTCGTCGCCGCTGATCATCGCCTCGCGATAGGCCCGGACCGCGACGGCGGGATCGTCGGGCCAGTTGGTCAGCACGACCGCATAGTCGCTCGCCGCCGCCGCCGAACGTCCCTCCGCTGCCGCGACCCGCGCGGACAGATAGGCGGCGAGCGGCTCGGGGCCCGCCTTCACCGCAGCGACCGCCGGGGTCGACGCGATCGCCGCGATCGCCGCGATCAGGGCAAGGGCCGGGCCCCGGACGAGGGACGAACGCTTACATATTGGGATAATTGGGTCCTCCGCCGCCTTCCGGCACGACCCAGTTGATGTTCTGGGTCGGGTCCTTGATATCGCACGTCTTGCAGTGGACGCAGTTCTGGGCGTTGATCACGAACTTCGGATCGCCCTCGTCCACACCCACCACCTCGTAAACGCCGGCCGGGCAGTAGCGTTGCGCGGGCTCGTCGAACAAGGGCAGGTTGTGCGCGATCGGAACGCTGGCGTCCTTCAGCGTCAGATGGACCGGCTGATCCTCCTCATGATTGGTGTTCGACAGGAACACCGAGGACAGACGGTCGAAGGTCAGCACGCCATCGGGCTTGGGATAATCGGGCTTCTTCACCTGATCCCTGCGCCACAGGCTTTCGTGATCGGGCTTGTGCTTCATGGTGAAGGGCATCTTGAGGCCAAAATGCTCGGCCCACATGGTCACGCCCGCCAGGCCGGAGCCCAGCGTGTCGCCATATTTCTTGACCAGCGGTACGACGTTGCGGACCGTCGACAGCTCCTTGTAGAGCCATGAGGCGCGGAACGCCTCCGGATAGTCGGTCAGCTCGTCACCCTCGCGACCCGCCTGTACCGCCGCGAAGGCTGCCTCCGCCGCCAGCATCGCCGACTTCATCGCGCCGTGCGTGCCCTTGATGCGGGGTACGTTGAGGAAACCCGCCGAACAGCCGACCAGCACGCCGCCAGGGAAGGTCAGCTTCGGGATCGCCTGAAGCCCGCCGTCATTGATCGCCCGCGCGCCGTAGGAGACGCGCTTGCCGCCCTTCAGCAGTTCGGCGATGACCGGATGGGTCTTCCACTTCTGCATCTCCTGGAAGGGGGAGATGTAAGGGTTGGTGTAGTTCAGCCAGGTCACGAAACCGAGCGCGACCTGCCCGCCCGCCTGGTGGTAGATGAAGCCGCCGCCATTGGCGTCGTGGCCCAGCGGCCAGCCCTGGGTGTGGATCACTCGGCCCGGCACATGCTTGGCGGGGTCGATGTCCCACAATTCCTTCACCCCCAGGCCATAGACCTGCGGATCGCTGTCGCGGGCGAGGTCGAACTGGCGGATGATCTCCTTGGACAGATGGCCGCGAACGCCCTCGGCGAAGAAGGTGTACTTGGCGTGGAGTTCGAGGCCTGGCTGGTAATCGGGCTTGCGCGTGCCGTCGCGTGCCACACCCATGTCGCCGGTCGCGACCCCCTTTACCCGGCCATCCTCGTGGAACAGGATTTCGGCGGCAGCGAAGCCGGGGAAGATCTCGACCCCCAACTCCTCGGCCTTGCCCGCCAGCCAGCGGCACAGATTGCCCAGGCTTCCGGTATAGGTGCCCTTGTTGTGCATGAAGGGCGGGGTCAGCGCGTGGGGCAGGTTGCGATGCTTGCCCGCGCTCAATATCCAGTGGAGATTCTCCGTCACCGGCACCTCGGCCAGCGGACAGCCATCCTCGCGCCAATCGGGCAGCAGTTCGTCCAGCGCGATCGGGTCGATCACCGCGCCCGACAGGATATGCGCGCCGACCTCGGACCCCTTTTCCAGCACGCAGACCGACAATTCGCCGCCCTGCTCGCCCGCGAGCTGTTTCAGGCGGATCGCCGCCGACAGGCCCGCCGGACCAGCGCCGACGATCACCACGTCATAGGGCATCGATTCGCGTTCGCTCATGGCATCCTCGCATTGTGACCGCGCCGCTGCCGTAGCGTCCCGCTATGGCGGGTTCGTCCGGGCGCGGACGGGAAACATCTTGTCCCGACCGTCGATCCGACAGATTGACGCGCACGTCAACCTTGCAGCATGGAAGCAAGTCATATGGGGGCTCTTCCGACGTTCGACACCGCATTGGCGGCCAGCGTGCTCGATTGGTGGCATGACGCGGGCGTCGACTTACTGGTCGAGGAGGAACCCCGCGACTGGATGGCCGCCGAACCGGTGCGGCCCATCGCCTTCACGCCCCCTGCGCCGACCATGGCGAGTGCTACGCCCGCCATGCATGGCGGCGTGGTCGCGCTGGCCCCGGCACAACCCACGCTCCTTCCCGATACGCTGGAGGCGTTCCTGGCATGGCGATTGTCGGACGCCGCGCCGGAGACGGCATGGGACGGCATATCGCTCGCCGCGACGGGGCCGGTCGACGCGAAGCTGATGGTGTTGGTCGATTGCCCCGACCGCGACGACGGCGACGCGGGACAGATCCTGTCCGGCGCGCCGGGCCGGTTGTTCGACCGGATGCTGGCCGCGATCGGCCAGTCGCGGGAGACGGTTCACATCGCATCGGTCTGCGCACGCCGCCCGCTGGCCGGACGCGCGCCCGCCGGGCTGGAGGCGCGACTGGCCGAGATCGCGCTTCACCATGTCGGCCTGGTCGCCCCGCGCGGGCTGCTGCTGCTGGGCAATGCGGCAAGCCGTGCCGTGCTCGGGACCGAACTCATCAGCGCACGCGGACATTCACACGAACTTGATCATAAGAACGGCAAAAGCAGGGCGATCGCCAGCTTCCATCCCCGCTTCCTCATCGAGAAGCCGATGGCCAAGGCGGAAAGCTGGAAGGACTTGCAGATGCTGATGGGGGATATGCGAGGATGAAACCGGGGCAGCTTGTTGCGTATCTGCTGACCATGGGGGCGATGATCGCCGCCGGCCAAAGTGCCTCCGCCGCTCCGACCGAACCCGCCGCCGGTGGCGACGCGCGGGTTTCCCTCCCCGCCAAGGCGCCGCCCAGCATCCCCGCATTGCTCGATCCCGATCAGAAGGCGGGATATGCCCGCGTCTTCTCTGCGATCCGCGAAAGCCGCTGGACCGATGCGCAGCTCGAACTCGACGCGCTGAAGCCCGGCCCGCTCCATGCGATCGCCCGCGCCGAACTCTATACCGCCAAGGGCTCGCCCAAAGTCGATGTCGAGCGGCTGGTCGCGCTGCTCAATGAAGCCCCCGAACTGCCCCAGGCCGAGCAGCTTGCCCGCCTCGCCCGGTCGCGCGGCGCACACGACCTGCCCCCGCTGCCGGAGGCGCATAACCTGATCTGGCAGGACGGCGCACCCCGCCGCGTCCGGGCCAAGAGCGTGAAAAGCGACATGATCGCCGCCGATCTGGCGGTGAAGATGCAACCCTTCGTCAAGGCGGATGACGGCCCCTCCGCCCAGGCATTGCTCGAATCGACGCAAGGCCTGTCGCCCGAGGCGCTGACCGAATGGCAGCAGAAGGTCGCCTGGATTTATTTCCTGATGGGCGACGATGCCAATGCCCGCACGCTGGCCGCCAAGGCCGCCGAGGGCTATGGCGAATGGGCGGTGCAGGGTCGCTGGACCGTCGCGCTGTCGGCCTGGCGCCAGAATGACTGCCAGACCGCCGCGACCGCGTTCGAGGGTACCGCCGCGCGCGCCACCGATGTCGATCTGCGCGCCGCCGCGCTCTATTGGGCCGCCCGCGCCGACATGGTCTGCGGCCGTCCCGACCGGATCGAGGGACGGCTCCGCTCCGCCTCGCAATTCCGCGAGAGCTTCTATGGCCAGCTCGCGCGTCAGGCGTTGGGGATGCGCGGCGAGCGGGAGCCGCGCGGACAGTTGGTCGCGACCGACTGGGCCGCGCTGGATCGACGCCCCAACATCCTGGTCGCCGCCGCGCTGGTCGAGATCGGCGAGACCGACCTGGCCGATCAGGTGATCCGCCAGCAGGCGCGGATCGGCCAGCCCACCGAGTTCCGCAACCTTGTCCGCCTCGCCGAATCGCTCGACCTGCCCGCGACGACGGTGTGGCTGGCGCACAACTGCCCCGCCGGTGTCACCGCGACCGCCGAGGCGCGCTATCCGACGCCGAGCTGGAAGCCCGACAGCGGCTGGCGTGTCGACAAGGCGCTGGTCTATGCCCACACCCTTCAGGAAAGCGGGTTCCGCAACAAGGTGGTCAGCCCGGCGGGCGCATACGGCCTGATGCAGATCATGCCCGCCGCCGCGACCGACTTCGCCCGCGAACGCGGCGTGTCGATCGACCGCTCGGCACTGACCAAGCCGTCGACCAATATGGATATCGGCCAGCGCCATCTGGAGCGGCTCCGCGACATGACCGGCATCACCGGCGGCCTGCTGCCCAAGGTGATCGCGGCCTACAACGCCGGGCCCAAGCCGGTGGGCGAGTGGAACAGCATCGTCCGCGACAATGGCGACCCGCTCCTCTATATCGAGAGCATTCCCTATTGGGAGACGCGCGGATACGTCACCATGGTCCTGCGCAACTATTGGATGTACGAAAGCCAGACCGGCAAGGCCAAGTCGCCCAGCCGTTCCGCGCTGGCGCAAGGTCTGTGGCCGCGCTTCCCGGGCTTGCCGGGGGCCAGTGCGGTCCGTCTGCAACGCCCCAACGTCGCGCAGGCGAGCGTGCCCCCGAAGACGACGATCGCCCTGAACGCCACGATCAGCCCGCAATCCAGCACGGCGGTCCCTCAGGCGAATTGAGCGCGGTCGCGGGCGGCGTCGCTTGGCCTTCGACTTCGCTCAGGCCGGACGGACTGCGGGTTGTGCGGAACGGGGAATGACCGCGTTGCCTCCATCCCCAACCTCCGTTCATGCTGAGCGCGGTCGAAGCGCACGCCCCGGCACTCGCCAAATGGGGATGGGTACAAAAGTCGCCCTTCCACTCCCCCTCTGCACCACCCCGGCGAAGGCCAGGGTCCAGTTGCGGAGCGATGGGAGCAACTTACCTGTGCCACGCCAACGGGATCCCGGCTTTCGCCCTTGTAAAAGTGCAGGCCGGACGGAAGAAATAGTCCCCCAACCCCGTTCGCGCTGAGCGAAGTCGAAGCGCACGCTCCACCACCTGCCCAGCCGCCCCCGATATCCCCACCCGAGCGTTCAGCCGCGAAACCCAGTATCGAAAGCCGCCATGCCCATCGACACCACCCGCCCCTTCCTTCCCGTCCGCATCGCGGTGCTGACCGTTTCCGACACCCGCTCACTGGCCGAGGATCGCTCGGGGGATACGCTGGTCGGGTTGCTGACCGAGGCGGGGCATGACCTGGCCGAGCGGACGATCCTGCGCGACGATGTCGATCATATCGTCGCGCAACTCCATCGCTGGATCGACGACGCGAGCATCGACTGCATCCTGACCACCGGCGGGACCGGGGTGACCGGGCGCGACGTGACCCCGGAAGCGGTCGAACGGGTCGCGACCAAGATGATCCCCGGTTTCGGCGAACTCTTCCGCTGGCTCAGCTTCCAGACGATCGGCACTTCGACCATCCAGTCGCGCGCCTGCGCCTGCGTCGCGCGTGGCACCTATATCTTCGCGCTGCCCGGCTCGACCGGCGCGGTCAAGGACGCCTGGAACGGCATATTGCGCGACCAGCTCGACAGCCGCCACCGTCCCTGCAACTTCGTCGAGTTGATGCCGCGCCTGCTGGAGCGCTGATCAGTCGGCCTGCATCGCCGCCAGTTCATGGCCGTCGACGTCGCGGAAATGAAAGCGCCGCCCGCCCGGAAAGGCGAAGATCGGCACGCTGATCGCCCCACCCGCGCGCTCGACCGCCGCCTGTGCCGCCTCCAGATCATCGACGCGGATCACCGGCAACGGCGCCGCCACCTTATCGGACGCGGCGTCCAGGCCAAGGTCGGTGTCGCCGCTCATCGTCGCGGCATAATCCGGCCCGAAATCGGTGAAGCTCCAGCCGAACGCCTCGGCATAGAAACGCTTGGCTTCCGCCCGATCGGAAACCGGAAGCTCCAGATAATCGAACCGCGCCATGATCACCTCCTGATGTTCTTGATACGTTCCGATTGATGATCTAATCTGACCGCATGGTCAAGCGCGATTCCTCGGACGTCATGGTCCCTTTCACGACGGTGCGCCCATGTCGAAAATGACGGGGCGCGGCGCGACGGGAAATGCGACGAGCAGGCGTTTCAACCTGCCCGAGCATGAGGCGGACGGCGACTGGCTGGACCAGCGCCCGCTGATCGATGGCGAGCCGCCCAAGCTGCGGACGAGCGTGACGGTAGTCAAATCCCGGACGATCCTGACCCGCAACAGCTCGCCCGATGTGCCGTTCAGCCAGTCGATCAACGCCTATGGCGGCTGCGAGCATGGCTGTATCTATTGCTTCGCGCGGCCGACCCATGCCTATCACGATCTTTCGCCGGGGTTGGACTTCGAAACCCGGCTGTTCGCCAAGCCCGATGCGGCGGCGTTGCTCCGCGTCGAACTCGCCAAGCCGGGCTATGCGGTTACGCCGATCGCCTTGGGGACCAACACCGATCCCTATCAGCCGATCGAGCAGCAATGGCGTATCACGCGACAGATATTGGAGGTGCTGGCCGAGACCGATCACCCCGTCACGATCACCACCAAGTCCGACCGGGTGGTGCGCGACCTCGACATTCTGGCACCCATGGCGGCTAAGGGGCTGGCGACCGTCTGTGTCTCGGTCACCTCGCTCGACGCGCGCCTGTCGCGCACGGTCGAGCCGCGCGCGCCGACGCCCGAGCGACGGCTGGCCGCTGTGGCGAAATTGGCGGCGGCGGGTGTCCCGACCTATGTCTCGATCGCGCCGGTCATCCCGGCGATCACCGATCACGAGATCGAACATCTGGTCGCCCGCGCGGCGGAAGCGGGCGCGCGTCACGCCTTCTTCATCCCCGTCCGCCTGCCGCACGAGGTCGCGCCCCTGTTCCGCGCCTGGCTCGACACGCATTTCCCCGATCGGGCGGGCAAGGTCATGGCGATCATCCAGTCCTTGCGCGGCGGACGTGACAATGATCCGGGTTTCTTCACCCGCATGAAGGGCCAGGGCCCTTGGGCGGAGCTGCTGCGCGTCCGCTTTCACCGTGCATGCCGGTTGCACGGACTGAACCGCGACCGACCCATGCTCGACACCAGCCGGTTCCGTCCGCCCAAAGGCCCGCAAGGCGAGCTATTCTGAGGATCGTCCCTGTCGGCCGATGCGTTGGGGGCAGGAAGGAGAGCGACGATGACGACCAACCCCGAGCCTACCCAGCCCAATTCAATCCCGAACGAGGACGAAGCCGACAGCTCGGGTGCGGGCTATGGCAATCATGGCGATGCCGATGAGGAAGAGCAGGACCGGCGCGAAGTCGGCGGCTGATCGGCCCCATAACGTCATGCCGGCGCAGGCTGGCATCTTTGGCGAGGAAACAGCGCCTTCGCCAAAGGCCCTAGCCTTCGCTAGGGCGACGAGCGGCTGTTACCCGACCAACGCCAAGCGCGCTTCGGACGACTTCATCTCGACGGCCTTCACGCCGGGCAAATCCTCGATATGGCTCGCCAATTCGGCGTCCAGCAAGAAATTGCGCCCCAGCGTCAGCAGCGTATCGCCATCCGCGCCCTTGATCCGCGCCCGCACCTCGCCGCGTCCGTTGCGCAAGGGGTCGAGCATGGCGTGCAGGGCCTTGAACGCGATCCTGTCGGTCACCGTCACCTCGACCACGAATTTCGCCGTGCTGGCAAGGCCGTCGAACAATTGCACCCGCTTGATGCTGACACGCGGTGCTTCCTCGCCGGGGCGGCGGTCGAGTTCGACGGTGATCAGCGCGCAATCGCCTTCCTTGGCTGCCTTCTCCAGATCGGCCGCGACGGAATCGTCGAAACAGGTTGCCAGGAACTGCCCCGTCGCATCCGATAGCTGCGCCATCATGTAGCGCTTGCCGCGTGCCGAGGTCCGCCAGCGGGCATCCTCGACCAGCGCCGCCATGGTCGCGCCGATCCGCGCGCCGTCGTCGGGGATGATCAGCTCGGTCAGCGAGGTGTAAGTCCGCGCGCCGTGCATCTTGGCGATATGCGCATGGCGGTCGACCGGATGCGCCGAGAAGTAGAAGCCGAACGCCTCCTTCTCCTGCTCCATCCGCTGCGACAGGGTCCAGCGCACGCCCGAAGGCAGCTTGATGGCGTCGCCCGCCACTTCCGTCTCGCCGAACAACCCGCCCTGCCCGCTGGTCCGCCCCTCATGGGTGCGCGCGGCGATGGCAAGGACGGTTTCGGCGACCGCATGGACACCCGCGCGGTTGGGCTCGATCCCGTCGAACGCCCCCGCCGAGGCCAAGGTCTCCAGCTGGCGCTTGTTCATCAGGCGCGGATCGACCCGCTTGGCCAGCGCATCCAGCGAGGCGAAGGGGCCGCCCGCCTCACGCTCGACGACCAGCTTCTCCATCGCCCCCTCGCCCACCGACTTGAGCGCGCCCAGCGCATAGCGGACGGCCAGGCCATCCTCATGTGGCTCGACGTCGAACTCGGCCTGGCTGGCGTTGATGCACGGGGGCAGCATCGCCACACCCATGCGCCGCGCGTCATCGACGAAGATCGCCAGCTTGTCGGTCAGCGCCATGTCGTAGCACATCGACGCGGCATAGAATTCATGCGGGTGATGCGCCTTCAGCCACGCCGTCTGATAGGCGAGCAGCGCGTAAGCGGCGGCGTGGCTCTTGTTGAAGCCATAGCCTGCGAACTTGTCGATCAAGTCGAACAGCTCGTTGGCCTTTTGCGCGGGAATGCCGTTCACCTCCTGGCATCCCTTGACGAAGATGGCGCGCTGCGCGTCCATCTCCGCCTTGACCTTCTTGCCCATCGCGCGGCGCAACAGGTCGGCGCCGCCCAGCGAATAGCCCGCCAGGATCTGCGCGGCCTGCATCACCTGTTCCTGATAGACGAAGATGCCGTAGGTCTCGGACAATATCTGTTCGAGCAGCGGGTGCGGGTAGACGATCTCCTCGGTCCCCTGCTTGCGGCGACCGAAGCTGGGGATATTGTCCATCGGCCCCGGCCGGTACAGCGACACGAGCGCGATGATGTCGCCGAAATTGGTCGGCCGCACGGCGGACAGGGTGCGCCGCATCCCTTCCGATTCCAGCTGGAACACGCCGACCGTGTCGCCCTTCTGGAGCAGGGCGTAGGTCGCTTCGTCGTCCCATGCCAACGCGCCGAGATCGACCTCGACCCCGCGCTTGGCGAGCAACTGCACCGCCTTTTGCAGGACGGACAAAGTCTTGAGGCCAAGGAAGTCGAACTTGACCAGCCCTGCGCCCTCGACGAACTTCATGTCGAACTGCGTGACCGGCATGTCCGAACGCGGATCGCGATAGAGCGGCACCAGCTGCGCCAGCGGCCGGTCGCCGATCACCACGCCGGCGGCGTGGGTCGAGGAGTGACGCGGCAGGCCCTCCAGCTTGGTGGCGAGGTCGAGCAACCGGCGGACCTGGTTGTCGTTGGAATATTCCTTCGCCAGTTCCGGCACGCCGTTCAGCGCGCGCTTCAGGTCCCAGGGGTCGGTCGGGTGATTGGGCACCAGCTTGGCGAGGCGGTCGACCTGGCCATAGCTCATCTGGAGCACACGACCGGTGTCCTTCAACACCGCGCGCGCCTTCAGCTTACCGAAGGTGATGATCTGCGCGACCTGATCGCGGCCATATTTCTCCTGGACATAGCGGATGACCTCGCCACGCCGGGTTTCGCAAAAGTCGATGTCGAAGTCGGGCATCGACACGCGCTCCGGGTTCAGGAAGCGCTCGAACAGCAGGCCCAGCTTCAGGGGATCGAGGTCGGTGATGGTCAGTGCCCAGGCGACGACCGAGCCAGCGCCCGAACCACGGCCCGGCCCCACGGGGATGTCATGGTCTTTCGCCCATTTGATGAAGTCGGCGACGATCAGGAAATAGCCTGGGAAGCCCATCTGGATGATGATGTCGACCTCGAACTTCAATCGCTCGTGATAGGCCTCGCGCCAGCCGGGCTCGCCCTCGCCCTCCAGTTTGGCGATGCGGTCGAGCCGCGCCTCCAAGCCCGCAAAGGCGTCGCGACGGAGCATCTCCGCCTCGCCCTCGCGGTCGCCCGCCAGGCTGGGAAGGATGGGCTTGCGCCACGGGGCCATGACGGCACAGCGCTGCGCCACGACCAGGGTGTTGTCGATCGCCTCGGGCAGATCGGCGAACAACTGCTTCATCAGTTCCGCAGGCTTGAGCCACGCCTCGGGCGAGCTCTTCGGGCGGTCGTCCATTTCCACATATGTGGAATTGGCGATGCAGAGCATGGCGTCATGCGCGTCGCGGAACCCGCTATCGGCGAAGCAGCAGGGGTTGGTCGCGACCAGAGGCAGGTCGCGGTCATAGGCCAGGTCGATCAGATCCTGCTCCGCCGCCATCTCCACGGGATCGTCGCGGCGCGCCAGTTCGACGTAGAGCCGGTCGCCGAAGATCGCCTGGAGCCGGTCGCAATAGGCCTTCGCCCGGTCGGGTTGCCCTTCCGCAAACAGCCGCGCGATGCCGCCCTCGCCCCCGGCGGTCAACGCGATCAGGCCGGTGCTGAACTTTTCCAGCACGTCGAAGCCGACATGCGCGGCCAGTTCGATGGGCCGCTCCAGATGCGCGGCCGAGACAAGCGCGCACAGATTGTCGTAACCGGTCATGTCCTGCGCATAGAGCGCGATCCAGTCGACCATGGGCGCGACATTGTCGGGCATGTCGGGCCGCGCGACGCCCAGCATGGTGCCGATGATCGGCTGCACCCCCGCCTTCTTCGCGGCGTCCGAAAAGGCCATCGCGGCATAGAGCCCGTTGCGATCGGTCAGGCCCGCGGCGGGAAAGGCGTTCGCCTTGGCCTGGGCCGCAATCGCCTTCGGGTCGATCGCGCCGTCGAGCATCGTGAAGGAGGAAAAGATGCGAAGGGGCACATAACCGGAATGCATGTCCCACCCCTATCCCAGCGCGCGTGATTCGACCAGCGCGGAACCCGCCGCAAAGCGAACCGTTACGACAACAGAACATCGGTTCAGAATGCGGGACAACGACGATGACCGATACAGATCGTTCCTTTGCGACATCCCCCCGTCCCGGCGCGGGCTGGGGTTGGATTTTGGCATATGGTGTGCTCTCGGCGCTGCTGGGCCTGGCGGCTTTCGTCTTTCCGGTGCCCGCGACATTGGCCGCGACGCTGGTGATCGGGGCGTTCTTCCTGGCGTCTGGCATCGTCGCGATCGGCGCGGGCATCTTCGGCAAGGGCCATGAAGGGCGAGGCTATGCGATCGGCTTCGGCCTGATCTCGCTCGTCATCGGGCTGATCATGGCGTTCGAACCGGCGACCGGTGCGATCTCGATCACCCTGCTCGTCGCGGTGTGGCTGGGCCTTCGTGGCGCGCTGGAGATCGGGCTGGGCGCGCGGATGCGGCGGCGGCGCGGCTGGATGATCGCGCTGGGGGTGCTCAACATCGTGCTGGCGCTGTTCGTGCTGGCGACCTTGCCGTGGAGCGCGATGACGCTGCCGGGTTATATCCTGGGGCTCAGCTTCTTCTTCGGCGGGGTCACCTCGATCGCCTCTGCGCTGGACCACAAGAAGGGGGCGAGTGCCTTCTCGATCTGAGCTAGTCCCTTGGCCTTCGACTTCGCTCAGGCCGAACGGGGGTTGGGGGAAGCATCCTCAAGCCCGTTCGCGCTGAGCGAAGTCGAAGCGCACGTTCCGCCCTATCAGAGCAGCGCCTCAATGTCCTTCGCCAAGTCCTCGGGCTTGGTCGTGGGCGCATAGCGAGCCACCACCTTCCCCGAACGATCCACCAGGAATTTGGTGAAGTTCCACTTGATCGCCTTGGTCCCCAGAACGCCGGGCGCTTCCGCTTTCAGCCACTGGAACAGCGGATCGGCCCCGTCGCCATTGACCTGCACCTTGGCCAGCACGGGGAAGGTCACGTCATAGGTCAGCGTACAGAAATTCGCGATCTCCGCCGCATCGCCCGGCTCCTGCGCGCCGAACTGGTTACAGGGAAAACCCAGCACGGTCAGCCCCTGCCCCGCATATCGGCGATGCAGCCCCTCCAGCCCCTCATATTGCGGGGTGAAACCGCATTGGGACGCGGTGTTGACGATCAGGACCACCCGCCCCGCATAGGCCGACAGATCGACGGCGGAACCGTCCGCCGCCAGGACGGTAAAATCCGCGATCCCGCTCATCGGTGTTTCCCCAGCAGATAGTCGAGATTGGCGCGCACGCCCGGCCATTCGTGGCGAAGGATCGAATAGACCACGCTGTCACGAACGCGGCCATCGGCCATGACCTGATGTCCGCGCAACACCCCGTCCTTCTTCGCGCCCAACCGCTCGATTGCCGCCTGGCTGCGCAGGTTGAGCGCATCGGTGCGGATCTGGACGGACTGGCACTCCATCGCGTCGAAGGCATGGGCCAGCAGCATCCGCTTCGCCTCGGTGTTGACGCCGGTCCGCTGGACGCGGGTGGCGTAGAAGGTGCCGCCGATTTCCAGCCGCCGATGCTGCGGGGCCATGCGCATGTAGCGGGTCGTGCCGACCACCTGGCCATCTGGCGTCGCGACGGTGAAGAGCAGGGCGCGACCGATATCCCGCTCCTTCAGCGCCGCCGCCAGCCAGCGTTCGGGCACCTTCATCATCGAGACATTGGCGTAGAAGATGTTCCAGAGATCGCCTTCGCGCGCCGCCTCGACCAACGCGGGCAAATCGGCCTCCACGAACGGGCGGAGCGTGACATGGCGCCCGGTCAGCGTCGGCGTCTCGCTCCAGGCATTCATTGCAGGCGACCCTCATGCAGCCGAACCACCCGGTCCATCTTCATCGCAAGTCGTTCGTTATGCGTGGCCACCAGCGCCGCCGAGCCTTCCCCGCGCACCAGCCGCAGGAATTCGGCCAGCACCACTTCGGAGGTATGCTCGTCCAGATTGCCGGTCGGCTCGTCCGCCAGCACCAAGGGCGGCTGGTTGGCGAGCGCACGGGCCACCGCCACACGCTGCTGCTCGCCGCCGGACAACTGGCTCGGCCGGTGGGTCAGCCGGTGTCCCAAACCGAGTGCAGTGAGCAGACCCTTGGCGCGCTCATCGGCGGCGGCGGGCAGCTTGCCCTGCACCAGTTGCGGCAACACGACATTCTCGATGGCATTGAAGTCCGGCAGCAGGTGGTGGAACTGGTAGACGAAGCCCAGATAATCGCGCCGCGCGACGGTGCGGCCATGGGCGTCCAGCTTCGACACCTCCTCGCCCGCGATGCGGATGGAGCCGGAAAAGCCGCCCTCCAGAAGGCCGACTGCCTGGAGAAGCGTCGACTTGCCCGAGCCGGACGGGCCCAGCAGCGCGACGATCTCGCCCGGCGCGACGGCCAGGTCGACGCCGCGCAGCACTTCGATGGTCTGGCCGCCTTGGGTGAAGCTGCGCGACAGCTCGCGCGTCTCCAGCACCGGCTGGGCCGTGCGGGGTTCCGGGGCGACGCCCATGCGGATGATCGGATCATTCATAGCGCAACACCTGAACCGGGTCCGTGCTCGCCGCCTTCCAGGCGGGGTAGAGCGTGGCGAGGAAGGAGAAGACCAGCGCCATCGACGCGATCACGATGACCTCCACGGGGTCGGTCTTGGAGGGCAGCTCGGTCAGATAGCGGATCGAGGGATCCCACAGATTCTGACCCGTCACGAACTGGACGAAATTCACCACGCCCTGTCGGTAGAACAGGAACACCGCGCCCAGCGCCAGCCCCGCGACCGTGCCCAGCGCGCCGATGGTCGTGCCCACCGTCATGAAGATGCGCATCAGGCCGCCGCGCGTCGCGCCCATCGTCCGCAGGATCGCGATGTCGCGGGTCTTGGCGCGGACCAGCATGATCAGCGAGGACAGGATGTTGAACACCGCGACCAGAATGATGATCGACAGCACGGTGAACATCGCCACCCGCTCGACCGCCAGCGCCTCGAACAACTGCGCGTTCATCGTCCGCCAGTCCGCGATCACCGCGCGTCCGCCCAGCTTGTCGGCCAGCGGCGCCAGGATCTGGCCGACCCGGTCGGCATCCACCGTCTGGATCTCGACCATGCCGACCGTATCGCCCATCAGGAGCAAAGTCTGCGCATCCTCGATGGGCATGATCACATAGGCCTTGTCATAGTCGTAGACCCCGATCTCGAAGATCGCCCCGACCGTGTAGCTAACGATGCGCGGCACCGTGCCGAAGGGGGTCGTCTGCCCCTGCGGGCTGATCAGCGAAATCTCGGAGCCGACGCTGGCGCCCAGCGCCTCGGCCAGGCGGCTGCCGATCGCGATACGGCCGCTGCCGGGCGTGACGCTGTTCAGATTGCCCATGACGATCTTGGAGCGGATCGCGGAGTTGCCGCGAATATCGGCGACACGCATGCCGCGGACCAGCACCGCCTCGACCCGGCCATTATAGCTGGACATCAAAGGTTGCTCGATCATCGGCACCGCACTGGTCACGCCCGGCGTCGCCCGGGCGTCGCGCACGATGTCGCGCCAGTCGGGCAGGCGACCGCCCACCCCCTGCACCACGGCATGGCCGTTCAGCCCGACGATCTTGTCGAACAGCTCGGCGCGAAAGCCGTTCATCACGCTCATGACGATGATGAGCGCGGCGACGCCCAGCATGACCGCGACCAGGCTGATCGAGGCGACGAGGAAGATGAACGCCTCCCCCTTGCCCGGCAGCAGATAGCGCCGCGCGATCATCCGTTCGTAACGAGACAGGATCATTGAGGTCCGATCGATCCATGAAGAAGACGAAATGCCCGCAGGCTGTAGGAGCGCCGCCGGGTGCTGGCAATGCCGCGCCCGGTTCGGCTTGCAAAACCGGCGACTCCGGCGATTGTTGCGCGCGTGCCACACAGCCGCGCCAATCGTAGCGCGGATGCCGCAAGAGGGATGACAAGCCCGCCCTTCCTAACGTACCACAATCTTACTGAGACACAGGCAGCAACGGCCGTGGTTCGGGGATTGCTCCAACGCTCACCCAAAGAGGTTGATGCGGGAGCGGGAAAAGGGGGCTGACGAGCGATCGTCACGCAGGCGCCCGGATCGGAAACGGTCCGGGCGTTTGGCATTCGGGCACCGACACGATCGCTCCACGCTCGGGAAAAGCCACCGGAACCGGCCAGGGAAACGGGGAGCTTCCAGACTTCCGTCCCCAGATGCCGGCCCGGCGCCCGTTCACGGGACCTTGGCTATACCAAATCAAGATGAACCGAATGTGGACGAATCCTGTGATTCGTCCCCCAATCCTCCCCATCTCCGATGGGGAGGGGGACCGCTCGCGAAAGCGAGTGGTGGAGGGGCAGGCAACGCCCGCGAAGGTCCCCGCCCCTCCACCACCGGGCTAACGCCCGGCGGTCCCGCTCCCCAAGCATAGCTTGGGGAGGAATTGATCAGAACGACTTGGAAATCGTGAACCCATAGGTCCGCGGATCGCCAGGCTGCCCGACGATCAGACCGGTCGAGCCCGACTGGGTCGCCAGCAACTCATAGTAATTGTGATCGAACAGATTGCGCACCCAGACGAAGGCGTTCCAACTGCCCGGCGCCTTGAACCCCGCTCGCACGTTGGACAGGCTGTAGCCGTTGATATCGGTATAGGCCGAGCGTGACGGATTGGACGAGAATTTCGACCGATAGCTGCCATCGTAACCGAGATAGAATTGCCCCTCGGTCCCCGCCACGGTCGCGGGCAGGTCATATTCCGCGCCATAGGAAAAAGCCCAGCGCGAGACGCCCGGCAGCCACTGGCCCGAGATGTCGCAATAAGGCAGCGAATTGCCCGGCGTCCCAGCCGCCGCCGGAGTGCCGACGATCTGGCCGTTCACCACCGGCAGCGCGGTGCCGCCCGACAATTCCGGCGGGCAAGGCGCATTGGTGAAGCGGGTGTAGCGCGCATCGGTAAAGGCCGCATTGGCATAGACGTTGAACCGGTTGGTCGGGCGGAAGGCCGAGTCGATCTCCACCCCTCGCGTCCGCACCCGCCCCGCATTGGCGAGATAGCCGCGCAGGACGTTGACCTGCAGGTTGTTCACCGTCGCCTGGTAATCGCCGATCTCGGTCCAGAAGCCCGCGATGTTCACCGTCGCGCGCCGGTCGGCGAACTGGGTCTTCAGCCCCAGCTCGAAATGGTTGACCTTTTCGGGCCGCACGGTCTGCGTCGCCAGGATCGGGTTGTTCTGCGCGTCGAGCGGCAGGCCCGACAGGTTGATGCCGCCCGACTTATAGCTGCGCGCATAGGTCGCGTAATAATGGACGTTGGGGTTGAACTCATAGGCGATGGTCAGGTCGCCCGACAGGTTCCAGTTGGTGAAGGACGGCGTGTAATTCTGCGGCGCCAGAACGCCGCGCTGGTCGCTGGTCAGCGTCGTGGAGCCCGCCCCGTTGGTCACGGTCGACACATAGGAGCCGTCCTTGCGGTCATAGTTGAGCCGCAGGCCGGGCGATACCGACAGACGGTCATCGACATGCCAGGTCAGCTTGCCGAACAGCGCCGCCGAGGTATTGGTGAAGCCGATCGTATTGCGCGCGGTCAGCCCGTTGAGCGTCGCCGGATCGCGCCCGCCCGCACTGGTCGGGTTGAGCAGGAAGGCGCTCGCCGCCGGGCCCTGGACCTGCAAGCCTTGCGTGTCGATCGACTGCCAGAAATAAAAGGCGCCCAGAACGTAATCGAGCGTCCGCTTGCCGTTCGACGCGATACGGATTTCCTGCGTCACCTGGCTCTGCTGCGACGGATTGGCGGACACGGTGGTGATCGGCAGGCCGATAAAGTCGCGGTCGTTGGACGGGTCCCAATGCCAGAAGCGCCACGCCGACACGCTGGTCAGCGTCGCCTCGCCGACATCCCAATTGGCGACCAGCGACAGCCCGCCCAGTTCCTGCTTGGCACGCAGATCGGTATCGACATCGGTCAGCCGATCAAAGGCATTGGTCGAGGGCACGCTATAGCCTTGCGCCGCCGCCAGCGCGGCATATTGCCGATTGAGCGGTCGCTGCGTCGCGCCGACCCGCGCATAATATTGGACGCAGCAATTGGGGTTCTGCCGCGCATAATCGCCGGACAGGGTCAGGTCGAGCGTCGGGGTCGCATGCCACAGGAACTGGCTGCGCAGCGACAGATTGTCCTGACTGTTCTGCCATTCCTGCTGACGCGTGTTCCAGATGGTGCCGCGCCGCGTGGTGATCGAGGTCGACAGGCGGACCGCCACCTTGTCGTCGACCAGCGGGCCCGAGACCGACGCCTTGCCCTGAAAGAAATCGTAATTGCCTGCGCTCAGTTCGACCCGCGCCTCGGGCGTGAAGCTGGGTGCGCGGGTGATGATGTTGATCGCGCCCGCCGTGGTGTTCTTGCCATAGAGCGTACCCTGCGGCCCGCGCAGCACCTCGATCCGCTCGGTATCGGTGAAGTCGAACGTCGCCGAGGCGATGCGGCTGTAATAGACCTGATCGACATAGATGCCGACGCCCTGCTCGATCCCGTCATTCGTCAGGCCGAACGGCGCGCCCAGCCCGCGGATATTGGCTGCCGAATTGCGCGGGTTGGTCGAATAGAATTGCAGCGTCGGCTGAATCTGGGTCAGCCGGTTGACATTGTACGTCCCCGTCTCGGCCAGCGCGGTGCCGCCGATCACCGACATGGCGATGGGAACGCTCTGGATCGTCTCGGCGCGCCTGCGCGCGGTGACGACGACATCGCCCCCACCCTGTTGCGCGGTACCGAGGCGTCCTTCGGGGCGGCCCTCTTGAGTGGCGGGTGCAGTCACGACCGATGTTCCTTGCGGATCGGTTGCTCGTTCGGAAGCGGTCTGGGGCGTGGTGGCCTGGGCGGCCAGGATGAGCGCGAGGGTCAAGGACATGGAAGCTCCCCTTTTGATTTCATATCCTATTCACACATGGTTTTAGTAGGCATTCAAGCGAGCCATGGCTTGGCCGATCCGAAGATTTGCTTTCCGATCCGAAAAGGCTCTTGAAGCCTTTTGTTCGTGAACCATATGGGTTCGCGTGCGACGCCGATACCGGGCCGCACGGATGGGTCGAGCCGCCCCGTGCCGGGGCGATCCGGCCGATCCCGTTTCAATTCGCTTCTGATGGAGGTTTTGACATGCGTATCGATCTGACTCCGTATCGCCGTTCGACCATCGGCTTCGATCGGCTGTTCGATCTGCTGGAGGCCAATTCCCGGGCCAATTCGGCGGAGAATTACCCTCCCTTCAACCTCGAACGTCTGGCCGACGATCGCTACCGCATCACCCTGGCGGTGGCGGGCTTCAGCCGTGACGAGATCGAGATCACCGCGCAGCAGAACATGCTGCTCGTCACCGGCAAGAAGGATGAGAAGGCGGGTTCGCCCAACTTCCTCCATGTCGGGATCGCCAATCGCTCGTTCGAGCGGCGCTTTGAACTGGCGGACTTCGTGTTCGTCGAGGATGCGCGCCTGAACGACGGCCTGCTCGTCATCGACCTCGTCCGCGAGGTGCCCGAGGCGATGAAGCCCAAGACGATCGCGATCAAGACGGGCCAGCCGCTCGCGGCGGTGGAACATCACGCCGACAAGGCCGACGAGGCCAAGGCGGCGTAAGAGGCTCGACGTCTTTCCCTCCCTAAAGACGTCGCGGGGCGTCCGGACCGACGGGTCCGGGCGCCTTTTGTTTTAGGGCTGAGCGCACGAAGCAAGCCCTGCTCCTCCCCAAGCTTGCTTGGGGAGGGGGACCATCGCGCCAGCGATGGTGGAGGGGCGATGACGGACCGGCCATGCCCCTCCACCACGCCCTTCGGGCGCGGTCCCCCTCCCCGAGCTAAGCTCAGGGAGGAATAGATTTGCCCCCGTTCACGCCCCGCCAAAAAGAAAACCCCGCCTCCATCAGAAGGCGGGGTTTGGAAATCACACCAACCGGCTCTGCTTCACCGCCGCTTCGACGAAGCTGGCGAAGAGCGGGTGCGGGTCGAAGGGTTTGGACTTCAGTTCGGGGTGGAACTGCACGCCGACGAACCAGGGATGGTCGGGCCGCTCGACGATTTCCGGCAGGGTGCCGTCGGGCGACATGCCGCTGAACACCAGGCCGCCCTTTTCCAGCGCGTCCTTATAGGCGGTGTTGACCTCGTACCGGTGGCGATGCCGCTCCGAGATGTCCTCGCTGCCATAGATGGAGCCAACCACGCTGTTGCCCGCCAGCTTCGCCTGATAGGCGCCCAGCCGCATCGTGCCGCCCATGTCGCCGCTGGCCTCGCGCTTCTCCAAGCCATCGCGGCCCATCCACTCGGTGATGAGACCGACCACCGGCTCGGAGGTCGGACCGAACTCGGTCGAAGAGGCGTCCGCGATCCCCGCCAGATGCCGCGCGCCCTCGACGCACGCCATCTGCATCCCGAAGCAGATACCGAAATAAGGTACCCGACGCTCGCGTGCGAAGCGAACCGCCTCGATCTTGCCCTGTGCGCCGCGCTCACCGAACGCGCCGGGGACCAGAATCGCGTGGCAGGGTTCGAGCTGCTGCGCGATCTCGCTCTCGTCGCCCTCGAACAGCTCGGCGTCGATCCAGCGGATATGGACCTTCACCTTGTTGGCGATGCCGCCATGCACCAGCGCCTCGTTGAGCGACTTATAAGCGTCCTGAAGCCCGACATATTTGCCGACCACGCCGATCGTGACTTCGCCTTCGGGATTGAAGAGGCGATCGACGATCTCGGTCCAGCGCGACAGGTTCGGAGCACCTTCCGGCTCGATCCCGAACGCGCGGAGCACTTCCGAATCGAGACCCTCGGCATGGTATTGGAGCGGCACGGCGTAGATGCTCGGCGCATCCAGCGCGGGAATGACGGCGGAGGGCGGCACGTTGCAGAACAGGGCGATCTTGGCCCGGTCCGAAGCGGGCAGCGGATGCTCGCAGCGGCAGACCAGCACGTCGGGCGACACGCCGAGTGCGGCGATCTCGCGCACCGAATGCTGGGTCGGCTTGGTCTTCAGCTCACCCGCCGCCGCGATGTACGGCACCAGCGTGACGTGGATGCTGATCGACTGACCGCGACCCAGCTCGTTCTTGAGCTGGCGGATCGCCTCAATGAAGGGCAGCGACTCGATGTCGCCGACCGTGCCGCCGATCTCGCACAGGACGAAATCCAGATCCTCGCCATTCTCGTCGACCGTATCGGCCCGCGCGAACGCCTTGATCGCGTCGGTGACGTGCGGGATCACCTGGACGGTCGCGCCCAGATAGTCGCCGCGCCGCTCGCGCTCGATGATCGTCTTGTATATGCGCCCCGAAGTGACATTGTCCGACTGGCGTGAGGCCACGCCGGTGAAACGCTCATAGTGACCCAGGTCGAGATCGGTCTCGGCCCCGTCGTCGGTCACATAGACCTCGCCATGCTGATACGGGCTCATCGTGCCCGGATCGACGTTGAGATAGGGATCGAACTTGCGGATGCGGACGCGGTAACCGCGTGCCTGCAAAAGAGCCGCAAGAGAGGCCGCCATGAGGCCTTTGCCGAGCGACGAAACCACGCCGCCGGTGATGAAGATATACCGCGCCATGGGAAGAATCGCCTAGCTTGGATGGGGTGGATACGACAACAGCAAAGATGCGCGCCGCCGTCGATTTGCGGCGGCGCGTTGGCCTAAGCTGTTATAAAAACGAGGTTTAGCGTGCGAGCGGAACCGCCGAATTATCGACGGGCTGCGCCGGTGCCGGGGCCGCCGCATTGTCCGACGGAACGGGTGCGGGTGCCGGCGCGGTGATCGGCGCCTGAGTCGCGGGCGTGCGCGCCAGCGAGGTATCGATGGCAGGCGCGCCGCGCGTCGCCGCCAGCACGGCCAGCAGGATCGAGAAGCCGACGAACGCCGTCGCCAGCACCGCCGTCGCGCGGCTGAGGAAGTCCGCCGCACCGCGCGCCGACATCAGCCCCGACGGGCTGCCCCCCATGCCCAGACCGCCGCCTTCCGACTTCTGCATGAGGATCACCGTGACCAGGGTCGCGGCGATAAGAGCGTGGATGACGAGCAGAAATGCGAACATGAGGCGCGTGTGATCCCGATTGAGGGGTGTGCGAAACCGCGCACATAGGCGAGCCGGGGGGCGGGATCAACCATGCGGGGCCAAACCCCGTCCCCCCAGCTTGCTCGGGCAGGAGGACAGCGCTCGCAGTGCGTAGCGAAGGGTCCTGTCCGCCCGTCCCGCCCTCGCCATCATCGCCGACATCATGGCCCCTCCCCGCGCAAGTTCCGGGAAGAATGGAAATCCGTTGACCCAAGTTGTTCATCCCGGTGGAACAGGAGTGAAACCACCACCGATAAAGGGCGTTATGACTTCGAAACAACGCCCGGCAAAGCCCGGCTCAGCTATTGGAATCGCCACCCGTGTCCCACCCACACGAAGCTCAGTCGCTGTTGGCCTGGATGAGCGCCCTGGTCGATTATGTCCGTTCGGGCGAGCCCGACCTGACCAATCGGCAGATGGCCCTGCTTCTGGTCGTCTACCTTCGCCCGGGGCCCCATACCGTGCGCGGTTTGGCGCGCGCTTTGAACGTCTCGAAACCCGTCGTCACCCGTGCCTTGAATAGACTAGGAACGCTGGGCTATCTGCGCCGCCAACGCGATGATAGCGACAAGCGTAACATCTTTGTCGCCAGGACACCTGAAGGGGCGGACTTTCTTGAAGAATTCGGACATTTCATCGGCGCTGGCGACGCCCCCGGCCTCCAGCGGGCCAGCGCGTAAGAGCTTCGCGCTCCAGGGTCGGAGGGCGAGTCTCGACCCGCGGACCCATGCGGTCCGTCCCGATCTGGCCGATGTCCGGCTCGCTGAATACGTATTCGCGCCGCATTATGCCGCCCCCCTGCCCTATCGTACCAATGCGCCCGTGACCTTGCGCGAAGGACGCGCCATGGACAGCATGGTGCTGGCCGAGCTGGCTGCGGGCGAAACCTTCGAGGTGCTGGAGGTCGCGGGCGGCCAGGCTTGGGGCATTGCCCCCGTCATGGGGCTGGTCGGCTATTGCGATGCCGGCAAGTTGGAGCAGGTGCAGTGACGAAGACGGTTTTCATCGACGGCGGCGCAGGCACGACCGGGCTGGAGATCGCCGACCGGCTGTCCGGGCGGCCCGACCTGTCGATCCTGACGCTGCCCGATGATCGCCGCAAGGACGCCGCCGCACGCGCCGAGGCGATCAACGACGCCGATTTCGTCATCCTCTGCCTGCCCGACGATGCCGCGCGCGAGGCAGTGTCGCTGATCGCCAACGACCGGACGCGGGTGGTCGACGCCTCGACCGCGCACCGCACCGCCGAGAACTGGGTCTATGGCTTTGCCGAACTGGAACCCGATCAGCAGGCGAAGGTCGCCTCCGCGCGCTTCGTCTCCAACCCCGGCTGCTACCCTACGGGCTTCCTGGCGCTGGTCCGTCCGCTCGTCCGCGCAGGCATCATCCCCGCCGATTTCCCGGTGACGGTCAACGCCGCCTCGGGCTATTCGGGCGGCGGCAAGGCGATGATCGCGGAATATGAGACGGCGACCCACCGCGCCTTCCGCCCCTATGGCCTGTCGCTGGCGCACAAGCATGCGCCGGAGATGCAGCGGCATTCGGGCCTTGCCCATGCCCCGATCTTCGCACCGTCCGTGGTCGACACCTATCGCGGTATGGTCGTGGAGGTGCCCCTGCCCCTTTACGCCCTGCCCGGCGCGCCCTCGCTCGACCGGGTCGCCGACACGCTGGCCCAGGCTTATGCCGATAGCCGCATCGTGACCTTTTCGGCCGAGACGGCCGCGGCGGTGAATATCGAGGAAAATGCCGGAACCGACCGGATGACCTTGCGCGTCTGCGGCAATGCGGCCACGGGTCAGGCGAGACTGATCGCCACGCTCGACAATCTGGGCAAGGGTGCCGGGGGGGCGGCGGTCCAGAATTTGAACATCATGGCCGGGCTCGATCCGACCGCCGGCCTCGTGCTCTAAGGAGACGTCATGACGCGCAATCCCGTTGGCAAGCTGCTGCTGTTCGGCGCGACCGGCGACCTGTCGCAGCGCATGTTGCTGCCATCGCTGTTCAATCTTCATTCCGACGGTCTGCTGCCCGAAGAACTGACGATCACAGGCACAGCCCGGTCGGACCATGACGACGCCAGCTTCCGGGACTTCGCGGCGAAGGCGCTCGACACCTTCCTGCCGGACGACCGCAAGGACGCCGAAAAAATCGCCGGCTTCTTAAATCGATTGCAGTATCAGTCGCTGGATGCTTCCTCGACGGAAGGTTTCCCCACGCTGGCGGAGAAGGTCGGCGACGTCTCCAACGGTCTCGCCATCTATCTGTCGACCGCGCCCAGCCTGTTCGAATCGACCATCAAGGGCCTCGAATCGGTCGGCCTGGCGGGTGAGACGGTGCGGATCGGCCTGGAAAAGCCGCTCGGCTACGACCTTGCTTCGTCGAAGGAGATCAACGACGCGGTCGCGTTCGGCTTCCCCGAGGAGCGGACCTTCCGCATCGACCATTATCTGGGCAAGGAAACCGTCCAGAACATCCTGGCGCTGCGCTTCGGCAATTTCTTCTTCGAACCGATCTGGAACGCGCACGGCATCGACAATGTGCAGATCACCATTGCCGAGACGGTGGGGCTGGAGGATCGCGCGGGCTATTACGAAGGCGCGGGCGCGCTGCGCGACATGGTGCAGAACCATATCCTGCAACTGCTCGCCCTCATCGCGATGGAGCCGCCGGCGCGTTACGACGGCACTGCGATCCGCGACGAGAAGGCCAAGGTCTTCCGCTCGCTGCGCCTGATGACGCCGGAGGAGGTGCCGCACAACACTGTCACCGGCCAATATTCGGACGGCGCGGTCGGCGGCAAGATCGTCGGTTCCTATGCCGACGAACTGGGCAAGCCGTCCAAGACCGAGACCTTCGTCGCGATCAAGGCGCATGTCGACAACTGGCGCTGGCAGGGGGTGCCCTTCTACCTGCGCACCGGCAAGCGGATGGCCGCGCGCCGCTCCGAAATCGCGATCCAGTTCAAGCCGGTACCGCATTCGATGTTCGCCGGGCGCGGTGGCATCCTTCAGCCCAACACGCTGATCATCCGCCTTCAGCCGGAGGAGTATATCCAGCTGCTGGTGATGGCGAAGGAGCCGGGCCTCGACCGCGAGGGCCTGCGCCTGCGCGAGGTGCCGCTGAACCTGTCGCTCGACGCCGAGTTCGCCGGCACCCGCCGCCGCATCGCCTATGAGCGGCTGCTGCTCGACCTGATCGAGGGCGACCAGACGCTCTTCGTCCGCCGTGACGAGGTGGAGGCGCAATGGACCTGGATCGACGCGATCCGCGCCGGCTGGGATGCCGCCGACGTGAAGCCCAAATCCTATCCCAGCGGGAGCTGGGGCCCCTCCGCCGCCATCGCCCTGACCGAGCGTGACGGCGTGACCTGGCAGGACGACTGACCATGCGCGCCTGAACGGCGTGCTGTGATCGGCAGGGCCGGTCCGCTGTCTGTGGCGGACCGGCCCTGCCCCGAAATATTTCAGGACAGGATGACATGACCGACGAAATCGAATGGTGGGATTATGAAGACACCACCGAAATGGCGGACGCCCTGGCGGGCGACATCCAGTTCATCATCGAAAGCGCGATCGAGGCGCGAGGCGCGGCGGTGATCGCGCTGTCGGGCGGCAAGACGCCGATCCCGGTCTATGAGAAGCTGGCCAAGGCCAAGCTCGACTGGAAGCGCGTGACGATCATCCCCGCCGATGAGCGTATCGTGCCGCTGGGCGACCCGCTGTCCAACATCACGATGATCGGCAAGATCTTCCTGCCCAAGGGTGCGCGGGTGATGCCGATCGTGCCGCAGGCGACGTCGGACTATAAGGCCGCCGGTCGCTCGGCCGATGCGCTGATGCAGGAACTGCACTGGCCGCTCGACCTGGTGCTGCTGGGTGTCGGCGGCGACGGGCATACCGCCTCGATCTTCCCCGGCCCCGATTATGATGAGGCGCTCAACGGGCCGAAGGAGCGCCGCGCGCTGGGCGTCATGCCCGATCCGCTGCCGCCCGAAGCACCGGTGGCGCGCGTGACGCTGAGCCGTGCGGGGATCGTCTCTGCCCGGTCCATCATGATCGCCATTTCGGGACCGGCCAAGAAAAAGGTTCTTGAGGACGCGATCAAGGAAGGCGCATCCTCGCCCTATCCGATCGGCCGCGTCCTGGCCGAGGTCGAACTGCCGATCGACATCCACTGGAGCGAGCAATGAGCCTGAATGCCGCCGTCTCGGCCGTCACCGACCGGGTCATCGAACGCTCGAAGCCCGGACGGCAAGCCTATCTCGACCTGATCGAGCGTGAGGCGGAGACGGCGGTGCGCCGCCCGAATCTGGGCTGCGCCAACCTCGCCCATGCCTACGCCGGGACCGAGGAAGACCGCGACGCCATGAAGGCGGATCGCGGCATGAACATCGGCATCGTGTCGGCCTATAACGACATGCTGTCGGCCCATGCGGTCTATTACCGCTACCCCGAACTGATGAAGGTCTGGGCGCGCGAGGTGGGTGCCACCGCACAGGTCGCAGGCGGCGTGCCCGCCATGTGCGACGGCGTGACACAGGGCTATGCGGGCATGGAACTGTCGCTGTTCAGCCGCGACACCATCGCGCTGTCGACGGCGGTGGCGCTGAGCCACGGCACCTTCGAGGGCGCGGCGCTGCTCGGCATCTGCGACAAGATCGTGCCGGGCCTGCTGATGGGGGCGCTGCGCTTCGGCCATCTGCCGATGATCTTGGTGCCCGGCGGCCCGATGCCGACCGGCCTGCCCAACAAGCAGAAGGCCGCCGTTCGCGAAGCCTTTGCCGAGGGTAAGGCGGGGCGCGAGGAGCTGCTCGATGCCGAGATCGCCGCCTATCATTCCAAGGGCACCTGCACCTTCTACGGCACCGCCAACACCAACCAGATGATGATGGAGGTGATGGGCCTGCACATGCCGGGCGCCGCCTTCGTCAATCCGGGCACCAAGCTGCGCCAGGAACTCAGCCGCGCCGCCGTCCATCGCCTCGCCGCCATCGGCCAGCGCGGCGAGGATTACCGGCCCTTGGGGCGCTGCGTCGATGAGAAGGCGATCGTCAACGCGGCGGTCGGTCTGCTCGCGACCGGCGGCTCGACCAATCACCTGATCCACCTGCCCGCCATCGCACGCGCGGCGGGGATCGTCATCGACTGGGAGGATATGGACCGCCTCTCGGCCGCCGTGCCGCTGATCGCGCGGGTCTATCCCAATGGCTCGGCGGACGTGAACGGGTTCGAGGCGGCGGGCGGCATGCCCTATGTCATTCGCGAACTGCTGTCGGAGGGGCTGCTCCACCGCGATATCATGACCGTCGCGGGCAAGGATCTGTCCGACTACGGCCAGACCGCCGTGATCGAAGATGACAAACTCGCATGGAAGCCGGTCGGCAACAGCGGCGACGAGACGATCCTGCGCCCCGCCGCCGTGCCCTTTTCGCCCGATGGCGGCATGCGCATCCTCTCGGGCAATCTGGGCCGCGCCTGCATCAAGGTATCGGCGGTCGAACGCGAGCGCTGGATCATCGAGGCGCCCGCACGCGTCTTCTCCGACCAGTCCGAAGTCCAGGCGGCGTTCAAGGCGGGCGAACTGGAGCGCGACGTCGTCGTCGTGGTCCGCTTCCAGGGCCCCAAGGCGAACGGCATGCCCGAACTGCACAAGCTGACCCCGCCGCTGGGCGTGCTCCAGAACCGGGGCTTCAAGGTGGCCCTGGTCACCGATGGTCGTATGTCGGGCGCCAGCGGCAAGGTGCCCTGCGCGATCCATCTCAGCCCGGAGGCGATCGGCGGCGGCGCGATCGGCCTGATCCGCGACGGCGACATCGTCCGGCTCGATGCGGTCGAGGGGACATTGAACGCGCTGGTCGATCCGGCCGAATGGGCTGCGCGCCAACTGGCCGAAACGCCTGCGCCGGTTCAGGGCATGGGCCGCGAGTTGTTCGCGCTGTTCCGCCAGGCCGCCGACGAAGCCGAAAAGGGCGCGTCGCCGGTCCTGGCCGGCGCGGGCCTGTAAAGAACAACGGGGAGGACATCATGGAAATCGTAGCCGTCGACATCGGGGGCACGCATGCGCGCTTCGCGATCGCCGAGGTCGAGGACGGGCGCGTCGTCAAGCTGGGCGAGCCCTGCACGCAGAAAACCGCCGAACACGCCTCGCTGCAAACCGCATGGCAGGCGTTCGAGGCGCATATCGGTCGCCCGCTGCCCAAGGCCGCCTCGCTCGCCATTGCCTCGCCGATCACCGGCGACGTGATCCGCATGACCAACAATCCGTGGGTCATCCGCCCCTCGCTGATCCCCGAGCGGCTGGGCGCGGACGTCTATACCGTCATCAACGATTTCGGCGCGGTCGGCCATGCCGTCGCGCAGGTGCCGCAAGAGGATTTCCTCCATATCTGCGGTCCCGAGGAGCCGATGCCCGAACATGGCGTCGTCACCGTCTGCGGCCCCGGCACCGGCCTGGGCGTCGCGCAGGTATTGCTGACGCCGCAGCGTTACCATGTCATCGAAACCGAGGGCGGGCATATGGACTATGCCCCGCTCGACGGGATCGAGGATGCGATCCTGAAGCGCCTGCGCCGCACCTATACCCGCGTGTCGTGCGAGCGGATCTGCTCGGGCCCCGGCATCATCGCCATCTACGAAACGCTCGCCTCGCTGGAGGGCCGCGCGGTGCCCAGCCGCGATGACCGCGAGATCTGGACCGAGGCGCTGGAAGGGACCGATTCGATCGCGCTCGCCGCGCTCGACCGTTTCTGCCTGGCGCTAGGCGCGGTCGCTGGCGACTTCGCACTGGCGCAAGGGGCCAAGACCGTCGTCATCGCGGGCGGCCTGGGCTTCCGCATCAAGGACAAGCTGCTGCGCTCGGGCTTCGACCAGCGCTTCGTCGCCAAGGGCCGCTTCCAGTCGCTGATGGCGCGCATCCCCGTCAAGCTCATCACCCATCCCCAGCCCGGCCTGTTCGGCGCGGCCGCGGCCTTCGCACAGGAGCATACATGACCGACATCGCCACCATCATGCGCACCAGCGCGGTCATCCCCGTGCTGGTCATCGACGACGCCGCCACCGCCAAGCCTCTTGCCGAGGCGCTGGTCGCGGGCGGCCTGAAGGTGCTGGAAGTGACGCTGCGCACCCCCGCCGCGCTAGAGGCCATGGCCGAGATGAAGAAGGTGCCCGGCGCGATCGTCGGCGCAGGCACCGTGGTCAACGAGGCGCAGTTGCGCGACGTGGCGGATGCGGGCGCCGAGTTCATCGTCTCGCCGGGTCTGACCGACCGGCTGGGCGCGGCGGTGATCGAGAGCGGCATCCCCTATCTTCCCGGCATCGCCAATGCGGGCGACATCATGCGCGGGCTCGACCTGGGGCTGACGCATTTCAAGTTCTTCCCGGCCGAGACCAGCGGCGGGCTGAAGGCGCTGAAGGCACTGGCCGCGCCCTTCTACCAGGCGCGCTTCTGCCCGACCGGCGGCATCACGGAGGCGAGCGCCCCCGACTGGCTGGCCTTCGACCGCGTGCTGTGCGTCGGCGGAAGCTGGGTGACCGGCGGTTCGATGGCGGACGTCGAAGCCAAGGCGCGCGCGGCGGCGGCGCTGCGCGGCTAACCCCCGTTCCTCCCCAGGCTATGCTTGGGGAGGACGACCGCTGCGAAGCGGTGGTGGAGGGGCCGAGTCGCCGACCGCCTCCACCAACCACTGGCGAAACGCCTTCATCGCCAGCCCCTCTTTCCGCGACAGCAAACGGGTCAGCCAGTACCGCCCCGCGTCGATCTCGATCGCGAAAGGCTGGACCAGCCGCTCGGTGGTCAGTTCGCGTCCGAACATCGCCTTCGGGGCGAGCGCCACGCCGAGTCCCGCCATCGCTGCTCCGACCATCAGCGCCGAGCTGTCGAACATCGGACCGCGCAGGGTCGGCGGCTGGACGCCCGCCACCGCGAACCAGCTTTCCCATTCGCTAACCCGATAGGATCGCAGCAGCCGCTCACGCTGCAAATCGCCCGGCCCCTGCAACCGTTCGGCGACCGGCGGCGCACAGAGCGGGGTCAGCGGCGCCGCCATCAGCGGCTCTGCGTGCGTTCCATGCCACGCGCCGTTGCCGAAACGAATGGCATAGTCCAATCCCTCCCCCGCCAGATCGACCCGGTTGTTGTTGATCGCCACCCGCAGATCGATGTGCGGATGGCTCGCGGCGAAACCGTCCAGCCGCTCCAGCAGCCAGCCGGTGGCGAAGGTCCCGACCACCCCGATATTCAGCACATATTGAAAGCCACCCTCGCCGAACCGATCCAGCGTCGCGCCGATGCGATCGAACGTCTCGGCGAGCACGGGCACCAAAGCCTGCCCATCATCGGTCAACGCCAGTCCGCGTGGCAAACGGTGGAACAGCCGCGCGCCCAGCCTTTTCTCCAGCGCGGCCACCTGATGGCTGACCGCCCCCTGGCTGACACAGAGCTCGATCGCGGCGCGAGTGAAGTTCAGATGCCGCGCCGCCGCCTCGAATGCGCGCAGGGCGTTGAGTGGAAGCTGGGCTCTCTCCATGGCCGTCATCATGAATTCTGCTCATGGCTCTGTCGAGGGAAGATGCTTTGTCCTTCACCGGCAAAGCCCGCATCATCATGGCCAGGGAGAACGGACCATGTTTGCCAGACTAGCCGCCGCGATGATCTTCGCCCTTGCCAGCACCGCCGCCGCGCCGCCGCAGGGCGATCCGCTGACCCGGCCCATCGTCACCGATCGCACCGCCGAATGGCTGACGCCCCGCCCGCCGGTGCGGGTGTTCGGCAAGACCTATCTGGTCGGCTTCGGCGGCCTGAACGTCGCGCTGATCGATACGGGCAAGGGCCTTATCCTGATCGACGGCGCGCTGCCCCAGGCCGCGCCCGCCATCCTGGCCAATGTCGCCAAGCTGGGTTTCCGCCCGCGCGACATCAAATATATTCTCAGCACCGAACCGCATTTCGATCATGCGGGCGGCATCGCCGCGCTGGCCCGCGACACCGGAGCGACCGTCATCGCCAGCGCGCGCGGGGCGGAGGGCTTGCGGACCGGGCGCCTCGCCGCGGACGATCCCCAGCGTGGCTATGACAGCCGCTTTCCCGCCGTCCGCTCGGTACGGGTAATCCGTGACGGCGAACGGCTGACCCTGGGCGATACCAGCGTCACCGCACGCGCGACGCCGGGCCATACGACGGGCAGCATGAGCTGGACCTGGCGCGCCTGCCAGGGCACCCGCTGCAAGGCGATCGTCTTCGCCGCCAGCCTGAACCCGGTCTCGACCGACGATTATCGCTTCTCCGCCGCCAGCAGACGCCCGGTCGTCGCCGCCTTTGCGCGAGGACAGGCCGCGATGCGTGCCCTGCCTTGCGATATCCTGATCACCGCCCATGCCGATCAGGACGGCGCAACCGACCGCTTCCGCACCGATCCCGGCGCGTGCCGGGCCTATGCCCTGTCGTCGCAGCGCGCCCTGGCGAAACGGCTCAAGAGCGAGGCTCGCTAGGTCCTGCCCTATTCCTCCCCTGGAAGGGGAGGTGGCAGGCCGAAGGCCTGACGGAGGGGTGTCTCCGCTGGAGAGATCGACCAAACTCACGGCTGGTCACACCCCTCCACCATGCTTCGCGCGGTCCCCCTCCCCTTGCAGGGGAGGAATGAACAGGGGGCGACCTTACATCTCTCCGCGCTGGCGGCGGATCGCGTACCATTTGCGCACATTGGCATTATGCTCGGCCAAGGTATCGGCGAAGACATGCCCCCCCGATCCGTCCGCCACGAAATACAGCGCCTTGCTGTCCGCCGGATTCAGCACCGCGTCGATCGACGCGCGGCCCGGATTGGCGATCGGCCCGACCGGCAGGCCGGGACTGGCATAGGTGTTATAGCCATTTTTCGCATGCAGTTCGGACCGCAGGATGCGGCGACCAAGCGGACGCCCCTTGGTGATCGGATAGATCACGGTCGGATCGGCCTGAAGCGGCATGCCGATGCGCAGGCGGTTGCCATAGACCGCCGCGACCGTCCGCCGTTCGGACGGCTTGCCCGTCTCCTTCTCGACGATCGAGGCGAGGATGATCGCCTCCCGCGGCGTCTTGACCGCGATGCCGGGCTTCCGGTCGGCCCAGGCCTTGGCGAGATACTCCTTCATCGCCTTCTGCATCCGCGCGACGACCGAGGCGCGGGTGTCGCCCTTCTGATAGGCATAGCTGTCGGGCAGAATCGAACCCTCGGCGGGAACGGCCACATCGCCGCTCAGGCCATCGGCGCGCAGCAGCGCATCATGAACCAGCACCGAGGGATAGCCCTCCGGCACCGGGACCAGCCGCTGGCGGACCCTGCCGTCCTTGAGCAGGGTCAGGATGTCGGAGGCGCTGGCCTGTTCGGGAATGGCATATTCGCCCGCCTTGATCGCACTCCCACCGCCGAACAGCCGGGCATAGATACGGAAGCGGCTCGCCGAGCGAATCGCACCGACCTTTTCCAGTTCGTTCGCGGCGCGAGCCAGGCTCGCCCCCTCGGGCACCACGACCGCGAGCGGTTTGTCCGCCGGACCGCTGCCCGCCCAGTCATGCGCGACCCAGGCAAAGACGGCGATGCCGATCAGCCCCAGCAGCAACCCGATACAGCCGACCTTGCGCATATCTCACCCGGTTTTGACGGGCGCTGGGGCCCGGACATGGAACGACCCCGGCGACGATCCGGGTCCGCTTGCGTGTCAGGCCGATGGCGCGGGCCTAGCCGTTTTGCAAGCGGGCCCGATCGACACCGGGGTTGGAATATCATCACTACGCTCCGTTCGCACTGAGCGAAGTCGAAGTGCACGTCCAAGGTCCAGCCCGTATCCCTTGGCCTTCGACTTCGCTCAGGCTGAACGGAGGTTGGGGATTATCGGGCCAAGGATTACCGCCGTTCGGCCTGAGCGCCGTCGAAGGCCAAGGGAAACCCTGAACGCACAACGACCCCGCCCCTCACGAACGGCGGTTGGAGCGATCAGATCGCCTTCATCACCAGCGAGGCGTTGGTGCCGCCGAAGCCGAACGAGTTGTTCAGCACCGCCTTGACCTCGCGCTTCTTCGCCTTGTGCGGGACCAGGTCGACGCCCTCGGTCCCTTCGTCCGGGTTATCGAGGTTCAGCGTCGGCGGCACGATCTGGTCGCGCAGCGCGAGGATGCAGAAGATGCTCTCCACCGCACCGGCGCCGCCCAGCAGATGGCCGATGGCCGACTTGGTGCTCGACATCGACGCCCCCGACAGATCGTCGCCGAACACCCGCTTGGCCGCGGCCAGTTCGATCGTATCGGCCATGGTCGAGGTGCCATGCGCGTTGATATAGTCGATGTCCGACGGCTCCATGCCGGCCTTGCGCAGCGCCATGCGCATCGCATTCTCGGCACCCTTGCCCTCGGGGTGCGGCGCGGTGACGTGATAGGCGTCACCCGACAGGCCATAGCCGACGACCTCGGCATAGATTTTCGCGCCGCGCGCCTTGGCGTGCTCATATTCCTCGAGCACGACGACGCCAGCGCCCTCGCCCATCACGAAGCCGTCGCGACCCTTGTCATAGGGACGGCTCGCCTCGGTCGGGCGGTCGTTCATGCTCATGTTGAGCGCGCGCGCCTGGGCGAAGCCCGCCACGCCCAGCGGATTGATCGTGCTTTCCGCACCGCCCGCCAGCATGATGTCGGCATCGTCGTCACGGATCATCCGCGCCGCATCGCCGATCGAGTGCGCGCCGGTCGAGCAGGCGGTGACGACCGCATGGTTGGGGCCCATCAGGCCATATTTGATGCTGACCTGGCCCGAAATCAGGTTGATCAGGCGGCCATGGACGAAGTGCGGGCTGACCCGGCCGGGGCCACGCTCATGCAGGTTGACCGATTCGATCTCGATGCCCGGCAGGCCGCCGATGCCCGAACCGATGGAGACGCCCGCGCGCAGCTTCGTCGCCTCGTCCATCTCGGTCAGGCCGGCGTCTTCCAGCGCCTGTCCGGCGGCGTCGATGCCATAGACGATGAAGGGATCGACCTGGCGCTGGACCTTGTGGTCGACGCGCTTGTCGGGGTCGAAGCCATATTCATGGTCCTTGGGCTTCACCTCGCACGCGATGGTGCATTTCTGCCCCGTGGTATCGAAGCGGGTGATCGTTCCCGCGCCGGACTTGCCAGCGATCAGATTGGCCCAGGCGGTTTCCACATCCGCGCCCAGAGGCGTGACAAGACCCAGTCCGGTGACGACGACGCGCCGCATATTCCACTCCATTCCACAACGAAAACGGCTCCCCGCCCGCTATGTCGGGGTCGGGGAGCCGCTTGAAACCTGGCCTTGGCGGCCCGTTCGGCCCGCATCATCTGCAGGCCGAGGCCCCGGAATTAGGCCTTGTTCTCGTCGATATAGGTGATCGCGTCCTTGACGGTCGTGATCTTCTCGGCGGCATCGTCCGGGATTTCGACACCGAACTCTTCCTCGAACGCCATGACGAGCTCGACGATGTCGAGGCTGTCGGCACCGAGGTCGTCGATGAAGCTCGCGTCCTCGGTCACCTTGTCGGCTTCGACGCCGAGATGCTCGACGACGATCTTCTTCACGCGGTCGGCGGTCTCGCTCATGGTAATCCCTTCTCGTAATTCATCGGGGGTTGATACTTGCTGAACGCACGTAGAACGCGCGCCCAAGTCTGGCAAGCCCGTCCAGCGACGGACTTGGGCCAGGATCGGATCATTCGAGCCCTTTTGGGGGCTTAGAGCATCGCCATGCCGCCATTGACGTGCAGCGTCTGGCCGGTGACGTACCCCGCCTCCTTCGACGCCAGGTACACGACGGCGGCGCCGATATCCTCGCCCTTGCCCAGATCGCCCGCCGGAATGCGAGTGAGGAGCGCGGCCTTCTGCGCCTCGGGCAGCACGTCGGTCATCGCCGAGCGCATGAAGCCGGGCGCGACGCAGTTGACGGTGATGTTGCGGCTGGCCAGTTCCTGCGCGACCGCCTTCGACATGCCGACCAGGCCCGCCTTGGACGCGGCATAGTTCGCCTGGCCCGGATTGCCCGTCGCCCCGACGACCGAGGTGATCGAGATGATGCGGCCGAACCGCGCCTTCATCATCGGCTTGGCGGCGGCGCGGATCAGGCGGAACGCGGCCTCCAGATTGACGCGGATCACCTGGTCCCACTCCTCGTCCTTCATCCGCATGGTCAGATTGTCGCGGGTGACGCCCGCATTGTTGACCAGGATGTCGATCTTACCGCCCAGCGCCTCCACCGCCTGCGGGATCAGCGCATCGACGGCGGCGGGGTCGGAGAGGTTGCACGGCACCGCGACATGCTCGCCACCCAGTTCGGCACGAAACGCCTCCAGCTTGTCGATATTAGAGCCGGACAGCGCCAATTTCGCCCCCTGCGCCGCCAGCGCCCTCGCCACCGCTGAGCCGAGCCCACCCGATGCGCCGGTCACGAGGGCGGTCATTCCTGTCAGGTCGAACATGCTTATTCTCCGATTCTTTGGTTCACGCGGAGACGCGGAGACGCGGAGGGAGTGTGGGAATTGACGATCCGTCGCACCCCTTCTCTCAGCGTTGCGCCGCCAAAGTTGATCAGCAAACCGACCGGCTGGCCGGTCAGCCTCAAATAGGTCAGCAGTTGCTTGGCATGAGCGGCGGTCAGCCGCTCAACCGATTTGATTTCGACGAGCAAGCGCTCATCAACGAGGAGGTCGATACGGAAAGCGGCATCGAAGGTCATACCGTCGAAATGAATGTCTACCGGACGCTGACGCGCGACCGTCAAACCCATTCGGTCCAGCTTGCCCGCCAGAACGGTTTCGTAGACGCTTTCTAGCAAACCCGGCCCCAAGTCGCGGTGCATATGCAACGCCACGTCGAGAACGGCTCCACTGATCTCGTCTATATCCCGCATCTCCGCGCCTCCGCGTCTCCGCGCGAAATCAAAGCTTCGCGAGAAGCCCCTCGATATCGTCCATCGTCACGACGCTCACCGCCTCGCAGTCCGGCGCGATGCGCTTGACCATGGGGGCGAGCACCTTGCCGCCGAATTCGACAAAGTTCGTTACGCCCGCATCCTGCATCGCCAGGACCGATTCGCGCCAGCGGACCATGCCCGTCACCTGCGCCACCAACAGCGTACGGATCACGTCCGGATCGGCGACGGGGGCGGCCTCGACATTGGCATAGACCGGGACCAGCGGCGCGCGGATCGTCGCCTCTGCCAGCGCCGCTTCCATCGCGTCGGCGGCAGGCTGCATCAGCGGGCAGTGGAAGGGGGCGGACACGGGCAGCAGGACGGCACGCTTGGCGCCCAGGTCCTTGGCGAGCGCCACCGCCTTTTCGATGGCCACGCGGTGGCCCGAGATCACGACCTGCGACGGGTCATTGTCGTTGGCGACGGTGCAGACCACTCGCTCGCCACTATCAGCCAGGATCGAGTCGACCGCCGCGCCCGCGATGGTCTTCGCCTTTTCCAGGTCGGCGCCCAGCAAAGCCGCCATCGCGCCCTCACCCACCGGCACCGCCGCCTGCATCGCCCGCCCGCGCAGCTTCAGCAGCCGCGCGGTCGTCGCGACATCCAGCGCGTCGGCCGCGCACAGCGCCGTATATTCGCCCAGCGAATGGCCCGCGACGAAATCGGCCTTCTCGGCCAGGCGTACGCCACCTTCCTTCTCCAGCACGCGCAAGGTCGCGATGGCGTTCGCCATGATCGCGGGTTGCGCATTCTCGGTCAGGGTCAGTTCGTCGGCGGGGCCCTCGGTCATCAGGCGATAGAGGTGCTGGCCCAGCGCCTCGTCGACTTCCTGGAAGACTTCGCGGGCGACCGGGCTCGCCTCGGCCAGCGCCTTGCCCATGCCGACGGCCTGGCTGCCCTGGCCCGGAAAGATGAATGCACGCATATGTCGTTCTGCCATGAAATGGTAATAGGATGGCCCGCGCGGTAGAAAGGTCGCCCGCCGCTGGCAAGTGCGCGGCCCCTTCCCCGCTTGCCTTTTGCCCGCAATTCGCTATGAGCCAGCGCACCATTGGGCGGGAAGCACCTGCTTCACCCGCCCTCATGCCATTTTGGCATGACGGTATTGAAGTATGGAAGACAGCCGGAGGGGCGCACCACGTGGGGTGGGCGTCAGCGATCGGCCAACATAAGGTAAGCTGCATGGCTCTTTACGAGCACGTGTTCCTTGCGCGCCAGGATCTGGCACAGGCGCAGGTGGACGCGCTGGCGGAAGCCGCCACGAAGATCGTCGAGGACAATCAGGGCAAGGTCGTGAAGACCGAGACCTGGGGCCTGCGTTCCCTGGCGTACAAGATCGCCAAGAACCGCAAGGCGCATTACGTCATGCTCGAGATCGACGCCCCCGCGGGTGTCGTTGCCGAGCTGGAGCGCCAGACCCAGATCAACGAAGACGTGATCCGCTACATGACCGTCAAGGTCGACGGCCTCGAAGAAGGTCCGTCGGTGATGATGCGCAAGCAGGAGCGTGACCGCGAGCGTCGTGCCGATCGTGGCGAGCGCCCCGACCGCGCTGACCGTCCCCGTCGTGATCGTGAAGAGGAAGCCGCATAATGGCCCGCCCGTTTTTCCGTCGCCGCAAGAGCTGCCCCTTCTCCGCGAAGGACGCGCCCCGGATCGACTATAAGGACGTCCGTCTGCTCCAGGGCTTCGTGTCCGAGCGCGGCAAGATCGTGCCTTCGCGCATTACCAGCGTGTCGGCCAAGAAGCAGCGCGAACTGGCCCAGGCCATCAAGCGCGCCCGTCACCTGGGCCTCCTGCCCTACGTCGTGAAGTAAGGAGTCCTAGAGATGGACGTTATTCTGCTTGAGCGCGTCGAAAAGCTCGGCGCCATCGGCGACGTGGTCACCGTGAAGGACGGCTTTGCCCGTAACTTCCTGCTGCCGCGCAAGAAGGCGCTGCGCGCCAACGAAGCCAACAAGAAGGTGTTCGAGGCCAACCGCGCCCGCATCGAAGCCGAGAACGCGAACCGTCGCGCCGAGGCCGAGGTCGAGGCGAAGACCTTCGACAACGTGACCGTCACCCTGATCCGTCAGGCGTCGAACGTCGGTCAGCTCTACGGCTCGGTCGCGGTGCGCGACCTGGTCGACGCGCTGGTCGCCGATGGCCACAAGGTCAACAAGAGCCAGATCGTGCTCGACCGTCCGATCAAGGCGATCGGCCTGTACGACGTGCGTGTCGCGCTTCACCCGGAAGTGGCCGTGACCGTCAAGGTCAACGTCGCCCGCTCGCCGGAAGAAGCCGAGATGCAGGCGCAGGGCGTCGACGTCATGGCCTCGATGTTCGAGCGTGACGAAGCCGGCTTCACCGAGGATTACGATCCCAACGCAGAGCCCGGCGCCACCGCCGAGGTTCAGCCGGAGCAGGAAGAAGAAGCGCAGGGCTGATCCCCAGCGCTTCGGCCTTCCGCCTAAACAGAAAGGGCCGTCCGGCATGTCCGGGCGGCCCTTTCTCGCGTCTTGGGGCGACGGAGGATCGCGCGCGGGCCTTAAAACCGCGCTTCCCGGGTCAGGGGCAGGCGACGCAGGCGCTGACCACGGCGGCCAATGGGATGAGCGCGAAAATCAGAGGCATGATGTGCTTCATATCAAAAAACGCCCAAACCCTTATTGAAGCCAATAATACACGGCAGCGTGCAAAAGTTGCGTCAAGATGAACGCGCCGCCGAAAATAATTTCGGTTGATCGCTATATAGACTCGCTTCATCGCCGAAAAAGGGATGATCCGGGTTGGATCGAACCGCCGATGCGATCCGCAGTTGAATGCGCGCCGTGCACGATCCGGCCACTATCCCGCGGTCATTCCTTCACATCGGTGTCGCCGCCATCATCGTCCTCAGCGCCGGTATCCACAGTCGACTTCAACGTCAGGCGAACGACCTCCTGTCGCAGCAATGCCGCTTCGGGACTGTCGGCGGGAAATTGCTTCAAGGACTGCTGGACGCCCAGGATCGCTTCACGCGCACGGGAAACCTCGGCCCGCCTGGTCAGTTCGCGGCGATACGCGCCCACATCACCATTGTTGTTCGCCGCCTTGAGAAGGAGCTCGAGGCCTTTGTAGAACGAACATTGCGCGTGATAGGCGTTCACGTCGCGAATGGCGTCATCGATCGACCATGCGCCCAAGGCCTGCTCATAATGTTTCTGGATTTCGGCCTGGCGCAACTGACGCTCCGACCAGATCACCTGGCTGATCGCCTGCGCGATCGTGTTGCGATAGACATGGACGTTGATATGGTCGCGACTGGCACCCGCCAGCGTTGCGCCGCCCGCCAGAATAGATTTGGCGAGATCGCCCGAGACGATGGACGCCGCCGTCGAGAACCCCGTCCCGAAGATGCTGAGCGCGGTATTGACCGTCGCCTCATTGGCGGTCAGGCGCCCCAGTTCCTGAACACAGATATCGTCCGACTGCTTGATAAGGATAGAGGTCAACCGGTTGCGATATATCGCTTTCTCGGTCGCCATCGCATAGGCCAGATTTCGGCGATCCCTGATCCCATAGCGCGGCGACCGGCCTGCCTCGCGATCATATCGGGCATCGACTTCCGGAAAGGCGAAGCAGTCGAGGTTGATCGCCCCCATGCGCGTGTCCGATCCGCTGGCCATGACCAAAGGACAGAATTTCAGGGGATAAGCGGCGGACGACACCGGATTGACGCGACTTTGCGCCTCGAGCGCGCTGCGCTGACCGGCACATCCCGCCAAAGACGCACCCATAGCCAAAATGCCGATCATCGATCGCACCGATGACGCCCTGCCGCGCTTCATAATGCCCCCATCACTCGCCCAAGAGTTGCAGGCGACGCTACTATGGGGTCAGAGGGCCACCGCTATCCAATCGCATCCGAATTGACAGAGCTGGTCCATTCCGGTCGCTTCGTTAGGATTTCGGCGAGCAATGAAAGGAGCGAGATTACTTCCGCCCGAACAGCTTCTCGATATCGCCATGTTGCAACTTCACCCAGGTCGGGCGGCCATGGTTGCACTGGCCGGAATGCGGGGTGACCTCCATTTCGCGGAGCAGCGCGTTCATCTCGGCGACCGACAGGATGCGGCCCGCGCGAACCGAGCCGTGGCAGGCCATGGTCGCGGCGACATGGTCCAGTCGTTCGCGCAAAGAGAGCGCCTGGTCGAACGCCGCCAGTTCGTCGGCCAAGTCGGACACCAGCCCCTTGGGATCGCTCTGCCCGAGCAATGCGGGGGTGGAGCGCACCAGCATCGCGGTCGGACCGAAGCGTTCGAGGTCCAGCCCGAACTCGGCCAGTTCCTTCGTCCGCGCCTCCAGCCGGTCGCAGGCGGGTTCGTCCAGTTCGACCACTTCGGGGATCAGCATCGCCTGCGACGCCACCCGGCCGCCGGTCAGCGCGGCGCGCATCCGCTCCAGCACCAGCCGCTCATGCGCGGCATGCTGGTCGACCAGGACCAGCCCGTCCTCGGCCTCGGCGACGATATAGGTCTTGGCGACCTGGCCCCGCGCGACGCCCATCGGGAATTGCCGAACCTCGGGCGGCGGCGCGCTGGCGGCTTCGGCACGGGCCAACGGCGGGGGAGCCGAGAAGCCGGGGCGCGGCGCGAAGAGCGACTGGCGGTCCATCACCCGCGCTTCCGGGGCGGCGGCGGACCAGTCATCGGCGGGCGGAATGGCCGGCTGCGGGGCGGTACCGACGCCCTCCGTCTGCCACATGGCGAGCGCGGACTCGGCCGGCCGCTGCACGCTGCGATGGCCCGCCTCGTCCAGCGCGCGGCGAAGCCCCGAGACGATCATGCCCCGGATCAGGGCGGGGTCGCGGAACCGGACCTCGGTCTTGGCCGGGTGGACGTTCACATCGACCTCGGTCGGCGGCAGGTCGAGGAACAGCGCCACGACCGCGTGGCGATCACGCGGCAGCATCTCGGCATAGGCACCGCGAATGGCGCCCATCAGCAGCCGGTCGCGCACCGGTCGTCCGTTGACGAACAGATATTGGTGATCGGCAATGCCCCGGTTGAAGGTCGGCAGGCTGGCGACACCGCCCAGCGTCACTGAGTCGCGGACCCAGTCGATCGCGACCGAATTCTCGGCCAGCGCGCGGTCGGTCAGCCCCGCGACTCGCCCCGGTCGCTCCTCGCCGCCCGGCACGGTCAGCGCCCGCCTGCCGTCATGCTCCAGCGTGAAGGCGATGTCGGGCCGCGCCATCGCCAACCGGCGCACCATGTCGAGGCAGGCGGCATATTCGGATCGCGGCGAGCGCAGGAATTTGCGGCGGGCGGGGACGCGCGCGAACAGGTCCTCCACCACGATCCGGGTGCCCGGCGGTACCGCGGCGGGGCCGTCGCGCAGCACCTCGCCATTGTCGACGACGCGGGCCCAGCCATCGCGCCCCGCCGGGCGGCTTTCGATCGTGACCCGCGACACGCTGGCGATGGAGGGCAGCGCTTCGCCCCGAAATCCGAGGGTTACGACCGATTCGATCGCCTCGTCCGGCAGCTTGGACGTGCAGTGCCGTTCGAGTGCGAGAGCCATATCCTCCGCCGACATGCCGCATCCGTCATCGGCCACCTCGATCCGGCTGAGCCCGCCCTGGCCCAGCGTAACGGCGATGCGCGTGGCACCCGCATCGATCGAGTTTTCGACCAGTTCCTTCAACGCACTGGCGGGCCTTTCAACCACTTCACCGGCTGCGATACGATTGACGAGATGCGGAGGCAGACGCCGTATTGACATGCGGCAAACCCTAGCCCAAGCGACGGCATCCCGCGACCCCGCAAATGACGGTGCAGGTGCCTGTAACGGCTCTTGGCGGCGGTCTGGGATATGAGTCCACGCCCACCCGGTCCACCAGACGGAACGAAAGCCTCGATGCCCCTTCCCCGCTTCCTGAAATTCATGTCGCAAGACATGGCGATCGACCTCGGCACCGCGAACACCGTGGTCTATGTCCGCGGACGCGGCATCGTGCTGAACGAGCCGTCCGTCGTCGCGGTCGAGACGATCAACGGCATCAAGAAGGTGAAGGCGGTCGGCGACGACGCCAAGCTGATGATGGGCAAGACGCCGGGCAATATCGAGGCGATCCGCCCGCTTCGCGACGGCGTGATCGCGGACATCGACGTGGCGGAACAGATGATCAAGCACTTCATCCTGAAGGTGCACGGCCCGCGCAAGTTCGCGCGCTGGCCCGAGATCGTGATCTGCGTTCCCTCGGGTTCGACCAAGGTGGAACGTCGCGCGATCCGCGACGCCGCCTCGAACGCGGGCGCGAGCCAGGTCTTCCTGATCGAGGAGCCCATGGCCGCCGCGATCGGCGCCGACATGCCCGTCACCGAACCGATCGGATCGATGGTCGTCGATATCGGCGGCGGCACGACCGAGGTCGCGGTGCTGTCGCTGCGCGGCCTGGCCTATACCACGTCGGTCCGTGTCGGCGGCGACAAGATGGACGAGTCGATCGTATCCTATGTCCGCCGCAACCATAACCTGCTGATCGGCGAAGCCACCGCCGAGCGGATCAAGCAGGAAGTCGGCATCGCGCGTCCGCCCGCCGACGGCATCGGCGTGACGATCCAGATCAAGGGCCGCGACCTGGTCAACGGGGTGCCCAAGGAAATCTCCATCAACCAGGGCCAGATCGCCGAGGCGCTGTCCGAGCCGGTCGCGACCATCGTCGAGGGCGTTCGCGTCGCGCTGGAGAACACCGCGCCCGAACTGGCCGCCGACATCGTCGACCAGGGCATCGTCCTGACCGGCGGCGGCGCGCTGCTCGAAGGGCTGGACGAGGTGCTGCGCGACGAGACCGGTCTGCCGGTGACGGTGGCGGAGGACCCGCTGACCTGCGTGGCCCTCGGTACCGGCCGTGCGCTGGAAGACCCGATGTATCGCGGCGTCCTGCTGAACGGCTAACCTCCAGGATAAGGGGACCGGCGCATGGCGCCTGCCCGCGACCGTCGCACCGGCTTTTCGCGACGGCGGCAATATGGAGCTTTCCTGGCCTATGTGCTCGCGGTGGCGGGTGCGGTGGTGGGCGCGGTGCTGCTTGTCGCATCGACCTTCCACCCGCCCGCCTTCGGCGCCCTGCGCATGACGCTGGGCAGCGTGACGGCGCCCATCTCGGGCGGCTTCGTCGCGATCGGCGATGCGATCAGCGGCGTGCCCGATACGATCGGCGATTATTTCTTCGTCCATTCCGAGAATGAGCGACTGCGCGCCGAATTGGCCCAGTCGCGCAAGATCCTGCTGACCGCGCGGACCATCGCTTATGACAATCGCCGGTTGCGGCGTTTGCTGGCGGTCCGCGACCGGACGCCCGACAGCGTCGCCACCGCCCGGCTGGTCAGCTCGACCGGGGCGAGCGGTCGCCGCTTCGCCCTGCTCAATGCCGGGCGCTGGCAGGGCGTGACGCCCGGCATGGCGGTGCGCGGTCCCGAAGGCTTGATCGGGCGCGTGACCGAAGCGGGTCCCGCCGCCGCGCGCGTCCTCTTGCTGACCGATCCGGAAAGCATCGTGCCCGTCCGCCGGACGCGCGACGGCCTGCCCGCCATCGCGGTCGGGCGCGGGGATGGGATGCTGGACGTGCGGTCGGTCACCACCAACGTCCGGCTGGCCAAGGACGACCTGTTCGTCACTTCGGGCACAGGCGGCCTTTACGCGCCCAACATCCCGGTGGCGCGCATCCGCAGCGCAGGCGGAGACGTGGCGATCGCACGCCCGTTCGTTCATCCCGACATGCTGGACTTCGCGATCGTTCAGCGCGCCTTCATGTCGATGCCGCCATCTGCGCCGGCGCCCCGGCCGTGACCCTCGACACCTATAACCCTTTCGACCCCGGACTGCCCCCCGCCCGCGCCCGCGCGCTGCCATGGCTGACCGTGATGGCCGGATCGTTGACCGCCATCGTCCCGGTGGTGGCGATCGTGCCGTTGCAACCGCCCATGGGCCTGCTGATGCTGCTGGCGTGGCGGCTGGTGGCGCGGTTCGCGCTGCGGCTCTGGGCAGCGGCGCCGCTGGGGCTGTTCGACGATCTGTTGTCGGGGCAGCCGCTCGGCTCGGCGATGCTGCTCTGGTCGCTGACCTCGCTCGCCATCGATCTGTTCGAGCATCGGCTGGTGTTCCGCGATTTCTGGCAGGACTGGCTGATCGCCAGCGGCGCCATTGCCTTCTGCCTGATCGCCGGGCGGTTCCTGGCGGTGCCGATGGCGGCGCAGGTCGATGCGCCGCTGGTCATCCAGATCGCGATCACCATCCTTCTCTTCCCCATGGCCACCCGTTTGGTCGCCTGGATCGATCGCAAACGCGGCCGGAATGAGGTAGGGGTCTGACATGGAACGCCAGGGGCGGATCATGACCGAGGCGGCGCAGGCCTATAGCTTTTCGCGCCGTGCCTTCGTGCTCGGCGCGGCGCAGGGAGCGGTCGGGCTGCTGCTCGCCGGGCGGATGGCGTGGCTATCGATCGCGCAGAACGAGAAGTATAATCTTCTCTCCGAGAGCAACCGCGTCAACACGACGATGATCCCGCCGCGCCGGGGCTGGCTGATCGACCGGCACGGGCTGCCCATCGCCAACAACCGCACCGATTTCCGCGTCGACATCATCCCCGACCGGCTGGCCGACGAGGACAAGGAGCGGGTGCTGAACCTGCTCCGCCAAATCCTGAAGCTGGACGATGAGGCGATGAACCGCATCCGCCTGGACCTGGAACACGCCGCCGGGTTCCAGCCGGTGCAGGTCGCCGAGCGGCTGGACTGGGAACGCTTCGCGGCGGTCAGCGTCCGCCTGCCCGAACTGCCCGGCGTCCAGCCGACGCGGGGGTTCGCGCGCTTCTATCCCGCCGGACCGGCGGTCGCCCACCTGACCGGCTATGTCGGCACGCCCACCGCCGAGCAGTTCAAGGCCACGCACGACCAGTTGCTCGTCACCCCCGGTTTCAAGCTGGGCAAGGACGGGCTGGAAAAGATGCTGGAGCCCTATTTGCGGGGCAAGCCCGGCGCGAAGCGGGTCGAGGTGACCGCGCGCGGCAAGGTCGTCGCCGAGCTCGCCACCCGCCCCGACGTGCCGGGTCGTAACATCCGCCTGACCATCGATGCCGGGTTGCAGGAATATGCCGCACGGCGTCTGGGCACCAATTCGGGTTCAGCGGTGGTCATCGACTGTCGCACCGGCGAGACGCTGGCGATGGTCTCGATGCCCGCCTACGACCCCAACAGCTTTTCGGACGGGATCAGCCATCTGGAATGGTCGATGCTGTCGGAGAACGACCATGTGCCCCTGATGAACAAGGTGACGCAGGGGCTGTATCCGCCGGGCTCGACCGTCAAGCCGATGAACGGACTGGCCTTGCTGGCGGCCGGGGTCGGCGCGGACGACCGCATCCTGTGCACGGGCGCGATGCGGGTCGGCACCGGGGTGTTCCACTGCCATAAAAAGGGCGGGCACGGCGCGCTCAACCTGAAGGGCGCGATCGAGCAGAGCTGCGACATCTATTTCTACGAGATGATCCGGCGCATGGGGTACGACAAGATCGCGCCGGTCGCACGGATGCTGGGACTGGGGCAGAAATTCGACCTGCCGCTTAATACGCAGCGTTATGGCACCGTGCCGGATTCGGCGTGGAAGCTGAAGAAATACAAGACGAAATGGACCATCGCCGATGGCCTGAACGCGTCGATCGGCCAGGGCTATGTGCTGGCCAATCCGTTGCAACTGGCGGTGATGGCGGCGCGGATCGCTTCGGGTCGCGACCTGAAGCCCAGCCTGTTGTCGCACCAGGTCCATCTCGACGCCCCCGCCCTGCCCCTGGCGTCCGAGCATCTGGCGGTCGTGCGCGATGCGATGTTCGGCGTGGTCAACCAAGGCGGCACGGGCGGCGCGGCGCGGATGCTGGTGCCCGGCGTCGCGCTCGCGGCGAAGACCGGCACGGCGCAGGTTCGCCGGATCAGCATGGCGGAGCGGCGCAGTACCGGCGTGCTCAAGAACGGGCAGTTGCCGTTCAAGCTGCGCGATCACGCGCTGTTCGTCGGCTTCGCGCCCGCCGACAATCCGCGCTATGCCATCTCCGTCGTCCTCGAACATAACGGCCATACCGTGCGCAATCTCGACGCGCCGCTGATCGGGCGCGACATCATGACCTATCTGTTCGACCGGGACCGGGCGCTCGCTTCGCTGGCACAAGACGAGCCCACCTGGGGCGGCGACATCGCCACCCGGATGCGCGCCGACGAAGCCGCCTATCGCGCCGCCCATTCGCCCAAGCCCGCCTCCGCCGCGACCAAGACCGATGCGGGCGCCGCCACCGACGCCCCCGCGGTCGAGGCGGCGACCAACGTGTCCGACGCGCAGGCCGAAGCGATGGCGACGCGCGAGACCGACCCCGGCGACGATATAGCGGACCCCAATCCATGAGCGGTCCCCGCATCATTCCCGAACCCATCGCGCAACTGCCCTGGCGGGTGATCCTGCTGGTCATGGCGATCGGCTGTTTCGGGCTGGTCGTGCTCTATTCGGCGGCGGGCGGATCGCTGACCCCCTGGGCCAAGCCGCAGGGGGTGCGCTTCTTCGTGCTGCTGGCGGGATCGCTGGTCCTGTCGCGCCTGCCGCTCGATCTGTGGCGACGGATCGCCATGCCGGGCTATCTGATCCTCGTCGTCCTGCTCGTGCTCGTCGAACTGCTCGGTGCGGTGCGCGGGGGCAGCCAGCGATGGCTGGATGTCGGCTTCATCCGCCTCCAGCCGTCCGAGTTGATGAAGCTGTTCATTGTGCTGGGCGCGGCACGCTTCTACGAGCTCATGCCGCCGGCCGAGACGCGGCGCTTGTCGGGGATATGGCCGGTCGCCGCGATGATCGGCGTGCCCGCCGCGCTGGTGATGAAGCAGCCGGACCTGGGCACCGCGCTGATGATCTGCGCGGGCGGGGCGACGGTCATGTTCCTGGCGGGGGTGCCTCTGCGCCTTTTCATCGGCGGGGCGATGGCGTTGGCGGTGGCGGCCCCCCTGGCGGTCAATTTCGTGCTGCACGATTATCAGCGCAACCGGGTGCTGATCTTCCTCGACCCCGAAAGCGATCCGCTGGGCACCGGCTATCATATCAGCCAGTCCAAGATCGCGATCGGATCGGGCGGCATATGGGGCAAGGGCTTCCTCAACGGCACGCAGAGCCATCTCGACTATCTACCCGAAGGTCATACCGATTTCGTCTTCGCGACCATGGCGGAGGAATGGGGACTGATCGGCGGGTGCCTGTTGATCTTCGCGTTCCTGATGGTCATCCGTTGGGGCCTGAACGTGGCGCAGGCCGCCCCGACGCGCTTCGCCCGGCTGACGGCGGCGGGGCTGTCCACCACGATCTTCATCTATGTCATGGTCAATCTGATGATGGTCATGGGTCTCGCGCCCGTGGTCGGCATCCCCCTGCCCCTGGTCAGCTATGGCGGATCCTCGCAGATGACGGTGCTGCTGTGCCTGGGCATATTGATGGCGATCGACCGGGAAAACCGGCGCGCCGCGCGCTGGTGACCCGCGAAAAAAGTCGCGCCATTCGCCGAAAAGCATTTGCAAAGCGGGAAGGCGGTGCTAAAGGCGCGCCTCCCGATCACGAGGCGGGCCGCCGGACGGCCTGACGAGCGTGACGATCGGACGCATAGCTCAGTTGGTAGAGCAGCTGACTCTTAATCAGCGGGTCCTTGGTTCGAGCCCAAGTGCGTCCACCAGTTTTTCCGACGGCTCCGCAGCGATGCGGGGCCGTTGTGCTATGGGGCCCTTCGCCCCCCAAACGGGATAGATGATTGATGGCAGGATATAAGGTTCCCGGTTTCGCCGATCGTGCATCGGCTTCGCGCGATGCCAAGGCGGCGGCGCTCGAAAAGTTGCGCAACAAGGCCGCGCCCGACCCGGCGGTGGTCGCCGCCCGCGCCGCCGCGCGTGAGGCCAAGGAGGCCGCCGAGGCCGAGCGCCGCGCCGCGCACAAGGCCGCGATCGAGCAGGAAAAGGCCGCTCGCGAGGAAGCCCGTGCCAAGGCCCAGGCCGAGGCGGACGCCGCCGCAGAGGCCGCTGCCGCCGCCGCACGCCCGCCGGTGGTTCCGACCGCCGCCGAGCTGAAGGCCGCGCGCGACGCCCGCTACGCCGCTCGCAAGGCACGCCAGGGCAAGTGACCCCGCGCGAGCTGCTGGGCGTCGCCGAGGTGCCCGGCGGCGAGCCGCTACGCCTGTTCCGGCGCGGCAAGGACTTCATGATCGTCCTCGACCGCAACGAGCTGATGAGCACGCGGATGAGCGGCTCGGAAGTGGCGCTCGGCACGATGACCTGCGACCGGCTAAACGGGCGGAATGCGCCGCATCTGCTGATCGGCGGCTATGGCATGGGCTTCACCCTACGCGCGGTGCTGGCGCGGCTGGGCAAGGATGCGCGGGTCACCGTCGCCGAACTGGTCCCCGGCATCATCGAATGGGCGCGAGGACCGATGGCGGAGTTGACCGCCGGGTGCCTGGACGATCCGCGCGTGACGCTGGCCATGGGCGATGTCGGCAATGCCATCTATGCGGGGCGCGGCACCTATGACGCGATCCTGCTCGATGTGGACAACGGCCCCGACGGGCTGACCCGCCCGGCCAATGACGGGCTTTATTCGGCCCGTGGGCTGGACGAGGCGCGCATCGCGCTTCGCCCGGGCGGCGTGCTGGCGATCTGGTCCGCCGCGCCCGACCCCGTCTTCACCCGCCGCCTGTCGCGCAATGGCTTCGCCGTGGATGAGGTGAAGGTCCGGGCCCGCGAAAACGGCAAGGGCGCGACCCATACCATCTGGTTCGCGACGCCGCGCTGAGCTTTCCTTCCCCCCTCTGGGAGGGGAGAAGGAAGTGCCTTTGCCCGGCATATCCGGCACCGGCTCAATCCTCGCGCTTGGCCCCGTCCAGTTCCTTTCGCAGCCGCTCCTGCTCCACGGCATCGCGCTGCTTCTCCGCCTTGGTCCGACCGAAACGCGCCCGGTTTTCGGTCGCCTGTTGTTCGGCCGCCTTGCGGACCAGAGCTTTGCGCGCCTGACGGAAATTAACGACCTCGCCCATCAGCGCCGCCGCAACCGCCGGAACAGGCCCTTTCGCGCGGTCAGCGACTCGAACATCTCGGTGGGGCCTTCGGGGTCCAGCACTTCATTATCGGCCAGCCATTCCTCGACGCTGGACAGATCGGGTGCCTCATAGGGGCGAAGCGTCCGCCCCTTGGTCCCACGCAGTTGCTCGACCGCCTTCACCAGTGAGCCGTTACGCGCCACGGCCTCCGCCACGTCACCGGGGGCCACACCCAGATGCTCAGCGAGCAGGTCGTCTCGGATCACGCTGATCCGCCGCCCCGCCGCGCTGTCGGGTTCGACCGCCAGCGCCAGGTCGCATTCGGTGTCCAGCCGCATCGAGCGGTTGTTGAGGTTGGACGACCCCAGCCGGAACACCCGGTCGTCGGCGATCAGGATCTTGGCGTGGCAATAGATCGCCTCACCCCCCGCCGTGAACGGGTGATAAAGCCGCAACCGTCCATGCCGGTCCCGCCGCCGCAGCGCCTCGATCAAACGGGCGCGCGCCGTGTCCATCGCGATCGGCTCCAGCCAGCCTTGCGCGGTCAGCGGGTTGATGATGACGAATTCGGGGCCGTCCACCTCGTCCAGCCGCCTGGCGATCGCCTCCGCCACGCGGCGGGAGGCGAAATACTGGCTCTCGATATAGACATAGCGTTCGGCCCGCGCGATCTGCGCCAGGAACAGCGCCTCATTCTCATGCACCGGGGCTTGGTCGTCCATCTCGGGCATGGTGCGCGCGATCGCGACCGGCTGGTCGATGAAGTCGGGCTCCAGTCCCTCTGGCCAGCAACTCGCACCCGGCACCGCCGGGGCCATGCGCTTGCCGCCCGCCAGATGCCAGCGCTCGCGGAACAATTCGCCCAGCGCATGGGTCACGGGCCCCTCGACCGCGCTGATCGCGTCGTGCCAGGGCTTGTAGGGCTGACCGCCGGGACGCTTGCGGCCGGGGTCGTTGTCGCGATGTTCGCGCGTGTCCCAGCGGTCGCTGGTCATGTCGATCCCGCCGCAAAAGGCCAGCTGGTCGTCGATGATGACGATCTTTTGATGATGCGAGGCGGCGATGGGATGATGGCCGTCCATCTTGGTATGGATACGCTTGTGCGCCATCCACTTCATCACCGTGAAGAAGGTCCGCCCCCGGAACAGCGACTTGATCGCCCCCGTGTCCCAGCGGAGCAGATATATCTCAAGCTCCGGCTGGCGCTGGACCAGCGAATAGATGAAGTCGCCCACCGTCTCGCCGGGCGCTTCGTCGTGATCCAACATGATCCGCGCGTCGAAGTCCCAGCCGATCAGCAAAATCTGCCGCCGGGCGTTCAACATCGCGCGGCGGGCCATGCGGAAATATTTCTCCGCGTCGATGATGACCGCCATCCGGTCGGCCTGTTCGATCCGCCAGCATTCCTGTCCGACCTTCACGCCGATCTCCCGATTACCGCCGCGTCATGCCCGGACGATCCGCCGCTGGCAAATAGCGAAGCGGGCGTCCGTGCGAATTGTCAGAAATCGGCAAACACAAAAGCAGCTCAAAATATCCGATAGCGGAGGGGACGGACGGCCAGACGGTCTCCGGCCGCCGCCTCGACCGCGACCGGCAGATCGAAGGTCAGCGTCTCGGCCACCCCGGCGACCTGCGCGGTGATTCGGCACGAACGGCCGATGGGACGAGCGGTGATGACGGTGACCGCCAGGGCGTCCTTGTCCCCCCTTTCGGCCAGTTCGACATCGTGCGGGCGGATATGAAGCTCGCCCACCCCATGCCCGCGCGCCTCATCGGGCAGGACCGCCAGCCCCTCGCCCACCACCGCCGCGCCGTCGCGACGCATGACGGGCAGACGGTTCGTCTCGCCGATGAAGGAGGAGACGAAGGCGGTCGCGGGCGCGCTCTGCACCTCGTGCGGGGTGCCCACCTGCTCGATCACGCCGCCGCGCATCACCACGATGCGGTCGGCGATCTCCAGCGCCTCTTCCTGGTCGTGCGTCACGAAGATCGAGGTCAGCCCCGTCTCGTCATGAATCCGCCGCAGCCAGCCGCGCAAATCCTTGCGCACCTGCGCGTCGAGCGCGCCGAACGGCTCGTCGAGGAGGAGCAGACGCGGCTCGATGGCGAGCGCACGGGCCAGCGCGACCCGCTGGCGCTGACCACCCGACAGTTGCGCCGGGTAGCGGTCGCCCAGTTGCGGCAGCTGGATCAGCTCCAGCAGTTCGGCGACCTTGGCCGCGATGGCAGCCTTGGACGGCCGGTCGCGGCGCTTGCGGACCGTCAGGCCGAAGGCGATGTTCTGCGCCACCGTCATATGGCGGAACAGCGCGTAATTCTGAAAGACGAAGCCGATCCGCCGCTCGGCCGCGGGGGTGCCGGTCATGTCCTGCCCGTCGAACAGCACATGCCCCTCGTCCGCAAAGTCCAGCCCCGCGATGGTCCGCAACAGCGTGGTCTTGCCCGAGCCGGATGGCCCCAGCAGCGCCAGGAACTCGCCCGGCTTCGTCTCCAGCGACACACGGTCCAGCGCGGTGAAACCCCCGAAACGGCGGGAGATATTCTCGACAACGATGCTCAATGCGCGGCTCCCGCCCGGTGGATGCCAAAACGCCATTCCAGCACGGTCTTCACTCCCAAGGTCACCAGCGCGAGCGAGGCGAGCAGAGACGCCACCGCGAACGCGCCGACAAAGTCATATTCATTGTACAATATCTCGACATGCAACGGCATGGTGTTGGTCAGCCCCCGGATATGCCCCGACACGACCGACACCGCGCCAAACTCCCCCATCGCGCGGGCATTGCATAGCAGCACACCGTAGAGCAGCCCCCAGCGGATATTGGGTAGCGTCACATGCCAGAAGGTCTGCCATCCGCTCGCCCCCAGCGACCGGGCCGCTTCCTCGTCGTCGCGGCCCTGCTCGGCCATCAGCGGGATCAGCTCGCGCGCAACGAAGGGGAAGGTCACGAACACGGTCGCCAGCACGATGCCCGGCACCGCGAAGATGATCCGCACGCCATGCTCGGTCAGCCACGGCCCCAGCCAGCCCTGCGCCCCGAACAGCAGCACGAAGATCAGGCCCGACACCACCGGCGACACCGAAAAGGGCAGGTCGATCAGCGAGATGAGCAAGCTTTTACCGCGAAAGTCGAACTTGGCGATGGCCCAGGAGGCCGCGACGCCGAACACCGCGTTCACCGGCACCGAAATGGCTGCGACCAGCAGGGTCAACCGGATCGCCGCCAGCGCATCGGGGTCGGACAGCTCGGTCGCGAAGGTCTCCCACCCCTTGGCCAGCGCGCCCGCGAAGACCATCACCAGCGGCAGGAACAGGAACAACGCCAGGAACAGGAAGCCGGTGCCGATCAGCGCCCGGCGCGCCCAGGGGCTTTCGATCGTGGTCGGGTTGGAACCGCTCATCGCGTCCCCCGCTTGGCGCGCCACGCCTGGAGCAGATTGACGAAGAGCAGCATCGCGAAGGACAGGACCAGCATCACACAGGCGATGGCGGTCGCACCGTCATAGTCGAACTGTTCGAGTTGGGTGATGATCAGCAGCGGCGCGATCTCCGACTTGAAGGGCATGTTGCCCGCGATGAAGATGATCGAACCATATTCGCCCACGCCCCGCGCAAAGGCGAGCGCGAAGCCGGTCAGCAAAGCGGGCGCGATGGCGGGCAGGATCACCCGGCGAAAGGTCTGCGCGCGCGTCGCCCCCAGTGTGGCCGCCGCCTCTTCCACGTCGCGGCCCAGATCGGCCAGCACCGGCTGCACCGAGCGAACGATGAACGGCAAACCGATGAAAACCAAGGCAATCGTCACGCCCAGCGGCGTATAGGCGACCTTGATCCCCAGCGGCGCCAGCAGCGACCCGACCCAGCCATTGTCCGAATAGAGCGAGACCAGCGCGATGCCCGCCACCGCCGTCGGCAGCGCGAAGGGCAAGTCGACCGCCGCGTCGATCAGCTTCTTGCCCGGAAATTCATAGCGGACCAGAATCCAGGCGATCAGCAGCCCGAACACCGCATTGACCGCCGCCGCCGCCAGCGCCGCGCCGAAGCTCAGCCGGTAAGCGGCCAGCGCACGCGGCGACAGCCCGACCTCGGCAAAGCCTTCCCAGCCCATGCCCGCCGCCCGGATGACCAGCGCCGACAGCGGCACCAGGACGACCAGACCCAGCCAGAACAGGGTCATGCCCATGGTCAGGCCGAAGCCCGGCAGCGCCGAGCGGCGCTTTGCAGCTCTCATGCGATCAGCGCCGCTTGCCGCCGGCATAGATGGCGTCGAACACGCCGCCGTCCGCGAAGAACCGCTTCTGCGCCGCCGCCCAGCCGCCGAAATCCTGGATCGTCACCATCTCCAGCTTGGGGAAGGTCGCGGCATGTTTGGCCAGTACCGACTGATCGCGCGGACGATAGAAGTTGCGCGCGGCAATCTCCTGCCCCTCGGGCGTGTAGAGGAATTTCAGATATTCGGTGGCGACCTGCTCGGTGCCATGCGCCTTGGCATTGGCGTCGACCACGGCGACGGGCGGCTCGGCGAGGATCGAGATGGAGGGGGCGACGATGTCGAACTTGCCTGCGCCCAATTCCTTCTCGGACAGCAGTGCCTCATTCTCCCAGGCGATCAGCACATCGCCCAGGCCGCGCTCGACAAAGGTCGTGGTCGCGCCGCGCGCGCCGGAGTCGAGCACCGGCACATGCGAATAGAGGTCGGCGACATATTTCTGTGCCGCCGCGTCCGATCCGCCCGCCTTCTTGCCATAGGCCCAGGCCGCCAGGAAATTCCACCGCGCGCCGCCGCTGGTCTTGGGGCTGGGCGTGATGACCTGTACGCCCGGCTTCACCAGATCGGCCCAGTCGCGAATGCCCTTGGGATTGCCCTTGCGCACCAGGAACACGATGGTCGAGGTGTAAGGCGCGCTATTGTCCGGCAAACGGCTCTGCCAATTGGCGGGGAGCAGCTTGGCCCGCTCGGCAATGGCGTCGATGTCATAGGCGAGCGCCAGCGTCACCACATCGGCCGACAGCCCGTCGATCACCGAGCGCGACTGTTTGCCCGAGCCGCCATGGCTCATGCGGAACGACACGGTCTGGCCGGTCTTGGCCTGCCACTGTTTGGCGAAGGCGGCGTTGACGTCCTTGTACAGCTCACGCGTCGGATCATAGCTGACGTTCAGCAGCTCGACCGAGCCCTTGCCGCCATTGCCCCCGCCCGAACAGCCGGACAGGCCGATCACTCCGATCATCATGGCGGCCATTATGGCCGGAAATGGTGCTCGCATCTGGACCCGTCCCTTTTCGTTTCGGCGCACAACCTATCTCGATCCCCCCGATAGGAAATGCCGGAAAGCTTGGGACGCACAAAGCCCTGCTTTTGCTCCCCCGATCCGGACAGAAGCCCGGTTCGGCACGACCAACCCTTGCATCGGTGCTCGCCAGGGCCAATCTCCCGCCCGCATCAAACGCTTACAGTCTTGGAAAGGACGCGCATGACCGCCCCCGATTTTGACGTGAAGACCGGCCTCTATATCGGCGGCGAATGGCTGGGGCTGGAAGGGCGTGAGACGCAAGCCGTGCTGAACCCTGCGACCGGCCAGCCGCTGGGCGACCTGCCGCTGGCGACGACCGCCGACATGGACCGCGCGCTTGAGGCCGCCGCGCGCGGATTCGAGCTGTGGCGCAAGACCGCGCCGCAGGAACGCGCCGCCGTGCTCCATCGCACCGCCGCCCTGGTCCGCGAGCGCGCCGAGGATCTCGCCCGCCTCGCCACGCTGGAGGAAGGCAAGCCGATCGTCGAGGCACGCGGCGAGGTCGCGGCCACCGCCGCTTTGCTCGACTTCCACGCCGGGGAAGCGGTCCGCATCTATGGCCGCGTCCTGCCGCGCCCCACGGGCACCCGCTCGCTGGTGCTGCAACAGCCGGTCGGCCCGGTCGCGGCCTTCTGCGCCTGGAACTTCCCCGTGATGAACCCGGTGCGCAAGCTGTCGCCCGCCATCGCCGCCGGTTGTTCCGTCATCCTGAAGCCCAGCGAGGAAACCCCCGCCAGCGCCATCGCGATCCTGCGCTGCTTCCAGGATGCGGGGTTGCCGGGGGACGTCGCGCAACTCGTCTTCGGTGTGCCCGACGCGGTATCGCGCCACCTGCTTGCCTCGCCGGTCACGCGCAAACTGAGCTTCACCGGCTCGGTGCCGGTCGGCAAGCATCTGCTCAAGCTCGCCGCCGATACGGTGATGAAGTCGACCATGGAGCTGGGTGGGCATGGCCCCGTGCTGGTCTTCGACGATTGCGACCTCGACAAGACGCTCGACACGCTCGTCACGCACAAATTCCGCAATGCGGGCCAGGTCTGCGTCGCGCCCACCCGCTTCCATGTGCAGGAAGGCATCTATGAGCGCTTTGCCAAGGGATTTGCCGAACGCGCCGCCGCGCTGAAGATCGGTGACGGCCTGTCCTCGGACACGCAGATGGGCCCGATGGCCAATCCCCGCCGCCCCGAGGCAATCGGCGCGATGATCGAGGATGCGGTGCGCAACGGCGCGCGCAAGCTCACCGGCGGCGAGGCCAAAGACGGTGAGGGCTTCTTCTTCGCCCCCACCGTGCTGGCCGACGTGTCGCTCGACGCCAAGGCGATGAATGAAGAGCCGTTCGGCCCCATCGCTCTCATCCGCCCCTTCGCCACGACCGAGGACGCCATTGCCGAGGCGAACCGCCTGCCCTTCGGCCTGGGCGCTTATTGCTTCACCGAGAATGGCCGCCGCCAGAACCAGCTCGGCGACGAGATCGAGGCGGGCATGATCGCCATCAACACCGTGCGGCTGAGCTGGGGCGATGCGCCGTTCGGCGGAGTCAAGGAAAGCGGCTATGGCTCGGAGGACGGACCGGAAGGCATCGCCAACCATATGATCACCAAGGCGGTGCATATCGCCTGACGGTTCCGCCCCTCCACCACCGGGCTCACGCCCGGCGGTCCCCCTCCCCAAGCATAGCTTGGGGAGGATTTAGAAGATCCATTCCTCCCCATCGCCGATGGGGAGGGGGACCGCGACCGAAGGGCGTGGTGGAGGGGCAGCCCCCCTCACCCCCGCGCCCGATACGCCGCCCGTGCCGCCTCGACCTGCGGCTGATGCTCATCCGCCCAGCGAATCAGCCCGCGCATCGGCTCCAGGAACGAGCGCCCCAGTTCCGTCAGCCGGTATTCCACTCGCGGCGGCACGTCCGGATAGACGGTCCGCTCCACGAACCCGTCCTCCTCCAGCCGTCGGAGCGTTCGCGACAACATCTGCTTCGACACGTCCCCGATCCGGCGCAGCAACACGTTGAACCGCAGCGTCTCCGGCTCCAGCGCGGCGAGGATCAACAGGGTCCATTGGTCCCCGATCCGGTCGAGCACGTCGCGGATCGGGCAACCGCCCTCCCCGGTCAGGCAGGTGTGACCTGGTCCCTCGAAAAGGACGTCTTGTGGCGCGGTGCTGCTCTGCATAACTCCATGGTCTACAAAGTGGACCAACGAAAGGAAAGACCATGAAGATCGCGCTGATCGGAGCCTCGGGCAATGCGGGCTCGCGCATCCTGAAGGAGTTGTCGGATCGCGGCCATCAGGTGACCGCCATCGCCCGCGCGCCCGAGCGGATCGCGACCCTGCCCGGCGTGACCGCGGTCGCGGGCGATCTGAGCGACACCGCCGCGCTGGCCGAGACGCTGCGCGGGCATGACGCGGTGATCAGTTCTGTCCATTTCCTCGTCACCGACGCGCAAAGCCTGATCGACACCGTCCGCGCCTCCGGCGTGAAGCGCTATCTGGTCGTCGGCGGCGCAGGCAGCCTGGAGGTCGCGCCCGGCCAGCGCCTGATCGACCAGCCCAACTTCCCTGAAGCATACAAGGCCGAAGCGAGCGCGGGCGCAACCTTCCTCGACCTGCTGCGCGGGGCGGACGATCTGGAATGGACCTTCCTCTCGCCCTCGGCGATGTTCGTCCCCGGCGAGCGGACCGGCCAGTTCCGGCTCGGCACCGACCAGCTTCTGTCGAACGAGAATGGCAGCAGCATCTCGTTCGAGGATTACGCCATCGCGCTCGCCGACGAGATCGAGCAGCCCCGCCACATCCGCCAGCGCTTCACCGTCGGCTATTGAGCCTGAATCCGCCGCGATCTGAGGGCCGGTCCCGGCAGCCGTAAAAATGTCAAAAAACCCCTTGGCAGGTCGGACTCGCTCCGCTAACAGCGCCCGACCAGCCGGGGACACCCTCCCCGCCTAGCCGAAAATCGGCGATGGACGCATAGCTCAGTTGGTAGAGCAGCTGACTCTTAATCAGCGGGTCCTTGGTTCGAGCCCAAGTGCGTCCACCATTTTCCAGCATCTTTCAAATACTTATATCTTGATGAGCGATGCTGCTCGTACCCCGTCCGCTGGGCGGCAACGGTACGACCGTTACCGCCCCCTCTGCCGTTCAGTTTGCCGCGCTTCGGCCTGAGGGCGTGGCCCCCTGCCCCGAAGGCGGCACCGGCGGGGTGGACGACTTCGCATCGCTCACCGCCTCGTCATACCAACCGGCCAGGTCGGCCTTCATGCTCCGCAGCGCATCCGGGTTCAGGTAGGTCATGTGCCCCGCCGGATAGTAGGTGAACCGCAAATTCGCCTGTTGCGCGGGCTCCAGCATCATATGCCCCAGATCGTTCTCGGTGCCGAAGAACGGCGTCGCCATGTCGTAATAGCCGTTCATCGACAGCACTTTCAGATACGGGTTCGCCCGCATCGCGGCGGCCAGGTCGATCGCGGTGTTGGGATTGTTCTGCCCCCCATCCGGCGACTTGTGCTTCCAGTTCCAGGTCCAGCCCGCCGCATCGCGCGCCGACAGGCGGTACGGCAGCTCGGTCTTGTAGCCGAGCGTCGATTGCAGATAGTCTTGGAAGGACGCGATATAAGCTCCTGAAATCGCGTCCGAAGAGGCGTCCGTCTCCGGCCGCTCGCCCGCCGCGTCGGTGTCGATCCCCAGATAGCGCGAATCGAACCGCCCCACCGTCCGGGCCGACCCGCGCAACAATTCCTTCTGAAAGCGCGGCAGGTCGATGCGCAGGTTCGCGCGCTTGATGAACTCGGGCGAGATGCCGATCAGCCGGCTCATCTGCTCGGCGATCTGGTCGCGCTCCTCGGGCGAGATGCTCTGCCCCTTGGCCAGCGCCGACATGTATGGCCCGACCGCGAAAGCGCGGGCCTGCGCCACCACCGTCGCGACATCGGCGGGGCGGTCGGCCAGGCGGTTGTGATACCAGGCGGTCGCCGCATAGCTGGGCAGGTAATTGAGATAGACCTGATCCAGCCCTGGCTGGCGATAGCCGTAATTCATGATCGAGCTGAGCAGGATGACGCCGTTCAGCGCCATGCCCTTTTCCTGCAACTGGTACGCCAAGGCGCCGGAGCGCAGCGTGCCATAGCTTTCGCCGAGCAGGAATTTGGGGCTCATCCAGCGACCATATTTGGTCACGTAACGCTGGATCGCGCCCGCGAACACGTCGACATCCTCGTCCACGCCATAGAATTGCGCGGGCTTCATATCGCCTAGCGGTCGCGAATAGCCGGTACCGATCGCGTCGAGGAACACCAGGTCGGTCTTGTCGAGCAGCGAGTCCGGGTTGGGCCCCACATCATAGGGCGCGGGCCGCACGAATTCCGGGCTGGTCGTGCGGATGCGGATCGGCGCGAACGAGCCCATGCGCAGCCAGAAAGAGGGCGAGCCCGGCCCGCCATTGTACAGGAACGTCACCGGCCGCTTGGTGCCGGGCTTCACGCCGTCCAGCGTATAGGCGGTGTAGAACATCGAGGCGGTCGGCTTGCCCTCGATATCGCGGACGGTCAGCGTGCCCGCCGAGGCAACATAGGGATAGCTGCGCCCGTTGATCGTCACGCTGTCCTTGCGCCGTACCTCCGTCTCGTCGAGCGGCGCGCGGGCCCAGGCGGCTTCCGCCTCAGCCTTGGCAGCTTCGTGGTGCGGGGCCTTTTTCTCCCCTTCCTCCTGCGCGGCGAGCGGCGCGGTCAGGGCGGTGGCGGCGAGGAGCAGGACAAGGCTGTTGCGGATCACGAAGCGCTCACGATTGAATGACGGAGCCGTCATCGTTCCGCGTTTTTGAAGGCAAGGCAAGGGGTTCGAGCATGAGGGGCCTGGCACCTCCACCATTGCTGGCGCAATGGTCCCCCTTCCCAAGCAAAGCTTGGAGAGGAATGAGGTTGTCCAAATCCTCCCCAAGCTTTGCCTGGGGAGGGGGACCACCCGGCAACGCCGGGTGGTGGAGGGACGATCAGCGCGCCAGCCAGGCCTCCACGGCAGGCTTCAGCCGTTCGGCAACCGCCTTGCGCACCGCGATCTGCGCGATGGAGCGCTTGGCGCCGCCGCGCGAGCCTTCGGGCAGGTTGGCGGCGGCCCAGCTTTCGATCTTGCCGGGCATGGCCGGATCGTTCGAGCCCGCGCCCAGCCCGACGATGAAGGTCGCACGGTTGCTCTCTTCCAGGAAGCTGTCGACCAGCGCCTTGTTCGCGACCGCCCAGTCGAACGCCATATCGGGATGCGCCCCCGCGATCGAGCGGAGCAGGGCCGCGCGCTGCGGCGGGGTGAAGGTGTCGTTCTTCAACACGCTCAGCGCCCGACGCGCCGCAGCCTCGTCCTCGGCATAGCCCAGCAGCGAGACATAGCGGTTCTTCACCACCGGATTGCGCTCTTCCTTGGCCAGTTCGTACAGCCGGTCCCATTCGGCGAGCGTCGCGCGGGTCGCATAGGTCGCCAGGATCGGCTGGCGGATCGCGGCGGGAATGGCGTTGGGGTTCTTGGCCAGCGCGGTGACATAGCCCCGCGCCCGCGCCGCCACCATCTCGTCACCGCTGGTGCCCAGCCGACCGATCAGCGTCTCGCGCAGGTTGGAGACGAGTGCGCCCTCATCCGGCTTCGCCTCGAACCCGACACGCGCCAGCACCGGCGACAGGATCGCGGCGATCTTCGCGCGCAACGGCTTTTCGAGCGGCGTGCCTTCGTAAAGGCCGTCCAGACGCGACAATTCGCCCGTGACCGCATCCCATTCCAGCGGATCGGCCTCGGGCTGCACCCGCGCCATCAGGTCGAACCAGCGGCCCAGATCCTGATAGCCGCCCGCCGCCAGCGCATAATCGTCGCCCAGCGTGCCCAGCCGGTCCTCCAGCGACAGCTTGGCATAGTCGCGCACGATCGCGGCATGGCCCGCATCGTCGTACATGACGCGGGTATAGGAGCCCTTGCCCCGGTTCAGGACCAGAGTGCCGCAGCCGCCGACGCTGACCGGTGCGGGGGCCGCACCGGTGACGACGGCGCTGGTCTCGCCGCCGCCGATCGTCGCGACGCGGATCGGCACATGCCAGGTCTGCGGAGCCTTGGATGCCTCGTCCAGGCCGAAGCGGCCCTGCGACAGCATCGCGACCGTCTTGCCCCCCTCGCAACGCGAACCCGACAGGGTGATCAGCGGCACGCCGCCCTGCAAGGTGAAGTCATGCGCGATGGTCGCGATGTTCGTCCCCGACGCCTTGGACAATTCCTCCCAAAGCTGGTCGGTCACGGTGTTCTGATATTTGTATTTCGCCATATAGGCGCGGATGCCCTTGCGGAACGTGTCCGCACCCAGCGTCGATTCGATCATCCCGATCACCGCCTGCCCCTTCAGATAGGTGATGCTGTCGAACGCCTCGCCGATCTGGTCGACGGTTTCGATCTTGCGGATGATCGGATGGGTCGCGGCGGTCGCATCGATGCCCATGGCGGACTCGCGCTCGCCCGCGATATTGGCGGCGGCGGCCTTCCAGCTCGGGTTCAGGTCGTTGCTGGCCTTGCCCTCCATCCACGACGCGAAGCCCTCGTTCAGCCACAGATCGTCCCACCACCGCATGGTGACGAGGTCGCCGAACCACTGGTGCGCCATCTCATGCGCGACGACGGTATGGATGCGCTGGCGGTTGCTCTCGGTCATCACCTGCGGATTGAAGAGCAGTTCATTCTCGAAATAGAAGATCGCGCCCCAATTCTCCATCGCGCCGAAGAACTGGCTGGAACCCGGCCCCGCGATCATGTCCATCTTGGGCAGCGGATAGGGCGTGCCGAAATAGTCGTTGTAATAGGCCAGCAGCCTGGACGCCGAGGCCAGCGAATAATCACCCTGGTCGACCACGCCCTTGCGGCTGACCACGCCGATCTCGACGCCGTTCGCATTCACCGTCTTTCGGTCCAGATCGCCCGATCCGAAATAGAGCAGATAGCTCGACATGACGGGCGTCTCGTTGAAGCGGTACAGTTGCGTCCCATCGGCCTGTGGCGTGATCGAGGATGCGGGCATGTTGCTGATTGCGCGCTGCCCCTTGGGCGCGGTGGCGGTCAGGCGGAACTTGGCCTTGAAGGCGGGTTCGTCCCACATCGGCGCGAAGCGGCGGGCATCGGGCGCCTCGAACTGGGTCGCCAGCATCCGCGACGGGCTGCCATCGGCATTGCTATAGTCGATCGCGAAGAGACCATTGGCCGAGCGGTTGATCGTGCCGGTCCAGGCGAAACCGACCTTGTGCCGCCCCACACTCGCCGCCTGAGGCAGCGTCAGGGTCAGCGTCTGCGCATCCTTGTCGAGCGCGAAGGGCACCGGCTTGCCGTCGAAGGTCGCGCGGGTGATCGTCAGGTCGGCGGCGTTCAGGACGATGGTCGCGGTCGCCTGGCGCACATCGACATCGACCGTTTCCTCACCGGCGAAGGTCATCGCCTTCGCATCGGGGCGCACCGTGATGTCGTACAGCACCGGCGCCACCGTCTGGGGCAACTGGCCCGCCGCGAGCGCCGGGGTGGACACGGTCAACGCAAGCAGGACCGAAAAAGCGGACTTCATGGCGATCTGGGCCTCTCATTTCAGGATGGCCCGATCTCTACGCGCTCGCCACGCCAAAGCAAATGACGCTGATGTCACTTTGTCACATCGGCGAACGCTGGACAGGGTTAACGTTTACGTTATCGTCAAGGCATGAGCCTGCCCCCTGCCCTGAGTCGCCTGGCCCTCCCTGTCATCGGGTCGCCGCTGTTCATCATTTCCAATCCCGATCTCGTCATCGCCCAGTGCAAGGCGGGGATCGTCGGCTCTTTTCCGGCGCTGAACGCCCGGCCCGTCAGCCTGCTGGACGAGTGGCTGCACCGGATCACCGAGGAACTGGCCGGGCACGACCGGGCGCATCCCGACCGCCCCGCCGCGCCCTTCGCGGTCAACCAGATCGTCCACCGTTCCAACGACCGGCTGGAGGCCGATCTGGCGGTCTGTGCCAAGTGGAAGGTGCCGATCGTCATCACCTCGCTGGGCGCGCGCGAGGATGTGAATGCGGGGGTTCACGCCTGGGGCGGCATCACCCTGCACGACGTGATCGACGACCGCTTCGCGCGCAAGGCGGTGGAGAAGGGCGCGGACGGCCTGATCGCGGTGGCGACGGGTGCGGGCGGTCATGCCGGACGGCTTTCTCCCTTCGCGCTGGTGCAGGAAATCCGTCAATGGTTCGACGGTCCGCTGGCGCTGGCGGGATCCATCGCGACGGGGGATGCGATCCTGGCCGCGCAGGCGATGGGCGCCGACCTGGCCTATATCGGCTCGCCCTTCATCGCGACCGTCGAGGCGAATGCGGCGGCGGCCTACAAGCAGGCGGTGGTCGATGGCCGGGCCAGCGACATCGTCTATTCCAGCCTGTTCACCGGCGTGCATGGCAATTACCTGCGCGCCTCGATCCTGGCGGCGGGTCTCGATCCCGACCATCTGCCCGAAGGGGATGCGGCGGCGATGAACTTCGGCGGCGGGCAGGCGGCGAAGGCCTGGCGCGATATCTGGGGTGCTGGCCAGGGGATCGGCGCGATCGACGGGATCGAACCCGCCGCCGAGCGCGTGGCAACGCTTGCCCGCCAATATACGGCGGCGCGCGCGCGGCTGCTGGGTTAGAAGGCCCGGCTCAACCGGGCCTGAAGCAGGCGAACCGGGCTCATCGTCCGCAGCGCGCTGTCGGCCATCACGTCGAGCCGTTCGACCCGGCCGTGCAGGTCGATACTGGCCTGGGTCAGCCTGAGCGCCCGCGAAGGAAGCTGGCCGACCTGCCGCATATCCGACTCGGGCGAACGCGCCAGTCGCCGCGCCGGCAGCCTCGCCTCGGTCCAGTGGAGTTCGCCCGCATCGACCGCGCGCTGGGTCAACAGCCAGGTGAGGACATGCATCAGCCGTGTCGTTACCTTCACCGACTCACACGAGAAACTCACGCGTTGGACCGGCCCCAGCGCGTCACGCTCCTCCCGCCCTATCCCGTCGAAATAGCCGCGCGACGCCTCGGCCAGGATCATCGCCTCGGCGTAAAGGCTGTCGATCAGCCGCCTCTGGAAATGGCTGTCGAAAGTAAAACGCAGCATCAGCGGACGCTCGCACGGAGCCCAGCCCCTGACAAGTGGCGGTGTCCTATAAGATGCTCCAATACGGCGCGGTCAGGCGATGATGTCGGGGATCAGCCGATCCTCCAGTTCCGCCAGTTCATCGCGCAACCGCAGCTTGCGCTTCTTCAGCCGGGCGATCTGCAACTGATCGGGGGTCGGCGCCATCAACAGCGCCGAAATGGCATCGTCGAGATCGCGATGCTCCACACGCAACATGTCGATCCGCGCGCGCGCCAGCGTGACGTCCATCCTGCTCCCCTCCGACGGGTTCCCGATGAGCCGACGCCCGGAAACTCCGGCGTCCGTCCGCCCCTCTAGGGTCCGGTCCGGTAAACGGCAATGGCCGTTATGGGCGGCCCATTGTGGAGCCGAACCCCGGCCCGCCTGCCGCCCCATGGCCAGGGCCCATCGACATTCTTGCCATTCCTTCTTCCCTCTCCCCTGGACAGGGGAGAGGGTTAGCGGAGCTTGCCAGCCTGCTGGCTAGCGCAGCTTGGGTGAGGGGTCGAGCGAGCCGCAGGCTCGCGCGCTCTTCGAGCGCACACCCCTCACCCAGCTCCGACTAAGCCTTTGCTGCGCAAAGCCTAAGTCTGCGCAACCCTCTCCCCTCCATGAGGGGAGACGGAAGAGAGGGGCATAGGGTGGCAACATGTCATCCGTCCAAATCGCTCGGTCGGTCGATTCTGTTAAAAAGAGGGGGGACAGATGGCCGATTTGGTGATTTACTTCCTTCCCCACAGCAAGGACAGGAGTTGAAGCCCTATGTATACGGCGCATCAAACGGCCCTGGAGACCAAGCACGCCACGCTCGATCGGCGAATCAGCGCCGAGTCGCAGCGTCCCGTGCCGGACACTCGGATTCTGGCGGATCTCAAGAAGCAGAAGCTGAAGCTGAAGGAAGAGATGCAAGGCCTATAGCCTTGGCTGGCCGCGCGGGTCGTCGGACCCGCCGCGGCCTTTGGCCCCGCTTTCAGGGCCAAGATGATCGGGTCGAAAGGGCCCCTGCCCCGCCCCTCCATCGATGAGAGACGACCACCAAAGCGATGGTCATCCCCCAAAAAAATTTCGGATAGCCCTCAGTAGCTGAATGGGCGGGTGCGCAACCCCGTTGCGGGCTTGGCGTAATCCGGCGTGGTGGTGCCGCCGCCGACCGGCTTGCGGACCAGCTTGGGATCGATCGGCCGGTCGAAGGCAACACCGACCCGTCCCTGGGTGCTCCATGCGACCCGACCCGCGACCGGGCCAATGCCCCGCAGATCGAAGGTGATCGGCGCGCCGATCTCCACCGCAAGGGGCAGTTCGGCCATCAATCCGCCCTCGGAGATGTTGCGGACCCGCACTTCGCGCGGCGCGGCGTCGCCCGCCAGGGTCATCTGCGCCATCAGCAAAAGACTGTCGCGCCGACCGGTGCGATCGGCCCGGTCCGAATCGTCGTCTTCCACCATCTGAGTCCCGTTGCCGGGTTCGCGGTTCATCGCGTCCATATCGAAATCCGTCGGTGCCCGTTTTTGCTAGCCCGACCATGCGTTACCCGCGACGGTCTTGCCAATTCCTTAATGTAGGATGAGCCCAACAGATTGTCGCCGAATGGGGCAAGTCGTTTGCGCCACGCCGACGCGCCCCACCGGCCAACGCCCGGATGTCCGGGCAAAAAACGGCGGGGGACGGCGCGTCAGTCGTCGCGGGAGACCTTTTCGTTCCGCTCGTGACGTTCCTGCGCCTCGACCGTCATGGTCGCGATGGGCCGGGCTTCCAGCCGACCCAGGCTGATCGGCTCGCCGGTCACCTCGCAATAGCCATACTCGCCCTCGTCCAGCCGACGCAGCGCGGCGTCGATCTTCGAGATCAGCTTGCGCTGGCGATCGCGGGTGCGAAGTTCGATCGACCAGTCCGTCTCGCTCGACGCGCGATCGGTCAGATCGGGTTCGCGCAGCGAGTCGATCTGAAGCTGCGACAGGGTGCCCTGCGCCTCCCGCTGGATCGATTCCTTCCAATCCAGCAATTTGCGCCGGAAATAGGCCTGCTGCTTCAGGCTCATGAAAGGCTCGTCCGCGCTGGGACGATAATTCTCATCGATATCGTTGGCCACATCCGGCCCGGTGGAGTCCGTCACGCGATTAAACACCGTCGCCATACCACTCTCCCAAAGGGCCCGTCGGTGCGACGCTCCGCACCGTGTCCTCGGGGCCGCCCCCTAATGGTCGAGAGCGCCTATAGTCGGTGCCACCGTCCGCCGCAAGCGACCGGCATTTCATCGTAATCACTCTTTCTATAATAATATTGCGAGGTGAACGGGAAATGGACGAAAGCCGAGTGAGATGGCCTATTTCCACACCCGATCCTCGAATCGTCACGTGACGAACGGCATGAGCGGTTCGAACCGGAATCGATCCCGCCGGCACGAATCCCAAAGCTGAACGCGGTTTCGAAGAACGGGGTTGGACCTTAGGGATTTCTTGGTCACTATAATGACAGAGGCGAACACATGGCGGCCATGTGGGGCGGCCGTGCGGGCGGCTTGGGCGGCGACGCCGTCCCCGACGGGTTTGAGCCTCCGCCTGGTTTGAGGATGTGACGATGTCAGTGCGAATGGCCTTGGCGAAGCTGACGGCATGTGCCGCAGGTGGCGCCGTGATCGGCGGCGGGGCCGTCCACATGGTGGACCATCCCCAGCGCCCGCCGCTCGTCAAGCAGACCAAGGTTAAGAAGAAGCGGATCGTCCACCGCCCGCCGCCGCCCCGCGCCGCTCGCCGGATCGTCACGCGCCGGACCACGACCACCACTACCCCGCCCCCCACCGTCATCACCGTCACGACCGAAACACCCGATGCCGAG